>NZ_JAUSXK010000001.1:685227-1370454 GCF_030815955.1 Microbacterium murale | reverse complement strand
AACTGAGGCCAGTCATGAGTTATTCCAGGAGGAGCAAAATGCAGGTGGCGTCACAGCAGCTCGGGCGACGCGAGCGGAACAAGCAGGCCAAGCTCGACCGCATCACCGCAGCCGCGACAGAGCTCTTCGCCAAGCATGGCGTCGATGATGTCACCACTCAGCAGATAGCGGATGCTGCGGACATCGGCACCGGCACGCTGTTCCTGTATGCGAAGACCAAGGGTGAGCTGTTGCTGCTGGTGCAGAATGCCCGCTATGCCACCGCGCTGGAACGAGGCCGCTCCGCGGCGGCTGATGCACCGGATGTGCTCGCCGGAGTTCTGGCGCTGGTCGCACCGGTCGTCGAATGCAACCGCACTCAGGTCGACAACGGGCGCACGTATCTTCGTGAGATGGTCTTCGGCGACCCGAGCGAGCCGCATCACGCCGAAGCGCTGTCCATCGTGGGGCAGACCGAGGCGGCCATTGCGGCCACGCTGATCGATCGGGCGGGGCTCGACGCGCCCGCGGCGTCGACGATCGCGCGGGTGGTCTCGGCGATCATGTTCCTGGAGATGGCCGCGAGCGTGAATGCCGGCTCGAGCAACCAGGAGATCCTTGCGAGCATCCGCTCGCAGGTCGCCGCGATTCTTCCCTCAGGACGCTCATGACGAATCAGAACCTGGGCGCTCCGTCGACCCGCTCGCGCACTCTCCACTACGAAGTGCCTGGGCGCGACAAACGAGCCCTGTTCGCCCGCACAGGGCTGGAGCAGTTGCGCGCAGTCGCGGCAGGTGACACCCCGCCGCCGCCGATCAGCAGCCACATCGGCCTCGACTTCGTCACGATCGATGACGGGGATGTCGTGATGACGGCGGTGCCCGACGAGTCGCACTACAACCCGATCGGCTCGGTGCACGGCGGGTTCTTCGCCACCGTGCTCGATTCGGTGTGCGGATGCGCCGTGCACACGACGCTGCCCGCCGGCGTCGGCTACACGAGCCTCGAGATCAAGGTGTCGTTCCTCCGCCCGATCACCGCCGACACCGGACAGGTGACAGCGCACGGATGGGTGACTCGCCGCGGACGCAGCGCCTCGTTCGCCGAAGCCGACATCCGTGACAGTGAAGGTCGCGTGCTTGCGACAGCATCCAGCACCTGTCTGATCATCCAGCTGGACGCTGCCTCGTAGGCATGGCCGCGTCGCGGCGCGTCGAACCTCGTCCTTCTTGCGGTCAGCGGTGGCCCCCGCAGGTCACGGGGCGAGGAACTTCGCGGCGACCGGAGCGAACTCCTCCCAGTACTGGAAGATGCCGCCGTGGCCTGAGTTCGGGTAGATGATCAGCTCGGAGTCCTTGATGCGCCGGTGCAGGTCGGACGAGAGGATCGAAGGAACCATGCGGTCGTTGTCCCCGTTGGCGATCAGCGTCGGCTGGGTGATGATCGAAAGGTCGGACGACGCAGAGCGGCCGTACCGCTGGATGGCCTTCAGCTGAGTGCCGAACGCCTTGTTGCCGATCGGTGCATCGCGGTCGATGGTCCGTTCCTTGAGCCGTTCCACGAACGCCTTGCCTGCCTGCTTGCCCGCCCTGTCGCGGTTGAAGAAGAGGAACTCCTTCGGATCCGAACGTGCGACCACAGAACGGAGGATGTCCCAGTATGTGACGGCCACGACCTTGTCCATGTCTTTCCCACCGCGCGGGCCGGTGCCGGTCAGCACGAGCTTGCGGACCAGATGCGGATGCTTGACGACGAGATCCTGCGCGATCATCCCTCCCATGGAGAAGGAGAAGACGTCGATCTTGTCGAAGCCGAGGGCTGTGATGAAGGAGTAAGCGTCGTCTGCGGCCGCCTCCAGAGTATCGGGTACGGTGCCGGAGGATCCTCCGACGCCGCGCTGATCGAACGTGATCACGTGGCGTGTGCTCGCGATGGCGTCGATGATGCGCGGGTCCCAGTTGTCGAGGGTCGCGGCGAGGTGCACGAAGAAGACGACCGGGATATCGCCCTTCGGCCCGAGCTCGCGGTAGGCGAAGTCGATGCCGGCGGCGGCGATGGTCTTGGCCGGGGCCTTCGCGTATGAGGCGATGACCGGCTCGTGGGTGGCGTTCATGATGGTGACTCCTTCGTGGTTCGTGTCAGGCGCCGGTGATGACGGTCTTGCCGTTGATGCCGCCCTTGGCCAGGGAATCGAGGGCATCCGGGGTCTCGTCGAACGTGAACGTCTTGCCGACCACCGGGCGGAGGGTGCCATCCTCGACGAGGGCCGCGATCTTGCGGAGCTGGTGTCCGTTCGCGCTCATGAAGAGGAACTCGTAGGTCACTCCGAGCTTTTTCGCCTGTCGGCGGATCTTGCCGCTCAATGCGGTGACCGCCAGTCGCAGCACCGGGTTCATGCCGGCCTTCTTCGCGAATGCAGGGTCGGGCGGGCCGGAGATCCCGATCGCCGTGCCGCCAGGACGCAGGATACGCAGCGACTTCTCGAGGTTCGCACCGCCGAGACTGTCCAGCACCAGGTCGTAGCCGGAGAGCTCCTTCTCGAAGTCCTGGCTGCGGTAGTCGATCACCACGTCCGCGCCCAGGTCGCGGACGAAGTCCGCGTTCTTGCCGGAAGCGGTTGTGGCGACGTACGCTCCGAGGTGCTTGGCGAGCTGGATCGTGATCGATCCCACGCCGCCGGCACCTGCGTGGATGAGTACCTTCTGACCTTGTTGTACCTTGCCCCGGACGACGAGCGCCTGCCATGCGGTCAGCGCGACCAGCGGCAAGGACGCGGCCTCCACCGGGCTGATCGAGGTCGGCGCCAGGGCGAGGTCGGTCTCGTCGATGGCGATGCGCTCGGCGAACGTTCCGATCCGCCCGTCGCGCGGCCGACCGAAGACGCGATCGCCGGGCGTGAAGCCCTGCACCTTCGACCCGGTGCGGATGACGGTTCCGGCGAGGTCGTGTCCGAGTACCAGGGGAGTCTTGTACGGCAGGATCGCCTTGAATTCCCCTTCGCGGATCTTCTCATCCAGTTGGTTCACGCCGGCGGCATCCACTCGTACCAAGACGTCGCGGTCACCCACGACCGGCTCCGGCACGTCCGCCTCGTGGACGACCTCCTTGTACTTGTCGAACACGAATGCGCGCATCATTCCATCTCCTCGAACTCGTTCCGGTTGCACTCAATTATGAGCGTACTCAGAAACGAAGTCAAGCCGCCGCCTTGCTCCCACCGCGAGTGTCAGTGGGACGGGAAGTGTGAGGCGCCGTCAATCGACGATGAAGAGCGTCGCGCCCGTCGTCGTCGATGATCGATGTGCTTCCTGGTCGTTCGCGACTTCGTAGCTCTGGCCGGCGTGAAGTGTCACGACCCGGCCGTCATCGAGCTCTGTATGCAACTCGCCGTTCAATACGAGCAGCACGTGCCCGCGCGAGCACCAATGATCGGCCAGATAGCGGGGCGTGTACTCCACCTTGCGCAGGCGCAGTGCTCCGATGGTCTTGGTGCGCCAGAGCGCCTTCCCTGATTCGCCTGGGTGAACGGTCGGAGCGATGGCGTCCCAGTCGGTTGTGGAGAACGCGTGCTGCCCTGGCACCGGGCCGGCCTGCTCATCAGTCATGTCTGCCCCATCCGTCACAAGCTCTCGTGTCCACGAACCCCCAACCTAGTCGGATAGAGCGTCGCGATTGCGTCGATCGCGAGCGTGGCGGAGGTGGTCGGGTCTATCAGGATCGGCGGCGAGATTGCTGGAGAATCTTGACGCGCCCGCAGTGCGGGTGTTGCCTTGAAGAATGGATCACGCCACCTCTGCAGACGGAACTCTCATCGCGATGCACGAGGTCGGTGCGGGCCCGACCGTCGTCATCGTGAACGGCGCTCTGTCGACCGCTCGTGATGCCACAGAGGTTGCGCACGCCTTCGCCGAAGCGGGACTGCGGACGATCACCTACGACCGTCGTGCCCGCGGCGACAGCGGAGACAGCGCGCTGGCCGCGCCGGAGCGTGAGGTGGAGGACCTGGCGGCGGTCGTCGCTGCATCCGGCACCGATGCCGCCGTGATCGGACATTCGTCCGGGGCGATCCTCGCGCTGTACGCGGCGGGAGAAGGTGTGCCGATGTCTCGCCTGTTCCTCTCCGAGCCGCCGTTCCGATTCGGTGAGGGCGACCCCGCGGAAGATCTCGAAGATCGCCTTCAGGCGTTCGTCGACGACGGACATCCTGAAGAGGCCGTCGTGCTGTTCCAGCGGGAGGCCGTCGGTCTGCCGGAATCGTTCATCGAGCAGTTCCGGGCCTCGCCGGCGTTCGCCCAGATCTCACGACTCGGAAGGTCGACGATCTACGACACCCTCGTGACCAGGCGCGTGTCGACGCCGTCCACCGAGATGCTCGGAGTGCGGATGCCGGTGACCATTCTGTGCGGGGACGAGACGATGCCGATTCTCGTGACCGCGGCATCGCGTCTTGCCGAGATGATGCCGCATGCCGAGTTCCTGCAGGTGTCGGAGTCGGTGGGGCACCGGATGGATCCTGCGGCGACGGCCCGGATCGTGGCGGCACGTATCGCTGGTTGATTCGCGGGCCGGACGCGACCAGCGATTTATGCCGGAGGCGGACTCGAACGTACAGTGGCGGATGTGCCGGTATCGCTGTCGAAGAGGGGTCGCGATGACTTTTGAAATCCGCCATTACCGCGGTGCTGACGACCTCGGGCTGTTCCTCAGCCTTCCGTATGTGCTCAATCACGAGGTCGCCGATGACCTCGAAAAGGGCCGGCGGCGCGAAGAGTGGATGTGGCTGGCGACCCGGGACGAACGCCTCGTGGGTCGCCTCTCGCTGTGGAGTCCTCCCGGTGGCGACACTCCCACCCAACTCGACATCTTCGATACCGATATCACGCTCTCTGAGGACGAGCAGCGCCGAGTCGCCGCCGCTCTGCTCGAGGCCGCTCGGGGAGAGGTCATCACAACGCTGAACAGCCCCCCGGAGTTCGCCCGTTACCTGTCGGCGGACTGGCGAGAGCATCCCGACTCCCGCCGCGAAACAGAGATGCTCATCGAAGTGATGGAGGCCTCTGGTGCCCGCGTCGTGGTGGAGAGGCTCCGTATGGAGTGGCGGGCCGGCACACCTATCCCACCGCCGGACGCACGGTTGTCGTTTCGCCCGTTCCGCTCTGAGGACGAGCTGCTCGATCTGACTGCGCTCGTCCTATCCGGGACCCTCGACGCGCACAGCGTGGAGGAGCTCGCCGGCGACGACGCGCGCGCGGTTGCGAGGTCACAGTACGAGGGCGAATTCCAGAAGTACTCGAGCCCGCGCGAGTGGTGGCGCGTGGCCGTGAATGAGGACGGAGACGAGGTCGGCTTCGTGTTCCCTGCCCGGAATTCGTACCACCCGATCATCGCCTACATCGGCGTGCTCCCCGATCATCGCGGCAGGGGCTACATCCACGGCATCCTCTCCGAGGGAACTCGGGTTCTCGGCGGGGCAGGGGCAGACCACATCCGCGCCTCTACCGATGTCGGAAACGTACCCATGGCGAACGCCTTCGCGTGCGGCGGCTATCCCACGTTCGAACGCCTCATCAACATGTCATGGAACTGATCGAATGCAACAGGCAGCGTCTGGGCGCGCATGCCGCTGAGTCATCTGCGCTCAGGTAATTCGAACGTCGGACCTCACGATTCGTCCGGCCGGGAGTGCCGCTCGACGCGGCGCTCGGAGGGCACGTTGGATACACGCTAGGTGCGCGATGCGCCGTCGGAGATCCGGGCGAGTTCGTCGAGGAAGGATCGGACTACGGGCGTCTCGTTGTCGGCGCGCCAGACCACGCCCACCGTCCAGCTCGCGCTCTCACCGTCGAGGCGGTGCATCGACACGCGAGCCGGGGCGATGTTGCGCGCGCTCTCCGGGACGATCGCCGCTCCGACCCCCGCGGCTACGAGGGCGAGAACGGTCTGCAGGTCGTCAGCTTCCTGGATGGTGTCTGACGGAGCCCCGATATGGGCGAGATAGCGGGCTGCCTGGGCCGCCAGACCGGGGCCGCGCCCAGAGGACAGTCGGACGAGCGGATGCTCGTGCAACCACCGGGCGGGTGAGGGCTCGTCAGGCGGCGCCTCCCATGCCTCTGGATGTGCGATCGCCAGCCGATCTGAGAGCACGGAGACGGCGCGCAGGTCCTGCGGGACGGGCATGCGCGCGAAGGCGATGTCCAGCTCCCCGCTTCGCACGCCCTCGATCTGCGCGGACGAGGACATGTCCTCCAGGCGCACCGACACGCCAGGAGAGCTCGAACGATACGCCGCGACCGCGCGGGGAGCGACGGTGATGCTCGAGAGTCCGAATCCGACGGTCAAGTGGCCTTCGTCTCCGGTCGACATGCGCTTCGCCCTGGCGTCGAACCGATCGGTGAGCTCAACGATCGACCGGGCGTGCTCCAAGAGTGCCGTACCCGCGGACGTCAGCACGGCTCCGTGACGACCTCTGCGGAACAACGGCGTTCCCACCAGGGATTCCAGCTGCTGGATCTGCTTGGTGAAGGCCGGCTGCGTGATCGACAGCGCAGCGGCGGCCTCACTGAAGGTCGGCCTGTCCGCAGCCGATACGAATGCGCGCATCAGGCGAATATCCATTCCTAGAACTTATACGAACTTGCCAATTGGTCATTGGAAGTAATGAGAGCGGTCCTCTTGACTGGAAACGAGATCAGACGAGAGGAACGACCAGATGACCGATTCCGCTGCCGGCCTTCGGGTGTCCGTGGTGCAGTTCGAGGCGGTGCCGTCCGACAAAGCCGGCAATCTCGCCACCGTGCGACGTCTCGCAGAGGAGGCCGTCGCGGGAGGCACGCAGCTCGTCATCTTCCCCGAGATGTGCCTGCTCGCGTACTGGCACCTCACGAAGACCACCGTCAAGCACCTCCGTGAACTCGCCGAACCCGCCGACGGCCCGTTGGTGCGCGCGCTCATCGACCTGGCGGCGGAACTGGGAGTCGGAATCGGCGCCGGCTTCCTCGAGTCCGATGGTGACCCGCTCTACAACTCATACGCCGTGTGCTTCCCCGACGGGACGGTGCATGTCCACCGCAAACTGCACGCCTTCGAGCACGCAGCGATCTCCAGCGGTGACCGCTTCACCGTGTTCGATACGCCGTGGGGCGTGCGGATGGCCATCCTGATCTGTTGGGACAACAACCTGGTGGAGAACGTGAGGGCCGTCACGCTGCTGGGCGCGAAGGTTCTCATCGCTCCGCATCAGACGGGCGGCACGAGCTCGCGCAGCCCGCACGGCATGAAGGTCATCCCGTCTGAGCTCTGGCATAACCGGGCGAACGATCCTGAGGCGTTGCGCGATGCGGTCAACGGACCGTACGGCCGTGGCTGGCTCATGCGTTGGCTTCCATCGCGCGCGCACGACAACGGGATCTTCCTCCTCTTCAGCAACGGCATCGGCCCCGATGACGACGAGATCCGCACGGGCAACGCCATGATCATCGATCCGTACGGACGCATCATCGCCGAGACTCCGGTCGCCGACGAGTCGGTGGTGACCGCCGATCTCGACCTGGACCTCTTGCCTCTGTCGACCGGGCGCCGATGGCTTCTCGGCCGCCGCCCCGAGCTCTACGGCGTGCTGACGCAACGATCAGGGCTCGAGCGCGACGCGCGGGCTGCGCGGCACTCCGACGCTCCGGTGCCCGACGACTTCCAGATCGAGCACTGAGCCGACCGGAGGCAGTGGAGGGACTGACGGGAATCGAACCCGCGCTATCTGCTTGGGAAGCAGAAGTTCTGCCATTGAACTACAGTCCCGAACTTGCTCATGAAGAACAGGTGAAGGCAAGCCTACCTGCACTCGCGTGGATGGCCAAAGCATGACAAGGGCCTCGGCATCATCTGGCTGTAGGGGCGATGCGGATCGCTCAGCGCACCGCCCGGCAGGCGAGGTGCACAGCGAGCCGAACCTCGGGATCGCTCATGTCGACGCCCAGCAGCTCCTGTGCCCGCTGGATGCGCGTCGCGACCGTGTTGCGGTGAAGGCCGAGCGCGGCCGCGGTCGGTGCCACGGCGGATTCGTGATCGAGATAGGCCGACAGCGTCGTCAACAGCTCGCCGCCGCCCGACCTCAGCGGGGCGAGAAGAGACTGCGCCGCTGGCACGAAGGTGTCGTTGCCGGTCCAGGCGAGCAGGAGCTGCTCGAGCCCCAGCCCGTCGACGCGAACGAACCAGCCGGTCGCCGAGCGGTTCGCCGCGATCTTCGAGGCGTCGGATGCTTCGCTGAGGGAGGCCGTGAGGCCAGGGGCTCCGCTGGCGAGCGATCCGACGCCGGTCGCGACGTTGAACACGCGCTGGGCGGCGTTGTGCAGCTCGCGCAGCGACGCGACGTGACGCTCGATCTGCGGGGGCGCCGGCGGCTCGGCGAACGTGAGCCACCCACTCACCCCGCGGCCGCTCGTGGTCGCGTGGGAATCGGTCGCGATACGGGCGAGCTCTCCCGTCACGAACCGCAGCAGCTGAAGCGCGTCCACTTTGCTGCGACCGATGACGCGGAACGCCAGGTGATATCCGGTCGTGCGCCAACCTCGCTCGAGCATGCGGCGCTCGACGTCGAGGTCCGATACACCGCGCAGGTCGACGAAGTCGCGCAGGACGCCGGATGACACGGCCGCGTCGTTCACCTCATCGACCTCATCGATCAGTATTCGCGCCGCCACTGCGGGCATGGCGACCTCGGCGGCGACAGCCAACGCGCTCACCTGCCGCTCACCCAGCCCCTCGCCGAAGAACGCCAGCCGCAGACCCTCCCGGCTGGGGCTGTCGACGCGCACCGAGGCAGCGGCGTGATCCGACGCTCGCGCGAGATCCACCCAAGGGCCGAAGTCGATGGCGGCATGGACCTCCGAGTCGAGTTCCCCGCCTGCTTGAAGGAGCACGCCCTCGGCGTCGATCAACGCCACCCCGTGTCCGACACTCGAAGAGAGATGGCGCAGCAGATCCGGCAGGCCATCAGCGTGATATTCGATGGACTGCGCGACCTTGCGGACGTAGTTCAGTGTCAACGCATCCCGCGCCTCGATGAGCTGCCAGCACGCCTTGGCGAGCAGCATCGGACGATCGACGTGGAGCAGGCTGATCCCGAGCCTGCCGGCCAGGGCACGAGTACCTGCGCCGAAGGTTTCCGCGTGAGGAATTGCGAGCGCGCGGAAGCCTCTGTCCCGGATGCGGCGGATGAGTGCATCCTGCTGCCACGGTCGAACGGGTGGCAGGCCGGTCAGAACAGCGAGCCGGTCGGCGCCCTCGGGAGGAAGGGACTCTTCGGCCGTCTCCACGGCGACGCCTGTCCACTCCGCGTCCTCGGGCCCGGCGATCAGCTGCACGCCGCCGTTCTCCGGGTGGGCGAGCAGTGCACTCAGCAGCAGTCCGTCGCTCATCCGTTGGCGTCCAACTCGTTCAGCCCGTACGTGGAGGGAACGACGTGTCGCAACCGATTCGGGGTATCAGACCACCATCGTGGACCGGGCAGGCTGATGACCGCCACGTGACGAGACATCGACAGGTCGGTGACCTCGAGAATGTCACGCGAGATCGCGTCGAGCACGACGATCAGATCGGGAGCCGCGGCATCCAGCCGTCCGTCCGTCATGAAGGCGAGGTTCTCCGAACGCGCCACGAGGCGGTGGATCTCCCCAGCACGTCCGTCGATTGCGATGGTCGTGACGTGAGCGTCTCTGGTGTCGGTCTCCAGCGCGGTGATGCGGCCCTCCGCAAGCAGCTGTCCGTCCAGTGCGCTCGCCAGCGTCGGCAGTGGCAACTGCTTCGCGGAAGCGAACGCCGAGCCCAGCTCGAGTGCGCGCGCGGTATTGCCGACGATGGAGTGCTCTCGCAGCGCACCGACGGTGAACCCGGCGAAGACCATGCCACCCGCCCCGCCGGCCTGAATGGTAGCCGCCCGGACGACGCGCTCGATGTCCACAGCGCGATCGGTCTGGAGCACTGCGACACCGCCGGCTCCGGTGTCGCAGGCCACGACGATGCCGGGAACTCGATCGACCAGCAGCGACATCTGGTCGAGCCCTGGCACGGCGCGGCCGGTCAGATCGGCGTCGACGATCGTGCGATCCCCGGCCAGCGTGAACGGAACCAGACCGTTGAGCCCGCCGCCTTCGAGCGAGCATACGACCGGCACAGGATGCCCCAGCCACCGTTCGACGGCTGCGATGAGCCGTGCGAACGGGTCCGATCCGGGTAGTCGTTCGCCCAGGAGCATGGTCGATCCGACGAAGGCCGCCGCAAGGCAGGGCGATGCCTCGTCGAGTTCGTCGACATCGTGCAGCGTCACCGGCCAGTTCGGCGAATCCTTCAGCACGAGCTCCAGCATCCGCGTGGCTCCACCGCCGCCAGAACCGAGCAGCGCGTACCCCGTCGCGAGCGCCGGGAGGCTGTCGAGCTCGAGGGTGGATGGCATGCGTCCAGCCTAGGCTCGGGCCCGCCCTTCCACCGGGGTGAACGATTCGCTCAGGCCGAAGGCCGCCGGTCCGAATGCGCGAAGCGCCTCCGGCGTGCGCATCATCTCGGGAGTGGAGATGCCGAGCACTCGGACGCGTTGTCCGTACCGCAGGCCCTCCGTGGTGATCGGCTCAGCGGATTCGTGGTCGACGACGCAGATGAGATCCGGCACGATGGCCACGAGCTCGCCATTGCGATGCGCGGTCAGATTCTCGTTCTGAAACGCGATCTCCATCCGATCCGTGCTCGACGGGTCGAGAGCGGAGATGACCGCGCTCCCCTTCGCGAAGCCGTCCGTCGTGCGGCGCTCCACATCAGAGACCTTGCCCACGAACAGTTCTCGGACATGCGAGTACAGCGTCGTGGAAAGGGTGGTGGCGATGGCCTCGAAGGGCGAGCGGTTCTCCTCGCGTGCGAGACGGATCGCGCGACCCAGTGCCAGCGCCATCGAGATCGTTCGAGGCACCGCGGTGCGCTTGACCTCGGCGCCGCTCATCGCGTACTCGGCGATATGAGCGACCCCGCCCAGGCGGATGGCGATGCCGCGTGCGAGCCACTCCATCTGCTTGTCGTCGTCGCCGGTGTCGATGATGACGCGTTCTCCGCGCTCCCCGGCCAGAGCGAGGGGTGAACCGTGCACCCCATAGACCGCGAAGGTCTCCATCGAAAGCTCCGGAAAGGCGCGACCCATGCCGTCGGCGTCGACGACGGGCAATCCTGTCTCCGCCGCGACCACCAGCGGGATCATCGAGTTGATGCCGCCGCACTCGATCGGCATGGTCGCATCCGCACGGCGCCCCAGGTGCTCCTCGAGCGTGCGCAGAGCCAGGGTCGGTTCGAACCCCGCGGGGATCTTCTCGATCATCACCGTCGGCGCGCCCATCTGCGCGGTGGGGATCACGAACATCTCGTCACTCAGATCATCCGGGTCGAGGACGGTGATCGAGCCCTGTCCGAGAACCTGCTCGACGAGCATCTTGCCGATGTACGGATCACCGCCGCCACCCGTACCCAGCAGGGTGGCGCCACGGGCGAGGTCACTCAGGTCTGCAGCTGTGAGCGTCCAGCTCATGCCGCTTCCTCCGCCAGGCCCTCGACACGACCGTCGAAGCGGTGGGAGGGGATGTCGTAGCCGAAGTAGCCCGGACCCACCATCGCGAGCCCGTCCGCACTGTGCCAGCGTTCGTCGCTCGGCGCAGCGATGACCCGCACGCGTTGACCGTAACGCAGCCCCTCGGTTGTGATCGGCTCACCCGAATCGTGTTCGACCACCATGATCAGATCGGGGGTCGTCACCAGAGTGCGACCGTCCAGCTGTGCCATGAGGTGCTCGTTCTGGAAGAAGAGCTCGAGCATCGTGTCCGGGTTCTCGATCCGTGCCCGCCCCCGAGCGAAGCCGGTCGTGGTCGCTCTCTCGACATCGACGACCTTGCCCGCGAAGAGCTCCAGACCGCCGAGAAGCCGGACGGTGTGCTGGACGGGATCGGTGTTGGTCTCACGCGCGTGGGCGATGCCGTCGCCGATCTCGCGACAGAGGGTCAGCGAGCCGGCGACGAGAGCCTCACGGGCCTGGGATCCGAGCATCGGGAATCCTGAGATCATCACGGAGCAGCCCATCTCGACGCAGGCCACTCGTGCTATCCGCTCGGTCCAGCTGTTGTCGACAGTGTTCAGCACGCCGACGTTGCCCTTCTCGTCGCCGAACGCGAGCGGAGACGCAGCGACGCCGTACAGCGTCGGCAGCACCATCTGCAGTTCGGGGAACGCCCGACCCATGCCGTCGGCGTCGATGAGCGGAAGACCGAGGGCCGCGGCGGCGGCGATCGGAATCGTGGAGTTGACGCCGCCGACCTCCGCGCACGCGATGTGCGTGACGGGACGGCCGAGGGAAGCGCTGAGCGCGTGCACCGGGGCGACGACCTCGTCGAGACTCGGGAGCTTCTCGACCATGACCGTTGGAGCGCCCATCATGGCGACGGTGAGCACGAGGGCATCGTCGGGTACTTCATCCACGGACACCACCGTCACATCGCCATGCTGTCGGAGGGCCTGCGCAGCGAGCAGCGCACCGATGTAGGGATCGCCGCCACCTCCTGTGCCCAGCACGGCGGCGCCCCTGGCGAGTCCGGGGATGTCCTCGGCGGTGATGGTCCAGCTCATCGCGACTCCTCCATCTCGAGGTCGCCGACGGCCTTGACGCGGATCCGTGTGGCGTTGCCCGGCAGGTAGGGGATGGGCACTTCATCGAAGTCGACGATGGTGACGGATGCCGGCACTGCGCCGGCGGCGATCGCTTTGTCGATCGCTTCGGCACGGACCGCGGCGATGGCTTCCTCCCGTCGACCTGGTTCGATCGCGTACACCTTGTCGATCTCGCCGCCGACCTGCGCGATGGAGGCTCCGATGGCATTCGCGACGGCATAGTTCTCCGGCCGGTGCACGGCACCGAAGATCGGCAGCTCGTCGGAGAGGAGGATCGAGCCGCCGCCGACGGCGACGACGGGGATCGGCTCGGGCGAGGTGCGCGTCCGATCGACGGCCTCCGCCACGCGCTCGCCGATCCGGGCGAGCACTCGATCGACGAACTCGCGGTCGAGGTGCGCGACCTTCGAGGCGTCTCCGATGTCGGCACGTCCGGCCGCGACGGCGATGTCCGTCGCAGTGAGCGTGGAGCCGCCGAAGACCAGCGCGTCCGTCATGAGGCGGTAGCCGACGGACTCGGGTCCGACCTCGGCGGTCTCCTCGTTCACGATGCTGCCGCCGCCGATGCCGAGCGACAACACATCCGGCATCCGGAAGTTCGTGCGGATGCCGGCGACCTTGACCTCGTTCGCGGTCTCCCGGGGGAAGCCGTTGATCAGCAGCCCGATGTCGGCTGTCGTGCCGCCGACGTCGATCACGGCGCAGGTCGCGAGACCGCTGGTCAGGGCGGCGCCGCGCATGGAGTTGGTCGGTCCTGACGCGAACGTCGCGACCGGGTACAGGCGCACGTAGTCCTCATCCATGAGCGTTCCGTCGTTCTGGCTCAGGAAGATCGGCGCCTCGATGCCCTGCTTGCGCACTGCCGCGGTCAGTCCGTCGACGATCTCGGACGCGAGCTCTCGCAGGGCTGCGTTGATGATCGTGGCGTTCTCGCGCTCGAGCAGGCCGATGCGGCCGATCTCGTAGGACAGCGAGATCGCGACATCCGGTCCGAGTTCCTCGCTGATTATCCGCGCGGCCTCGATCTCGAGATCGTGGTTGACCGGGCTGAAGACGGATGAGATGGCGACGGAGCGGATGCCGTTGGCCTTCATATCGGCGGCGTGCGCGCGCAGCTCGTCCGGATCGAGCGGGGAGATCGGTCGGCCGTCGAACTCGTAGCCGCCGTGCGCGAGATAGCTTCGCGCGCTGATCGCCTCCACGAGCTCCGCAGGCCAGTCGACGAGCGGAGGCAGCGCCTTCGTCGCGGGAAGGCCGAGCCGGAGCGCGGCGGTCGGAGCGAGTCGCTTGGCCTGCACGAGTGCGTTGATGAAGTGCGTGGTGCCGATCATCACCGCGGAGATCTGGTCGCCGTCGAAGTGATGGCCGTTTCGCAGATCTCCGATCGCCTGCACGATTCCGTTCGTGACATCCGGTGTGGTGGCGTGTTTGACGGCTGCCAGCGTTCGGGTGCCGTCCATGAGAACTGCGTCGGTGTTGGTTCCGCCGACGTCGATACCGATGTGCATAGGGGTGTTCGCTTTCTGCTGCTGTGGTTCAGTTCGTGGTGCCGGTGGCGCGATCGGGCACCGCGTCGCCGGGGCGGCCGTCTGCGTCGACTGGGAGCTGGGCGGTCTGCGCGATCCCGACGCCGCGGACCCAGCCGAGCTTTCCGGCGATCACGTAAAGCACCATCGAGAGGACCAGTGAGAGCACCGGAGGGATACCCCAGGTGATGAAGTAACCGGCCACGGCCGAGACCGCCCAGATGATGATGGTCGCCGGCACGATTCGAGGTGCCGTCTCCGGGAGCCTTCCGCTGGCCCGCGTCGCGTCGAGCTCGGGCCGCCAGCGGCGCACGATGAAGTACTCGGCGACCATGATGCCCGCGATCGGCGGGAACGCGACGCCGAGAATCGTGAGGAAGCCCGCGAACTGCCCGAGGATGCCGGCTGCGGCCAGCACCGAGCCGACGATGCCGAGCACGATAGTGGTGGTGACGCGGTTGAGGTTCTTGCCGAAGGCCGTCGAGATGAAGTTCACAAGCCCCAGCGTCGACGAGTAGAGATTCCAGTCGTTGATCTTCAAGGTGCCGGTGATGACGATGATCAGACCGACGAGGCCGACCGACGAGGTGACGATGGCGACGATGTTGCCGGATGCTGCGGCGTGCGCCAGCAGCACGCCGGCGAGGCCGATGACGAACTCTCCGAGCGAGACACCGACCACCGTCTGCTTGATCACGTCGGCACGCGAACGGTTGAAGCGCGTCATATCGGCGGTGATGATCGCGCCGACGATCAGACCGCCCGCGACGATTCCGGTGCCCGCCCAGACGCTCATGGACGGTCCAGGCGCCGGTCCGGTGAGCAGCTCACCGAGGTCGTGATCGGCGAGTTCGCTGATGATGGACCATCCGACCAGGATGAGGAACAGCGGCACCGTGATGTTGGCGAGCCACTGCATCCCCTTGAATCCGAATGCCACGATCGCGGTCACCGCGAGTCCGAACAGCAGGCTCCAGACCCAGATGGGCATGACGCCGGGCATCAGCGCATCGAGCGACTCCGCGGAGATGGCGCTCTGAATCCCGAACCAGCCGATCAGGCTGATGCCGATGGCGAGGCCGACGAGCGACGCGCCGATCTCGCCGAAGCCGGTCCACCGTGCGAGGAGTGCCGTGTTCAGCCCCTCCTTCTGCCCGATGATGCCGACGATGCACATGATCACTTCGAGGATGATCGATCCGAGCAGAAGCGCCAGGAACGCTTCACCGAACGTCATGCTGAAGCCGAGCGTCGCGCCGAGCAGGAACTGGGAGAGCGCCGAAACCTGTCCGAATCGCTGAACCGCGATTCCGAACCAGTGCTTCTGCGCCTCGGGGCGAACGCGGGTCAGAGCGAAGTCGTCTGCGTGTGCCATGCGAGCCATGGGGTTCTCCAGAGGAAGGGGACGGGTTGCGGCCACGCTACTGGCGTGCCCGTGACGCGCATATATGCAGATAGCGGCAATTTGGCGTTGGATTCAGCACTATGCACACCGGTGCCGCGTACGGCAGCGGGCGACAATGGGACCATGCTTCCCTCTGACATGCGTGCGGTCGTGTACTCGGCCTCCGGTGAGCGGCCTCTGGTTCGTGAAGTTCCCGTTCCGGAGTGCCCGTCCGATGGCGCCCTGGTGCGTGTGGAGGCGACAGGCGTCTGCCGCTCGGACTGGCACGCCTGGCGCGGGCACGATCCGGTGCCGTTGCCGCACATACCCGGTCACGAGTTCGCCGGCGTCGTCGCAGCGGTCGGTGCGAATGTGCGGCGATTCGAGCTGGGCGATCGCGTGACAGCGCCGTTCGTCAACGGATGCGGGACATGCAGCTGGTGTCTCGCCGGCGACGCGCACGTCTGCCCGGATCAGACGCAACCGGGCTTCACTCATGCGGGCTCGTTCGCGGAGTACGTCGTCGTCAGAGCAGCTGACGTCAATCTCGTCGCGCTTCCCGACAGCGTCGGCGCGCTCGCCGCAGCGTCCCTCGGATGCCGTTTCGCGACGGCGTTCCGCGCCGTGACCGCGCACGGGCAGGTCGGTGAGGGCACGGAACTGGCGGTGTTCGGCTGCGGAGGCGTCGGGCTCTCGACCGTGATGATCGCGACGGCGCTCGGGGCTCGAGTCACCGCGGTCGATGTCTCAGCAGCTGCGTTGGAACGTGCCAGCGCCCTCGGCGCCGTGCACACCGTGAACTCCGGGGAGTCAGACCCCGTCGATGCCGTGGCGCAGGCGACGGCGGGCGGTGCTCACGTGACAGTGGACGCGATCGGGTCGGCGGCGACCGCGCACGCGGCGATCCGGAGCCTTCGCCGCAGAGGAACGCACGTTCAGGTCGGCCTCATGCTCGGCGAGAACGCGGAGGCCCCGCTCCCATGGGGCCGCGTCGTCGCCTGGGAGCTCCGCGTGATCGGTTCGCACGGCATGCCGGCTGTCGACTATCCGGCGCTGCTGGATCTGGTCCGTGACGGCAGGCTGCATCCGGAACGACTGATCGGTGACGTCGTGGATCTGCAGGGCGCCGCGGACGCCCTCGTCGCGATGGATGATCCGCAGGCCGCGCGGGGCATGGTCGTCGCCCGGGTGGGCTGAGCCGGCGCGCCACTGCGTGTTGACTAGGCTGAACCCGTGCTTCTCAGCGACCGCGATATCAGAGCAGAACTCGCCTCCGGCCGGATCGGCCTGGCTCCGCATGAGCCGGAGATGATCCAGCCGTCCAGCATCGACGTGCGCCTGGATCGGTATTTCCGGCTTTTCGACAACCACAAGTACCCGTTCATCGATCCCGCCGAGGATCAGCCCGAGCTCACGCGACTGATCGAGGTCAAGCCCGATGAGCCGTTCATCCTGCACCCCGGCGAGTTCGCGCTCGGCGCGACGTTCGAGCAGGTCACGCTGTCTGATGACATCGCCGCACGTCTCGAGGGCAAGAGCTCACTCGGGCGACTCGGCCTCATCACGCACTCCACGGCAGGATTCATCGACCCCGGGTTCACGGGGCATGTCACCCTTGAGCTCGCGAACGTCGCGACATTGCCGATCAAGCTCTGGCCGGGGATGAAGATCGGGCAGCTCTGCTTCTTCCGCCTGACCTCTCCCGCCGAGAACCCTTATGGCTCCGGCCCCTACGGCAACCGCTACCAGGGTCAGCGCGGACCGACGGCATCCCGTTCGTTCCAGAACTTCCACCGCACCGACGTCGGCAACACCGACCTGGGGTCGTTCGGCGGCTGACCATGCGAACATCGTCGGGTCCGCACGTAGTATCGAGAGCGTGAGCGGCGAAAACACGGAGAACCCGCAAAATCCCGGCGAGGATGCCACGACTGATGCGCCCGTGTCCGGTGGTGAACCTCCGGTGCCACCGGCCCCGTCCGCACCATCCTCCGCGTCTGGTGTAGAGCCGTTCGCCGTCCCCGCGCCCGAGACGGTCGCGATCCCCGATGCTGAGGCGGCCATCGAGAACTTCGAAGTGCCGCCGCCGCCCACGTTCGGCGCGGTGCCGCCGCCGCCTGGCGCGGAGCCTGTCATCCCGGACCCGGTCATCCCGCCGGCGCCGTCCGAGAATGCTGCGGCTGACGCGACCGACGCGCCCGCGCTCCGCAAGCGCACACCCTGGGCGCCCGATGACACATGGACCTCGGCATCGGCCCACAAGCAGGAGGTGGTTCCGCCGACCGCCGCGCAGAAGGCGGAGTCGCGCGCCGCTGCATCGCGCGCCGCGACGGCCCGCGATGAGGCGAGCCGGAACTACGTCAGCCCGGCCGCTGGCGGTACGGAAGGCAACAGCTACCGTGGCTGGACGGTCGCGATCTTCGCAGGACTCACGATTCTGCTGATCGGCGCCATCGTCTTGATCGCCTACCTCGCGAACAACGCGCCACTGGCACTGCCGTCACCCGAAGAGACGACCGTCGCGTCGTCGCAGGACGAATCCGAAGCAGTCGACACGACCACCGTGACCGCACCCACACTCACCACCGAAGCGCCCACGGCCGCTGCCGGATGCGCTGCGGTGTGCACTGACGTCACTGCGCTCGTCGGTGACGAGGTCGTCGGGCAGGACGGCGTCATCTGGACCCTCGCAGGGCAGTGGACCACCGCTGACCCCGCGAGCCTTCCTGCAGCCGAGACCGTCGTCGGACACTATGCATCGATCGCGGGCGACTTGACCTTCACGATCTGGGCCTTCGACGACGACGTCGCGGCGGATGACGCATTCGCGACGCTTTCTGCAGAGCGCGGCTCGCCCGATCATTCGGACAGCGTCTACGACAACGGTTCCGGCATCCGTGACTCGTTCCTCACCGATGCGAGCGAGACCGTGCTCTGGTCGGTCACCGGGGACGAAGGCCGGCCGTGGGTGATGGAGGTCGCGGGCCCGAACGCCGACGGCGCGGTGTTCGACTTCTACCTCGCGCTGCCGATCTGAGCCGATACCTCCAGACCATCGACGGCATCCACGCCGCCGTTCGTCATCGCGACGACCGCATCGAGCACGGCGTCGTCCGAGAGCAGCCTGGCATGCCCGAGCCCGGATGTACGGATGAGCCGTGACCGTCCGCGGTGCCCGTCGTGAAGGCGAAGAGATCCGGCATCCGGCATCCGGCGATCTTCCCGATCGTGGATGACGAGGAGCTCCGTCGCGTGCGGAAGTGGGCGAGCGACGGCGTCATAGTGCGCGATCGCCGTGGCGGGGGTGTCGTCCAGCCGTGCGTAGAAGAGCCGCTCGAATTCCGAACGTGTCGCGTCGTCGAGTTCGAGCATCGTGCTGAACTCCTGCAGGAAGGCCGTGGGGCTCGCCGCGCTGGCGATCACCGCGACCGATCGGATCGACGCGTCATCCCGCGCGAGGGTCAGGCCGGCGAGACCGCCGAAGCAGTGTCCGATGATGGCCTCGAAGCCGCCGTAGCGGCGCGAGAGCTCGGCGCTCGCGTCGAGCCAGTCGGTGACGTCGGCGCGTCGACCGTCTGAGGCGCCGTGCGCGGGCGCGTCGAACGACACCACCCGGTACCCCGACGAGACCAGTTCGCGGACGAGCGGTGCGAGCTGCGAGGCCCGCCCCTGCCATCCGTGCAGCAGCAGCACCGTGCGCGGTCCCGTACCCCATCGATACGTCGCGATGTCCTGGCCTCGCATCCGCAGATACTCACGATGACCGGCCAGATCGGTCGCCGCATCCCTTTCGTGCACCGCAATCTTCGGACCCGGTCGGAAGAACGCACTGAGGGCGAGTCGAGCCGCGATCGTCGTCGAGATCGCGGCGGAGAGACGGATGCTGTGACGCAGAGCGGTCACTGATGCAGACATGATTCCTCGTTCCTGGGCTGATGGGTTTCCGAGCCGATGAATACGTACGATCGTATGTAGAGTATACGAACGATCGTGCGTACACTAGGGGTATGGCGGAGAAACTCGTTCAGGATGGGCGGCGCGCACGCGGCGACGCGACGAGGCGCGTCGTCTTGTCCAGTGCGACCGACCTCGCCTCCGTCGAGGGGCTCGACGGCTTGACGATCGGGCGTCTGGCCGGATCCTCGGGTCACAGCAAGAGCAGTATCGCCACGCTGTTCGGCAGCAAAGAGGCGCTTCAGCTCGCCACGATCGCCGCGGCCAGGGAGATCTTCATCGACCGGATCATCACTCCGGCACGCGAAGAACCGCGCGGATTACCGCGTCTCGTCGCCCTGCTGCGTGGCGCGATGGCCTACTCCCGCGATCGGGTCTTCCCTGGCGGATGCTTCTTCGCAGCAACGGCTGCCGATGTCGATTCCAAGCCGGGAGCGGTGAGCGACGCTGTGCGTGCCGCGTCAACCGACTGGTACAACTACATCGAGGCGCAGGTCCGTTTCGCCGCCGATGCCGGCGAGCTGGCGATCGATGAGGTGGGTGCAGAGGTGCTCGCGTTCCATCTGATCGCTCTGTACGAGGAGTCCAACTCGCGCTCGCTGCTCATGGATGACGACCGTCCGTACGTGCTGGCAGCAGCAGCGATGACGGAACGACTCATCGCTGCCGGCGCCGCGAGAGATCTGGTCGTCGCACTCGAGAAATGACGATGGCGGATGCCGAAGCATCCGCCATCGGTGAAACTGGGGAGTGCAGGCCGGGTGAAAGAAGAAAAGGGCGGGTGAAGATTGCTCACAACCCGCGTTATTCTTCTTTCATGCTCAGAGTTCACTGCGCATCGCGGCCGCGGGTGAATCCGGCGTCGAAGCCGCGCTCGTAGGAGCCCTGCACGAAGTGTGCGAAGTGCGCACGACCGCGGCCGTGGCCTCGGTGCCCGTGACCCTCGTGGACTTGGCGGCCGCCGCGGTGTCCGCGGTCGGCGTCGTGGCTGAACGGATGTTCGCCGTGCTGGCTGTGCTCGTGCCGGTCGCGCTCGGGAGCGCCGTGGCCCTCGTGGTCGAAATGCCGCTGACGGAAGCCGTGCGTGTCGAACCCGTGGGGTCCGAATCGGCGAGGGCCGAAGCCGTGCGGTCCGAAGCCGTGCGGTCCGAAGCCGTCCGGCCCGAAGCCGTCCGGCCCGAAGCCGTCCGGTCCGAACTCGCGGGGTCCGCCGAAACCGAATGGGCCGAAGCCGCGGCGTCCGCGTCCGCGTGGGAGCGGCGTCTCCTCGTCCCAGCCGAACGCGCGGGCAAGCTGCTCGAGCGTGACCGTGGTGGTGGCGAGGTCGTCGGCGGGAACGGCGTCGGTGACCTTCGCGCGGATGCCGTCGACGATGCTGCCGAGGCGCTCCTTGGCTGTGCGGCCTTCGTCGGTCAGGGTCCAGGTGCCTTCGGCATCCGTCACCCAGCCGAGCTCGATCAGCCGCGTCAGCTTATGTGCGGGCAGCGGACGATCGCTCTTCGGCCGGCCGGCCGGCATCGTGCCGTCGATGACGTTCAAGAGGCGCCATTCGCGGCGCGTGATGCCCTCGGACTCGAAAGCGTTGGCGAACTCCACCGCCATGAGGCGGTCGACGGCCTTGAGCCAGAATCCGAATGGGCGGGATGTCTCATCGGTGTTGATGGTGTTCATGGGATGAATCCTTTGCTTGTAACTGTGCATGTATATGTAGTTTGACATGCAATTCGAATACATGTCAAGTCGCATGTAAAATCAGATGCGTGAGCACTGACAATCCCGATCCGGCCGAGATCATCGCGCAAGCTCTGTCGCGCCTGCGCGGACGGCGACCGCACGGCCCAGGGCGCGGCGGCCCGCATGGGATGCGCGGCGATTTCACGGGGGACCACCACGGGCATGGCCATGGGCTCGGCGAACACCCGCCGCTCGGCCGCCGCGGGATCGTGCCTCCGCCGTGGGCCGGCGGACCTGGCGGGCGCCTGGGAGGACCGGCGTGGATGCGGATGCTGGAGGCCCTGGCCACAGCATCCGAACCGCTGAGCGTCAGCGCACTCGGCGAGGCCGTCGGCGTCGATCAGCCGCGCGCCTCACGACTCGTGCAGCAGGGCGTTCAACGCGGACTCGTGCAGCGGGAGGCCGACCCCGACGACGCACGGCGCACGCGCATCGCCCTCACGGACGCCGGTCGGAAGATCGCTCGCGGCATGCGCGGCGAGCGGCGCGAGGTGCTGACGAAGGCTCTCGAGTCGTTCACCGAAGAGGAGAGCCGCGAGCTCGCCAGGCTGCTGAGCAAGCTCGCCGACAACTGGGGGAGTTGAATCGGAAGTGCGGTCCCTATTCGATGACGGCTTGCTTCGCCTTGACCGGGATCATCAGCACCAGTCCGACGAGCAGGACGAGCACGATGCCGAGTATGCCGAGGCGGGTGTCACCGCTGAGGCCGACGAACAGGGCGAACAGGGTCGGGGCGAGGAATGACACAGCGCGGCCCGTGGTCGCGTACAGTCCGAAGATCTCGCCCTCACGTCCTTCCGGAGTGATGCGCGCGAGCATCGACCGGCTCGCGGACTGCACGGGTCCGACGAACATGCACAGGATGAGTCCGGCGATCCAGAAGCCCACCTGCGCGTCGCCGATGAACAGCACGGCGGTGCCGGCGACGACGAGTCCGATGAGGGAGGTCATGATCACTCGCTTAGGACCGAACGCATCGTCGAGGCGGCCGGCGATGATCGTGCTGATACCCGCGACCACGTTGGCGGCGACGGCGAAGTAGAGCACCTGCGAGCTGGAGAAACCGAAGACCTGTGCGGCGATGATCGCGCCGAAGGTGAAGACACCGGCAAGTCCGTCGCGGAAGACTGCGCTCGCGAGCAGGAACATGAGCACCTGCCGATTCCCTCGCCACAGCTTCGCGATCGTGCCACCGAGGATTGCGTACGAGCGGAAGAACCCCACTCGATTCTGTCGCTCACGGGCAGGGATCTCCGGTACGCGCAGCAGCACCGGAATGGCGAAGACGCCGAACCAGACGGCGGAGGCGAGTACCGCGAGACGGATGTGAAGGCCACCGTCCGTCGTGATCCCGAGCGGGCCCGGGCTCGAGACCAGACCGATGAAGCCGACGAGCAGAATGACCAGCAGCACGATGCCGCCGACGTATCCCATGCCCCAGCCGAAACCGGAGACCCGGCCCATGTTCTCCTTCGTGGAGACCTGCACGAGCATGGCGTTGTAGTTGACTCCCGCGAACTCGAAGAATATGTTGCCGACGGCGAGCAGGGTCGCGCCGAGGATGAGGTATTCGGGAGCGCCGACGACGAAGACCATCGCTGCCATGGCGAGTACAACGATGCCCGTGTTGATGCCGAGCCAGAGCTTGCGGCGTCCGGTTCCGTCGGAACGCTGGCCCAGGACCGGGGCGAGCACGGCGATGAGGACCCCGGCGATCGCGAGTGCCCAGCCGACCAGGCTGGCGTTCCCCGCGAGCGCAGCCACGAGTGTCGGGTCTTTCGCATCTCCAGCAGCAGCCGCCACGATCTCGGGATCGACGAACAACTGGCTCGCCAGGAACGTGCTGAACACGAAGGTCGTGACGACCGCGTTGAATGCGGCGGATCCCCAGTCCCACAGCGCCCAGGCGAGAACACCGCGACTGCGGGCGGGGCGTTCGATGTCTTCGGCCTTCGGTGTGGAAGCGCTCATGGTCGAAGTCTGGCGGGATCCGGTGAACGAGAGGTAGCGGCGCGCCGCGTCGAAGTTCTCGAAGCGGCACCGCCGCTCACGCGTACGACGACGCCACCAGTTCGGCGAACAGCCCCTCCGCATCACACGCCACCCGGTGCCTCGTGAACCAGTCGCAGACGTTCACGCAGTCCCGATGCAGCAGGTCGAGGCCCTGCGGGTTCGCGATGATGTCGACGATCTGCGGCAGGTCGATCACGCGCACCCGCCCCTCGTGAACGAGGAGGTTGTACGGGGAGAGGTCGCCGTGGGCGAACCCTGCTGCCGCGAAGATGCGCATGATGTCGACGATCTGGGCGTAGTAGTCGGCGAGAGCCCGACGGTCGCCGCGCTCCTGTGCGAGTCGGGGCGCTGCTGTGGCCTCCGTTCCGATGAATTCCATCAGCACCTCCGTGCCGCTGACCTGCACGGGGTAGGGCACAGGAGCGCCGAGCTCCCACATCCGGCTCAGCGCATTGAACTCGGCGAACGACCATTCGGCCGCGGCGACCTCCCGCCCGAAGGTGGACTTCTTCGCGAGGGCACGCGCGTCACGAGAGTTCTGCACCCGACGACCCTCGGTGTACGCCGTCGATCGGTGGAAGCTGCGGTGCTCCTCGCTCCGGTAGCGCTTCGCCGCCAGCAGCGTGCGCTGCGCCGGATCATCCGGCACAGCGCGCTCGATCAGGAACACGTCGGCCTCTTTGCCGGTCTTGAGGATGCCGAGTTCGGTGTCGAGCGCGCCAGCCGAGGTCACGACCCATGCGGGCCACGGCTCGGGACCGCGTTCGGAAGGGGTGATGGCCGGCCACGTCGACCAGCGCTGGCCGTCGCCGGGTTCGACGTCGGCGAAGGAGAGTTCGGTATAGGGGAGTTCGTCGAAGGAGAGGGATGCGTCGAACGACGCGAAAGGATCATTCACGGTGGTTGCTCCGGAAGGGAGACCACGCGCGGATCAGGAGCGAGCGGCCTCGAGGGGAAGGATGTCGGCGAGAGGCACGACGAAGACAGTGGACATCTCCGGCTCCTTCCGCTCGGTTCTTCCCGGGGCGACCCCGGTGCCCTCAGACATTACCGCGAGGGTGCGCTGATGTCACGTGATTCGTTCATTCCGTGCTGCGAATCCATGACGCCAAGCCAGCGGACGAATGATCGGATGCTGCGGACGCACGGTCGGGCGCCGGTCGGCCGATGCTGCGAGTCTTGGAACATGACCACGACTGCCTCCACACCTCTTGCATCAGAGACGCACGGCGACCGCATCCGGTACGGCGCACTGATCGTCATGATGCTGCTGAGCTTCCTGCTCGTCACAGCCGAATTCCTCCCCAACGGCATCCTCACGGAGATGGCAGACGGCCTCGGCATCACACCGGGCCAGGCTGGGCAGACGGTGACGGTCACCGCGCTCGTCGGTTTCATCGTCGCGCCGACTGTGGGGATGGTGTTCCCGCACCTCGATCGCCGCACTCTGCTGGTGTGGATGGCGCTCGCCGCTGCGGTGTCGAATCTCGTGGTCGCGATCTCGCCGAACCTGATCATCATCCTCCTCGCCCGTTTCCTGCTCGGTGCGGCGCTGAGCACGTTCTGGGCGATGTCGATCACGGTCGCCATGCGGATCGCTGGACCGGAGCGCATCGGTCGTGCCGTCATGTTCACCTCGGCCGGCACATCGTTGGCCACCGTCGCGGGAGTTCCGGTCGGTGTTCTGCTGAGCGAGATCATGGACTGGCGCGGCGTGTTCGCGCTCGCCGGCATCGCCACCGGGCTCCTCGCGATCGCCCTGCGCGCTCTGCTCCCGCAGGTCCCCGCCGCGCAGGTCTCCAGTTTCAGACTTCTCATCGACACGATCCGTCGCCCCGGTGTCGGTCTCGGACTCTCGGGGCACGTCCTGGTGGTGCTCGGGCACTTCCTCGCCTACACGTACATCCGACTCGCGCTGGAGCGGATGCCGGACGTCGACGCGAGCACGATCGTGGTGCTGCTCGCACTCTTCGGTGTCGGCGGGCTGATCGGCACCATAACCATCGGCGTGATCATCGACCGCTCGTTCCGACTCTTCGCCGTGCTCGGTCCCGCCGTGATCGCGGTGGCCGTCGGAGCGACCATCGTGCTGTCCGGCTCCATCGTCGGCGTCGGAATCGCCGTATTCGTCTGGGGCTTCTTCTTCGCCTCCTGGCTGATCGTCGTCAACACGTGGGTCGGGCACCGGATGCCTGATCGCCTGGAAGCCGGAGGCAGCCTCGTCGTCGTCGGGTTCCAGGGCGCGATCATGGTCGCTGCGGGCGTGGGCGGCGTGCTCGTCGACAGCATCGGCGTGGAGCCATCGTACGGTCTCGGCGCCGCCGCCCTGGTGGCGGGTGCCGCGCTGTTCGGTCTCTCGAACCGCACCCCGGCCGAAACGCACTCCTAGGCGGAACGGGGGCGAGCAACGCACGCCGAAATCGATCGTTTCCGGCAGGCCAGACGCGCACCGCTGAGATCGGTGGTTGCGGGCTGCGTCCTTCGGAGCTCGCCTCTGGGGCGCGGTTCGCTCTAGGCTTCGAGGAACAGGCGAGACTCCAGGGGGAGATGCACAATGTCGCAGTTCGATCTCAACAAGGTCGCCGTCGACGCGTACCTTTACGCGTACCCGCTCGTGACGATGGAGTACACACGGCGGCAGATGACGAACGTCCCGGACGCGAATACTGCGTTGCTGCGGGCACCGGCGAACCAGTTTGCACACGCCCGGGAGTACCCCGCAGCAGACTCCAAGGACGTCGTTCGTTTCAACTTCGACACGCTCTATTCGTTCGCGTGGCTCGATCTCCGCGACGGACCCGTGATCCTCCACGCCCCCGATGCTCCGGATCGGTACTACCTCACACCCATGCTCGACATGTGGACGGACATCTTCGCCGTTCCCGGCAGCCGAAACACTCTCGGCGAAGCTCGCGACTTCCTCATCGCGCCGCCTGCGTGGAGCGGCGAGGTCCCCAGCGGACTCGATCTGATCGTCGCCCCGACGCCGCACGTCTGGGTCATGGGTCGCACGCAGAGCAACGGCCCCGACGATTTTGCCGAGGTGCACCGCATCCAAGACCAGTACCGCATCATTCGCTTGGACGCGTACGGCCAAGAATCCAGCACGCCTTCTGCTGCGCCCGTCGACCCGAGCGTGGATGATGTGACGCCGCCACTGGAGCAGGCGAACGCGCTCACCAGCATCGAGTTCTTCACACTCTTCGCCGAGTTACTGAAAGAGAACCCGCCGCACGCTAACGACTACCCGATCCTGCACCGGATGCGCGCCATCGGAATCGTGCCAGGCGAGGACTTTAACCCCGCTGCGCTGGACGATGCAGCAAATGCCGCCGTCTCGGCAGCCCGAGACACGGCCCTGCAGGATCTCGTGAGAGCGATGACCGAAGCCAGCATCGGCATCGTGCGTAACGGGTGGAACTGGGAGCAGTCGTTTGGAACGTATGGCACCTCATACCGCGTGCGCGCACTTGTCGCAATGGCCGGCCTCGGAGCGAACCTCCCCGAGGACGCGATCTACCCCAACGCCTTCGCCGACGCCGATGGTCAACCATTCACCGGAGCACACGACTACGTGCTCCACTTCGACGCCGGTCAACAGCCGGGCGTGGATGCCTTCTGGTCCCTCACGATGTACGACGGCGACGGCTTCCAGGTGCCGAACCCTCTCAACCGCTTCGTGATTCGCGACCGCGACCCTCTGATTCTCAACCGTGACGGCTCGCTCGACATCTACATCCAGCACACTTCCCCGGGGACCGAGCGCGAAGCGAACTGGCTACCCGCACCACAGGGAGCTTTCGCCCCGATGCTCCGGCTCTACTCGCCCACCACCGAAACCCTTGCCGGCGACTTCACCCCGCCGAAGATCATCAAGAGATAGGGCAACCGAATCACGGTCTGACGCTGAGCCAAGTCCGGCTTACGAGCCGACCGAGAACCCCCGCCGTATGGTGATTCCGGTGAACGTTATCGGACCCCGTTCCGGGACGCGAGACCGGAGCACGCCATAAACGATCGTTTTCGGTGAACCCAGCGCAGATCAGGTTGCTGGAGAGTGCGAGAGACGTACATAGAGTGATTGCGTACCGCCCCACGGCCACCGCCGAGTTGCGGAAGTAGCGGACGAGTTCAGGCCGGTATCGGGGTGCGCTCGCTCGTTCTCCAGCGCGACGGTGTCACACCGGTCGCGCGGCGGAACGCGCGGCTGAAGCCCTCATCCGAGGAGTAGCCGAGCTCTCTTGCCGTCCCCGACACCGTGTTTCCGGCAGCGAGCATCGACTTCGCCGCATCCATCCGCACGTCGGTGACGTAGCTCGCCGGCGACTGGCCGACGACTGCACGGAATCGTTCGGCGAACACCGAGCGTGACATGGCTCCGACGCTGGCGAGTGACTCGACGGTCCACTCGCGCCCCGGCGTCCGATGGATCGCCGCGATCACGCGGTCGAGGAACGGGTCGCTCGAGCGAGCAGCCCACCCGTCGGGAGCGCAGCCCTTCTCCGCCCACGCACGGATCACAGATAGAAGCACCGTGGTCGCCATCATTCGGCAGATCAAGGGATCGCCCGAGCGCGCATCCGTGGCAGCGAACGGGGGCGTTCCCTGTTGGGCCGCGAGAGCTGCGGCGGCCGGCTCGAGTGCAGCGAAGTCATTGACGACGACGAAATCCGGCATCATCTGCAGTGCGCTCGGGTCGGTGAGTTCCAACTCGCCCACAGCCAGAATGGCGCCATTCGGTGCGTCGAGGATGACCGAGCGATCTCCCAGCGTGAGCAGCGCACCGCCCGCAGCCAACTCGCCAGGCGTGCTCGGCTGAGTGACGCTGATCGTCTGGGTCGCACGGTCGATGCCGAGAGTGCATCCGCTGGCAAGCGGCGGGTGGCCTCGCACCGCTCCGGCGACGACGTGCACGAAGCTCACGACGCCGTCGGCGAGGGGAAGCGCTCCGGATGACGGCAACTCGACGCGTCGTGTCCCGCCGGAGAACACGTTCACCCCGGAGAGCACGCGTTCGAGTGTCGCCTGATCGATCGTCGCCATGGTGGTGGCAACGATCAGGCGACGGCGCCTATTCCTGTTCTGCGGTGTGTGGCGGCGGCAGGCGCGGGATCGCCGACACCAGAGTTCGGGCATACTCCGTCTGCGGGCTGTGCAGTACGGCACCGGTGGCGCCCTGTTCGACCACGCGTCCGCCCTGCAGCACGATGGTCTGCTCGCACAGCGCGGCGACGGCACTCAGGTCGTGCGAGACCATGATCAGCGCGAGGCCGGTCTCGCGGCGAAGCCTCTGCAACAGCTCGATCACCTGGATGCGCGTGGTCACATCCAAGGCACTCACCGGCTCATCCGCGAGCAGAACCCGGGGTTTCGAGACGATCGCGCGGGCGATGGCGATGCGCTGCCGCTGCCCACCGGAGAACTCATGCGGGTACCGCCCCAGCACGTCGACATCCAGACCGACGGAGGTGACGGCATCCGTCACCGTCTGCCTCGCCTCGTCGCCGCGTGCGATGCCGAGTGAACGCAGCGGCTCTCCCACGATGCGGTCGATGCGCTGACGGGGGTCGAGCGAGGAGTACGGGTCTTGGAACACGGTCTGCACGTTCGCCCTGAACCGCCGCATGAGGCCGCGATCACGGCGATCGAGCGGGCCGCCGTCGAAATGCACGCTCCCTGCGCTCGGTGACGCGAGCCCGAGCAGGAGGGCGAGGATCGTCGACTTGCCGGCACCGGACTCGCCGACCAGTCCGACGGCTTCACCTGCGGAGACGCTGAGCGAGACGCCGTCTACGACGGTGCGGCTGCCGTACGCGAAGCGCGCATCGCGCAGTTCCAGGATGCTCATCGGCCGGCCTCGCCGTCCGTGGGCGCCGCGGATGCGGGCGCATCGAGCACAGAATCCAGGGCCCGGGCGCTCGCGACCAGCGCTGCCGTGTACGGATCGTGCGGTTCGCGGACGATCTGCTCGACCGATCCCTGCTCTACCGCGCGGCCGTCTCGCATCACGACGACCCGGTCGGTCATGCGCGATACGACGGCGAGGTCGTGGCTGATGAACATGAGCGCCATGTCGTGCTCTGCCACGAGATGGTCGAGCAGAGCGAGGATCTCGTCCTGCACGGTCACATCGAGTGCGGTCGTCGGCTCATCGGCGATCAGCAGCTTCGGCCGCGCGGCGAGGGCGATCGCGGTGGCGATGCGCTGGCGCTGCCCGCCGGACAACTCGTGCGGGAACGCCCTCGCGAACCGGGGATCGGGTAGAGAGACGTCTTCGAGTGCGGCGCGTACGGCATCGTGCAGAGCATCCCCGCGCAGGCCGAGATGGCGCCGTATCGGCTCGGCGATCTGCCGTCCGACGCGCATGAGCGGGTCGAGCGCGGTCAGTGGCTCTTGGAACAGGATGCCGGCCACTGGGCCGCGCAGGGGACGAAGCGCTCTGTCCGGAGCGCCGATGACCTGCGTGCCGTCGAGCAGCACTGATCCGGAGGCGGTGAGTGCGTCGGACAGGAGCCCGGTGACCGCGAGTGAGGTCACTGACTTTCCCGATCCGGATTCCCCGATCACGCCGACGCGCTCGCCGGGCGCGATCGTGAACGACACGTCGTCGACCAGACGCTGCTGCCCGGCGGAGACGGTGAGGCCGGAGACGTCGAGAAGGCTCATCGTTGCCTCCGGCGAGTGGGGTCGATGAAGTCGCGGAGGCCATCGGCGACGAAGTTCACGCCCAGCACGAGCGTGACCAGCGCGATGCCGGGCGCGATCGCGCCGACCGGAGCGGTGAGCACGGTGCCCTGCGCCTCCTGCAGGAGGCGACCCCACGATGCGTTCGGGGGCGGTGCGCCGAGTCCGAGGTACGACAGGCTCGCCTCTGCCAGCACTGCCGCACCGAACTGCAGGGCGAGGTTCACGCCGAGCGTGGGGGCGATGTTGGGAAGCACGTGGAACAGGACGATGCCGTGCCAGCGCGTGCCGCTCGTGCGCGCAGCGGTGATGAACTGCTCCTGCAGGACGCGGCGCGCGAGGATGCGGGTGAGCCTGGCCACGACCGCGGACATCGCGAGACCGATCGCCAGGATCGCCGACCACAGCGAGGCGCCCTGCACGGCCACGACGAGCATCGCGAGCAGCAGGACGGGGAAGGCGATCACGACATCGAGTGTGGCGGAGAGCGAGTCGTCCACCCATGGCCGTGCGAACGCGGCGATGAGACCGATGAGCACACCGAGCGCAGCGGCGAGGGCGACGGAGCCGATCCCGACGAGCAGGGCGATGCGTGCGCCGATCATGAGCTGTGTGAACAGGTCGCGCCCGAGCTTGTCGGTGCCGAGCAGATGCGCGGCGCTGGGGGCTTCCAGCCGTCCGCCACTGATGTCGGCGGGCGGGTACGGCAGCCAGACGAGTGACACGACGGCCAGGAGCACGACGAGCCCGGTGAGGGAGAGCCCGAGCACGAGGGTCGCGTGACGGCCGACGCGGCGCCGGGGCGCAGCATCCTCGATCTGCTGTTCGACGACGGCGCTCATCGGTTGCCCGCCACACTGCCTCGAAGGCGAGGATCGATGAGGCGCTGGCCGATGTCGGCGACGAAGCCGACGAGCAGCACGAAGAGGGTGCTGACCACGAGCACGCCCTGGATGTTCGCGAAGTCGTGCTGTTCGATGCCCGTCAGCAGCATGCTCCCGAGACCGGGGAGTGAGAAGACGCTCTCGACGACGACGGCTCCCAGCAGAGTGGTCGACAGCTCGATGCCGAGGATGGCGACGACCGGCACGGCGCCATTGCGCAGTCCGTGTCGCAGCAGCGCTTCGCCCAGCCCGGAGCCGCCCGCCCTCGCGGTGCGCAGATAGTCACTGCCGAGCACGTCGAGCGTGGCCGCGCGGACGTAGCGTGCCAGCGAGGCGCTCATGACGAGCGCGATCGTGATGACCGGCAGGATGAGGGCGCGCAGTGCTTCGGCCGGATCCTCCCAGTCGTCGCGCGGGAAGCCTCCGGAGGGGAGGATGCCGAGGCCGAGCGCGAAGGTCCAGACCAGGATGATGCCGACCCAGAACACCGGCACCGCGATGCCGAGCTGCGAGAAGCCGGAGAGCACCGAGCCGTACCAGCGGTCGGATTTGACGGCGGCCGTGATTCCCACGACGACCGAGATCACCAGTGCCAGCGTGAACGCGAGCAGCGTGAGCGGCAGGGTGATCAGCAGGCGGGATGCGATCTCCGGCGCCACCGGAAGAGTGCTGATGTACGAGTCGCCGAGGTCGAAGCGCAGCATCTGACCCGCCCACGTGAAGAACTGCTGCGCGAGCGGCTGATCAGATCCCACCTGCGCCTGCGCTGCCGCGATCTGCTCCGGTGTGGCATCCACCGACAGCAATGCGTTCGCGGGGTCACCGGGCAGCAGGCGCAGCAGTACGAAGATCACGATCATCGCGACGACGAGCGACACTACGAGGAATGCAAGGCGACGGAGGAGATAGGGGAGCATGGGCACGCAATGAGTCAGTGTGTGTGAGAGCTGCTGTCCGCGCCCTCACACACACTGCGAGCGGATCAGGACTTGACGATGTCGTAGGCGAAGAACTGCGAGTTCAAGCCATTGACAGGGTATCCGGTGACGTCAGCAGAGGCGACGACGATCTGCGGGTAGAGGTAGAGCCAGACGCTCGCAGCATCCTCAGCGATCTGCTGGTTCACCTTCTTGAGCAGCTCGGTCTGCGCCTCCGGGGTGGCTGCCTGCTCGGCTTGGGCGACCCACTGCTGCACCTCGGCGTTGTCGTAGCCCCAGTAGAAGTCGGGGTTGCCGTACCAGACGACGTCGCGGTCGTTGACGTGCTCCTGCAGCGTCGCCTCGAAGTCGCGCTCCTTGAACACCTTCGTGTACCACTCGTCGGCGCTGATGGTGTTGATGTTCACCGTGATGCCCACCTCGGCGAGCTGCGACTGCAGGAACTCGGCGACGGCCGGGTGCGGGTCGTAGCTCGGGGTGTCGAGAGTGAACTCGAAGCCTTCGGGGAAGCCCGCCTCGGCGAGCTGCTGCTTCGCGAGATCGACGTCGTACGGGTTCACGTCCGTGAGGTCTTCGTACCAGGGATCGGTCGGCGGAACCATCGAGCCGATCAGAGTGCCGTAGTCGGCCCAGATCGAGTTCAGGAGCTTCTTCGTGTCGATCGCCGAGTAGATCGCCTTGCGCACGAGCGGGTCGTTGAAGGGGGCGACGCGGTCGTTGAAGGCGAGCAGCTCCTTGGTCGTCGAGGTGCCCTCGCTGATCGTGTACGAGTCGTTGTCGAACTGCTCCAGTGCGTCGGGGCTCTGGATGCTGGTGATCAGGTCGATCTCGCCGGTGAGGAGCGCGTTGTTCTGCGCTGTCGCGTCGGTGTAATAGTTGAAGACGACCTCGCCGTTCTTCGCGGGCTCACCCCAGTAGTCATCCCAGCGGGCGAGCGTCAGGGTGCTGCCCTGCTTCCACTCGTCGAGCGTGTACGGGCCGGTGCCGTCTTCAGTCGTGGTGAGGTCCGTCGCCTCGCCGTTGACGATCCAGATGTAGGCGAGGTTGTACAGGAACGAGATCGACGGCTCGGACAGGGTGAAGACGACGGTCGCATCATCCGGCGTGTCGATGCCGGCGATCACGCTGAACGCCGAAGCGCGGGCGGACTGCGAGTCCTCGGCGGTGACGGCTTCGACGCTGGCTTTCACATCAGCCGATGTGAGGGCCTTGCCGGAGTGGAAGGTGACGTCGTCGCGGAGGGTGATCGTGTAGGTGAGTCCGTCTTCGCTCTTCACCGCGTCGGTTGCCAGCAGAGGCTCGACCTCGCCGTCGTCGGTGAGCCGGTACAGGCCCTCGTAGACGTTGCCGTTGAAGGCCTCGGTAACACCCTGCCCGCCGCCCTGGGTGTTGCTGAGGTTCTGGGGTTCGTAGAGCGAGCCGATGTAGACGCTGGCGTCTGCGCTGTCTTCTGCCGTCGGGGCGCTGGATGAGCAGCCGGCGAGGACGAGTGCCGAGACGGCGATGGCCGCGGCGAGCGCGAGTGGTCTTCTCAAGGGGTTCTCCTGGCGGGTCGGGTGGCGGTTCAGAGCGCGGCGTAGATGTCGAAGCCGTCGTGGAAGACGACGTTCTTCTCCCCGGCGCGGATCGGCTCTGCGAAGCGGTTCTGCGCCGGGGGCATCGGGCAGTTGTATTGCGCGGAGAAGCCGCACGGCGGCACGAAGGCGCGGTTGAAGTCGAGGGTGACGGTGCCCTCAGCGGCGAAGTCGGCCGCCTTGCGCGGCACGAAGAGGAAGCGTCCGGCCCCGTAGGTCTCCGTGCCGTTCGTGGCGTCTCCGAAGACGAGGAGCAGGGAGCCTGCGTCGTCGAACGCGGCCAGCCGATAGTCGACGCCGTTGCGAGTGAAGGTGATGTCGCCGGGGACCACGAGCTCGCGAGAGCCGCCGTTGTCGCGGATGTGCTCGAACGGCACGGTGCGGTCGGTGTCGACCGGCGTGAACTGGGCCTCGATCACCCAGTCGGGGTCGTACTCGTACGTGTCGATGTGGTCGAATGCCCTGATCGCCGGAGACTCGGCGTCCCAGATCCGCAACCCGTACTCGGCTTCGCCGGTCGTGAGGTCCTTGCGCTCGAGCGCCGTGACGGTGACGGACGCCGTGGCCTTCTCTGCCGTGAGATCGGGACGTTCGGAGCCGGTCCAGCGCGTCTCGATGAGGGCGAGGTTGCCGGTCCGTGCTGTCACCGCGTCGCGGCGCTCAGCCCGCCAGCGGGCGTGGTCATCGGATGTGGTCAGAGGTGTCGACATGGCTCTTCGATGCTAGGAGAACGGATGGTGGTGCGCAGGTCCCTGCGTCACAGCGGGCAACAGTGCGGTGCCTCGGGTGGGAAGGACCGGTCGCCCTTCTCATTCAAACGCATGAGCACGCCCGGCTATTCCGGGTGCCGACAGTCGGCATGGACCGCATCGCACCGAGCGCGAGCTGCACTACATCGCCCTCGACGATCGTCGGCGCACCGGAAGCGCTCTGGTTACGCTCGGGGTCATGGTCACGTTCGCGCTCATCGCCGCCGCCGTCCTCATCGCGCTGCTCGGCGTCGCGCATTCGATCCTCGGTGAGAAGCACATCATCCGCTGGTTGCTGGCGCACGATCTTCCTCGCCTGCTCGGTGGCGTCTCTTTCACCGCCGGGACGATCCGGTTCGCCTGGCACCTCACGACGGTTCTCTTCCTGGGCCTGGCCGGCGTGCTCCTCGTCGTCACGCTGGGGGCATCAGCTTCGGCTGTGCTCATGGTGGTGGGATCCACCTTCGTGCTGTGCGCTGTGCTTCCGATCTGGTTCACGCGCGGACGCCACATCTCCTGGGTAATCCTGCTGGTGGCCGGCGGACTGTGTTTCTGGGGTGCCGTGACCATCTGAGCTCGGTCCGTCTCGTGGCGGGCTCGCTCGCAGGCGGCGCATCGCGCATTTGCGTACTGTGGAAGGACCCCGATCCGCAAGGAGCACGATGTTCCGCACGCCTGCCCGCCTCTACCGAGTTCTCGCCGTCGCAGAGGCCATCACATGGACGGTCCTGATCGCCGCGCTGATCGCGCGCGCTCTCGGAGCGCCGGGAATCGTCGTCACGATCGGCGGAGGCATCCATGGATTCGTGTTCCTCTCCTACGGCGCGACGGCGATCCTCGTGGCATTCAACCAGCGCTGGTCGATCGGCGTCGGCGTTCTCGCCGTGGCAAGCGCGATCGTTCCCTATGCGACGATCCCCATGGAGGTCTGGTTGCATCGGAGCGGCCGGCTGAAGGGCGATTGGCGGCTCGAAGAGAGCGATCATCCGCAGGATCGCACCTGGTACGACCGCACCATGCGCTGGTTCCTGCGCCGCGCGTGGGTTCTCGTTGCACTCATCGCCGTCGCCGTGATCCTGCTCTACGTGGTGCTTCTCCTGGTTGGGCCGCCCGGCGGAAGATGACCGGCATAGAGGTGTGAGATGAGTCAGCGCGAGCACGCAACGATACGGCGTCGGCAGTTCCGGCTATCCGGTGGCGAGACGCTGTCGTATCTCGCAGGCGGCGACCCGTCGCGGCCCGCTGTTCTCCTCCTGCATGGCTTTCCGAACTCTTCGGAGATGTTCCGCGAGATCGCGCAGGAACTCTCCGAGTCCGCCTTCATCATCGCCCCAGATCTCCCGGGCTTCGGCGAGTCCGACGTCTTGACGATCACCACCTTCGATCGGTTCGGCGAGGCGGTGGCCGAACTCCTCAGCCACCTCGAAGTCGGAGCGCGGTACATCTACCTGCACGATTTCGGCGCTCCCGTCGGCCTTCACCTCGCGATGGCCGACCCAGAGCAGGTTCTCGGTCTGATCATTCAGAACGCCAATGCGCACTGGGCGGGCATCGGCCCTGACTGGGCCGGGACCATCCCCTATTGGACCGAACGCTCTGCAGAGAATGAAGCGGCGGCAACCTCTCATCTGACGCTCGAGGGCATTCGTGACCAGTACCTCGCTGAGGTGCCGCCCGATGTGACGGCGGGCATCTCGGACGAGAGGTGGAAAGAAGACTGGCGCGTGATGAACCTGCCCGGGCGGCGAGAGGTGCAGCGGGCGCTCATCGCGGACTACGGCACATACGTCTCGCGATTCCCGTCGGTCGCCGAGTATCTTGCACGCTGGCAGCCCTCAGCACTCCTGCTCTGGGGACGGCATGACGCATTCTTCGAGCTCGACGAGACGCTGTCCTGGATGCGAGCGTTGCCGCGAATGGAAGCTCACATCTTCGACGGTGGGCACCTGCTGCTGGAGACGCACTCGCCGCGGGTCGCGCCCGTCCTGCGCGACTTCGTCGAGCAACCCGCATGAGTTCGTGCCGGTCGCGCTGAACCGTGCCCACGCGACTGAGGCGCGAAACGCACGCTCAGTACGCGACGATGGCGTTCTTCTCGATGACCTCCGACAGCACCGCGTTCGCGTCGCCGCCGGTGCAGTCCACGATGAGATAGAAGCCGAGGCCGGGTGTGGCGAAGGCGCGAGCTGCCATGATCCAGGTGCGGTCGCCGTCCTGGCCCATGATCTGCCGGTTCGCGACATCAGTGTTCCCGCTTGTCTGGTAGGCGAATGCGCCGTCGACGGCGTTGGGGGTCACGGTCGCGGCATCCGTCTGGAGCAGTACGCCGAGGAGCGCGTCCGACGACGCGCTGTCATCGCCGGGCGTGACCTGCACGTCGGTGGTGTACCCCTGCCAGAACCGTGCGGTGCATGTGCCGTCGATCGTGCCGTACTCCCACCCGCCGTTGCCGTCGTCGGCCGAGGTGACCTTCCAGCCGTCGTCGATCAGGAGGCTGTCGCTCCATTCGATGGAGACGGAGTCCGACAGCAGGTCGCCATCGTCGAACGAGAGCGTCGCCGGCAGTCCGTCGTCCGTGCCCCCCGATTCTTCGGAAGTCGGCTCCGGGGTGCTGGTCGGCTCCTGGGTCGCCGATGTCTCGGTGGGGATGGAGCCGGACACGCATCCGCTGAGCGGCACGGTCGCGAGTGCGACGAGGGCGATCGCTGCAAGACGGTACGGGAGGGCCTTCGTGCGCATGCTGCTCATGCCGGTCAGCCTAGCGCTCGATAAAAGTTGAGCGTGGGCGTATCAAGTTTGTTTTGACAACATTTCGATCGGGAGGTACAGTTGAGCCATCGCGACTCAGGTTTTCCGGGTCGTCGCAGACTTCAACCAAAAGGAGAATCACATGGCACGTGCTGTTGGAATCGACCTCGGTACGACGAACTCCGTCGTCAGCGTCCTCGAAGGTGGCGAGCCGAAGGTCATCGCCAACGCCGAGGGCTTCCGCACGACCCCCTCGGTAGTCGCATACACGAAGGATGGCGAGGTGCTCGTCGGTGAGACCGCGAAGCGCCAGGCCGTCACGAACGTCGACCGCACCGTTGCATCCGTCAAGCGTCACATGGGCACCGACTGGGGCTTCGACGTCGACGGCAAGAAGTGGACTCCTCAGGAGATCTCCGCGCGCATCCTCATGAAGCTCAAGCGCGACGCAGAGTCGTACCTCGGCGACACCGTGACGGATGCCGTCATCACCGTCCCCGCATACTTCAACGATGCCGAGCGTCAGGCGACCAAGGAAGCCGGCGAGATCGCGGGACTCAACGTCCTGCGCATCATCAACGAGCCCACCGCCGCCGCTCTGGCCTACGGACTCGACCGCGGCAAGGAAGACGAGCTCATCCTCGTCTTCGACCTCGGTGGCGGAACGTTCGACGTCTCGCTGCTCGAAGTGGGCAAGGACGACGACTTCTCCACGATCCAGGTGCGCTCGACTGCAGGTGACAACCGCCTCGGCGGTGACGACTGGGACCAGCGCCTGGTCGATCACCTCATCAAGCAGTTCAAGGAGACCAGCGGCGTCGACGTCTCGGGCGACAAGATCGCACTGCAGCGTCTGAAGGAAGCGGCAGAGCAGGCGAAGAAGGAGCTCTCCTCCTCGACCAGCACCTCCATCAACCTGCCGTACCTGTCCCTGACCGAGTCCGGCCCCGTGTCGCTGAGCGAGACGATCACGCGCGCGAAGTTCGAGGACCTCACCAAGGACCTGCTCGATCGCACCAAGAAGCCGTTCGAGGATGTCATCCGCGAGGCGAACGTCAAGGTCGCCGACATCGACCACGTCGTACTGGTCGGTGGATCCACTCGTATGCCCGCTGTCGCCGAGCTCGTCAAGCGCGAGACCGGCAAGGAAGCGAACAAGGGCGTCAACCCGGATGAGGTCGTCGCCGTGGGCGCTGCCCTGCAGGCCGGTGTCCTCAAGGGCGAGCGCAAGGACGTTCTGCTCATCGACGTCACCCCGCTGAGCCTCGGCATCGAGACCAAGGGCGGCCGGATGACCAAGCTCATCGAGCGCAACACAGCCATCCCGACCAAGCGCAGCGAGACCTTCACCACGGCAGACGACAACCAGCCGTCCGTCGCGATCCAGGTCTTCCAGGGCGAGCGCGAGTTCACCCGCGACAACAAGCCGCTCGGTACGTTCGAGCTCACCGGAATCGCGCCGGCTCCCCGTGGCGTCCCGCAGGTCGAGGTCACGTTCGACATCGACGCGAACGGCATCGTGCACGTGTCCGCCAAGGACAAGGGCACCGGCAAGGAGCAGTCGATGACCATCACCGGCGGTTCGTCGCTGTCGAAGGAAGACATCGAGCGCATGGTCCGTGAGGCTGAGGAGAACGCCGCTGAAGACAAGAAGCGGGCCGATGCTCTTGAGCAGCGCAACCAGGCCGAGACCCTGTCGTACTCGATCGAGAAGCTCATCAAGGAGAACGAGGACAAGCTCCCCGCAGACGTCAAGGACTCCGTCCAGGCTGACGTCGATGCTCTGAAGACGGCTCTCGCAGGCGAGGACGACGACGCGGTGAAGGTCGCGTTCGACAAGCTGAACGAGTCGCAGGGCAAGCTCGGTGAGGCGATCTACGCACAGTCTCAGGCGGATGCCGCCGCAGGCGAGTCCGCCGCGGGCGAGGCACCGGCCGATGACGCTTCCGCAGAGGAAGACGTCATCGACGCCGAGGTCGTCGACGACGAGGACGAGAAGAAGTAACCATGACAGACAAGAACTTCAACGAGAACGGTGAAGTTCCTGAGGACGAGGGGTCGGATGCTGCGGCATCCGGCCCGTCGCCGCAGGAAGGCACGACGCCTCAGGACAATCCTGACTCCACGGAGGCGGCCGCCGCTGAGGGGTCAGACGACGACCTCACGGTCGACGACCTCACGGTCGACGACATCCTCGGCGCCGAGCAGACCGGCGAAGCTGCGGCAGAAGACGCCGTGCTCGCCGACCTCGAGACCACGCTGCTGAACGATCTCAAGCGTCTGCAGGCGGAGTACGCCAACTACCGTCGGCGCACCGAGGAGCAGCGTCAGGTCGAGATCGATCGCGCGAAGGGCGAGGCGGCCAAGGGCCTCATCCCCGTGCTCGATGATCTCGACCGCGCGACACAGCACGGCGATCTGGTCGAGGGAACCCCGTTCTTCGTGATCGGGGAGAAGATCCGCACGATGGTGGAACGCCTCGGCGTCTCGGCCTACGGCGAGAAGGGCGAGGAGTTCGATCCCCAGCACCACGAGGCGATCTTCCAGCAGCCGACTCCAGGAGCAGAATCCTCGACGATCCTCGAGGTCGTGGAGGTGGGCTATCGCCTCGGTGACGTGGAGCTGCGCCCGGCGAAGGTCGTCGTCGCGGTGCCCGCTGAGTAGGCGGGTGATCGATGGCTAGCCAGGACTGGTTCGACAAGGACTTCTACAAGACGCTCGGCGTCTCCAAGGATGTCACTGATGCGGATCTGAAGAAGACGTACCGCAAGCTCGCGCGGAAGTACCACCCCGACTCCAATCAGGGTGACGCGAAGGCCGAGGCGATGTTCAAGGAGATCAGCGAGGCGTACTCGGTGCTCTCCGACGCCGAGCAGCGCAAGGAGTACGACGAGATCCGAGCCATGGGCTCAGGTGCGCGATTCACCGCCGGCGGTGCAGGTGCGGGCGGGTTCGAAGACGTGTTCAGCCGGTTCGGTCAGGGTGGGCGTGGTCAGAGCAACGCCGACTTCGAGGACATCTTCGCGATGTTCAACCAGACTCAGGGCGGAAGCTTCGGCTCCGGTCGGTTCGGGCAGACGAGTGGGGGATACCGCGGCTTCGGCGGCCCGCAGAAGGGCGCAGACGTCACTGCGCGCACCACGCTCGACTTCGTCACCGCAGTGCAGGGCGAGACCATCACCCTGCAGGGTGAGGACGGCAAGCCGTTCAAGGTGAAGATTCCTGCCGGCGTCGCCGACGGGCAGAAGATCCGTCTGCGCGGCCGTGGCAGGCCGTCGCCGGACGGCGGTGAGAGCGGCGACATCGTCGTGCAGATCAAGGTGCGCCCGCACCCTGTGTTCACTCGTGACGGTCTGAACCTGCGCCTGACGGTGCCGGTGACCTTCACCGAGGCGACGCTCGGCGCGACGATCGAGGTCCCGACGCTGGCCGGTGACATCGTGAAGCTGCGCGTCGCGCCAGGCACCCCGTCCGGACGCGTCCTGCGCGTCAAGGGGCGCGGCGTCGCGACGTCGAAGGGCACGGGCGATCTGCTCGCCGAGCTGCAGGTCGCGGTGCCGACGCACCTGGACGACGCCGCGCGGGAGGCACTGCAGAAGTTCCATGATCTGGAGCCGAAGGAGAACCCGCGTGCGGAGATGATGGCGAAGGCGCAGGGCTGATGGAGTTCTTGAGCGGAGGTGATCGCGATGGTCGACGATGAGGACACCCCGGTCTTCGCGATCGCCGTCGCTTCTGGTCTCGCGGGCATGCACCCGCAGACCTTGCGGCAGTACGACCGCATCGGGCTGGTCGTGCCGGGTCGCACGCGCGGCGGCTCTCGCCGCTACTCCGCGCGGAACATCGTCCAGCTGCGCGAGGTCGCCCGGCTCTCCGCCGACGGCATGAGCCTGCCGGCGATCGCTCGCCTGCTCGATCTCGAAGATGAAGTGCGGATGCTTCGCCGCCGAGTGCTCGACCTCGAGGGGGCACTGCGGGCCGAGCGGGAGAACCGGCCCGGCGTGCGCGTCTTCGCGGCCGGCGCGAGCGGCGTCGTTCCGGTACCGAGCGGACGTCGCATCCGCCGTTCCACCGACGTCGTGCTGTGGCGGCCGGGCGGGCGTAGCGAAGACTGACGCTGGGCTTCGTTCGACGCCCGAATGAATAGGACCATCCTTATCGAAGATGAGGATGGTCCTTCTTTGTTGACATCTGAAATCGATTGCAGTTAACTGTAGTTCGTTAACGGTACACAAAGAGGTGAGTTCATGGTTTCGATGCGCCCGACCAGAGCGCCCGCGCTCGGCGAACAATTGGCCGCAGTACTGCGCGACCAGATCGTGCGACAGCACCTGGAGCCGGGCAGGCACCTCGTGGAAGACACGCTCGCCGCCGAGTACGACGTCAGCAGAGGACCGGTGCGGGATGCGCTGCGTCAGCTCGAGTCCCAGGGACTGGTCGAATCCCGCAGGCGCGGCTTCTTCGTCGTTGGGCTCAGCCAAAGCGATATCGACGACCTCTACGAGCTACGTGAGTCGATCGAGGTGGCAGCTGTCACCCGTGCGATCGGGCACGTCACCGACGAGCACGTGCGTACCGGCCGCGCGATCGTCAGAGAGATGGTTTCATATGCTGACCGTTCGGAGGCAGACGGCTTCGCCGACGCTGACATGCGGTTCCATGCGCTTCTTTATGAAATCGGCGGCAACCGCCGCCTCGTCGACGTGTGGGAGGCGTATGAGCCTGTCTTCGCCAGCCTCATGCAGCTGACCGTCGAAGAGGATCTCGACCTGCATCCCTCCGCGCACGACCACGGCCGTCTTCTCGACCTCATCGAAGAAGGCGACGTCTTGAAGATCCAGAAGGAGCTTCGAGAGCATCTGGACGGTGCGCGCGCCCGAATGGCGCACGCTGTCGATGCTCTCACCGCTGACCCCGATGAGGCGAGAGCTTCATGACACTGGTCGACATTGAAGGTTCTACGGATTCTGACGTCGTTACAGGCTCCGCCGCGCGGCAGGCCGACGGATCTCGACGCCGATTCGTCGGCGTCGCACAGTCGCGATCGCTGCTGGTCCTCGCGATACCCGCGCTCATTTTCTACGGGTTCGCCGTTCTGGTTCCTTCGATCAGAGGAGCAGTTCTCGCGTTCACGAACTGGGACGGGCTGTCCCGGAACTACGACTTCATCGGACTCGACAACTTCGTTCGCATCTTCACGTCGCAGAGCTCGCTAGACGCGCTGCGGATGACTCTGATCTTCGCGATTGCCGTCACCATCTTGCAGAACGGCATCGGTCTGCTTCTCGCCCTCGGTGTCAATAGCGGACTCAAATCGCAGAACTTCCTGCGCGTGCTGTTCTTCGCTCCTGTCGTCATCACCCCGGTGGTCGTGGCCTATCTCTGGAAGTTCCTGCTCACACCGAACGGCGCGGTCAACACTGTGCTCGACGCCGTCGGCCTCGGGGCTTTGGCGCCGAGCTGGCTAGGCGATCCTTTCTGGGCAGCGGCGTCTGTCGTGATGATGATCGTGTGGCAGCATGCCGGCTACTCGATGGTGATCTACATCGCGGGTCTCCAGTCGATCCCGCAAGAGATAAACGAAGCCGCGGCTGTGGATGGTGCGGGGTCGTGGCGTCGCTTCTGGTCCGTGACATGGCCGCTTCTCGCGCCGGCGACCGCGATCAACATCATGCTCACGATCATCGGCGGGCTGAAGATGTTCACCGAGGTGTTCGTCCTGACCGCCGGCGGACCTGGCGGATCCACCGAGACGATGTCGACGCTCCTTTACAAGTCAGCGTTCCAGTTCAACGAGTTCGGATACGGCATCGCGTTGGCACTCGTCCTCGCCATAGTCGTGGTGTTCTTCTCCGTCGCGCAGCAGCGCATGTCGCGAAAGGGCAGCTGATGTTCCGGTACACCAAGAGCACGTTCGCACGCGAACTGGTGATGCTCCTCGTCGCGCTCGTGTTCATCTTCCCGGTCTATGTGCTCGTGAACATGGCCTTACGGCCGGCGAACGATGCGACCTCGCCGCTGGTGCCGTCGCTTCAGCCGACTTTCGACAACTTTGCGCAGGCGTGGAGCCAGGCGGGGCTGGCGCAGGCGCTCCTCAACAGCGCGATCGTGACCATCACGAGTGTCGTGCTCATCGTGGCGATCTCGTCAATGGCGGCGTATCCATTGGCACGCGTCATGTCAAAACTGTCGACGACAGTCTTCTGGGTCGTACTCGTTGGAATGATGATCCCATTCCAGGTGGCGCTCATTCCGCTCTACCAGACCATGCGCGACCTGGGACTGCTCGGCTCACTCGCATCACTGATCCTGTTCTACACAGGCAGTCAAGTGCCGTTCTCGGTCTTCCTGTACACAGGTTTCCTCCGCACATTGGAGCGCGACTACGAAGAGGCGGCGGCACTCGATGGCGCCGGCACCTTCCGCACGTTCCTGAGCATCGTGTTCCCTCTGCTTCGCCCGATCACTGGAACCGTCATTATCCTGAACGCGATCACCGTCTGGAACGACTTCCTCGTGCCGCTGCTGTACCTCAGTGGCACACCTCAGCAGACGGTCACTGTTGCGCTTTACGCGTTCGTCGGGCAGTTCGTCTCGAACTGGCCGGTCGTGTTCGCCGGGCTCGTCATCAGCGTTGCTCCCGTCCTGCTCGTGTACTTCCTGATGCAACGGCAGATCATCAAGGGATTCGCCGGAGGGCTGAAGGGATGACCCTCACTCCGTATGCGCTGCGCGTGGATGGCCAGACCGAGCCTCAGGGCATCGTCGGCTCTCCCACGTTCTCCTGGCGGCTGCGCGCAGCATCGCGCGGGGCCAGACAGAAGGCGTTCCGCGTCATTGTGTCTCAGCGTGTCGCCACAGGTTCCACCGCGCGCGTGTGGGACTCAGGGCACGTCGAGACTGAGTCGACCGTCGGAGTGCTGTATGACGGCGCGCCGCTGGGTTCCTCCGCCGACTACGCCTGGACGCTCGAGGTCGAAGACGAGAACGGATTCATAGAGAAGGCGCATGGCGCGTTCGCAACAGGAATCGTTCATCGCGACGAGTGGCGCGCCGCCTGGATCGGTCGCAATCCTGTGTACCGTCAGGTGGCCCTGCCGCCTCAGGACACCGACATCAGCTTCACCGTCAATAAGCTCCAGCCGGTGCGCCGCTTCGTGCGGCAGTTCGATCTCGACGAGGTTCCTGCTGTCGCCAAGGTGCACGCATCGGCCAAAGGCGCGTACCGGCTGTATGTGAATGGGAAAAAGGTAGGAGACGACGAGCTCGCCCCGGGTTGGACGGAGTATCGCGACCGGATCACGTACCAGTCCTGGGATGTCACCTCACTGCTGCGCCCTGGCCGCAACAGCGTGGCCGCCCTGCTCGGTGATGGCTGGTACGTCGGGTTCATCGGCACAGACCGACGCCACCAGGCGCAGCATTACGGGAAGGAGCCGGCTCTCCTGGCACAGCTCGTCCTGGATGCTGCGGACGGCGGGCGCAAGATCCTCCCCACTGACGAGGCGTGGAAGGAGCAGGCGTCCGACATCCTCTACGCCGACATGCTCATGGGCCAGTATGAGGATTCACGCCGCGCCGAAGCCTCTTGGTTCCTGCCGACGCACGACATCGCCAGCTGGTCCGACGCGGTCGTCACAGACCGGTCGGTCGATCTGCTAACCCCTGAGGTCGACCCTGGCGTGAGGGCCACTCTGCAGTTGCCCGCCATCTCGGTCGAATCGCGTGGTGGTGGACGGTTCATCGTCGACTTCGGTCAGAACCTGGTCGGTCGGGTGCGGCTGCGGTTGCGCGACCAGCCAGCGGGCCGCCGGATCCAACTCAATCACGCAGAGGTCCTGGACGACGGTGAGCTCTACACCGCGAATCTTCGCACGGCAGAACCCGTCGACGTCTTCTGGACGAACGGCGACCATGACCAGACGTTCGAGCCGCGTTTCACCCTGCACGGCTTCCGGTACGCCGAAGTCCAGGGAATCGAGGGCGAGTTGCGAGCGGAGGACGTCGAGGCCGTCGTGCTGCACAATGACGTCGAGTTCGTCGGTGACTTCGTCTCCTCCGACCCAGCGCTGGATCGACTGTTCGCGAACATCCAGTGGGGTCTTCGCGGCAACTTCGTCTCAATCCCGACAGATTGCCCGCAACGCGACGAGCGGCTGGGTTGGCTCGCCGACGCGCAGGTATTCGCCCCCACCGCCCTCGTCCTCGCTGATCTCGGACCGCTGCTGAAGCGCTGGATGCGGGACGTGCGCAGCGCGCAGAGCGCCGACGGTGCGTTCCCGGATATCGCTCCGCATCTGATCCATCTCCGCGAGGGCGCTCCGGCATGGGGCGACGGCGGCGTCACGGTCCCCTGGAACGTGTATCGTGCGACCGGCGATGAGGGTGTGCTGACAGAGGCGGCCGATTCGATGGTCGCCTGGGTGCGCCACATCGAACGCCACAACCCTGACCTGATCTGGCGGCAGCAGGTCGGCAACGACTACGGGGACTGGCTCCAGATCGGGGAGGAGACCCGCAAGGACGTCCTTGCGACGGCGTACTTCGCCTACAGCGCGGATCTGACCACACGTACGCTCTACCTGCTCGGGCGCGAAGCGGAAGCGGACAGCATCCAGCAACTGCGCGATCGGATCCGCGACGCGTACCGGGCCGCATTCTTGTCCGGCGACGGCACCATAGCGGGTGATACCCAAGGCGCTTACCTGCTAACGCTCGCTTTCGGATTGTATGGCGACGACCTCGAACGTGACCGGATCGCGCAGAAGCTCATCCGCGCAGTTGAGCGCCGCGACGTCGCCCTCACCACGGGGTTCGTCACAGTCGGTCTGCTTTGCCCTGTGCTCGCCGCTGTCGGGCGAGAGGACCTCGCCTTCCGACTGCTGCACAACGACCGCTACCCCTCCTGGCTGTTCTCCGTGCGAAACGGCGCGACCACGATCTGGGAGCGTTGGGATGGCTGGACCGCCGAGAACGGCTTCCAGTCGGCCCGGATGAACAGCTTCAACCACTACTCGCTCGGTTCGGTCGGGGAGTGGTTCCTCTCCGGGATCCTCGGAATCCGACAGGCAGAGAACTCGGCAGGCTACCGGAACATCGAGCTCGCACCTCGATTCGATACGTTCCTCGATCACGCATCCGGGGCGTTGGAGAGCCCGCGTGGACGGATCGAGAGCGCATGGTGGCGCCACGAGGGACAGATTGCCTGGACCGTTTCCATTCCGCCGGGGCGGGCCGCTATGGCGGAGCTTCCCACGGCATCCGAAATCACGGAAGGAGGCGAGAACGCGACGCACTCGCACGGCGTCACCCTGATGGAGAACGGTCAGAACACCACCCGTCTTCGGCTGGAGTCCGGAATCTACCAATTCCGTTTCTCGCCCGGGTAGTACCTGACACTTTCTCACCCGTTACCCGGGGGCTCCCGCCCCCTTCCTGCATTGGAGTCTAGTCACCATGAAATCGCGTTACATCGCCGTCGTCGCCGGTGTGGCCGTCGCGGGCCTCGGCCTGTCGGCGTGCTCGTCGTCAGAGCAGACACCGCCCAACGAGCCAACCGATTCACTCACGATCGCCACGACCTCGAACAACCAGGGCCCTATGGAGGCCGTGGTCGAGGCGTACAAGGAGAAGACCGGCATCGACGTCAACCTGACGGTCGCCGACACTTCCCAGTTCCAGACGACGATCCGCACTCAGCTTTCCAGTGGCACAGCGCCTGACGTCTTCACAGTCTGGGCTGGTGGGGGTAATCCCGGTGCCATCGACGTGCTCCAGGGCGCCGGCTATCTCGCGGACCTATCCGACCGAGACTGGGTCGGCGATGTCGATCCTGGCACAGCCGACACGCTTCAGATCGACGGTAAGACATACGGACTGCCGTCCAAGCTCGATGCGGTCGGAACGATCTACAACACCGCGACGCTCGCCGAACTGGGGCTCGAGGTCCCGACTACCTACAGCGACCTGCTCAGTTACTGCGCGGACGTCAAGGATGCGGACAAGGTCGCCTTCGCCCTCGGAATCCAGACCGACTGGGTGACTCAGCTCATCCCGTACGCACTGGTGGCCTCGACCGTGTACGGCGACGAGCCCGAGTTCGATGCGAAGCTGACCGACGGTTCCGCCACCTTCGAAGACTCGGGCTGGGGTGATGCGCTCGACAAGTACCTTGAGATGAGTGAGGCCGGTTGCTTCAACGACGACCCGCTCGGCACCGACGTGACGGCGTCCTATGACCTCGTCAATTCCGGTGAGGCCGTCGGCGTCGTCCAAGTGCTCGCGTCCTACCCGCAGATCGCGTCCACCGCGCCCGAGGGAGCCGAGTTCGGGTTCTTCCCGCTGCCCGGTGACGACTCCGGTGAGCCGTCGATCCCGCGTGGGATCGGTGTGAGCTTCGCCGTTAACGAGGGCGCGAAGAACAGCATCAATGCCCTCGAATTCGTGGACTGGCTCGCGACCCCGGAGGCGACCGCCGTCTGGTTCGAAGCTGCGCCCGGCATTCCGGCGCTGACCACCGCCGAGGTCGAGCTCGACTCCGTCATGCAGTCCGCCGCCGATGTGATTGCCGACGGTCGAACGGCCCCGATGCCTGATCAGGGGTGGCCGAACGCCAAGGCGCAGTCGGCGTTGTTCATCGGAGTGCAACAGCTCTTCTCGGACCAGGCCGGTCGTGATGACGTGCTGCGGTCGATGGACGAGGCCTTCACAGGCTGATCCACCCGGCTTCGGGGGCGGCGGCCATGTCGCCCCCGAAGCTTCCACCTGCCAGTTCTCGAAAAGAAACACTCACGCATGCCATCGCACGACATCATCACCGCCGTCCCTCTCGCCTTCGACGAGAGCGGCGCGCTCGACCTCGCCGGCAGCCGAGCGATTCTCGAGTACGTCGCAGGATCAGCGGTGCAGGGGGCGCTCGTCCTCGGCACCACCGGAGAGTTCCCGGCGCTTTCGATAGAGGAGCGCAATGCTGTAGCGGCGCTGTCCGTTGAGGCGCTGCGAGGTATGCGCGTGATCGTGCACGTCGGGGCGGCGAGCAGGTACGAGGTGTCGCAACTAATCAGCGGTGCGCGCGCGGCAGGAGCAACGGAGATCGCGGTGCTCACGCCGTACTACCTCCCCGCTCCGCCTGAAGAGGTCTTCGACTTCTTCAGCGAAGTGGTTGACGAAGCAGCAGGACTCGATGTCTACGTCTACATGTTCGAAGCACGAACCGGCATTCCGGTCGATGAGGAGCTCATCGTCCGGCTCGCCGAGCTGACCGGTGTCGTCGGGGTGAAGGTCAGCGGGGAATCGCTCGAGCTCATCTCATCGTTCCGCGAGCGGCTCCCCGATGGATTTCGCATCTACACCGGCTCGGACGGCGACTTCGCCCGTGCTGGGCTCGCAGGCGCCGACGGTGTGATCTCCGGCGTGGCCTCGGCTTTCGCCCGTCCGTTCACCGCGATGCGCGAAGCGCTGCTCGACGGTGACGGGGAACGAGTTGCTGAACTACAGACAGACATCGACGAAGTCGTCGAGGCGGTGAGCGGATCCCCTGCGCGGATGCGTTCTGTCCACCGACTCGCCGGACGTCCGGTCGGCGGGCGGCGCATGCCGATCCCCGAGCCGGATGCTGCGGTACTCGCGCGCCTGGAACGTGCGCTGCCGCGATTCCATTGAAGAAGCGGCGCCTCATCGGCGCCGCGAGACGAAGGAGAAGCAATGTTGCCCTCAGTAGTCCCATCTCGGCGGCGATCCATCGCCGCCGGAGCTCTATTCGGCACGGCCGTGCTGGTCGCTGCACTTGCGGCGGGTCCGGCCATGGCCGATGTGGAGGAACCTCCCGTCGCGGTCATCGACGGTCTCATCGACACGAGCGACCTCAATGCCCTCGGGTTGCCGCAGGCCGAGAATGCCGAGACTGTCACCATCTTTTCTCCCGGGGATGACGACTTGAAGTTCAATCACGGCACGGTGCTGATGCCCTTCAAAGGCAAGCTGTACGCGCAGTGGCAGAGCTCCGAGCGGGACGAGGACGCGCCGGAGACCATCGTCCGCTACAGCGTCAGCGACCAGAACGGAGACAACTGGTCTGATCCGCTCGATCTGACTGCGCCGAGGACGGATGGGTACACCTCGAACGGCGGCTGGTGGACGGACGGGGAGACGCTCGTCGCCTACCTCAACGTGTGGCCGGCCGACCTTTCGCCTCGTGGCGGGTACACGCTGTATGTGTCGAGCACCGATGGCATCAACTGGACGGATCCTGCACCTGTCACGGACCAGAACGGCGAGCCGGTTCTCGGCATCATCGAACAGGATGTGAAAGCTCTGCCGAGCGGTCGCGTCCTCACCGCCTTCCATGTGCAGCCGGGCCTGCAGGTAAAGCCCTACTACACGGATGATCCGCTCGGAGTGACCGGTTGGACGCAGGGCGAGTTCGAGAATCAGGAGTACCTGCCTGGCGAGATGTCGCGGGAGCTCGAACCGAGCTGGCATGTCCAGGAAGACGGAGACGTCGTGATGACGTTCCGCGACCAGGGCGGCAGCAGCATGTTCAAGCTGGCAGCGGTCAGCGAGGATGACGGTGAGACGTGGTCACGGTCGGCAGTGACGGACATCCCAGATTCTCGTACCAAGCAGAGCGCGGGCAACCTTCCGGACGGCACCGCCTACCTGGCGGGAAGCCTTACCGGAACGAAGACGCGCCATCCGCTCGTGGTCGTGCTGAGCGCCGACGGAGAGAGCTTCACCGACGGCTTCGTGCTGCGGGACTCGGAGGACCTCCAGCCGCTGCGGTACGAGGGGAAGTCGAAGAACCTCGGCTACAGCTATCAGAAGAGCGTCGTCTGGGGCGAGTACCTCTACGTTTCGTACGGCACGAACAAGGAGGACGTCGAGTACACACGCGTGCCGCTGGACGACATCTCGATGCGTGACGTTCCGAGTGCTGCGGAACGCCCCGCAGTCGAAGGGGGTGGGGGCTCTCTCAGCGTCAGCTGGACAGCGCCGGCAGACTCCGGGGACGCGGAGATCAGTGGCTACGTGATCGAGGCGACCTCGCGATCCGGGCGGACGTCGACGGTCGAAGTCGCCGGCGATGCGATGTCGACGACACTCGCGGGGGTGCGCCCTGGGCGTTACAGCGTGACGGTGACCGCCGTGAATGCGTACGGCTCCGGTGAAAGCTCCGTACCTTCGGACTGGGTGACGGTGACCGGCAAGCACTGACCACGACGTGCAGCCCGGCTCCTCCGCTGAGCGCGCCGGGCTGCATGGTTCTCCTGACGGTCACGTGTCGCGGATGATCGCCGGCACGTGTGGTAACGTTGCCACAATCCACCCGGTCGCACCTGCAGTTCGGTGTGCATGCGAGCGGCACAGACACACGAAGGAGTGCACCGTTGACTGACACCATCGGCGTCGGAGTCGCCGGGTTCTGGCATGTCCATGCGGACGACTACGCGCGGGAGGTCAGCGAGCACCCCGGTACACGGCTCGTCGCCATGTGGGATGAGGACCGCGATCGGGGCAGCGACGGCGCGAAGCGGTGGGGGAAGGGGCAGACGGACAGCCTCGATGCGCTACTGGCCCGTCCAGATGTCGACGCCATCACCGTGACGACCGCGACCAACGAACACACCGACGTGATCGAGCGGGCCATCGCTGCGGGCAAGCACGTCTTCACGGAGAAGCTGCTCGCCCCGACCGTGTCCGAGTCGGAGGAGCTCGTCGCCGCAGCCCGCGCAAACGGTGTCGCACTCGTCGTCTCGTTACCTAGGCTCTCCGAACCGCTGATCACGACAGCATCCGGTCTGATCGACGACGGCGCGCTCGGCGACGTGACGTACGCGCGCGTGCGCATGGCGCATGACGGCTGGCTCGGCGGCTGGCTGCCCGAGCGCTTCGCCGACCCGATCGCTGCGCTCGGCGGCGCATTCGCCGACCTCGGATGCCACCCCGCTTACCTCGTGCAGCGCTTTCTCGGCGCGCGCCCCAGCACAATCGTCGCATCGTACGGGAACGTCACCGATCGCGCCGTCGAAGACAACGCCGTGGTCGTCGCCCGCTATGCCGACGGTGCCCTGGGGGTCGCCGAGGCGAGCTTCGTCACGACCCCCGGTGCCTTCGCGCTGGAGCTTCGCGGAACAGAAGCCTCGCTGCTGTTCGGCTTCGGGCGTGAAGAGCTGATCGGGAAGGGCGGGCGGTTCGGCGATGACTGGACGCCGGTACCTCTCGACTCCGGCGCGGCGACTCCGTTCGATCTCTGGGTGGATGCGATTCGCGGTGGGGCTGACACCTCCGACAACCATCAGGCCGCGATCGATCTCACGCGTTTCGTGGTGGCGGCCAACGCCGCAGCGGCGTCCGGCACGGCCGTCGTCGAACAGAAAGGGCACGCATGACGAAACCCGCTGAAGACAGAATCCGGATCGGGCTCATCGGGGCCGGAGGCATAGCCGGCGCGCACGTCGCCGGGTACCGGCTCAACCCCGAGACCGTCGTGTTCGCAGCGGTCGCCGACCCCGTGCCCGAGAACGCCGAGAAGCGCCGAGGCGACGACTCGGATGTGCGCGTGTACGCGGACTATCGCGACATGATCGCGGCCGGCGGGCTGGATGCCGTCGACATCTGCCTTCCGCATCACCTGCATGCCGAGGCCGTGATCGCGGCGGCGGATGCCGGGCTGCATGTGCTCTGCGAGAAGCCGCTGTGCCTGACGCTCGACGAAGCAGCAGCCATCACAGAGGCGGTCGAGCGCAACGGGGTGACTGTCATGTGCGCGCACAACCAGTTGTTCCTGCCGGCGGTCGCCGCGGCGAAGAAGCTCGTGGACAGCGGGGCACTCGGCCGCGTGTACGAGGTGCGCACGACCGACAGCTTCTACAACGACTTCACGATCGAGAGCATGGGCTGGCGTGCGCATGCCGCAACGGCGGGCGGCGGTGAGCTCATCGACACCGGCTATCACCCGCTCTACCTGCTGCAGCACCTCGCGGGCGGCACCCCCGTCGAAGTCGGTGCGATGCTCTCGCGTCATCGCTTGGACTTCATGGAGGGTGAGGATTCGGCTCAGGTGCTCGTGCGCTACGACAACGGCGTGGTCGGCCATGTGACCACGAGCTGGGCCTACCAGCCGGCTGTCGGCACTGAGAAGTTCTCGCTGGTCGGCGAGAAGGGGTCGCTGAGCTCTGACGGCACGACGCTCGTATCCCGAGTGCGTGGTGAGGAGCCGGTGACCGTGGCCTTCGAGCTGGTGCACGAGCTCGCCGCCGAGGTGGCGCATTTCGCCGAATGCCTGCGCGAGGCACGCCGTCCGATCCAGACGCACGTCGAGGGAATCGATGTGCTCGGCGTCATCCTCGCCGCCTACGAGTCGGCCGGGAGCAGGTCGATCACCGCGGTGCACAACGCGGCACGCGTGCGCACCGCCTGAAGCCTCGCGTGTCGGCGCCGCGCCGCTCAGGCGGCCGAGCGCGCATCATCCGCGAGGGCGTCGACGATGATGCGGGTGAGATCCGCGCTGCGTTCGAACTGCGGCCAATGGCCAGCCGGCAGATCGACCAGGGTGACATCGCGGATGCGCGCCAGCTCAGTGGCCGGATCGGCGGGTTCCGTCATCCACCGACGCACATCCTCAGAGGTGTATTCCGAGGCGATCACCGTCGCCGGTACGTCGTAGCGCCGATCATCGGTCAGCCGCTGCGAGGTGTCGATGCCCTGTCCGTCGCCCGTGCGCTGGCGCTCGCGCAGCGCCGCGAGGGCGTCGTCGACCGCGCAACGCCGAGCAATGTCGGCCGTGTCGTGGTGGGAGTCGGCGGCGAAGCCGGTGAGGACGTAGGTGCCGTCGGCGCTGGGCAGGCCACCGACGTGGAACGTACGCGCGACCCGATCGGGGCGGCGGTTGGCGGCAGCATGCACCAGACCGCACGCCTCGGCGTGGCCGACCAGCGCCACGGGGCCGCCCATCTGGTCGATCGTGTTCACGATGAGCGCGACGTGGTCGGCGAGCATCACGCCGGAGCGGTCGGCGGTGCGAGAGGTCAGGCCGCGCAGCGTCAGAGGGTGGGGCACATGACCCGCTTCTCTGAGTCGGTCGGACACCTCCTGCCACGACGAGCTGTCGAGCCACAAACCAGGCACCAGAATGACGTCCATCACGCCTCCTTCGGGGTCGATCATCATCCTGCACAGGAGAAGAAGGCGCGCCGAGGGGCTTGACAGCGAAGCGTTCCCGTCAGTCCGCTTCGCCGGCCGCGATCGCGTCCTCGCAGCCGAGCAGCAGTACGCCGGCGCTCCAGGCGTGCGACAGGGTGAGCAGCATGCCCTTCGGCTGGAAGCACTCGGTCTGGTAGTAGCGCTCGGTGACCATGCCGCGGTACGCGTTGAAGTCGCCGTCGAAGCGTGCGACGAACTGCCGGAAGCATGCGAGGGACTCCAGCGCGCGCTCGCGAAAGTGCGCGTCGCCCGTCACCTCTGCCAGCCGCAGCATCTCGCGCGTCATCACGAGCCCGTAGGCATGCAGGTGCTGGTTGGACGGCGACGCCTGGTCGGAACCTCGAGTGCCGAAGTCGAAGATCCCGAGCATCGACGTCGCAGGAAAGTCGACGTCGTACGTGTAGCGGAACGACAGCGCGAAGTCGGCCGCGCGTCGAGCGAGATCGAGCCAGCGGGATTCGCCGGTCGCGTCGTACAGCGCCACATACGCCATCACGGCGACGTAGCCGTCTTCGCTGGTGCCGGCGAGATCGACGTCCTCCGGCGCACCGTGCAGATCCTCGTCGAGCACCAGCCGCGCGTACCAGTCGCCTGCGCGCACGGCCGCGGGAAGATACCTCTCGTCCCACTCTGCGGCCTCGGCCAGCGCGCCGACCCACGCGAGTCCAGCCGATCCGTCCCACACCAGGACCTCGCCGGTCTCCGCATGGTGGATGCTGCCGAGATTGCCGTCTGCGCGCTGACGCGTCACGACGGCGTCGAGGTTGGATGCCGCGGCGCGCCGCCAATCGTCGCGTTCGGTCAGCGACACCGCACGCACGAGGAACTGCGTCGCCTCGCCGAGCGTGCGGCCGTGCAGGCCCTGGCGGTGCGAGGTCCAGCTCTGCGTCCAGCCGCTCCCGCGGTACCAGACGCCCCAGAACGTGCCGCTCGGCGACAGCTCTGCTGTGCAGAAGTCGATCACGCTCTCCGCAGCCTGTCGCAGAGCGGAATCATCGGCGCGGGCCGCATGTCGCAGCATCGCATAGGCCCAGGGGATGCCGGAGACCCACCCGACATGCATCGCATGCCGGTCGACGGACTTTCCGTCGCGGCCTGACACCTCACGGTCGAAGCCCACCGTCTCCAGCAGCACTCCGGGATCGGGGTCGTAGTGCCATCGGTGCAGACCCTCCGCGCTCAGTGCGGCGGCGCTCGGAACGTCCACCCATGGGCGAAGTGGAGCGGATGGCGCGGATGCCGCATGCAGCTCGCGCAGGACGCGCGCGTAGTCGTGACGATCATCCGAGAGTTCATGCACGCGCACGACGATCTCGACGGTCGCGCCGGCCTCGAAGACGTGATGCAGCACCTCGGGCTCGCGCGGCGCCGCATCGCCGTAGTACGTGACGGGGAACTCGCGGGCCGGGAAGGTCACGCTGAGAACGGCGTCGCCGCCGTGCAGGGCGAAGCCGAGACCGGTGAGACCGAGAGCGGTCACGGGCGCAGCCGACAGCGCGACGCCGTGGCGTGCACGATCCGGCCAGACGAACACGGCAGGGGTCGCCGCACGGTCGGAGCGGAAGTGCCACTCGTCGCTGACGAACGGATCGGCATCGGCGGCGGGGTGTGCTTCGAACCGAGGATACGGCCGGTCATTCCCCGCTGGCCGGTTGTCGCCGTAGAACAGTCCGGGGATCAGCCACCACGGCTCCACAGCATCCGCGATCCTGACCGACAGGCGCACTGCCGCCGCCATGGGGCTCGTGCCCAGGTATCGGACGCGGACGCGACGGATCTCGCCGTCGGTGTGCACGTCGATCCGGAACAGCGCCGGATCGGCGTCCAGGACCTCGGCCTCGAGGATTCGGGCGGTCAGCGGGCGACCCGGATCGGGAGCGCTCACTCCGGCTGCTCTCCCAGTGGCCATTCCAGCAGGTCGACCTCGACGATGTCGGCATCCGGATCGAGCGGAACGCGGAATGTGCGCACCTGGTGCGGCCGGAACTCGCCCTCGATCGCGCGATCGACGAACGGCAGTTCCAGCCGGGCGCTCGTGGCCCGCCCCGTGGTCTCGACGGCACGCACGATGATGTCGGCAGCGCCAGCATCCGGGACGTCTTCACTGCCCTTGATCGCCGTGATCATCACGGCATCCGATCCGTCGTCGGCGAAGTTGTTGCGCGCCGGAAGGTCGCCGGAATGGAACGACTCCTGCTGCGCGCGTACCGGTGCGCCGAGCACCGCCGCGCGTCGAGTGGGTTGCGAGGTGCGCCAGTCGCCCGCGTGCGGGATGAGCTCAAGGCTGAAGCGCTGAATGCCCTGGTCCTGGAAGGAGTAGATCCCCTCGGGGTCGAGCAGGCGCGGATCGTGCCACGAGTACACCGGGCTGCGCACGGCGGTGATGCCGATGCTCGAGGTCTCGAGCCCGGCGGATCCGGCCGGTGAGACGTCCCAGCCGTGCTTGGTGGTGGCCACGACGGTCAGACCGGCGGGGGCGCCGTCGACGGTTCCGGTGAGGTCGACCCACGACTGGGCCGGTTCCTCAGCGCCGTCGACCGGCCGCTCGATCGTGCCGTAGGGGATCTCGTAGGTGGCGGACGGGTCGTCGAGCCCGACCGGGAAGCGGAGCTTGAGCAGATGAGCCTTCTCCCGCCAGTCGATCGTGACATCGACTCTGACTTCGCGCGCATCGTGGTCGAGGAGATACTCCTCGATGAGCGTGCTCGCACCCCAGGATCGCTCGACGCGCACGCGCGAACGGAGCGGACCGGTCTCGCGCACCACGATGCGGTCGAGCGTCATCGCGGCACCTGGCCACGCGTACGAGATCACGCGGTGGCCCCACGTGTCGGTCGGGTCGTCGCAGACTGCCGTGCGCGGCTGTCCCTTCGTGCCGTGCAGCGGGTCGAGTCCGGTCGCCTTGTCGCGCAACGCGATGACATCGCCGGTGCGGGGGTCGAGTTCGACTCGGAGGTGCGCGTTCTCGATGACGGTGCCGTCAGCTGAGACGGACAGCGAAGAGGTCTGCGGGATCGCGGGCCCGGGGAGCAGCCGGTACACCGCATACCCGAACGCCGGCACGTCGGCGCGGAACGTGACAGCGCCGCGACCGCGGTCGCCGGTGGTCGCGGACGACTGCGTCGCCTGCGAGAACACCTCGACACCGCCATGATCCACCACTCTGACGCCGTGCGGCTGCACGCCGAACTGGAAATCGACGTCGGTGGAGACTGGCCACGGATGCGGGTTGAACACGACGATCGGCTGCGTCGCGGCATCCATCGGGATGTCGATCCGGCGCGCGATCCGGTTGTGCGCGCGGGTGATGATGCGTTTTGCGATGGCGACGGCTTCGCCGAGCTGATCGCGGGCATCATCGTACGAGGGCTCGATCGCCGACCCAGGAAGGATGTCGTGGAACTGGTTGAAGAGGATCTGCTTCCACGCGCGCTCGAGGTCCTCGCGCGGGTAGTCCTCGGCGCCGAGGACCACATCGACCGCGGCCCAGCGCTCGGCGGAGAGCACAGCGTGCTGCGCCCTGCGCTGCCACGCCTTGATGCCCGAGTGCGCCGAGTAGCAGCCTGGCGCGTGGTGCTGCAGGTCGTCGCGGCGGACGACCAGGTTGTCGAGGAAGCCCTCGCCTCGGCTGAGCATCTCGTCGAAGTACACGCGCGGTGACGACATCGCCATCCTCCCGAAGGTTCCCATCCGGTCATAACGGTGGATCGAGTCGATGTTGGCCTTCGTCGGCCCGCCGCCGTGATTGCCGACACCGTAGAAGACCATCATTTCTCCGAGAGTGCGGTCCAGCTGGCCGAGAGCCTTTTCGGTCTGACCGGAGACGTCTCCGGGCGGGCTGCAGTACTCGAAGGGGATGCGGTAGGCGAGCACCCGGGAGCCGTCGGCGGACTCCCAGTGGAAGAGGGTCTCCTCGAGGTCGCCTTCGTGCGGGCCGGGGCGCATGAAGCAGTACGAGTCGATCCGGTGGCCCTGCAGGATCTGCGGCAGGCTCGCGCTGTGCCCGAACGGGTCGACGTTCATGCCGACCGTCGAGATCTTCCCGAACCGGGACTGCAGATAGCGCTGACCGTAGAGGCCCTGGCGCGCGAACGACTCGCCCATGGGCATGTTGCAGTCCGGTTCGACCCACCAGCCGCCGACGTTGACCCAGCGCCCCTCGGCGACGCGCAGGGCGATGCGTGCGAACATCTGCGGATCCTGCTCTTCGACCCATGACAGCAGCACGATCTGATCGCACGTGAAGATGAAGTCGGGGTACTCGTCCATCCGGTCGAGTGCGCTCGCGAAGGTGGCGCGCGCCTCCTGGTAGCCCTCCTGCCACGGCCACAGCCATACCGGGTCGAGGTGCGCGTTGCCGATCATGTGCAGCGTGCGATCCGGCGTCGCGACAGGGCGAGCCGCCGGGGTGAGGTCGCCGGGCTGCTCGCCGGAGGGGGCGTTCGCGATCGGTGCGCGTTCGATCGGCGCGCGTTCGGCTGGCGTGCTCACGAAAGGTCCTCTCCGGCTGCCCAGGCATCCAGGATCTCGGAAAGCGCGTGCAGAAGGAAGGTGTGCAGCTCCTGGATCCGCGGGGTCTCATCGGAGGGCGCGAGGAGCGCATAATCTGCCAGGCCCAGCGACGGACCGCCGTCGCCGCCGGCGAAGAGCAGCGTGGTGGCGCCGTTGGCCCGGGCGGCGGTGAGTCCGCGAACGATGTTCTCCGAACGCCCCGATGTGGTGAAGGCGGCGACCACGTCGGCCGGATGAGCGAGAGCCTCCACTTGACGCGAGAAGATCTCCTCGAAGGCGTAGTCGTTGGCGATGCAGGTCGACACCGTGGCATCCGTCGTCAGTGTCACGGCGGGCAGCGGCCGCCGGTCTCGCCGGTAGTGCCCGATGACCTCGCCCGTGAAATGCTGAGCGTCGGCGGCGCTGCCGCCGTTGCCGAACGTGTAGAGGGTGCCGCCGCGCTCGAACGCGTCGATGAGCATGTCGCCCACCTCGCGAACTCTCGGGAGCAGTGCTTCTGCGCCTTCGGCGGTGCGGATGTGTGCGGTGAGCTGGTTGTCGAGCCAATCAGACACGGGTGGTCTCCATGAGGTCGAGGGCGAGGACTCCGGCGCCGACGACACAGACCTCGTCGCCGAGGGCGGCGAGGGTCACTGTCGCGCGTGCTGCCGGCGCCATGGCGGTCGTGCGCACGATGTGGCGCACAGGATCCAGCAGCTGCGCGCCGGAGCGGGTCACGCCGCCGCCGAGGACGACGACGTGCGGTTCGAAGAGGTTCACGAGGTCGGTGACCGCCTGCCCGAGCAGGTCGGTGGTCTCGCTCCACAGTTCACCGGCGAGCGGATCGCCGGCCGCGGCCGCGGCGGAGACATGCTCGGCGCGCACCACCGGCAGCTCGCGCAGCGATGAGTCGCGATCGGATGCCGCGAGCAGGTCAGCGGCGCGTGCAGCGATGGAGCTGCCGGAGGCGTAGGCCTCGAGACAGCCGCGGCGGCCGCACAAGCAGTCGCGACCGCCGGGCCGTACGGTGATGTGGCCGAACTCGCCGCCGTTGCCTGCGGCGCCGCGATGCAACCGGCCGTCGATGATCGATCCGCCTCCGACGCCGGTCGAGAGCGTGAGGTACAGGGCGATGTCGGTGCCTTGCGCCGCGCCGAAGCGGTGTTCGCCGAGCACAGCGGCCGTCGCGTCGTTCTCCACCACGGCCGGCACTCCGAACTCGTGCTGAGCCATCGAGACGATCGGGATGTCGATCCAGCCGGGCAGATGCAGCGGGTGGGTGAGCACGCCGGCGGCCGCATCGAGCGGACCGCCGCAGCTGATGCCGACGGCGAGCGGCTGTCCGAGGCCGGCGTCCGCGATGCTGCGCCTTCCCATGTCGAACAGGTGCGCGATGACAGCATCCGGTCCTCGGTGCTTCTCGGTCGGCTCTGAAAGGAAGGCGTGGGTGCGACCGTCGGGAGTCACCATCGCCACGGCGATCTTGGTCCCGCCGATATCGAGCGCGAGCACGCCCCGTTGCGTTGCCATTCATTCCTCCGGCCTGTGCGACATGTTCTGCGCACAATGTGACATCGTTCCCACATCATAGCAATGCGATCAATCGCCGCAACAGCGATCAGGTGTTTCGCCCTATCCCGGAGGCGCCGCGATCGAACCGCGATCGACGAACACGGTGGGCATCACGATCGTTCGCACCGGGGCGTCCGGCGACTCGATGCGCTCGAGCAGTGCACGAAGCGCGGCGGCGCCGAGCGCGCCGGGATCCTGCACCCTGGTGGAGACGCCGGGATGCACCATGCTCATCCACGGGGCCTCGTCGAAGCCGGCGATACTCACGTCCTCGGGGATGCGGAGTCCGAGTTCGGATGCCGCGCGCCAGGATCCCTCGGCGAGCACGTTGTTCGCGGCGAAGACCGCCGTGGGCCGGTCGGGTCGGGAGAGGATCCGCAGTGCGGCGTCCTTCGCCTCGTCGGCATCCCATCCTGCCTGCACGATGAGCGACTCGTCGAGGCGCACCTTCCGCGCCTCGAAGGCGTCGATGTAGCCGCGCTGGCGCTCTTCACCGGTCGTCCACTCGGTCTCGTCGATAAGCAGCGCGATGCGCTGGTGGCCCGCCTTGAGCAGCCTCGTGGTCGTGTCGCGCGCCGCGGCGCGGTTGTCGACGACGACCGCGTCGGTCGCCTCGGCGTCGAAGCGCCGGTCGACCTCGATCAGCGGCACGCCGATCCTGCCGAGGTACTCACTGAGCTGAGCGGTGACGGGAGTGGCGATGACACCGGAGACCCGCGAGCCGACGAGCGTCTCGGCGGCGGCGAGTTCATCCTTCTCGTCTCCCCGGAGATCGACGAGCACCACGGTGCGCCCGTGCGCCCGTGCCTCTTCACCGATGCCCGAGGCGAGCTCCGCGTAGAAGACGTTGCGCAGGTCCGAGACGAGCAGGCCGACCGAGCGGCTGGTGCGCTGTTTGAGGCTGCGCGCGGTCACATCGACGACGTAGCCGATCTCCTTCGCGACGGCTTGCACGCGCTCGCGCACCTCAGGCGCCGCGTAGCCGTTGCCGGAGAGTGCACGTGATGCGGTGGACCGCGAGACGCCGGCCGCGGAGGCGACCTCTCTGATGGTCGGGCGAACCACCGGCTGACGTCGCTGCTCGCTCATGCGTGGGCATCCCGCACGTCGAGCAGGGCCTCCGCGTGCTGGCCGAGGCGCAGCGATCCGATCGTGACGTCGATCGCGAGGCGCTGCCGCCTGCCCGCCGAGGACGGTGTCACGGTAAGTTGCACGGATGCCTCCTCGCTGGGTCCGAGGTCGAGATCGATCTCGGACCGGGACGAGCGCCAGCCTACCGGCAACACCATCCGGACCCTGGTCGCTGCCCGCTCGCCCAGGGGGTTGCGCACGCGCACCGAGTACTCGATCTCGGTGCCGACCACAGCTTCTCCGCGGTAGGGCGTGATGCGTGCCGCCTGTCCGTCCGGGCCTATCGAGATCTCCTCGAGCGGCAGCAGTCGCTCGTGCAGATCGTCGACGAGTCGCCCCGACTCATCGAGATAGTCGAGGTACGCCGCATCCACCCAGCGCGGCTCCCAGTGGCCACTCGCCATCAAGCCTGGCCCGAGGCGGCGGTACAGCGCGGCGCTTCGGGAGTAGTCGCCCAGGCGGAACAGGTTCCGGTACTGGTAGTTCATGATGTCCCGACGGCCGTCGCGGCCTCCCAGGCCCTCCTGCTGGTCGCCGGTGAAGACGACGACGAGGTCGTCGATCTCCAGTGAGTACGCCACGGCGTAGAGCGTATGTCCCGGCTGCGCATGCGCGGTGAACGTGTACTCGTTCCAGGTGAAGGGTTCATCGAGCGGCAGCACCCGGTCGGCGGTGATCGGGTCGTACCACTGGCACGGCAGATCCTCGAGCCAGGGGTCGGCCATGGTCGGTGCCACGTTCTCGGGGATCCACAGCTCGGTGCCCTCGACGTCGCGCAGCAGCGGCATGCCGGCGATGTGGTCGTCGTGATAGTGGGTCGGCAGGGCGACGGTGATGCGTGTCACGCCGTGGTTGCGACGAAGGGCGGGCAGTGATGCGAGCCACGGCCGGCGGGCTGCGCGCTCCTGGCTGGGGACGAGGCCGGTCGTCATGTCGTATCCGTAGTCGATGATCAGGGCCTCACCCGTCTCGGACAGCACGACGTAGGAGCACGACATCGACGTGCGATTCATGAGCAGATGGGGCGAGAGCGCGACATACGGGTCGTCTAGACGCGCGAGCAGATCCCAGGGGTAGGAGCGCCGTGAGTCGACGTATTCCTGCATCGTCTCCGCGAGGCGATCGAGCGCTGTCGGCGCCTCCTCCATCAGCTCGCCGTGCGAGGGCGCGAGGTGCGTGACGCCCTCGCGGGCCAGCATCCGCGCACTGAGCACCGTCATCCCCGGACCCTCGTTCTGCGTGTACGACCACTGCGTCGCCGCGAGCGACCACACCTTGCCCGGCGCGTAGATGAGGTCGCCCGTGAAGGCGATGACATCGCCGTCGCGTGCGAGCAGGTAGCTCACGGAGCCGATCGTGTGGCCGGGCGTGGGGATGACGCGCAGGCTGACGCCTGAGACATTCAGGTCTCGGTACTCGGGCACGACGGCATGCACCGGCACCGAACTGAGCAGGGAGAAGCGGTCCTGACGCAGGTTGTAGTCGTTGTCGAGCGGGCGGCCCTCCCACATCGTCTCGACGCTGTCGAACAACTCGCGCTCCACCGGCGGTACGTGGATGCGCGCGCCGTGCTCGACTGCCAGAGGGAGGCCTTGGCCCTGATCGCGATGATGGTGGGTCATGAGCACATCCGTGATGCGGCGGATGCCGAGTTCGTCGAGGTGCTCGAGCGCGAGGCCGGAACCGAAGTCGATGGCGACGGCGTCGCGTTCGACATCCGGGGCATCGGGATCGACAAGGAGGTAGACGTGACAGGTGTCAGCGATCCGCCACACGCCCCGTGCGATCTCCGTCGCCGTCATCTCAGCGTCTCCCGATACCGATCCCACAGCCGGCCCACTTCGGCGAGATGCTCGATGTCGATCGGCTCGTCGCTCTCACCGACGCGCTCCAGGTAGTAGAGCGCAGGAACACCGTACTGCCCCTGCGACCTGGCGTAGTCGAGCCACTCCTCACGGTTCGGCATCGGCCACTGGTCCGTGTCGACCGGATGCTCCGGAAGCGTCGCCGCGACGATCTCGTGCCGCGCGCGCAGCTGGGCTGCGACCGAGACCGGCTCGCCGGTGGTGTCGTGCTCGAGCACGTCGTTGGTGCGGATCATGTCGGAGATGTCGCCGAACGCCGGATGCACGGTGTGCGTGATGATCAGGGCGTCGTCCTTGATGCCGGTGGCGGCCGTGTGCAGGCGTCCGACGAGCCGGTGCAGCGCCGCGATCCCCCAGACGCCGTCGCTGTCGGGAGCCGAGCGCAGCATGGTTCCGCTTGGTGTGCGCTGCGTGAAGTCGACCTTGAAACCGTCGGCGTCGAGCCCGTCGGCCGACAGCAGGCGCTCGACGATCGCGTCGAGCCGTGCGAGGTAGGCGGGGCTGCCAGGGTCGACCGCGATGGGTCTGCCTGCGGCATCCGTCACGCACTCGTCGGCGGGGAGTCCGGCCGGGTCCCATGCCTTCCACCAGAGCAGCACGCGCCGCCCCCCGGCGTGCTGTCTGGCGATCCAGCCGCGCATGTCGGGCCAGGCGTCGGTGTCCGGTTCCGCCGTGCCGTACTGCTTCTGCCACCGGTCGTCGATGACGATGGTCCCCGGATCGAGTGATGCGGCGTGGAGTGTGCCGAGGAAGTCGTCGTAGATCTCCTGCCGGCACAGATCGGGTGCCGGTGCGCCACCGCGGGCGACCTGCGCACCCCAGCCGCAGAAGATCGGCTCGAGCCACCACGGTCGCACGTGCTTCGCCGGGGCAGGTGCGCATCCGGTGTCGAAGAGGTCGGCGCGGTACTCCGCCAGCGCGGCTGCAGGGGCGGCGACCGGACGAAGCACGACGGTCGGAGAGCGCCACGTGCCGTCGACCGGAGTGTGGCCTTCGAACGCCAGGTGCAGCAGTGCGCCATCGTCGACCGGATCGAAGCGCATGGCAGTGAATCGCAGCAGTTCCACTGGCGCGCGCAGCCACGCAGCGAGCCAAGGGCCTTCGCCGGGGGTGAACGCATCGGTGGCGGGTGAGCGGCCGAATGCCAGCAGAAGCGGGGGCGGGGAGAAGATGCCGTTCAGTCGGCCGGGGTCGGCGTCGCCCACCACCCCTAGTGACGCGGCCGACCAGATCGGGCGCACGAAGGCGACGGGTTCGGTCGGGCTCGGCACATAGAGGGAGCGCGCATCGAAACCGGAGCGGAAGGTGCCGGCCGCGCCGGTCGGCAGGATGCCGTCGCCGCCGAGGATCGTGACGTCGGTGAGTTCGCCGCCACCCGTGACGAGCATCGTGATCTCGACCGAGTCCGCCGTGCAGCGCAGTTCGAGATCGTGCTCCTGCCAGACGGGCGATTCCGTGTGCACGGTGACTACGATCGCATCCGGCTCGGTGCGCACCTGCGGCTCAGCGATCTGCATGGCCTCGTCGCGCGCGGTACGTGTGTGTGCGCTCGACAGCGCGCTCAGCCGCATCCACCGGTCGCTGTCGGCGCCGGAGAATTCGAAGTAGGGCGAGCGGGTGATCCCGTTCGCCCCGGTTCGCCAGGAGAGGGAGTAGGTCTCTCCCTTGATCGTGCAGCGATCAGGATCGCTCGTCAGCGAGGGAGCAGAACTCATGCACCCCAGGTTATATGACAACGTTCCCAGGATCGAGTAGCGTGCCACTGTGCGCGATGACGACACCGAACTCCTCGACCTCCCGTTGATCCCCCGGCCGCAGCGAGGTGAAGTGCACGGCGGTGGTCGCGCACTGGCAGCGGTGCTCTCCGACCTCGTCGAAGTGCCGCAGCCGGGCGTCGCGCCCGAGGGGTATCACGTCGAGGTGCGGGGCGGCCGTGCCACCGTGCGCGCCGCTGACGCGCGTGGATTCCGGTACGCCAGAGTCACGTTGGATGAACTCGCGCGACTTCACGATGGACAGGTGCCGGACATTGCGATCGACGATGCGCCGGTGCTCGCGCGGCGAGGGATCATCGAGGGTTTCTACGGCGAGCCGTGGTCGCACGCCGAGCGTCTCGCTGCGGTGGCTTTCGCGGGGCGGTTGAAGCTCAACTCCTACGTGTACGCGCCGAAGGATGATCCGTTCCACCGCGAGCGGTGGCGCGAGCCGTACCCTTCGGAGGACCTGACGAGGCTCGTCGACCTTGCCGAAGAAGGGGCGAAGCATGGCGTCGACGTTGTGGTGGCATTGCATCCAGCGGGATCGATGGTGTTTGCGGACGATGCTGAGCATGAGCTTCTCGCGAGCAAGGCGCGGCAACTGCTCGATGCCGGTATCCCCGACGTAGCCCTGCTCTTCGATGACGTGCCGCCGACGCCCGTGCACGAGCGTGACAAGGCGCGGTTCGGGGAGGACGACGCTGCACTGGGTGAGGCACACGCTCTCACGATCAGACGGTTCCAGGATGCTGTGGGCTCGCACCTCTCCGACGGACACCTTCTGGTGGTGCCGATGGACTATGCCGGGACGGCGGCGTCGGAGTATCGCACCGCGTTCGCCGCTGGACTGCCCGATAGCGTGCTGGTCTGGTGGACGGGCGCCGACATCGTCGTGGGCGAGATCACCCGGCAGGACATCGATGCCGCGGCCGAGGTCTTCGGTGATCGGCTGCTTCTGTGGGACAACTTCCCGGTGAACGACTTCGACCGAGGGCGTGCGTTCCTCGGGCCGCTGCTTGGACGCACGACGGAGGTCGCCGGGTCAGTCCTGCACGGCGCGTGGTCGAACCCGATGGTCGAGTATGTGCCGGGTGGGTTCGGTATCGCGTCGTTCGCCGACTGGGCCTGGAACCCCGCCGGCTACGTTGCCGCACGATCCGCGAAGGCCGCGCTGCAGGTGGTCGCCGGACCCCGGGCCGACGCGCTCGCACCGCTGGTGCGGACGCTGTCGTCGTGGCCGCCGTCGGCGCCGATGGACCAGTCGCTCGCTGATGCGGCGGATCGGGCGCTCGAATCGGCTTCGAACGCGGCCGAACTGCGGATGCGTCTGGAGCAGTGGCGGGCGCTCGCGGACGTCGACACATCGGCGGAGCCGGCTCGCTCATTGGAGCCGTGGCTGCGTGCTGCGGTGGACATGGCGGCGGCAGGCCTGATCGCGCTGGACCTGCACGAGGGACATGCCGGATCCACAGCCACGGACACCGCGGCGGCGCTGGCACGGGCCGAGGCGCACAAGGCCAAGGTCGGTGTCGATGTGATTCCGGAGTTCGTGCGTCAGGTGCTCAAGCGCTCCAGCGTCTGACTAGTGGAAAGGGCACCGCGATGTTGCCCCAGCGGCTCGCACCCGGCCGCCGGAGGCGGGCTTGGTCGGCAGACGCCGACGATTCACGTCGAGTCCCTCACCGGAGATCGTCACACGAGGATCGCTCATGGCAGCGATGGCCGCGGTGAGCCCCGTGATCGCCAGCTTCTCGCCCGGGCAGCGATGTCCCGTCTCGACATCTGCGCCACCATGCGGGATGAACACCTTCAGCGCCTCATAGTCTTCGACGTCCACGAACCGGTCGGGGTTGAAGTCGTCCGGTGACGCCCAGGATCGAGCATCCGTGTTCGTTCCGAGGATGTCGAGCACCACGCGCCCGCCCGCCGGCACGCGCTCGCCGTCCAGTTCGACATCTTCGAGGGCCCATCCCGGCAGCATCGGCACGAAAGGTGAGGTGCGGCGGACCTCCTGGGCGAACGCGGTGGCGAGAATTCCGCCGACCAGCGTGCCGCGTTCTGCGGTTTCGTCTGCGATGCGCGTGCGCCATTCGGGACGATCGTGCAGCTCTTTCGCGGCGAATGCGACGAAGCGCGCGACAGCGATCATCGGGCGGATGCTGTTCTGCAGCTCGATGCCCGCGAGGCGGGCCGGCAGCAGTGCGCCATCGCGGTCCCGGTGCCAAGACCACTCGTACAACGCCGTCCCGGCCTCGGCCGAGAGCGTGCTCGCGCGAACGGCCTCGACAAGTCTCTCGGCGTGCCGGTCCGACCAGCCCCTGTTCAGCCAGGCGAGCACGAATCCGGGGGAGTAGGGCGCCCCGAAGCCGTCGACGATCTGCGCGAGCCTCGCTGCCCACCTCGTCTTCGCGGCGGGAGTGCCTGGCAGCCCCGCCCATCTCATGATCGACCTTCCGAACGCGCCGACCGCCGCATCGTAGGCGGAGCGGTCGCTGGTGCCATCGACCCAGGCGCTTAGTTCGCCCTGCCACTCGCGATCGAGAAGCGGCGCCAGCCGTTCGACCTGTGCGTCCTCATAGGCGACATCGACGAACGTCGCCTTGCGATGGTGGTGCTCTTCACTGTCCAGGCTGTGCACCGATCCGTGTCCGAAGAGCGTCTCCTGCACGATCGCGGGCATGGCGCCGTGGCGCCCGATGAGACGTTGGTCGTAGAAGAGCTCGACGCCTTCCGCGCCGCGCACGAGGATCGCCTCGTCACCGAGCAGTCGCATGGGCGCCGACCGCGCACCTGCCTGCACCCTGCGCCAGATATGCGCACCGAAGTCGTAGCCGCGGGTGAGGATGGAGACCGAGTCATCGCGAAGAAGATTGCTCATGCCGCAACGGTGCAGGAAGCAGAACCGAAATTCCAGGGGGAAGCGCGGTTCGATCCTTTGTGCTAGATGAGTGAGTCCGATCGGGTCAACTCTTGATGAGAACCCACAGAACATCTGAGTAGAACCGTGGTGTCAATTCTCATAACTATGAACGAATGTCTGAGGCCAGTAGTTCAATGTATATATGAACATTTCGACGATGACTTCTCCGGTGCTGAACGCGCTGCTCGAAGACGTCGTCACGACGCTCTCGTCGGTGGAACAGACGATCAACCAGTTGATGGCGACGAAGTCGGCGCTGTTGGCGACGGCTTCGCGCATCGCTGATGATGAGCCGTTCGACTCTGTCGATTCGCGGGAGATGTCGCAGCGAGCGATCGCGACCGAGATCGGTTCCGCGCTGCGGTTGAGCGATCGGACGATCGAGTCGCACATAGGCGCCGCTGCAATGCTTCAGGAGTGCTTTCCTGTGACGGCGGCATCGTTCGCCGCGGGTCACATCTCGCAGGTCCATGTGCGGGTCATCATGGATGCCGGTGAGCAGATCGAGGATGCTGAGAACAGGGCGCGTTACGAAGCGATTGTGGTCGCGCGCGCCGAGGTCGAATCCCCGAACAGGCTGCGTCCGTTCGCCGCGCAGACGGCCGAGCTCTTCCGCGCGACCTCGTTCGCTGAGCGGCATCGCGAAGCGCGCGAGAAGCGCGGAGCGTGGGTGCGCGGGCGCGACGACGGCATGAGCGAACTCACGATGTTCGGACCGAGCGCGATCGTCAACGGCATGCACGACAGGGCGACGCAGATGGGCCTGAAGGTCAAGGCGGAGAACGCGCGGCTCGCGAAGGAGTGCGGTGGTGCTCCGGCGGATGCCGTGGCGGATGACTTCGCAGACGAGAGGTCGATGAATCAACTGCGGTTCGATCTGCTCGCCGATCTGATCCTCACGGGCACTCCTACCGGGCATGAGACCGAAGACGGGCTGCTCGGAGAGATCCGCGCGCACATCGACATCACGGTCCCGGCGCTGAGCCTGACCGACCCTGACGAGATCGCTTCTCCCGCGCATCTGGAGGGCGTCGGCCCGGTCGATCCTGCGACCGCGCGGATCCTGGTCGGCAACGCTCCCGGTTTCGATCGAGTCTTCACGCATCCGGCGTCGGGGATGGTGCTCGGAGTCGACAGATATCGCCCCTCGTCCGAGATGCGTCGGTATCTGCGAGCCAGAGATCGGCGCTGCAGGTTCCCCGGATGCCGACTGGTGGCAAGGCTGTGCGACGACGATCACACGATCGATCATGCGCACGGTGGTGCGACGACCGTCGCCAATCTGGCCGATTTCTGCCGCCGACATCATGTGACGAAGCATCAGACGCCATGGAAGGTGCGACAACTCGGCGGTGGCGTGCTGGAATGGACCAGCCCCACCGGCAGGATCTACGTCGATCGCCCACCGGGCGTCGCCACATACGTCACCCTCGACGACGTCGCCGACCGCATGCCATCCGAAGCACCCTTCTGATCGTTGCGGCCGACGGCCCTCTGAGCACGGCGAACCTGAGCGCCCGCCCCTAGGTGGATGGGTCTAATTGGCTCGCCACACCGTCACCTCATCGCATCCGGGCGGGGCATCTCACCAACGCACCCGCCAAAGCGCTCACTCATCACCCACGACCACTGAACCCAATCGGACTCACTCATCTAGACGATGCGTGACGAGACAGCGGGCAGCGCGTCTACTCCTCAGCCAGCCAAGCCCGGATGACCGAGATGATCGGGTCGCGTGCACCGGCGAGGTCGGCATCGTTCGGCAGTGCGAGACTGGCCCGAATATCCGAATGCCATGTCAGCAGGCCATCGGGATCGCCCCCGAACGTCGGCGCGGCGGCCTTGTCTTCAGCCCGGTCGGTGCCGAAGTGCAGGATGAGTCGCACGGGCCCTCTGCCTGCCGCGTTGATCGTCAGCCGGTCGACGCCGTCGAGCGTGTAGTCGGGTGAGTTCCATTTGACGATCTCGGTCAGCTCCGGTTCGGCGTGTTGCACGAGTGCACGCATCGAGTCGACGTCGGCGCGTCGTTGCGGCTGCAGCGAAGCGAGGAAATCGTCGACAGTGGCGAAGCGCTCTGGCATAGGGCGAGACTAGGGGAGGTCTCCGACAATGCCGAGCATGCGTGGTCAGTCAGCGGCGCAAGGCCGAGACGAACGCCGCTGCGCCCGATTCCGGCGAGGTGAGCGCACGATGATCATCGCCCGCACCGGATGCCATCGACGCCTGCGCAAGCACGATCGCATCCGCATCCCCGGCTTCGGTGACGGCTGCGGCGATCAGTGCGTCGTGCGTCTCGAGGTCGCCGGCGCTGCGCGCAGCCGCCGCGCCCTCCACCACGCGTGATTCGACAGATACCGCGCCAACCGTTCTGGCGGCGGCCTCGACCAGACGCGTCGTCGGTCCGAGCGTCGCAGCCAGGGTCGCCAGCACGAGCACTCTGCTGCCGCCGGCCACGGCCCGATCGACGGCCTCCGCGGCCATCGCCGCATCGACGCGAACGAGCGGCACATCGACCGCCTGCGCCGCGTGGACCGCGGCCTCGCCGATCGACGAACAGGTCACGAGTACAGCCGCGGCGCCCGCACTGCGCAGCGAGGTCAGGTGATCGCGCAGCGTCGCGTGCACATCCTCGGTGACCCCGTGAGCGACCGCGCGCGACAGCAGCGAGGCATCCGCGACATGCACGATGTCGAGGTCGTGGCGCCGGGCGAGCAGCAGGTCGTTGAAGACCGGCACGAGCGCGGGTACCGTGTGCAGCGCTCCGATGCGGATCATGCCCTGCTCCAATCACGCCACGAGCGTGCATGCTCATCGACCACGTCTGCGAGGGTCCTGAGCCGATCGATCGACCGTGCGCGCAGCTCCGATCGCACGTCGTTCTGGCTGACGACATCGCTCCACAGCGCCCGTCCGGCGAGGAAACCACTCGCCCCTTCCAGGCAGGCGGCGCGCACGGCATCCGCGAACCGCTCCCGCTCGACGCCCTGCGACAGCACGACCCAGGGTCTGCTCATGCATTCGTTCAGAGCGGCACTCGCCGTCCGCTGCTCCGCCTCGGTGCCTGCGCCCGCCATCGGAACCTGCGACTTGTAGAGGTCCGGATCGAGGGCCGAGAGTTCACGCGCAGCCTCGCGGATCGCAGCATCCGCATCGAAGTCCGTCTCGCCGGGTGCCGCGCGCACGACCGGCTCCAGCACCGAGAGCACTCCGCGCGCGCGGGCCTCCGCGATGAAGCGCGACGCGAGTTCCGCACGTGCCTCACGCTTCTCGTCGCGCCGCCAGATGACCAGCAGCTTGATCGCGTCGACGCCCGCCGGGAGCTCTTCGAGAACAGCCTCGTCGAGTGCGGTGTCCTCGACGGGGCCGCCCTCGACCTGATCGAGCGCATCGACTGCGAGGATCAGCCCTGTCGATTCGGGGACAGCCGCGCTGACTCGATCGAACCCGAACTGCCGGTCGGCGAGGAACCCCGAGGCAAGCGGACCGAGTTCCGCGGCGACGGCGACCTTGAAGTCGATGAGCACCTCGTCCTCCGGGCGTCCGCGCCCCGCGAGGTCGAACATGTGCCGCAGGCTTTCCCTCTGATCCATGGCGACCATGGCGAAACCGCCGGAGGGGCGGGCGATGGTTTCGAGCGTTGTCATGATTCTCCTTCTGCTGTGACGGCCGCGAGGAACCGCCGGTACGTGTCTTCGAAACCTGCTGCCCTCAGCGGGGCGACCTTCGTGTACGCGAGCGTCGGCGCATCACGCGGTGCCTCGCCGGCCCGGACTGCCGCGAGGAGTGCGGCTCCGGCGGCCACGGGCTCCTCGTCGGTGCACACCGATGTCGCGACACCCGCGGCGGCGATGAGCGGAGCCCAAGTCGGGATTCGCTCCGTGAGCGAACCCAGGACGGCGAGCGCTCTCGTCGGAGAGCCGGCGAGCACGTCAGCGGTCTCGCGCATCCATCGCGAATGTGCGACGAGCGACTGCAGCAGGCTCCGCGCTCGATCCGCCGCATCCTGCGTATCGCCGAGCAGCCGCACGCGGGCATCGGGATCGGGCATGGGGCACTGGCGGCCCGATGGGTAGGGCATGACGAGCGCAGAGCCACTTTCCCACGCATCCGTTCCCAGCGCTCCCAACCGCGGGAGCATCCTGTCTTCGGGGTGCTCAGCATTCCACCAGGTGAGCATCGCTCCGCAGGCGGGACTGCCGCCGAGGACCGTCGAGGCCGTGCCGTCGACGGTCCTGCTGACCGAAAACCCTGAGTCGACGGCGCGCGCGATGTCGACGGCATCCGTCACGCGCACGACCGCTTCCGCCGTCCCCAGAGAATGGCCGGTATCGCCCGGCTCCCGCACGCCGGTTGCCCACGCGCCGACGGCGTGGTCGTGCCCGGCGACGTATACGTGGATGCCGGGAGTCAGTCCGAACCGCTCTGACGCAGCGGATGTCGTGCCGACCGGTTCTCCCGGAGCGCGCAGCTCAGGCAGCAGCGTCTTATGCGCAGTGAGACTCTCGACGATCTCGGAGTTCCACGCCTCTCCGCCGAAGTCGGCAAGCATGGTGCGAGCTGCGAGCGTGTGATCGGTCGCGCGCTCGCCGGTGAGTGCGTGCGCCACGATGTCGGCGACTCCTGCCCAGTGCCGCATGGCGCCGAACACCGCAGGTTGTTCTGCGCGAAGTGCGACCAGAGCGACCGCGGCAGGCTTGGTCGTCGCCGGGATGCCGGTTGTGGCGGGCAGTTCTGGATGCTGCGCCAGCAACGCCTCGAGGTGGGAACGATCGACCGTGCGATCCCAGCGGAGCAACGGGGTCAACGGCTTTCCCTCGGCATCCAGCGCCGCACCGCTTTCCGCCATGGCGGCGATGCCGATCGCTGCGATCGGACCGGATGCTGCGGCAGCGCACACGCCCAGGACTTCGGCGGCCGTGGCGACGAGTGCATCCGCATCCGGCGGCGTGGGCCTGCGCGCGATACGCATCACAGACACCTCATCGGACACTGCGACGAGCGCCGCCTTCGTCGTCGTGCTGCCGATGTCCAACCCGAGAACCAGGGTCATTCGCAAACCGCTCACACTCCCAGCACCGCGCCGGAGTCGCGCAACCCGGACTGCAGCGCGGATATGTCGATGTCCTGCACGCGTCTGCTGGTTCGCGCGGCTGCGGCCGCGGCCATCCCCGCCGCGTGCCCGAGCATCTGGTATTGCGGCTCCATTCGCAGCGATGAGAACGCCACGTGGGATGCCGACACGCAGACCGGGACGATGAGGTTCTCGCACTCCTCGCGGCGCGGGACCAGCGAACGGTACCCGACCCCGTAGATCGGCACGGGCACGGACAGGTAGCCCTCGGTGACGACCATCGCGATCGGGTCCGGATGCTCGTAGACCCAGCGCCACGCGCGCTGCACCTCACGGATGTCGAGGTGGTACGAGCCGAGGGCGATGACGTCGTCGGGCACTGCACCTGCGCGCACTTCGTGTTCGGTGAGGATCGTGTCCGAGACCATCCGCCGTGCTTCTCTGACGTACAGCTGATGCGGCAGATGATCGGTGTCGGCGAACTCGTCCGCCGGAAGCCCCCATTCCTGCATGCCGCGACGGACGCTCGCGGGCACCGCCGGATCGTTCGCGAGGAACCACAGCAGGTCCTCGGCATGGTGCAGATGGTGGAGTCTGATCTCCTCGCGGCGCTCGGCAGCCGCGTCGGGGTACTCCCATGCCGATCCGTCGAGCACGCTGAGAGAGAAGGGCCCGAGTGAGTTGCCGTCCGCCTTGCCGCCGGGCAGGTTCGGCTCGAGACCGACGTACCAGCCGGTGGGATGCACGTCCCCGCGTCGTTGGGCGTCTGCGAAGATCCGACGACCCAGCTCCCAGTGCGCGTCGTCGTAGCCATCGCGTCGACGGAAGGGGATGCGGTCCTCGGCGCTCGACAAGCACACGCGATACCCGAACGACATGATTCCGCCGTCGCCGCTGCCGACCTCGGCGAGAGGCTCCGATCTGATCTGGGGCAGAAGCGACCCGGCCGATCGACCGCTCTCGTCATCGAGGAACGGAGAGATCCAGGGCGGCGTCGAGTGTCGACCGGGTGCGATCTCCCGACGGCCTGCGAACTGCTCGTCGTGGAGCGTCCGATCCTCCCGGCCGACGGCGTATGAGACGCCGGCCGCGGCCAGCAGATCACCCTCGTAGCCGGCATCCACGAATACGTCCGCGGTGATGACCGAACCGTCCGAGAACCTCGCCGAGACGATGCGTCGATCGCGGATCTCGACTGTGCACACCGTGGCGTTCAGCACGATGTCGATACGGGGATCATCGAGCCATCGCAGGAAGATCGTTTCGGCGACGTGCGGTTCCGGTCCTGCGAAATGCCCGACGGCCAGGCCGTAGTGCTCGGCCACGGCGGCCCTGAACTCACGCGCCATGCCGCCGAGTGCGCGCAGATCGCCGACGTCGGTGTTACCGAGTCCACCGCTGGTCATGCCCCCGACGTGGCGTCCAGGTTCGACCACGATGACCCGGGCACCGCAACGAGCTGCGGACACCGCCGCGCAGACGCCTGCGGCGGACGCGCCGTACACGACGACATCGGCGTCGATCATCGTTCGCCCTCCCTCCGGAGCACAGTGCTGAACCCTCGCGCAACCCCCGTTGCGGGTGAGCGGGGGATGCCTAGCATGACGGCATGTTGCCGGGTTCCCCTGCCGATGATCGCGTTGGCGCGACGTGCGAAGCGGTCCTCTCCCAGGGCGAGGGCCGGTTGCGCGGGCACGAGTCCGCACCGTATAGTCACTGCCATGTGGTAACGATGCCACATTTCTACGGGAGAAGCGTCATGACAGACAGGAATCGCGTGAACCTCTCGGAACGGAGGGTGCGGGGATGAGCCTCAGAAATGAGACCGAGACTCAGAATCTGATCCTCGGGAAGAACGCGGACGGTACGAAGCGGCGACGTCGCGGCGTATTCCGGATGCCGGGTTCGAAGGTGAGTTACAACAAGCGCGAAGCGCTGGCCGGATACCTGTTCATCCTGCCCTGGATCGTGGGATTCCTGATCTTCACGGCGGGCGCGATGATCTACAGCCTGTACATCTCGTTCAGCAGCTACAACCTTGCGACGAACACGGCGCGTCCGATCGGCATCGACAACTACGCGCAACTCTTCGAGGATCCGCGCGTCGCGGTATCGCTCGCGAACACGCTCTTCTACGTCGTGATGGCAGTGCCGCTGGAGATCATCTTCGCGTTGGCTCTGGCGATGCTGCTGAGCAGGCTGGCCCGGGGCGCCGGATTCTTCCGCACCCTGTACTACCTGCCGAAGATGACGCCTGCAGTGGCGACGGCCTCGGTGTTCTTCCTTCTCCTCAACGGGAACTCCGGCGCGATCAACGAGTTCCTGCGGTTCTTCGGTATCCAGGGGCCGCAGTGGCTGGTCGATCCGGACTGGGTCAAACCCAGCATCGTGATCATGACCATGTGGACGGTGGCGGGGACGATGGTCATCTTCCTCGCAGCCCTGAAGAACGTTCCTGTCGAGCTCTACGAGGTCGCCTCGCTGGATGGTGCGGGGGCGATCCGGAAGTTCTTCTCGATCACGCTGCCGATGATCTCCGGCGCGATGTTCTTCAACGTCATCGTGCTGTCGATCGCGGCGTTCCAGATCTTCGATCAGGCGTACATCCTGTTCTGGCGAGATCAGAGCAACTCCTCTCCAGAGGCATCGCTGTTCTATGCGATCTATCTGTTCCAGCAGGCCTTCCGCCAGTTCAACTTCGGCTTCGCCGCAGCCATGGCATGGCTGCTGTTCGTGATCATCATGATCATCACAGTCATCCAGGTGAAGTTCGGCAACCGATTCGTCTACTACGAGGGAGACCGCTGATGTCCGCGCCACTGCAGCAGACCCCTCGTCCCGTGAGGCCGGCCCGCGAGCTCGAGACGGTCAACGTGACTGTGCCCAAGCGCTCGCGCTGGCGCCGCTCGCTGGCGCGGCCCAAGAGCCTTGCCGCCCGAATCGTTCTCGCGATCCTCTCGATCTTCTTCGGGTTGCTGTTCCTCTATCCGTTCGTGTGGCTCCTCGCGGCCAGCTTCAAGCCCCGAGGCGAGGTCTTCGACAACGCGCTCATCCCCAAGACCTTCGTTCCGGAGAACTACGTCGAGGTCTGGAACCAGCTGCCCCTGATGAGCTGGATGTGGAACAGCATCGCGATCGCGCTGCTGGCGGCCACGGCTGTGGCCGTCTCCAGCTCGATCGTCGCGTTCGGCTTCGCGTACTTCAAGTTCCCGGGGCGCGGCATGTTGTTCGGGCTCGTGCTGGCGACGATGATGCTGCCCGGCGCGGTCACGATGATCCCGATCTATCTGATCTGGAAGGAGACGGGGTTCCTCGGCACGTGGGTGCCACTGTGGGGCATGAACCTGTTCGGTTCCGCGTTCTACATCTTCCTCCAGCGCCAGTTCTTCCTCGGGCTCCCGAAGGAGTTGTTCGAGGCCGCGCGGCTGGACGGTGCCAGTTACTGGGGGCTCTTCTGGCGTATCGCGATGCCGTTGTCGGTCCCGTCGTTCATCATCGTCTTCCTGTTCGAGTTCCAAGCGAGCTGGAACAATCTGCAGTCAGCGCTGATCTACCTGAACGCGGGCTCGGTCGACGAGTTCACCGCCCCGCTCGGCATCGCCTACGCGATGACCAAGTACAGTCCCACGGCCGGTGGCCATGGCGACTATCAGTACGTGATGGTGGCCTCTCTCATCGTCACAATCCCCATGCTCATCATGTTCGCATTCGGGCAGCGGTACTTCATCGAAGGTGTCGCAACGCAAGGACGCAAGGGATGAGCAACCCGCAGAAGATCACAAACCAGTAAATACGCGGCAGCCCCGTTGCCCGGCCGCCCCTGTTCGGCTACCTTGCGTGGGAAGGTTCCCACAACAAGCAGACCGATCAGGCGGAGGCGATGGAGCCGCCCCAATCGAAAGGGAAGATGATGCGTAAGCGCATTCTGGGAATCGCCGCGATGGCTGCGGCGTCCGCTGTCGTTCTCGCTGGCTGCAGTGGCGGTGGCGCAGGTGAGGTCGCCGGAGACGTCGACTTCAGCACCGAGCCCACCGGCACGCTCAAGGCGTGGGGGTTCGAGAACGCAGACGATGTAGGCACCTCGCGGATGGACTATGCCGCTGAGCAACTGAGCGATGTCGAGGTCGATCTCGATGCGACGGCGTTCGACGCTCAGAAATTCACCACGAGGATCGCCAGCGGCGACGTGCCCGACGTCGTGCAGATGGACCGGCGGTACGTCACGACCTATGCGGCACAGGGGCTCATCATGCCGCTGGAGGAGTGCTTCAAGGCGCAGGACGTCTCGCCGCGTGACCACTGGTATCCGTTCGTCGTCGACGACGTCACGTACGACGACGCGATCTGGGCGGTGCCGCAGTTCTACCAGCCGCCGGCGATCATCGTGAACAAGAAGGTGCTCGCCGAGGCTGGGGTCACGCCCGACCAGATCGACACTTCGAAGCCCGACGTGCTGCTCGAGGCGATCGGCAGGATGTATCAGGAGTCCGGAGGGGTGCCGTCGCGCCTCGGCTTCGACCCGGTCGCAACGGGGCAGTCCGGTCTCTGGATCCTCGGAATGGGCGGGCAGCTCAACGATGAGGACGGTGCACCGACCTTGGACGACCCGAGCAACATCGCGGGCATCGAACTCCTGAAGCAGATCACCGATGCACAGGGCGGCTTCGCAGGGGTCAAGAGCTTCACCGACTCGTTCGATACGTTCGGCGACAACAACCAGTACGTCGCAGGACAGGTCGGTGCGCAGGTGAACGCGCAGTGGTACCCGAATGTGCTCGGCCCGTACGCCGACCAGATCGACATCGAGGCGGTTCCGTTCCGCGACGCGGACGGCGAGCCCTTCTCGGTGGCATCGGGCACCTCGTTCGTGATCCCTGTCGGCGCGAAGAACCCGGCTGCCGCATGCGCATGGATGGTCGATCTGACGTCCGACGACGCGTGGATGGCTGCGGGCGAGGCGCGTGCGCAGACGCTGGACTCGGAGGGCGGCCTCAACACGGGCCTGTTCACCGGGTCTCCGGCCTCGGACAAGGCGATCCGCGAGCAGTTCGTGACCGAGACCGGCAACGCCGGGTTCGACCAGGTCATCTCCACGTTCTACGACGTGGTCGACTACGGGCAGTCGTTCGGCTCCTCGCCCGCCGGCCAGGAGATCCAGAACGAGCTGAACAACGCCGTGACAGCCGCGCTGCTCGGAGACAAGACGCCCGAGGAGGCGCTGGCCGACGCGCAGCAGGCGGCGATGCGGGCGTACGAGAACGCGACCGCGGGCTGACGAGTCCGCATTCCTGGGGGAGAGGCGAAGGGGCGGGGCGACTTCGGTCGGCCTGCCCCCTTCGTTCGCTTTGCCGGCTGTTCAGACGAAGCGGACCCAGTTCGCGCCGCGGCCGGTCTCGATCTGCTGAAGGAGTTCGAGGTCGTCATCACGCACGGCGTAGAGCGAGACGGTCGTCGACAGCTCTCCTGCCGCGACGAGGTACGCGCCGTCGGGGCTGACCGCGAATCCACGCGGCTGCGTCTCGGTGACGGTGAAGCGGTCCGGGGCCGACACCGATCCATCGTCGGCCACTGACACCGCGCCCAGGGTGCTCTCGGTGCGTTCCGAGCTCCACAGGCGGCGGCCTCCGGCACCGAAGTGCAGGTCGGCACCCCAGATGTAGTGATGAGCGAGCGGGTCCGCGCCGAACACGCTGTGGCCGAGGTTCTTGGCCGTGTCGTAGGCGGTACTCGCACCGCGAAGTGTGAGTTCGCCGCTGCTCGTGTCACGGCCGTAGTGGAGCACCTCGCCGGAGAACTCGGTGAGCACGTACGCGGCATCCTGCGCTGTGTTCAGCACGATGTGACGCGGGCCGCTGCCGGGCGGGGCCGCCACTGTCTCAGGCGTCAACGGCACAAGTCGATGATCGTCAGTCACCGCGTACTGTGCCACCAGGTCGGCGCCCAAGGACACGAAATATGCGTACCGGCCGTCTGTGCTCGGCAGCACCGAGTGCAGGTTGGGAAACTCGATCCTCGACGCGGGATCTCCGACGGTGCCGTTAGAGATCGGGCAACTGATGCCGTAGCCGCCGCCGTATGACGCACCGAGGAGACCGGTGCCGTCGCTCGTGAGGGCGAGATAGTTCATGCCTCCGTCGGTCAGGTCGAGGCGGGACTTCGGAGTCAGCCGCCCGCTCTCACGATCGAGCGCAAGGGTCAGGATGCCAGCGGGAGCGCCCTTCACTCCGGCATAGACAAGGTCACGTTCAGCGTCGACGGCGAACGTCGAGCATCCGTCGAGTCCGTCGGTGACGGCCAGACATTCGAGTCGCCCGCCGTCGAGGCTGAAGGTGCTGATGGATCCATCGCCCGAGTTGGCGACCAGGACGAGCGGAGAGTCGGTCATCACTCGATCGTAGGGCGCTGGGCGGGTTGCATCTCGCGAGAGCACGTAGCGTACCTTCCCGATCGATGGACGGTTGCGAGCAGGCAAGCCTGATGCTGCGTTGTTCCGCTAGGTATCCCCATGTTCACTTTCGGTTTCAAAACTCCTTGCATGCGATAACACAAAAAAGGAAAGAACTTCATCAATAAAGCCTGATTTTCTAGTAGTAAATACGCAAATAAAACTAAGCTAAGCGGAGCCGGCATTTGCCGAGGACTTTACAGCGAAGTAAGGGGATTGCAGATGAAGCTCAAGAGGAGCCTGGCAGGAGTGGCGACAGTCATCACTGCACTGGGGGTCACCGCGTGCGCCGGTGGCGCGGCGCCGGTGGAATCAGGGAACGCGTCTGGGGATGCGATCACGTTCCGTTCCTGGAGCCCGATCGAACAGACGACGCGTCAGATGATCGATGCCTTCCAAGCCGAGAACGAGGGTGCGAAGATCGATGCGACGATCTTCAACTACCCCGAGTACCTCGTCGACCTGCAGAGTCGCGCGAGCTCGAACACTATGCCCGACGTTCTAGGACTCCAGCCCGGGGCGCTCACCCAGCAGTACCGTGAGAACCTGATGCCTCTGCAGGACTGCGCGGCCGAAACCTGGGGTGACGACTGGGAGAGCAAGTTCTACCCAATCGGCATCGAGCAGGCCCGGATGGGCAACCCCGAGGGCGACGACAACTTCTACTCGCTGCCGATCCTCACCCAGACGGTCAACCTCTGGGCCAACTCCGAGATCTTCGACGATGCGGGCCTCAGCGTGCCGAAGACCTGGGACGAGCTCGTGCAGACCACCAAGGACCTCGGCGGCGATGATGCCGCGCCGTTCCTGCTCCCGGCTAAGGATTCCTGGCTGCGCAACGTGGTGTTCCTGCAGATCGCGAACAACGTCTCGCCCGGCACCGTGTACGAGGCGGAGGCCGGAGACAAGGACTGGACGGATCCGGCGATCGTGAAGGCGTTCGAATACTGGGGCAAGCTCTTCTCCGATGGCATCGCCCAGGACGGCGCGATCGGACTCGATGCCTACCCCTCGGCCGTGAACCAGTTCGAGGCAGGCAACGCGGCCATGATCCCTTTGGGCGCCTGGTGGATCCAGCAGTCCGACCCGACCAAGTCTGACATCCCGCCGCTGTCGGAGGGCATGTCCGGATATGAGCCCTTCTTGTTCCCGACCATTCCCGGAGGAGCTGCGGAACCGCAGTTCGTGGGCGGCATCGACGTCAGCCTAGGCATCTCGAAAAACACCGCCAACCCCGAGCTGGCGTGCAAGGTACTCACGGACTTCATCGCCGGTTCCGCGGCGCAGAAACTCGTCAACACGATGAACGACGTCCCCGCCGTCACCGGCCTCGCTCCCGAGAAGTTCACGAGCGAGAAGCAGGAGCAGATCTGGAATCTGTTCGTCGACGAGTGGCTGCCGCAGGTCAAGTGGTCGCGCTACTTCGAATCTCCCAAGCTCGACCAGGCGGTCGCAGACGCGCTCGCCGCGATCGCGACAGGTGACGCCACTCCGCAGGAGGCCGCGGAATCTGTGCAGGCTGTCCAGGACACTCTGTAACAACCGGGTTCGTGCAGGGTTCGGGGCGTCATCCCCGAACCCTGCCTGAGAGGGGCGCGCATGAAGATCCTGACGAGAGAGAGGCTGGTGGGACTGGCCTTCCTGGCTCCGACCCTCATACTCTTCGGCGTTTTCGTCGTCTACCCCATCTTCTACAACGTGCAGGCGAGCACGCTGCAGTGGGACGGCGTCAACGTCGGCACCGCCGTCGGGATCGACAACTACCTGGAGTTGTTCAGGGATCCGACGTTCCTCATCACCCTCCGCAACTCGGCTTTCTGGATCGTGCTCACCATCGTCCCGCAGGGGTTGATCGGCTTCCTCCTCGCGGTGGCTGTCAACCAGGGCCTGCGTGGCAGCACGATCTACCGGGCGATCTTCTTCATCCCAGCGATCCTCTCGCCGGTCGTCGTTGGCATCGTCTGGCAGCGTATCCTCGATCCGTTCAACGGCGTGCTCACGGCCATCGGCAAGGCCACGGGACTCAGCTTCCTCGGCGGCAACTACCTCGCCGACCCTCAAACCGCGATCTTCGCCGTGATCTTCGTGAACGTCTGGATGTGGACCGGGTTCTCGATGCTCTTCTACCTCGCCGGTCTGCAGCTGATCGATCCGAGCCTGATGGAGGCGGCGCGGATCGATGGAGCGAGCGGGTTCCAGACGATGGTGCGCATCACGTTTCCGCTCCTCAAGACCACGACCCTCTCGCTCGTGCTGCTCGGGATCATCGGGTCGCTCAAGACCTTCGAACTCGTCTACGTGCTCACGCAGGGCGGACCCAACCATGCGTCCGAGATGCTGCCGACCTTCGCGTTCCTCGAAGCCTTCCAATTGCAGAACGTGGGCTACGCCTCGGCGATCAGCGTGGTGCTGCTGGTGATCGCCGTCGTGAGCTCGCTCTCGATGGTGCGGGTCTTCGGCGCCGGATTCATCACAGGAGAAGAGAAATGACCGCGATGAACGAGACCCGCAACCTGATCGTCCCGAAGGAGGCGGCGAAGACCCGCTCTCGGCATGGGGCGCCCGGTCGTCGTGTGGGCTGGCTGCACTTCGTGCTGGTGCCGCTGTCGGTGCTCTGGCTAGTACCGATCATCATGGTCATCGGCCTCTCGATGATGCCGCCGAACAACCCCGGCACCCAGTTCTTCGGGATCTTTCCCGAGGAGTTCAGCATCAAGAACTACTTCACGATCTGGGCGCAGAATCCGATCCTGCTGCACCTGCTTAACAGCCTGCTGATCACCGTGCCCTCGGTACTGCTGGTGTGCGTGCTCGGTTCGATGACGGCGTTCGCGCTGGCTCGACTGCGCGTGCCGTTGAAGGCCCTGATCTTCGGCATCCTGATCCTCGCGCTGATCCTGCCGATGTCGAGCATCGTGGTCGCGACGTTCCGGATCCTGCAGTCGATGCAGCTCTACAACAACCTCCTCGGACTTGTGCTGGTGTATACGGCGCTCGGATTGCCGTTCGCGGTGATTATCATCCGCACCTCCTACCTCGCGATCCCGCTCGAGACCTATGAGGCTGCGCGTCTGGACGGTGCCAGCTCCTGGCAGATCTTCTGGCGCATCTACCTGCCGTTGGGCAAGCCCGCGCTTGCGGTCGTCGCGGTGTGGCAGACGATGATGAGCTGGAACGACTTCCTGCTGCCGCTGGTGACTCTGGGCGACAACGCCCTCAAGCCGCTTACCCTGGTGCCGCTCGCCTATCGGGGTATGTACCTCTCGCAGCCGGGAGCGCTCTTCGCGATCCTGGTACTGATCTCGATCCCAGTCGTGCTGCTGTTCCTCTTCATCCAGAAGTACCTCGTGAACGGCCTCTCGGGGGCAATCAAATGAGCGTCATCGGACTGGACCTCGGCACCAGCGGCGTACGCGCCGTGGCCTTCTCCGCCGGAGGCGACGTGCGCGGTGCGGCCTCTGCGGTGCTCACGCTGCGGCGCGACGGCACGGGCCGCGTGGAGCTCGAGGCCGAGGAAATCATCACGGTGGCCGAAGACGTGGTCCGTCGCGCATCTCAGCAGGCCGCGGAGTCCGGTGATCCTGTAGGGGCGGTCGGGTTCAGCGTGCTGGGCGAAGCGGTCGTCCCGATCGATGGTTCCGGCGCCCCGTCGGCACCGGTCGCCGTGAGCATGGACACCCGGGGGACGGCGGCGGCCGCCGCGGTCGGCGCGCTCCTGGGGGACGGACGCTTCACCGAGATCACCGGTCAGCCGCTGCACGGTATGTTCTCGCTGTTCAAGATCATGGCCGGAGACGGCGTCTGGGCAAATGCGGCCGGCTACCGCTGCATTGGCGACCTGCTGGCGGAGCGATGGAGCGGCGTCGCGGCGATCGACCTGGGTCAAGCGGCGCGCACCGGCATGCTAGATGTGGACAGCGGGGAGTGGAGCGCGGAGATCCTGGCTGCGGCCGCGGCCTCAGCGCCATGGGTGCGGGCAGAGCGCCTGCCCGCACCCGTCGCATCCGGCAGCGTCATCGGCGTCGTGCGCGAGGAGGCAGCCGGTGCTCTCGGGGTCGCGCCTGGTACCCCGCTGGTGGCGGGGACGCACGATCAGGCTGCGGCCTTCCTGGGGGCGGGAGGCGAGCCCGGAGTGCGTTCGGTGATCGCGCTTGGATCCAGCGACTGTCTGACCGTCGGTTCACGTGTGCGCCCTCACGGGCTCGGCGCCACAGGCTTCGCGAGTTACCGTGTCGACGAGGAGCTGTGGGTCACTCTCGCCGGCACAGCAGCAGGCGGATGGGCCTTGGAATGGCTGGCCGGACTGCTCGACAGGGAGGTCGCAGACGTGTTCGGCGCGCTCGCGGACCTGCCTCCTGCGCTTCTAGTGCTGCCCTATCTCGCCGGTTCAGGAACGCTCGACAACGACCCTTCCGCACGTGGCACGATTCACGGACTGACCCTCGACACCACGGTGCCGGAACTAGCCCGCGCGGTGGTCGAGGCAGCGGGTTTCGAGTTTCACAAGATCATCGCCGCGCTCAGTGCGCACGGCGTCGAGGTCTCCGCCCTCCACGTCACCGGAGTAGGAGCGGAGAACGCGGACGCGCTCGCCGCCCGCGCGGCGGCCGCCGGTGCGTCGCTGACCCCTGTCGGGCGGGATGCCTCGTGCCGCGGGGCCGCGATGCTCGCGCTCCGCGGCATCGACGGAGACCCGGCGGCGCTGCGTCTCGAACCGGGCGATGCGGCGACTGCTGGTGCCGCTGACGCGGATGACGACTGGTACGCCGGTCAGCGCGCCGCCTATGTCGCGCTCTACGAGGCGACACGCTCGCTCAATCCGCACCTGACCTCACGACCCCAGCCACACCAGAAGGAGAACATGACATGACCGAGACCACGCTGCAGGTCGACTTCGACATCGCCGCCGCGAAGAGAGAGATCCTAGACTACTGCCTGCGCTCGATGGAGTACGGACTCAACTTCAACACGCAGGGCAACATCAGCATCCGCGTGCCCGGTGTCGAGGATCGCTTCCTCATCACGCCGACCGATCTCGAGTACGACAAGATGACCCCCGAGGACATCGTCCTGGTCAACGGCGACAGCGAGCTGGTCGAAGGACGCCTCGGCCCGTCGAGCGAGGTCACTGTGCACATGGCCGTGTACAAGCGTCGTCCTGATGTGAACGCGGTCGTGCACTCCGAGCCCATCTACTCGAACGTGTGGGGCGTCGTGGGTTCCCCGATCCTCGGCACTCTGGTCAACATGGTGATCTACACCAAGGGCGACGTACCGATCATGCCGTTCGAGCTCAGCAACAACACCGAGTTCGGTGAGCACATGTGCGACGCGATGGGCGACCTGAACGCGGTCGTGTGGGCGAACCACGGTCTGCTGACCGTCGGACCCAACCTGCGCGACGCGTTCAAGACGAGCGTAGCCGTGGAATCCGCCGCGAAGGTGCAGGCGTACGCCCGTGCACTCACCGACACCCCGATCGTGCTCGACTACGACACGCTCGGCATCACCGAGTCGCTCTGAGGCTTGGGATGACACTTCAGACGCTGCGGGCCGCGCTCGCCGAGGCCGAAGCCGGCGAGTACGCCGTCGGTGCCTTCAACGTGTCGAGCATCGATCAGGCTATCGCCGTGCTCGACGCCGCCGAGGCGGAGCACTCGCCCGTGATCGTGCAGTCGATCGCCGGGATGTCGGCATACGACAACGAGTCGCGCTGGTGGACCCGTCTGCGGGGGCTCGTGGAGGAGTACACCGCGGTGCCGGTCGTGCTGCATCTCGACCACGGCCGCACGTACGACGACTGCGTGCGGGCGATCGACAACGGATTCACGAGCGTCATGATCGATGCGAGCCGCTCGACCGACACGGATGAACCAGCCTCGTTCGATGAGAATGCGGCCGCGACCCGACGGGTGGTCGACACGGCGGCTCCGGCCGGTGTGAGCGTCGAAGGCGAGCTCGGCACGATCGGAGGTGCGGAGGCGGGCGTCAGCGGCATCGTCGAGGAGATCGTCTTCGCCGACCCCGACCAGGCTGTCGAGTTTGTCGCGCAGACCGGGGTGGACGCCCTCGCCGTGGCCGTCGGCACCAGCCACGGCTCGGTCAAATTCACGGATGCCGCGGGCGGACAGCGCCTGCGCCTCGAGCTCATCGCCGAGATCAGGAGTCGCCTGCCCGACACGTTCCTCGTGCTGCACGGCTCCTCCTCGGTGCCGGCCGATGCCGTCTCCGTGATCAATGCGCACGGTGGTGAGGTGCGTCCCTCGTACGGGATCTCCCCGGCGCAGAAGTCGCAGGGCGTGGCCGCCGGTATCCGCAAGATCAACCAGGGCACCGACTCGCACCTCGCCTGGAGCGCAGAACTGCGACGGTTCCTCCAGGAGAACCCCGCCGTGGTCGAGCCGAGCGAGCAGCTGCGCCCCGCGATCGGCGGCTTCCGCGCGATGGTTGCGCAGCGCATGCGCGAGTTCGGATCCTCCGGACGGGCCTGATCCCGATCAGGTCAGATCCGGGTCAGGCGAGCTCGATCGTCAACCCGGCCTCTCGAAGCGCCTCCAGCTCCATTGGAGGCGCTTCGACGCCGGTCACAAGGGTGTCGATGCGGTCGAGCGGCGCGACCTGGATCATCTGGCTCTTGCCGATCTTGGAGCTGTCGGCCACCACGATGCGTCGGGCGGCCGAATCCAGGTAGCGGCGCTTCATCGTGACCTCGGGGAGGCTCGAGTTCGTGAAGCCCGTGACCGAGACGCCATTGCATCCGATGAAGCACAGGTCGCTGTGCACCGAGCCGAGGAACATGTCGCCCAGCGGATCGATCAACGAGCGCTGCTTGTAGCTCACGGTTCCGCCGGTGACCACGACCGTGATGTGATGCGGCTCCGCCACGCCCAGCTCGAGGGCGATCGTGAGCGAGTTGGTGAAGACGACGACGCCGCGCAGATCCTCCCGGGCGCGCAGGGCACGGGCGAGCGCGAGGGTCGTGGTTCCCGCGTCAAGGAGGATGGCCATCTCGCTCTCGACGAGTGCCGCGGCAGCATTGCCGATCCGCCTTTTCTCGGTGACCGCTCGGGTCAGTGCGCGCTCGTAGTCCGGCGAGTGCGCGGTCGACTTGATGCCCGACATCGCGCCGCCGTGCACGCGCTGGATGATGTTCTCCTCGGCGAGCAGATCGAGGTCGCTGCGCACTGTGACCTCGGAGACGCTGAGCACCCGGCTCAGTTCCTGTACGCGAGCGAATCCCTGGCGCTCGATGATCGACACGATCTGCTCGCGCCGCACCGTGGCGGGGACCGTCTGCGACCACTCTGGCATGTTGATCAGCGTAGCTGCGTATCGAGGAGCCTTGGAGCTCGATGTTCAACCCTCGGCTTCTGCAAGAGAGTCGATCGATCGACGAGATACTGTACTTCACGCGGGTAGTGAGATGAACGGTGATGAGGTGGGCATGACCACGATCTATGACGTCGCGAAGCATGCGGGAGTTTCGCCTGCGACCGTGTCGCGCGTCTTCAACGGCACGAACGTGTCCGCCGAGAAGGTCGCCGCCGTTCGCGAAGCAGCTGAGCTGCTGAAATTCACCCCGAATCGCACTGCGCGATCTCTGCGGTTGCAGAGTTCGGAGGTCATCGCGCTGGTTATCCCCGACATCGAGAACCCCTATTTCACCGAGATGGCGCGAGGCGTGGAGGATGCTGCCTCCGAGGCCGGGTACTCGGTCGTGCTCTGCAACTCCGACTCGCAGACGGAGAAGGAAGCGACGTATCTGGGCATCGCCGTTGCAGAGCACATGTCGGGGGTCATCATCGCCCCGGCATCCGAGAAGACTGATCTGACTCCGGTGCTCTCAACGGGGCGCCCCGTCGTCGTCGTCGATCGTGGCACTGGATATGACGTCGACGGGGTCGTGATGGCGAACCGCGTCGCCGGTGTCGCAGCCACGCAAGCGCTGATCGACGCGGGCTATCGCCGGATCGCCTACATCGGCGGTCCGGAACAGATCGACACCGCTGTGGAGCGTGCGGAGGGATGGCGCTCGGTCGTCTCCGCCTCGGAACCCGCGTTCGACACCGATGCTCTGGAGCGCTTCGCGACGTTCCGCGTCGAGGGCGGCCGTGAAGCCATGCAGGAGCTGCTGGCATTGCCGCACCCTCCGGATGCCGTGGTCGCCGGTAACAACCTCATCGGTGTCGGCGCGATTCAGGTGCTCACCGAGCGAGGGCTCACGCCGCCTCAGATTGGCGTCGCCGTCATCGGCTCGCTGCCGTTCACCACGTTGTCTCCGACCGCAGTCACTGTCGTGCGTCTGCCAGCCCGACACATGGGCACGACGGCCGCGAAGATGCTGCTCGAACGCATTCGCGGGGATAAGCAGCCAGCGCGCACGGTCGTACTGCGAAATGAGGTCCAGGTGGCCAGCGCGCTGCGCTGATCCGCTGCAGACTCAGAGTCCTGCTCCGTTCTTGCGTCATGAAATCGATTTCGCGTAGGGTTGTAGAACGGACGCGTTCAAGGAGGACCGCCATGCATTGCACCTTGGGTGTCGACGTGGGCACGTCGAGCACGAAGGGCGTTCTCGTCGCGCACAACGGTGAGATCCTTGCGTCCGCAACCCGTGCGCACGAGGTGGATCGTCCCCACACCGGTTGGGTCGAGATGGTTGCGCACATCTGGTGGGACGAGTTCGTCAGCATCGCCGGAGAGCTGATCTCGGCGCACCCGGATGTCGAGATCACCGCCGTCGGGGTGAGCGGCATGGGCCCGTGCGTGCTGCTCGCGGACGCGGACGACCAACCGGTGCGGCCCGCGATCCTCTACGGCGTCGACACGCGCGCCGGCGCCCAGATCGCGCGCATGACCGACGAGCTCGGCATCGACGAGATCACGCGAGTCGGAGGCTCGACTCTCACATCTCAGGCCGGTGGCGCGAAGATCGCCTGGATCTCGGATGAGGAGCCGGATGCCTGGGCCGAGGCCAGGCGCTTCTTCATGCCGGCAACCTGGCTCGCCCGTAAGCTCACCGGCGCGTACGTGCTCGATCACCAGTCGGCGAGTCAGACGTCTCCGTTCTACGACATCGAGAACGAGGCCTGGTACGACCCGTGGTGGCAGCAATACGCCGGAACGATCGAACAGCCTCGCCTCACCTGGGCGGGCGACCTCGCCGGAGAGGTGACGGACGCGGCATCCGCAGTGACCGGTATCCCCACGGGCACTCCGGTCATCACCGGCACCATCGATGCCTGGACCGAGGCCGTCAGCGTGGGCGCCCACGAGATCGGCGACCTCATGCTCATGTATGGGACGACGATGTTCCTCGTCGCGACCGGCGAGCAGACGCTGCGCACACCGTCCATGTGGACGACGGCCGGTGCGTTCCCTGGCACGCGTAACCTCGCCGGCGGACTCTCCACGTCCGGCGCGCTCACCGCATGGATCAAAGATCTCACCGGATCTGATTACCCCGAACTCCTCGCAGAGGCTGAGCTGTCGGGGCCGGGCGCCAAGGGCCTGCTGATCCTGCCCTACTTCGCGGGTGAGCGCACGCCCATCCAGGACCCTGACGCCCGCGGCGTCATCGCAGGTCTCACCCTCGAGCACGGCCGCGGGGATCTCTATCGCGCAGCGCTCGAGGCCACGGCGTTGGGAGTGCGCCACAACGTCGAGACCATGCGGGCCGCCGGTGCAGACATCCGCCGCATCGTCGCGGTCGGCGGCGGCACTCAGGGGCAGCTCTGGCTGCAGGTCATCTCCGATGTCACCGGACTCGTGCAGGAGGTGCCGGAGACCACGATAGGTGCCAGCTACGGCGCCGCGTTCCTCGCAGCATCCGCCGTCGCATCCGAAGGTGCCGCACCCGTGATCACCGATTGGAACCCGATCACGCAGACCATCACCCCGAACCCTGTCCACCGTGACTTCTACGACACCCTCTTCGACCGCTACGTGCGGCTGTACGAAGGATCGAAGGACGTCGTCCACGAACTCGCCGCAGATCAGCGCGGCGCCTGACCACAACCCCGGAGGAATCATGACCACCTACACCCTTCCTGCCACGGCATCCCGCCCGGCATCCGCCCCGAAGACCGCGTACCTGATCACCTCCGGTGACCTCCGAGAGTCGGCCAACGTCGCCGGCTGGGCGGTTCAGGAGGCGACCGAGGCGGCCGTCATCGCTGCGTTCGAGAGTCTCGGGTGGAGCGTCATCCGTCCGTTCGGGGTCGACCCGAAGACCGGCCACGGATACATCTCGAGTCAGCGCATGGGCATGGAGGTGTTCAAGAACATCCCGATCGATGCGCCGTTGATCGTCGCGATCGCCAACTGGCAGTACTCGCATCACGTGCTTGCAGGGCTGCGCACCCACGAGGGTCCGATCCTCACGACCGCGAACTTCGCACCGGACTGGCCGGGTCTGGTCGGGCTGCTCGGCCTGAACGCCGGACTCACCAAGATGGGCAAGCCCTATTCGTCGACGTGGTCGGTCGACTTCTCCGACGACTGGTTCAAGGCCACGATCAAGGAGTGGATCGAGACCGGCACCATCACACACGACTATTCCCACGTGCGTGAACTGCCCGCTCTGCCGGACAGTCCGGAGAAGCAGCTCGGCGAGGCGCTCGCCGCGCAGCTTCGCGACGAGAAGGCCATCATCGGCGTCTTCGACGAGGGCTGCATGGGCATGTACAACGCCATCTTCGATGACGAGCTGCTCAACCAGACGGGTATCTACAAGGAGCGCCTGTCGCAGTCGGCGCTGTACGCCGAGATGCTGCAGGTGAAGGAGGACGAGGCCGACGCCGCATACGACTGGCTCATCGACCACGGCATGACGTTCCGCTACGGCGAGGACGGCACCACCGAGCTCACCCGCGAGCAGGTGCAGTGGCAGATGAAGATGTACATCGCCGCCCTTCGCATCGCGGATGACTTCGGCCTGGATGCCGTCGGTATCCAGTACCAGCAGGGACTGAAGGACCTCGTGCCGGCATCCGACCTCGCCGAGGGCATCCTGAACTCGACCGAACGTCCTCCGGTGACCTCCCGCGATGGCTCACGCATCATCCACGAGGGTCGCGCGTTCCCGCACTTCAACGAGGCCGACGAGGGCGTCGCGGTCGACACGCTCGTCACGGACCGCGTGTGGCGGGCGATGGGTCTCGTGCCCGACAACACGCTGCACGACGTGCGCTGGGGCGAGGAGTACGACGGCCAGTTCGTCTGGGCGTACGAGATCTCCGGCTCCGTCCCCGCCTCGCACCTCGGCGGCTGGGACAAGGCGGAGGGCTGGCGTCAGGGGCACGTCTTCTTCCCCGCCGGCGGCGCAACGCTCAACGGCGTCTCCCAGCCCGGTGAAGTGGTGCTGAGCCGCGTGTTCATCGCCGACGGCGTCCTGCAGGCCGACATCTTCCGCGCCTCCGTCGTCGAACTGCCGGAGGAGGAGACGCAGCGTCGCAAGGCCGCGACGAATGAGGAGTGGCCTCTCGCGCACGTCGTGCTGCACGGCGTCTCGCGCGACCAGTTCATGGCTCGTCACAAGGCCAACCATGCACAGCTCGTCTACGCCCCGGATGCTGAGACCGCCGACCGCGCCCTGGTCGCGAAGGCGGCGATGTTCGATGGCATGGGCATCAAGGTCAACCTGATCGGCGACGTCGCGATCTGACCTTCGCCCACCGCACGAGACCGAGCCTGCGGCATGAAACAGAGCGTGTGAACGCCGGTTTCGTGCCGCAACCTCGGTCTCGGCGGACGCCGTGCGCTTTAGGCGCTATCAGTCGGGCAGCAACCCTGCGACGAGGGCATCGACGACCTCGTCGGTGGGGGTGCCCGGATCGATGGGCGAGGTGAGCCGGTCGAACACCAGGCCGTCGATCGCGTAGTGGAACAGCGCCACCTCGTGGCGCCCGCCCGGCAGTCCGGCCGCTTCGTTGAATGCGATGTCGCCCGCGAAGCCGGCGCGCTGCCATTCGGCCAGCGAAGCGGCGAGTTCGGGACGACGGGCGGCGTCGAGTCTCAGCTCGAAGAGCGCGAGCGTGACCTCGCGGTTCGTGGTCAGACGGCGCACGATGTCTCGGATGTAGTCGGCGAAGAGTTCGCGACTGGGGTGTTCAGCGGCGCGGATCTCCAGATCTTCCGCGGTCGGCGCCAGGCGGATGCCGATGCGCTCGAACAATCCGGTGACGAGCGCCTCTCGGCTGCGGAAGTAGTTGGAGGTGGTGCCGACGGGCACATCGGCCTCCACATCGATGGCCCGATGGGTCAGGCCTCGTGAGCCCTCGCGCGCCAGTACCGCGATGCCCGCGTCGGCGAGGAGCGCTCGCCGGGTTTCGTTCTTCGCCATGGGGCGACCCTAGCGCAACCACTGCAACTGTTGTAGTCTCCAATCACTGCACCTGTAGTTATTGGAGAATGATGCGAGAACTCACCTATTACGTCGCCGTCAGCATCGACGGATTCATCGCCGGTCCTGACGGCGAGTTCGATCGGTTCCTGTTCGAGGGCGATCACGCCGCCGACATCGGGAAGAAGTATCAGGGCACAGCGCCGACCGTGCTCGCCGAGGGGGCCGGCTTCCCGATCGATGGCGGCCCGTTCGACACCGTGCTCATGGGATGGAACACATATGCTGTCGGCTTGCCCGAGCTGCCGAATCCGTATCGGCATCTTCGGCAGATCGTCTTCACCCGAGAGCACGACGCACCTGAAGGTTCCGATGACGTCGAATTCACCGATCGTGATCCCGTCGAAGTCGTGCGCGAACTCAAGGCCGAAGAGGGCAAGGGGATCTGGCTCTGCGGCGGCGGGGCGCTGGCATCGGTAGTGCGCGACGAGATCGACCGCCTGGCACTCAAGCGCAATCCGATCCTGTTCGGCGACGGCATCCCGCTGTTCGAGGGGCGCGACTACGCACCCGCCGCCTTCCGCCCTACCGGGATCACACCGTACGAGTCGGGCGTGGTGCTCGCCGAGTACGTGCGCGTGTGAACCTGCCGCCGGTCGACGTCAGGAGTCGTACGTCTGTGCGCGTACCCACGGAATGGGCAGGAGATCCGCTGGCTGGACGACGTCCAGTTCACCCGAGTGGTCGACGATCACCCGAATGTCATCCCCGTAGCGGCGGACGAGCTCGCGGCACACACCGCACGGGTTGACGACGCGAGGGACTCCGGTGGCGTCCATGCCCACGGCCACGATCGTGTGCACCGCATCTTCTCCACCTATGCGGGCGTTCGCGATCGCGCTGGGTTCCGCGCAGACGTTCACTCGATCCGAACCGAGATGAAGGCCGAGGTACGTCGACCCCGATGCTCCGCGCACGGCCGCCGCGACGCGGTGGTCGCGTTCATCGTAGGAGCGCAGCAGCAGAGCGGACGCGGCGCTGATGAGGTCCAGGTCGTCGGAGGTCACAGCGGACATGACGTTCACTCCGTCCCGATGTAGGTCGTCTTCTCCCACGTGTAGAACTGCGTGGCCGAGTGGCCCTGCTCGCGGAACGTGTTGGAAGAGGACTCCTTGATGCCGCCGAAGGGAACGTGGAGGTCCAGCCCTGACGTGGGTCGGTTGACCTTCACGACTCCCGCCTGCACGCGGTCAGCGAAGTCGGAGGAGTACTTGAGGCTCGTGGTGCAGATGCCGGCCGTGAGCCCGTATGCGGAATCGTTCAACGCGCTGAGACCGGCCTCGTAATCGGGCACGTCGATGACCGCGACGACCGGCCCGAATATCTCCTCGGTGGCGATAGGTGCGGTGTGCTCCACGTCGATGGCGATCACCGGTGCGAACCGGAGTCCGTCGGAGTCGGCCGAGCCGGTCAGGAGCCGTGCACCTCCGTCGATCGCCTGCTGGACAGCCGACACATCCCGTTGCAGCTGATCATCGCTCACAACCGGCCCCATCGTGCTGGCGTTGTCCAACCCGTCACCGGGTGTGTAGTTGCCGGCGAACTCAGCGAGCGCATCAAGGAACTCGTCGTGGATACCGGGAGTGACGTAGACACGCGACGTCGCAGTGCACGCCTGCCCCGTCAGCGAGAAGCCGCCTGCGGACACGACCTGTGCGGCGCGCCGGGCGTCGGCGTCGTCGATCACGAGGACGCCGTTCTTGCCGCCCATCTCCAGCTGCACGCGCGCGCGACGTGTCTGAAGCGTCTTCTCCAGCCCCAGTCCGACGGTGGTCGACCCGGTGAACGACAGTGCGGTGACCCGCGGGTCCCTGGCGATGGCGTCTCCGACGACTCTGCCTCCGCCGTGCACGACGTTGAACACGCCATGCGGCAGCCCGGCGTCGTGGAGGGCCACCGCGAGGTGCGTCGCAGACATCGGGGTGAGTTCGGCTGGTTTCAGGACGACAGCGTTGCCGCTGATGAGCGCGGGAGCGGCCTTCCAGGCCGGGATCGCGATGGGGAAGTTCCAGGGTGTGATCAGGCCGACGACCCCGATGGGCTCGCGCCGGGTCGTGATCGTCGTACCGGGCAGAGCGCTCGAGAACGTGCTTCCTGTGGAGGCCCAGCCGAGCGATCCGAAGAACTGCAGCACACCGATCGCGCGACCGACTTCTCCGGTCGCCTCGCCGATCGTCTTGCCTTCCTCACGGACGAGGTCGGCCGCCACCTGCGGCGTGCGCTCACGGAGCAGCTCCGCGGCCTTGAGCAGGATCGCCCCTCGTGCCGGCAGAGGCGTGCGTGCCCACTGCGGCTGTGCCGCGACAGCCGCAGAGATCGCATCGTCGGCGTCGGCCGGGGTGCCCGAGGGGGAGAGCACTGCGATCTCACCGATGCGCGCGGGATTGGCGCGCTCCTTCATCGGCTCGCCCAGGAGCTCGCCGTCGATGAGGTGCCTTGCCAATGCTGGAGTCGTCATGAGTGTCCTTTCCAATTCACAGCGAACGGACGAGTCCGCCGTCGCATCGCATCGCGATGCCGGTGATGTACGAGGCTGGTGCGCTGCACAAGAAAGCGGCAGCGGCACCGAACTCCGCTGGATCGCCGTAGCGACCCGCGGGGATGGTGTTCTGCGAGCGCTCCCGCACGGCGGTGACATCCTCGCCCGAGCGCGCGGCGTTCGCGGCGTCGAGCGAGGCAACACGATCCGTGGCGATCCGGCCAGGAAGCAGGAGGTTGACCGTCACGCCGTCGCGCGCGACCTCCGTGGCCAGAGTCTTCAGATATCCGGCCAGCGCAGCGCGCCCGAGGTTCGACGCCGCGAGGTTGTCGAGGGGCGCGGTCACTCCGCTCGAGCCGATGGCGATAATCCTGCCCCAGCTGCGAAGTCGCATGCCGGCGAGGGTGCGAGATATCAGATCCCGACCGGGGGCGACCAGCTGCGCGAACGCGGCTTCGGCGTCGTCCGCGGTGAGATCCGCCGCCAGCGAGGGGCGCGGCCCCGGACCGTTGACGACCAGGATGTCTATCGGACCGAACGCCTCTTCGACCGTGGTGATCGCCGCTGCCCGTGAATCCGCGTCGAGCAGGTCGGTCTCCACTCCGATCGCAGAGGGAAGAGCGGCCGCGATCCTCTCGGCCTCATCCCCGCGTCGGCCGGTGATCGCGATGTTTGCGCCTTCGCGGCCGAGCGCTTCCGCCACGGCGCGACCGAGCCCGGAGGTCGAGGCCGCGACGAACGCAGTCCTGCCCTGGATTCCGAGATCCACGTCAGCGCCTCCCGCCCACGAGCAGCGCCTCGGCGCGCGCGAGATGCTCGACCGCGAGACGTTCGAGTTGTCCGGGGAAAGGGGCCGCGGGTGGGCGCACCGCGCCCTCGTCGAACAGGTGGCGGCGCGTGAAAAGATCCTTGCGCAGGGCGAGGGCGATCTTCGGCTGCTGCTCGAAATTGACGAGCGGGAGATATGGCGTGAACGCGCGGCGTGCTTCATCGTGGTCGCCCGCGAGCCAAGCCGTGACGCATGCCACGAGAGCCTCTGGGATCGAGAAACCTGTCATCGCACCGGCGGAGCCCGAGGCGAGTTCGTCGAGCAGGCTCTGCCCGCCGAGCCCGCCGAACACGGACGCCGAGGTGCGTTCCGCGATCAGTGCGATGGCCGCCGCCGTCGGGGGAGCCTCTGCTTTCACGGCGCAGATGAACGGACAGGCGTCGATGACGCGCAACAGTGCCTCGGTGGAGATCACGACTCCGCTGGCGACAGGGTAATCCTGCAGAACCACCGGTGCCCCCGTGGCGGCGTGAATCTCATGCAGGTGCGCGATGACGATCTCGGCTCGAGGCGAGTTCACCTGCACCATCGCGGCGACGATGCGTCCATCGACAGCGCCGAGAGCCTCGTCGATCTCGGCGATCGCGGGTGCCGTGGCAAGGGACGACACGCCGGCGACGATGGGCAGTCGGCAGTGCTCGGCTGCAGTGGACAGCACGAGTGCGCGTTCGCGCACCGTCAGACTGCTCGCCTCTCCGAACACGCCGAGCACCGTGAGCCCGGTGGCGCCGACGGTTTCATAGTGGGCGACGAGTCGGCCGAGGCTGCCAGGATCCACGGCGAGCTCAGGTCCGCGGAACGGGGTCGCGACCACGCCCCACACTCCGCGCTGCAGTGGTCGAGTGCGCTCTTCGGAGGTCATGACCGTTCCGCCCAGGAGGGGGCGCGCTTCTGCTGGAACGCGAGCACGCCCTCGTCCTGCTCCGTGGATGAGAGCGAGGTCATGAGGGCGGGCAGGCGGGCGTCCCGTGCCTCAAGTGCCGTGAGGTGGGCGGTGCGATTGACGATCTGCTTGACGGCGCGGACCGACGTGGGTGCGCACAACAGGATCTGCGTGACCCACCTGTCGACGGCATCGGAGAGATCGGCGAGCGGTACGACCTCGTTGACGAGACCGAACTGCGCCATCTCGGATGCCGAAGCCTTGCGTCCGGTCAGCAGCATCCCCATCGCCTGTGTGTACGGGATCCGTCGGACGAGCTTCGGGATACCGCCGTCCAGAGCCAGACGACCGACACGAGGCTCCGGCAGCGCGAACTGGGCGTTCTCGGATGCGATCACGATGTCCGCGCCGAGCACGATCTCCATGCCTCCGCCGAGGGCATAGCCATTGACGCGCGCGATCACCGGCACATCGAGCGTCGTGCGCAGGCTCAAGCCCCCGAATCCGTTGGGATCTCCGTCGGCCCAGTACTCGACGCCCGTCTTCTCCACACCTGTCGTCGTCATGTCGGCTCCGGCGCAGAACGCCCGTTCGCCCGCACCGGTGACGATGACCGCGCGGATCGTGTCGTCCTCCTCCAACTGCATCCAGATCTCGTTGAGGCGTCTCAAGGTGCGGCCGTCGACCGCGTTGAGCACATGCTGCCGATCGATGGTGACAGTGGCGACTCGCCGGTCGTCGATCGTCAGCTGCACCCGGTCGATTCGTTCGGCGTCCTGGCTCATCTCAGTACTCCCAGTTCTTGCAGTCGCGCGATGGTGTCATCGTCGAACCCGTTCTCACGCAGCACTTCGACGTTGTGCTCACCGAGGCGCGGTGCCACTCGCCGCACGGTGGCTGGGGTGCCCGACAGATGGATGGGCACGTCCAACATCTTGAAGTGGCCGGCGGCTGGATGCTCGGCCTCGATGATCATGCCGTTCGCGGCCGTCTGCACGTCTTCGAGAGCCTCGGCAAGGCTGTGCACGGGGGCGTTGAGCACGCCTTCGGTCTCCAGGCGCGCGGTCCAGTGAGCGGTGGAGTTCGTGGCGACACGTGCGGCGAGCACGTCGTGCAGTTGGACGCGATTGGCCATCTGATCCTCGAAGGTGGCGAACTCCGCGCGGAGCGTGAGGTCCTCGTCGAATTCGAGCGCTCGGGAGATGTGCGTCAGCGGGTCTGGAGTGAAGCCTCCCACCATGCACACGGCGCCGTCCGTCGTGGCGAACACCGCAGAAAGAGGCATGCGTCCCCAGTTGACCTCATAGCCGCGGTTGAGTTGCATGCAGGCCTCCTGCATCTGCATGTGCAGCATCGAGTCGTACATCGCCACTTCGACCTTCTGCCCCTCGCCGGTTCTCTCCCGCGCGCGCAATGCCAGCAGGATGCCCTGGAACAGGTGCATGCCCGTCGTGTAGTCGCAGAGCGTCGTCGGGTAGATCGAGAGCGGGTCCTCCGTGCCGCTTCGACGCCACATCACCCCGGAGTACGCCTGATTGATGACGTCCTGGCCGCCATAGGTCGCATACGGCCCTGATGTGCCGAAGCCGGTTCCCGACGCCCAGATGAGCCGCGGGTTGATCTCACGCAGCTCGTCGTAGCCGAAGCCCATCCGCTCCATCACGCCTGAGCGGAAGTTGCTGACGACCACGTCAGCCTCTGCGATGAGGCGCCGCAGCACATCGCGGCCGTCCGCGCTCTTCGTATCGATCGACAGGCCCCGCTTGTTCCGGTTGATCGACAGGAAGATCGGGTTGTCCTGTCCATCCTTGTCCGGGTACGAGTTGCGCGAGGAGTCGCCCGTACCCGGGCGCTCGACCTTGATGACGTCGGCGCCGAAATCCCCGAGCAGCTGGGTGCAACTCGGGCCCATGAACACCTGGGTGAAGTCGATGACGGTGATCCCGTCGAGGGGGAGTGCCGTCTGCGCCGTCATACCATCACCTCAGCATCGATCGTCGCGTTAGCCGAGGGCTGGTCGCCGGGATCGGCGTTGTGCGCGCGCATTCGCGTCTGGATCTCGACGGGATCGACGTCGCGGACGAGCATGTTCTGGGACAACGCCAATGCGGCTGCGACGCCGGTCGCCTGACCCATCGCCATGCACGGCGGGATCTCGCGCGATGACTTCTGCGCCTCGGGCGTCGCGGAGTAGTGTCGCCCGGCGACCAGCAGCTGATCGACGTTCTTGGGCAGCAGCGAACGGTACGGGTAGTAGTAGTCGCGTCCTCGGGCGACGCTATCGGCGAAGTGGCGCCGCTGCACGACGTCCTCCTTGGTCATCACGTACTCTCCCTGCAGCAATCGGGTCTGGCGCACGCCCATCTGAGGCGCGGTGTCGAGGACATACGCGTTGTCGAACCCGGGCAGGTTCTCACGGACGTACTCCATCGCCTCGGCTATGCGATCGCGCGCCACGAAATCGGCCTCGGTGAGCGAGTGGGGATCGGTGCCATCGAACCCGCGCATGTGGGGCGCGTTGCACCAGACGACGCCGGGGAGAGGAGTCTTCAGCCACCACAGGTCCCACGCGCCGCCAAGGATGCGCTTGACCTTGCGGTTGATCGCGCGCGCGGCTTTCGGTTCCTGCTGCTCGAACTCCTCGGCCCGCTGGGTGTCGACGCCGCCGAGACGGAAAACCAGAGTGGTCAGGTAACTGCCCTGGATGTAGTCGGCGCCGGCCCGCGAAGCCACATCGATATCGCCGGTGGTATCGATCACGATGTCTCCGAGGTACGCCTGAGGTCCCGCCTTGGTCTCGACGATGACCCCCTTCATCACTCCATCGTCGACGATCGGACGCGAGAACACCGAGTGCAGTGCGAGTGTGACGCCGGCCTCGCGGACCAGGTCGTTCGAGACGCGCTTCCACCCGTCCGGATCGAATGCTGCGGCGTAGCAGATCGGCTTGGGCTGGGTGTGACTGTGAAAGTCGAAGGTGCCCCACCGACCCCATTTGTTCCACAGCTCCTGCGACTGCTTGCGGTCCTCCTTGGGAGGAACGACGGCGAGTCCGAGCTTCTGGAGCCGCTCGATGTACTCGGAGACGATGCCGGTGACCGTGATCTCCTGGCCGTTGATCATGTCATCGAGCACGAGCACCATGCCACCGGCGGCGAGACCGCCGAGCGAAGGGTAGCGCTCGATCAGAGTCACGGATACGCCCGAGCGAGCGGCAGTGACCGCGGCGGCGACTCCGGCGGGACCGCCGCCCACGACGATGACATCCGAGCGGGAGATGACGGGAGCCTGCAGGTCGGAGGTGGCGACGGCGAGAGCGGTGCTGTTCAACATGGGTGGTTCACTTTCCGAGGTGGATGCCGTTGACGCGGCGGGCGATGAGGTAGAAGACGACGCTGAGCGCGCAGAGCGTGGCGACGTACGTCGGGAACAACCAGTGCAGTCCGAGGGATTGGAACCACACCAGCAGGTATGACGCAGTGCCTCCGAAGAGCGCGACGCCGAGGCCGTAGCCGAGAGAGGCGCCGGCACCGCGGTAGACCTTGGGTATGAGGGAGGCGGACACCACGTTGTAGAGCGTCATGTTCAAGACCAGGACGACTGATCCCCCCAGCAGAACCGCAGCGAAACCGCCCAGACCCGGCTGCACGTACATCAGCATGATGAAGACGGACGGAATCGCCAGCAGACGCGTCACGATGAACCAGCGCGACAGGGAGCGGCCGTCGACGAGCTTGCCCACGACGAGGCTGCCGATAACCAGTACGAGACCGAGCAGAGTCGTGTAACCGAACACCGCGCTGGGATCTTCTTTCATCGTGCTGCGGGCGGCATTGGGAAGGCCGACGTTCCATGCGTAGTTGTAGGCCTGGACTGCGCCGACGACGAACACGATGGCCAGGACGCTGAGCCAACTCTTGCGGACGCCAGTCCACACCGACCCGGTGGTCGTGTCAGCCAGCTCCTCCTTGGTCATGGTCTCGGGAAGCGTGCGACGCAGATAGATGATGATCACGCTCAGTGCCGCACCGAATGCGAACGGAATCCGCCAGCCCCACTCGGACATGTCGGGTTCGGCAACGAAGAGCGTGACGAGCCAGGTGACGAGTGGAGCCCCGACGATCCCGATGTTGACGAAGAAGGAGATGATGCCGGCGACGAATCCTTCACGGCCTTCCGGCACGAGTTCGACGGCGTGCGCGGTCGAGAGGGGTGCCTCCACGCCGGTGGAGATGCCCTGCAGCACTCGGCACAGCAAGAGGATGATGCCCGCCCACGGGCCGATCACTTCGTAGGTCGGCAGCACGGCGATGACGAGGGTGCTGACGGCCATGAGGACGATCGACACCATCATGACCTTGCGGCGGCCGATGCGGTCTGCAGCAGTGCCGAGCACGATTCCGCCGAGCGGCCTGAAGAAGAACCCGACGGCGAAAACCGCGAGAGCGTTCAGGGTCGAGACGACAGGGTCGTCCGATGGGAAGAACTTCGGGCCGAGATAGGCGGACAGGAGCCCGAAGATCATCCAGTCGTACCATTCGAGCGTGTTGCCGAGGCCCAGGCCGAGCAGACCGCGCTTGGCATCCGGCGAGAGCCGGTGAATGATTCGGGTCGTGTCGGCGGCTGCGCTGCTGCCGTCGGACGTGATGCGGGTGTCGGTCATGATTCTCCTTGTCAAGCGACACTGCTTGCAGGCGGTCCAGGCGCGTTGAATCGACTGGACGAAGGAAATGCCCACGCGAACGTTTTGGGGAGGCTCCGGATGCCTCGATCGGTGACTTCAGTTTAGTGAAGAAATGCAGAATAGCAAAGAAAATATTTAGAGAATCGCGCCTGTTGTCTGCATAGTTGCGATTCTGGCGGCGTTGTACCCCAGTTCAGTGAGGACCTCAGCCGTGTGCTCGCCCAGGCGAGGCGGCGCCTGTCGCACGAGCGGCGGGACATCCGACATCGCGATCGGCGGTGCGATCGTGCGGATCGTACGACCGTGCTGATCCTCGAACTCGAGGATCATCCCGTTGTGCGACGTCTGCGGGTCGCGCAGCGCTTCGGACAGCGTGCGCACTGGACCGCACAAGACATCCTCGCGCTCGAGCGCCGCGATCCAGTGCGCGGAAGTGTTCTGCGTCAACCGGTCGCCGATGATCCTGCGGATCTGCGCTCTGTTCCTTCTGAGGTTCTCCAAAGTGTCGAACCGGTCATCGACGGAAAGGTCAGGAAGCTCGAGTGCGCGACAGATGTCGGCCAGGGGATTCTCCTTGAAGGCGCCGATGATGACGATCTCGGAGTCACTCGTCGGAAAGCACCCCGTAAGCGGCATCAGCGCCCAGTTGAGCTCCTTGTCATACATCAGCCGGGTCGTGGCTTCCTGCATCTGCATCGCGAGCATCGAGTTGTACAGACTCACCTCGACGCGCTGACCGATCCCGGTGCGCTCACGATGCAGCAGTGCCAGGAGAATGCCCTGCACCAGGTGGAGTCCAGCGGTGTAGTCCGCGATCGGGGTCGCGTAGATCGTCACTGGATGCTCGGGGTCGGCGAGGCGCTTCATCACTCCCGAGTAAGACTGGCCGAGGATGTCCTGTCCGCCCTTGTGCGCGTATGGTCCGGATGTGCCGAACCCCGACCCGCACGCCCAGATCGCTCTCGGGTTGATCTCGGCGACCGCCTCGGCTCCGAGCCCCAGCCGTTCCATGACGCCCGGGCGGAAGTTGCTCACCACGACATCGGCGGTACGAATGAGGTCGGTGACGATCTCGCGACCCTCCGGCGAGGTGATGTCGACGACGATCCCGCGCTTGTTGCGATTGAGGGCCAGGAACACCGGATTGTCGCCTCCGATGTCTGCGAGGACCCCGGTGCGCGAAAGGTCGCCGGTGCCGGGGCGCTCCACCTTGATGACGTCGGCACCGAAGTCGCCGAGGGTCTGCGTGCAAGAAGGGCCCAGCATGACCTGCGTGAAGTCGATGACGCGGATGCCGTCAAGCGGTCGTGTCGGCTCGGTCACGGATCACCACGTGGGGGGAGTGCTCACCCATACGGCGACGCACTGCTCATCGGAAGAGTTGCGGAACCAGTGGGGCTTGGTGGAATCCAACCGGATGGAATCGCCCGCTTCGAGCGTGTAGAGGTCGTCGCCGATGCAGACGTCGAGCTGTCCCGAGATGATCAGGCCCAGCTCCTCGCCCCCGTGCGTGAATGGAGTACTGCTCGTGTCATGGCCGGGATCGGTGACGACCCACAACCCTTCCAGCGCGCCGTTCAGATCAGGAACGAGCAGTTCGTAGACCGCGTGCCCCATCCCTTCCGGCGTGCTGCGTCGCAGATCTCGTCGGTCGCCCTTGCGCACGACGGGCGACTTCGTCTCGTGATACGACGGCAGCAGTTTGCCGACGGGGATGTCCAGACCGTGGGCGAGCTGGGCGAGGGTGGAGAATGACGGGTTCGCGCGTCCGCGTTCGAGCTGGCTGATGATCGCAGAACTCAACCCTGTGGCGTCGGCGAGTTCGGCAAGGGTGAGCTTCTGCTTCTTTCGCAGCGCTCGAACCGTGTCGCCGATGTCTTCGAGGAGATCCGCGACGGCAGGCGCGGAAGATGCGGATGGTGCTTCCATGGTGGCTCCTGCCGACTGGTTCATCCCAACTATAGTAAATCTCTTCACTGTGCCGCCCAACATGCTGCTCGTCGTCGGGCGGCGGCAACCCTGAGCGGGTAGTGTGGCGACACCATGAGGATGACGCGTCGAGAGCTGCTGATCGGCGCCGGAGCGGGTGCTCTCGGTGTGCTGCTCGTCTCCTGCACGCCGGAGCCGAAGCCGACACGCACCCCGACGCGCACACCATCGCCGCTTCCGACCACGAACGTGCCCGCCCCTGCAGACAGCGTGCGCAGCTCTTGGGCCACGGACCAGTACTCGCGCGGCGCCGTGAGCTACACCCGCATCGGTGTGCAATCGGACACGCGCGCGACCCTCGCAGAGCCCGTGGAGGGACGGGTGTACTTCGCGGGCGAGGCGACGGATGTCGACAACCCCTCCACGATGCGCGGAGCCATCCACTCCGGTGAGAGCGCCGCGATGCGACTGCGGGCCACAGCCGAGGCCGGGGAGCGGATCGCGGTGATCGGTGCTGGGCTCGCCGGTGCGACCGTCGCCGCTGATCTCGCTGACCTCGATGTCGAGGTGACCGTCTTCGAGGCGAGGGACCGCGTCGGTGGCCGCGTGCACTCCCACCTCGACGACGACTGGCCGATCCCTGTTCAGCTGGGCGGTTGGCTGGTCAGCCCCGACGACGACAGCGACCTCGCCGAGAGCGTGGATCTCGCATCCGCGCTGTGGCGCTCGGCGGGGGCCGACATCGAGCCCGTCGCCAACGCGCCGCTGGACGCCGCCATCACCCTGGCGCAGACCTTTCCGGCCGACGTCTCGCTGACCGAGGCTCTCATCGCGACCGGCGCCGACCCAGAGGAACCCGGTCTGGCCTCGCTTCTCGCGTATCTCGCGACCACCTCTGGCGCCGACGCGGAGAAGCTCTCCGCCTGGTTCCCCCCGGCGCTGCCGCGCGCAGCTTCGAAAGGAATCGTCGGCGATCTCGGGGCGTATGTGCGGACGCAACTGAGCGATGCGCAGCTGACCCTCTCGTCGCCGGTGACCCGTATCGCCTACGACGACGCGGGTGTCAGCCTGCGCCTGGGAACGGGGGAGTCGACCTCATTCGACCGGGTCGTGGTCACCGTTCCGCTCGGCGTGCTGCAACGCGACGGCATCGAATTCGCCCCTCCGCTGCCCTTCACCCACCGCGGTGCACTGAACGCGCTCGGCATGGGGCACGTCGAGACGATCTGGCTGCGTTACGACGAACCGTTCTGGGACACCGAGGCGACGATCTGGCATGCCGTGGGCGATGGGCCGGCCGGCGGCGGCGGGCTGACGCTGGAGGATGCAGTGATGGTGCGCACCTGGATCAACCTGCTACCGGTGACCGGCGAGAATCTGCTCGTGGGCATCGTCGGAGGTGACGACGCGGAGAAGTTCGCCGAGCTCGAGGAGGAAGGAGCGCTGCTGTCGGCGCTCACATCGCTTGAGCTGTTCCTGCCTTCCGGCGCGACGGGCTGACGCGGCTGATCACCGCGAGCACGGTGGCGATGAGCGCGAAGATCGACAGAGCGACCGCGCTCGTGAGCAGGAACTCTCCGATCCCGCTGACCTGGCGCAGATCGAGGAAGTAATACGGGTACCAGCCGATCATCGGCCCGCGCCACATCGTCACCCCGCCCCACAGAAGCGGGAATACCAGCGATCCGGGGATGATCCACCATGGGACTGCGCGGTGGCCCGGCGTGAGCGTCCACGCGATCGCGGTGAGCGCCGGAAGCCAGAAATGCAGCACCTGATCCGACCAGGGCACATCGACGCGGATCCCGCGTATTCCGGCCTGCCAGACGATGAGTGCGAACGCGAGCCCCGCAGTGATGGTCCACGTCAGCACGAGTGAGAGGGCGATGCTGAACCAGCGAGGATCATCATCACGACGGAATGCGATCAGACCGCCGACAACGAGCAGCACGACCAGCGCGCAGTTCGATTCGACCGTGAGGTACGCGAAGAAGTTGCGGCCGGCGATGGTCTGAGAGCTGAGGCCCCAGAACAGGCGGTGAACGAGCGCGGTCAGACACACTGCGGCCGTGACCAGACGAAGCACGCCGAACGTGTTCCGTGCCTTCACCGTCGTTTCGCCTCCGCCCCGACGCGCATCCACGCCATCCGGCGAGTCTACGGAGAACTCGAGTCGAGTTCCGGCGATGGCGCGACCGAACCGGGGGTTATCCCCACCGGCATCCGTCGGTGCACTGGATGCCGTGGAGGATGGCCGCCGGAAAGACTGAAGTCATGACAACCACTGCCCTCCGTCCGGCGCCATCTGCCAACCTGGACTCTGTGAGCGATTCTCCTCCCGGCCTCTACCCTCGCCTCTGGCAGCTCGTGCCCAGAGAGCTCGGCTTCCTTCTTCTCGGTGTGCCCACTGCGGTGGTGGGCTTCGCGGTGACGATTCCTCTGTTCGCTCTGGGGATCGGCACGCTCATCACCTTCTTCATCGGGCTGGTGTCGCTGATCGCAGCGCTGTACGTCTCGCGCTGGTTCGGAACCGTGGAACTCGTGCGGCTCGAATGGGCTGGTCGACCCGCGATCGTCAGACCCGAGTGGCGGCCTGTCCGGGCAGCCCCTGGGTTCCTCGGCTGGGTGAAGCGGATGCTGGGCAACGGTCACTACTGGCTGTATCTGCTGCACACGACCATCGTCAATTTCGTGGTCTCGCTGGTCACGTGGGTGGTAGCCCTCGTCTGGGTCGTCGTGGGCCTCGGCGGCATCAGCTACTGGTTCTGGGGGCGCTTCCCCGCGAATGACACCGACGGGTGGTACCTCTCCCGGTCGATCTTCTGGTTCTTCGGCATCCCGTCGGACGGCGTGGATTTCGAGGCATGGGATTCGGTCTGCTACTTCATCGCCGGGATAATCCTGCTCGCGACATTGCCGTTCATCACCCATGCGCTGACGCTCGTGCATCAGGGCATCGCTGCGGGGATGCTCGGCGCGTTCAGGTCGGACGCGCTGAAGCACGAAGTGGCGAGCCTCAACGAGTCCCGCGGTGCAGCCATCGCTGCCGAAGGGCACTCGTTGCGCCGACTGGAACGCGATATTCACGATGGCCCCCAGCAGCGACTCGTTCGCATGCAGATGGATCTGTCGGCTGCCGACCGACAGGTCGAGGTCGATCCGGGGAAGGCGCGCGCACTGATCGCTGAAGCCATGGAGCAGTCGCGAGATGCGCTCGATGAGCTGCGGGCTCTGTCGCGCGGCTTCGCGCCGCCGATTCTGATGGACCGCGGGCTGGTCGCTGCGCTGGAGTCCGCGGCCATGCGCAGCACCGTCCCGGCACGAGTGGTGAACCAGTTGCCCGCAGGCGTCGAACTCGAGCAGGACGTCGAGCGCAACGCGTACTTCGTCGCGAGCGAAGCGATGGCGAATGCGGCCAAACATGCGGACGCCGCCGAGGTCGAGGTGCGAGTCGGAGTACTCGCCAAGGGCCTCGACGGCAACAGCCTGCTGGAGGTGGTCGTGACCGACAACGGTCGTGGCGGTGCCACGGAGCTCTCCGGTCACGGTCTGGCTGGTCTTGCCGAACGACTTCGCGGCCTCGGCGGCACGCTCGACATCCAGAGCCCTCAAGGCGGTCCGACCGTCGTCGGCGCTCGACTGCCGCTGACGGCATCCGTCTCATCGCCGTGACGTGATCACCGCATAGTGTGGGGTGCATGAGTGCTCTTCGCGTCGTCGTCGCCGATGATTCGGTTCTGCTTCGCGAAGGCCTCGTGCGCATCCTGATGGAGGCAGGCGTCGAGGTCGTCGGATCGTATCCGGATGCCGAGCTGCTGTTGGCGGATCTCGTCGAGATCGCCCCGGATCTCGTCGTACTCGACGTGCGGATGCCGCCGACCTTTCGTGATGAAGGCGTGCGGGCAGCGCTCGCGGCGCGTGAGCTTCTTCCCGGCGTGGGGATCCTGTTGCTGTCGCAGTACGTCGAAGTCGCCTATGCGCAGGAGCTGCTCTCCTCCGGCACTGGCGGCGTCGGATATCTGCTCAAGGACCGGGTCGCGTCACTCGACGAGCTCAAGGATGCGATCGACCGGATACAGGCCGGGGGAACCGTGCTCGACCCGGAGGTCATCGCGCAACTGATCAGCCGCAGGCAGGATCCCCTCGAGACGCTCACGCGGCGCGAGGGCGAGGTGTTGGCAGGGATGGCCGAGGGGCGCACGAATACGGCCATCGCATCTGCCCTCTTCATCGGTGTCGGTGCGGTCGAGAAAAACGTCACGGCGATCTTTCAGAAGCTGAATCTTGATGCTGCCTCTGGCGCCGATCACCGCAGGGTGCTCGCCGTGCTGGCCTGGCTGCAGCGCTGAGCATCTCTTCGCGTACGCCAAGAGGAAGCCGGTCGCGCGCTCCGATGGGCGATAGTGCAGGTCCTCAGATGCCCAGGATCGCCTTGGCGATGACGAAGTAGATCACGAGCCCGGTGGCATCCACGAACGTGGTGATGAACGGATTGGAGAAGACCGCCGGGTCCACCCTGATCGTTCGGGCGACCAGCGGCATGATCCCGCCGATCGTCGCGGCCACGGAGCACACGGCGACGAGGGTGCACCCGATCACGAGCCCGATCTGCCAGTCGTACACCAGCGCCGTGATCCCGAACCCCAGCAGGCCGAGAAGCACCCCCAGAGACAGCCCCACGCGCAGTTCGCGGGTCAGCACGCGCACCAGATCCCGCGGGCGCACTTCCCCGAGCGCGAGCGCACGAGTCACGGTCGTCGCGGCCTGATTCCCGGTGTTCCCGCCCGTCCCGATCAGCAGCGGCACGAACAACGCCAGCACAGTGAGCTGTTCCAGCGTCGCTTCGAATACCGACAGCACCTTCACGGTGAGGGTCGCGCCGACCGCGAGAACAAGGAGCCACACGACGCGCGAGCGCACGATCCGTCGGATCGGCGTGGACAGGTACGGTCGGGCGAGCGGCTCCACTCCACCCTGGCGGGCGGCATCCTCGCTCTCCTCGCGCTTGAGGATGCGCGCGGCATCATCGATCGTGAAGATCCCGACAAGGCGATGCTCGCTGTCGACCACCGGGACCGCGAGGAGTCCCAGATCAGTGCAGTCGCGAGCAGCGGCCTCGGCGCCGGAGTCGGCCGGCACGGTGTGCGCGTCCTGCATCAGGGACTCGACGAATGCGTCGTCATCGGCGGCCAGCAGGTCGCGGAGGCTGACGACGCCGACGACCCGACGCGCGTGGTCGGTCACCGGAAGGGTGTAGATCGTCTCCGCATCGGCGATGCGAGCACGCATGCGCCGCAGGGTCTCCGCTGCGGTGAGGTCGGGATGGGTGGTCACGTACTCGGGGCTCATGCGCCGACCGATCGAGTCCTGCGAATACCCGAGTACCGACGCTGTGAGCTCCCTCTCATGCGGCGAGAGCCCTCGGAGCAGGCGCGGAGCGACCGACGCCGGCAGCTCATCGAGCAGCCAGACCCGGTCGTCCGGGTCCAGCTCGGCGAAGAGCGCAGCGACCTCGGCATCCTGCAGGCTGCGCACGAGCTCGCCCTGCAGCTCCGGAGAGAGCGCCTCGAAGACCTCGACGGCCTGCTGCTTCGGCAGCAGCCGGTAGACGACGGCGCAGTCTCGGGGGTTCAGCCGTTCGAGAACCTGCACGATCTGCCATGTCGGCACCGGTGACAGAGTGGTCGATGCTGCGGCCAGATCACGACGGGACAGACTCTGCTCGATCAGTTCGAGGAGGTCAGCGGTGTCGAAGTTCTGGGTGGGGATCTGCTCCGTGGTCATGGAGGGCTTCTTTCGGGCAAGCCGACGAGAAGCGCAAGAACATGCGCCGGCGGTCGTCGGCTGGACGGATGAGTCGAAGCCGGACACCCGCGCGAGACGTCAGAGGCTGGGCGTCTCGAATGCGATGGCGGAGTCCGGATGCTGATGGCAACTATCACCACTCATGGGAGTACCACCTCGCTTCCGTCTTCGCAGACCGCCTCAGATGCGGTCAGGATTCAACAACGCGATCGCGCTGCTGCCTCCGCCAATGTAGTCCATCAGAATGGACGACGCCTGCGCGCCGTCCATTCTGATGGATGAGCAGCACTGCCTCAATCCGCATCGAGGAGGAACGGGCGGGCGGCGTCGAGGAATGCTCGTGGGTCGTCGGCCCAGATCCGCACCGAGGCGACGAGGTGCTCGCCGCCACGAGGCGGCAGGCCGGGCAGCCGCACCGCGTACGGCCGTTCCAGCTCGATCTCGATGTTCGTCTCGTCCTGCATCCGCTCGGCGTACTCCGCACCGATGATCCTCGGCTGCTTGGGTTCGTCGATGCGCCGGTTGATCGCGACGGACGCGACTTCCGCCCAGGGCAGCGCGACGTCGATCTCGAGACCGTTGCGCACCTGGATGCCGTCGGGGCCCACGGAATGCGGGCGCAGCAGCATCGCGCAGAGCAGCCCGATCATCCAGGTCAGGCCCCAGATGCCGACGATCAGGAATGCGATGCGCACGGCGGGCCAGCGGTGCACGATCAGATCGATGATCGGCAGCTCGACCGCCGACAGCACGATGAACACGATGAGGATGGTGAGCACTGGGCGGTGATATCCGATCCCGGTGCCGCCGCGGGGTACTGCCGGGCGGCGGGCGATCGCCCGGCCGATGCTGGCGTAGATGCGCAACTCTGCGAGGAGTGCGCGGTGTGCGAGGGAGAGGAACCGGCGCCACGGGGAAGGGGCTGCCGTCTCGATCGAGACGGTGCTCATGTCGCGCTCTCGGCTTCGGCCACCAGCACTGCCAAGTGCTCCGCGAGAGCGGTGACCCCGCGCTCTACGGCGTCACGATCTTCCGGAGCGATCGCCGAGATCAGGGTCTCGTTGAGTTCGACGTGCTCCTGCTGCATCCGCGTCATCGTCGTGACGGCGCTCGGCGTCAGCTCGACCAGCACGGCCCTGCGGTCCGTCGGGTGGGGTGTGCGGCGCACATGACCCGAACTCTCCAGCCCGTCGACGAGACCGGTGATGTTGCGAGGACTCACCGCGCAGAGCTTCGCCAGAGCCTGCTGGGTAGAAGGACCGGCATGCTGCAGCACCCACAGAAGATGCACGCGTGCTGGCGTCAACCCAGTCCCGTCGAATGCGCGTGCCATGTCCTTCTGGAACAGCTCGGCGATCTGCAGCAGGCGGTCGAGCAGCAACGGGTTCATGGTAGTGATGGTACTACATCATTACCTTACTTCACTAAATTGGGTTCAGGCGGGGTCGATCCGCAGCACTTCGGGTGACTCGCCGCCCTCGAGGTCGCCGGCGATGCGGATGCTGCGAGCCAGATCGTCGAGAGCCGGGATGAGCATGCCGAAGGTCTCACGGGAGCCGCCCACGGCGGACAGGGTGACCAGATGCGTACCGGTGTCCCAGGTGTACGTGGCGAACGGAAGAGCCGAGGGCTGTTCGGGGAACGACATCACGAGCTTCTCGCCGACGCCGAGACGAGTGGGGAACGACTCGGTGTCGTCGTACTCGATGGGCATCATGGCCCGCGCCCTGCGCACATCGTTCGTCAGCTCCTGCGTCGTCGCCATGGCGACGACGATCTCCGGATCCGCCTTCCACGTCCACACCAGCACGCGGCCGTCAGCGCGCTTCATCATGGCCGGGGCGAGCTGGCTGATGGCCCAGGCGCCGATGCGCGTTCCGCGGGCGGGAGTACCGCCGCCTGCCTGCACGGCATTGCCCATCAGCATCCGCAACGCCGCTTTGCGATGGCGGCGGCCTTTCCATCCGAATGAATCCGTCACGGGGATCCAGAGCTGCGGGTCTGCGGTGCTGGCGATGCGCATGTCACCACGGTAGAGGATGAGCCTGCGCGAGCGCTCTGACTGCGGCTGGCCTCCCGAGGGCGTGCAGACCGCTCGGGTAGAGTTGCCAGCGCCCTGAACCGGGCACTTCTCCGACGCGTACCTTAAGGCTGCCATCCGTGACCTCCTCTGACGCTCCGATCGACCCGATCGACCCGTCGAGCGCCCCCGAGTCCACCCACGCAGGAAACGATCGCCCGCTGCGCATCGTCATCGGCTGCGACACTTTCGCTCCGGACATCAATGGCGCGGCGCGTTTCGCCGAACGTCTGGCGGCCGGCCTCGTGCAGCGCGGCCATGACGTGCATGTCGTGGCGCCGAACCAGAAGTACCGCCGGGCAGAGCCTCGCACTGAGGTGATCGAGGGCGAACCGATGACCCTGCATCGTCTGCCATCGGTCCGCTGGGCGCCGCACGACTGGTTGCGGTTCGTGTGGCCGTGGCGCTCCAAGCACTACGCGCGCAAGGTGATCGACCGCGTGAAACCCGACGTCGTGCACATCCAGTCGCACATCGTGATCGGTCGCGGTCTGTCACGCATCGCCCACGAGCGCGGCATCCCGGTCGTGGCGACCAACCACGTGATGGCCGAGAACATCCTCGATCACACCGCGCTTCCCGAGTTCATCAACCGCCGGGTCATCGACTTCGCGTGGGGCGACGCGGAGCGCACGCTCAAGCTCACCAGGGCGGTCACGACGCCGACCCGACGGGCGGCGGACTTCCTGGAGAAGACGATCGACATCAGCGGCGTCATCCCGATCAGCTGCGGGATCGACCGCACCCAGTACACGCCGGTCATCGCGCCGCGGGAGAAGAACCGCATCATCTTCGTCGGGCGCCTCACCGCCGAGAAGCAGATCGAAGTCATTCTGCAGGCGATGACGAAGCTCGACCCCGCGCTCGAGGCGACATTCGACATCGTCGGCGGTGGGGATCAGCGAAAGAACCTCGAGCGTCTCGCGGTCGAGCTCGGTCTCGCCGGCCGCGTGACATTCCACGGCCGCACCACTGATGAGGAGCTGCGCGCTCTGCTGTCGCGCGCAAGCCTGTTCGTGATCGCATCGATCGCCGAGCTGCAGTCGATCGCGACCATGGAGGCGATGGCGTCGGCGCTGCCGATCGTCGCCGCGGATGCTGTCGCGCTGCCGCACCTCGTGCACGACGGTGAGAACGGCTACCTCTTCGAACCGGGTAACGCCGAAGAGCTCGCCGCACGCCTCACGGATGTGCTGACTGCAGAGCCCGCAGAGTACGAGCGGATGCAGCAGGCATCGCTCGACGGCGTCGCCGTGCACGACATCAACCGCACTCTCGACACCTTCGAAGCGCTCTACCGCGACGAACCACTGCCGGAATAGCGGGGCCGCCCATGCACATCGTCTTCTTCGGCGATCAGCACCTGGAGTCGCTCGGTGGCGCACAGGTGTCGATGAGGCTGCAGCGACGATATCTGGAGCGCGCCGGGCACACGGTGACGGTGGTGGCTCCGAAGATGCACGTGGCGCGAGACTCGGATGCCGGCTACCTGGACACCCCGTCGATCCCGATCACCGGTGACCGCGAGTACTCCATGTCGTGGCCGGGGCGGCGCAACGATCGCTTCCTCGACCGGGCATGCGCCCACCGGCCGCCTGTCGATCTGGTGCACGTGCAGGCCGACTTCTGGGGGGCGTTCATCGGGCATCGCTTCGCCCACCGTCACGGCATCCCCGTCGTGCACACGATGCACAACCGGGTGGACGTCGGCATGGCCGCCGTCACGCCGCTGCACAAACCGGTGCTGGCCGTGCTCAATCTCTGGCGGCGAATCGCGATGCGGGGGATCGGTCGGCCGGTCCCGGGCGGCGACGGGTGGGCGTTCCTGCGTGGCATCGCCCAGGGATCCGACGCCGTCACGGCACCGTCCGGCCACTTCGCGCGCCGGCTGGAGCGTCACGGCGTCTTCGAGCGCGTGGATGTGGTGTGGAACGGCATCGACGACGAGCTGCTGGCCCAGACGCTCGCTGCACGGGACGCCGCGACTTCGCATCCGCAGCGCCCGCGCTTCGTGTGGCTCGGGCGCATGAGCCCGGAGAAGCGGCTGCTGCCGTTCCTCGAAGCCGTCGTCGAATCGCGGGTGGATGCCGATATCGAGGTCATCGGAGGGGGCGCGCAGCGACGTGCCGCTGAGAAGATCGCTCGTGGCCATGACGGCATCCGTTTCGCCGGCCGCCTCTCGTACGCCGAGACGCTCGCGAGGATCGCTGCGGCGGATGCCGTGGTGCAGACCTCGATCGGCTTCGAGACGCAGGGCATGACGCCGTTCGAAGCGGCGACGCTCGGGACGCCGACCATCGTCAGTGACCCCGACATCGCCGGTGAGCTGCGCGGCGGGCTCTGGGCAGTGCCCGGCCCTGGAGCCGATGGGCGCACCGCATCCGAAGCCCAGCGCATCACGGCGCTCGCTGCGACACTGCAGCGAGCGGCATCCGACATCGCCGCAGGTGCCGCGCCGAAACCCGATCCTGACGTCGCAGAGGCGTTCCGCCAGTCATCGCGCACCGCGGCGATGATCGAGATCTACGAACGCGTGGTCGGAGCACACTGAGACGGCTCTCACCTATGAGGGCAGCCCGCTGTCGCCTCAGAAGTAGAAGACTGAGCTGACCGCGTTGAGGATGAAGGTGAAGCCGGCGCCGACGACGCCTGCGCCTCCGAGTCCCGTCGCGATGCCGGCGAGTCCATGAGGAGCGCCGACTCTACGGAGTCCGATGAGCCCGAAGATGAGAGCCGCCAGCGAAGCGAGGAACGTGAGCACCGAGAGCGCACCGCTGACGAGGCCGATCAACTGGTAGTCGGCGGAGCGGATCATGATCTGGATGATCACGTTCGTCAGCAGGCTGACAGCGAGCCCGATGAGGCCGATGATGAACCCGATGCGGCCCGGAGTGTTGGAGTCGGCAGGCCCGGATGCGGCTGGGGAGTAAACGGGCTGGCCGTACTGCGCCTGCTGGGGCTGGGTGTACTGGGGCTGCGCCGGTGGGGCCTGTGGTGCCCCGCCCTGATAGTAGTGATGCGCGGTCGGGGCCGGCGTACCCGGCGCAGGGTACCCAGGCTGAGGAGGCTGCCCCGGGTTCGACGCATACGGCGGAATCTGAGGCTGCTGCGGGTCGCTCATGTCGCTGAGCATAACCGCCTGTTGATCGTCAGCGGTAGGCGGGCGTCGATTCTGCGTCTTGGATGCTGTCGCGCTCTGCCACGCGAGTCCAGTCCGTTGCGACAGCATGGAAGCCATCCCGACGCAGTTCGACGAGAGTCGCAACGAGACCGGTGAGGGCGAGTGCTGCAAGGAGGATGATGATGACCATGGCAGAAATGCTACGTATGGTGCTTTAACGTCACGAGTGGCAGAATCGACATAGATCATCGAAAAACTGCCAAACTGGCGTCATCAGGATCCACGTCGAAGGAGCGCTCATGAAGACTGTCGCCTGTATCGTCCAAGACGGGTTCGCCCCCTTCGAGTTCGGCGTCGCCTGCGAAGCGTTCGGCCTCGATCGTACGGATGACGGCGTGCCGAACTTCGACTTCCGCGTCGTCACCGCCGATCCGGGCAAAGTGACCTCGAAGATCGGCTTCTCCATCAACGTCGAGGATGACCTCTCCTTCGCGTACGAGGCCGATCTCGTCGTGGTCTGCCCGATTCCGCGCGAGTGGTGGGGCGACACTGACCCTCGTGTTCTCGAGGTCGTGCGCGATGCGGATGCCAGAGGGGCGTGGCTGCTCACCATCTGCAGCGGGTCGTTCGTCATCGCGCAGGCGGGCGTGCTCGATGGTCGCCGTGCGACGACGCACTGGATGTACGCCGACGTGATGGCGTCGATGTATCCGCAGATAGACGTCGATCCCGACGTGCTGTTCGTCCAGGACGGCCGCATCATCACGAGCGCGGGCACGGCGGCCGGTCTCGACGCCTGCCTTTACCTGCTGCGGCAGGAGATCGGCGCTGAACTCACCAACCGCGTCGCGCGTCGCATGGTCGTGCCGCCGCAGCGCGACGGCGGCCAGGCGCAGTACATCGATCGGCCGCTGCCCGTTGCGCAGACCGATTCGCTCGTCGCTGTCACCGAGTGGGCGATCGGAAATCTCCGCGAGGAACTGACCGTCGATCAACTCGCGTCGCGTGCGCACATGTCGCCGCGCACGTTCGCGCGGCGTTTCAAGGCCGAGCACGGCGCGACGCCGGCGTCGTGGCTGGCCAGGCAGCGCATCATCCACGCGCAGCGACTGCTCGAGCGCTCCGATCTGGGTCTGGACGCGATCGCCGTCGAGTGCGGCTTCGGTTCTGCGGCGGTGCTGCGGCAGAACTTCTCACGGGTGCTGGCGACGACGCCGACCGCGTACCGCGCGAAGTTCGCATGCGTGGACGAACCCGCTGCCTGACCCTGACCCGCTCAGTCTCCGGGGCGCGACCAATGGCCCGGCGCGGCCAGGTCTGCCTCGCGCACGTCGAGCCCCGTGTGACCGATCGCCGCCAGGCAGTACAGGAGCGATTGCGTCGGATAGCCGTGCGGACGGTTGTCCCTGATGATCGCCGCGTCATCTGTGGGATCGAGCGCAGCGGATGCCGCAAGTACCTCGACCCACTCGGCTTCCCAGTCGTCCGACTCGGCTGCATGGGCTCTGAACTCCGGCAGCCACCGGGCGATGCGGGCTGTGGCAGGGTCGTCGAGCCCGTCATGCGCGATCATATGCACGCCCGTCGGCACCGGCGTCTCACTCAGCCTCTCACCGTCCCACGACAGCACGCGCGCAGCATCCGGCCCGACCTCGAGAAGATTGAATCCGTGCATCCGCAACGGCGCCGTCGGTGAGCGACCGGCGACGGATTCCAGCGCGAGGCTGCCACGGCTGAGCACCTGGTCCTCGGGGAGGTCGAGGGTGTCTGCCCGGTTCAGCAGCACGGCAAGACGTCCGGCGCTCCGGTCCGCTGCAAGCCATGCACCGCCCGCCCGGCGATCACGGATCCCGATCACTCCCGGATAGCGCTCCGGCCACCATGCGCCGAGCGGATCCCATGCGCGCTCCGGATCTTCATCGCGGATCGCGAGAAGCCGCGACCCTCCTGGCTCAGCGACATCGATCACGACGGTGCACACGCGACCCAGTCTAGGTGTGCTTCCGACCACGGGTGGGCGGCCACCCGATGTGCTCAGATCTCGATCACGACCTTGCCGCGGACGCCTCCGCGCTCCAACGCGCGATGGGCTCCGGCGATGTCCGACAGTGGGAACACGCGATCGACCTGCGGGCGGATCGCGCCGGCGGAGACCCACCTGCCCAGTTCAGCGAAGAGCGGAGTCTTCGGATCGCCGCTGAAGAATCGTGCCCAGCGAGTGCGCCGAACCGAGTTCGCAGCGATGTATCCGAGAGAGCGAACTGGGTGGTCGAGGTCGAACGAGATCGCGACCATCCGACCGTCGGGGGCCAGCAGGCGCCGGAACGCGGCCAGATCGGTGCCGACCGTGTCGAGTATGACGTCGAACTGCCCCAGCTCGCCGGGGTGGCGGTAGTCGATCGCTTCGTCCGCGCCCAGTTCTCGCACGAGATCGAGATTGGGCGCGCTCGCCAGGCCGGTCACGTGGGCGCCCATCGCCTTGCCGAGTTGGACGGCGACGTATCCGACTCCGCCCGTCGCCCCGCGCACCAGCAGTCGCTCGCCGGGCGCCAGGGCTGCCTTGTCGCGGAGCGCGGTGATCGCGGTCGTGCCCGCGGGGAGTGCTGCGGCCTGTACCGCATCCAGTCCATCCGGGACCAGGCCGAGCCGATCGGGGCGGATGGCTGCATATTCTGCTGCTGTGGAGAGGGGCATCCCTCCGATGCCCCAGACGAGGTCGCCGACGGCGAATCGGGATGCACCCGGATCGACGACGTCACCCACGACGTCGAGCCCGACCTGCTTGGGGAATCGATTGCCGCTGAACGGCCGCAGTCGTCCTGCTCGCATCGCCAACTCGCCGCCGTTGACCGAGAGCGCACGGACCCTGATCAACACTTCTCCTGGTCGCACGCGGGGGAGCGGCCCGGTCACTTCGTGGAGCACGTCCGCTGGTCCGTACCTGTCGTAGCTGGCCAGACGCATGGAATCTGAAGTCATGCTTCATGTCTAACATCCGAAACGGAGCGACCACTCCGTTTCGCGTAAAGTGAGAGCATGACCACGAAATCGACTCGGTTGCGCGCGGATGCCGCCGCGAATCACGCGCAGCTTCTCGAAGTCGCACGGCAGGCGTTCAGGGATCAGGGCCTGGGGGTGTCGATGAGCGCGGTCGCCCGGCGCGCGGGGCTCGGCGTCGCCACGTTGTATCGACACTTCCCCTCGAAGGGCGATCTCGTCGCCGAGTCGTTCGCCGCTCCGATGGGGGAGTGCGTTGGAATGCTCGACGATGCACTCGCCGATCCTGATCCGTGGCGTGCGTTCTGCCGGGTGATCGAGGAGGTGTGCGAGATGCAGGCGCACGACCGGGGGTTCTCCGCTGCGCTCGTTTCGGCACTCCCCGGCACGTCGGATTTCGGTGCGCTGCGCGACCACGCCGAATCGACCTTCGCCGAGCTGACTCGCCGCGCGAAGGAGTCCGGCGACCTCAGGGCCGATTTCTCGACGTCTGACCTGATGCTGATCCTGCTCGCGAACTCGGGAGTTCGTGCGGGCGCCGGAGACGCGGCGCCCGCGGCGTCGCGGCGGCTGACGGGTTATCTGCTGCAATCCTTCCGCGCCAGTGCAGCCGCGCCGCTCCCCCCGCACGTGGCGCTTTCGCTCGACGTCGCGGCTCTCTGAGCGAGTGCCGGGCCCGCCGGACGCTTACCGCACGCCCTTCATGAGGCGCAGGACGGGCTTGGCTGCGAGCAGCAGGGCGACGCCGACCGCTGCCGCAATGAGCCCGAGCGTGAGGAAGTACGGAACCTCGTTGGTCGGGTCGTAGAAGGTCGCGAGCTGACCGGCCAATGCGGTGCCGAGCGACACGGACAGGAAGAACAGGGCCACCATCTGCGTGTGGAATGCCTGCGGGGCGAGTTTCGTCGTCACGGACAAGCCAACGGGCGAGAGCAGCAACTCGGCGACGGTGAAGGCGAACAGGATGCCGATGATCGCCAGCATCGGCGTCGAGTTCTCGCCACCCCCGGCGAAGGGCAGGAACAGCAGGAAGGCGCCGCCCATGATGATCGCGCCGAGGGCGAACTTCACCGGCGTCGACGGCTGGCGATCGCCGAGGCGCGTCCAGAGCCAGGCGAAGACGCCAGAGAGCACGATGATGAACACCGGGTTGATCGACTGCACCCATGACACCGGCATCTCCCAGCCGAAGAGGTCACGGTTCAGGCGCTTGTCGGAATAGACGGTGAGCACCGTGAACTGCTGCTGGTACAGCGACCAGAACGCGACAGAGGTGAGGAACAGCGGTACGAATGCCCACACGCGGCTGCGCTCGACGGGGGTGACTCTCTGACTGCTGAGGATCACGGTGAAGTACGCGATCGTCGCGGCGATGACCGTGATGATGACGACGAGGGCGAGGTTGTCGGCGCGGATCACGCCGACGAGGACGAGCACGACGATGAGGACCAGGGCTGCCGCCGCGATACCTCCGACGAGCGGATACCCGCGTCTGGGAAGTGGATTCGGCACCGCCCCCGCTTCTTTCGGAAGGCCGCGCCGACCGAACGAGTACTGCACGAGACCCGCGGTCATCCCGACCGCGGCGAGCCCGAAGCCCCAATGGAAGCCGAGCGTCGACTGCAGCAGTCCTGTCAACAGCGGGCCGAGGAATCCGCCGAGATTGATGCCGAGGTAGAAGAGCGAGAAGCCGCCGTCGCGGCGGGTGTCGTCTGGGGAGTAGAGCGTGCCGACGACCGAGGTCGCGGTCGCCTTCAGCCCGCCGGAGCCGATGGCCACGAGGACGAGACCCACGCCGACGCCGACGAACCCGGGGAGCAGCGCCAGTGTGACGTGTCCTATCACGATGACGATCGCGCTGAAGAAGAGCACGCGCTCCGCCCCGAGCAGTCTGTCGGCGATCCATGCACCGAGGATCGTCGACAGGTAGACGGCACCGCCCATACGCGCCGACGACGCCGGCCGCCACCGTCTCGGGCATGCCGAGGCCGCCGTCTGCGACGGAGTAGTAGAGGTAGATGAGCAGGATGCCCTGCATGCCGTAGAAGCTGAACCGCTCCCACATCTCCACGCCGAAGACATGGGCGAGCGCGCGAGGGTGGCCGAAGAAGCCCTTGTCTGCGGACCCGGCGGCGGGCGTCGAGGAAGCAGGAGGAGGAGTGCTCATATCCCGCCACGTTACGCTTTCGCGCTCCCGTCGTCACGGATCGATTCGCATCGGCTGCCCCCGCTGAGTCGACACAGGGCAGAATCGAAGCATGAACATCGTCGTCGGAGTCACTGGCGGCATCGCCGCGTACAAGACCGTTCATCTGGTTCGACTGCTCATCAAGGCGGGCCACGAGGTCACCGTGATCCCCACCGAGGATGCGCTGCGCTTCGTCGGCGCGCCGACCTGGGAGGCGATCAGCCGCAACCCTGTCACGACGAGCGTGCATGACGACGTGGCGAAGGTGCGTCACGTCGCGCTCGGACAGGCGGCAGAGCTGGTGATCGTCGCCCCCGCCACCGCGAATACGATCGCGAAGATGACCGCGGGGCTCGCCGACGACCTGCTGGGCACGACCCTGCTGGCGACAACCGCTCCGGTGGCGATCGCCCCCGCGATGCACACCGAGATGTGGCGGCATCCGGCCACTCAGGCGAATATCCAGACCCTGCGCGAGCGCGGGGTCAACGTCCTCGGTCCCGGTGACGGAGAGCTGACAGGTGGAGATTCGGGTCCGGGGCGGATGCTCGAACCGGAGGAGATCGTCGACGCCGCCCTCGCGCTGCTCGGCCCGCAGGATCTCGCGGGACTGCGGGTGGTCGTCTCGGCAGGGGGAACGCGCGAGCCGATCGATCCGGTGCGCTTCCTCGGCAATCGCTCGAGTGGAAGGCAGGGCATGGCGCTCGCCGCCGAAGCCGCAGAGCGCGGCGCCGATGTCGAGTTGGTCGCCGCGAACGTCGCGGCCGACGTGCTCGCCGAGGCACGGCATCCGCGTATCCGTGTGCGCACGGTGGGCACTGCTGCGCAGCTCGGTGATGCGATGGCGGATGCTGCGGCATCGGCTGATGTCGTGATCATGGCCGCCGCCGTCGCAGACTATCGGCCGGCCCACGCGTCGGATCAGAAGCTGACCAAGGAGGGCGGTCCCCTCGACCGCATCGAGCTGGTGGAGAACGCCGACATCGTCGCGGGGCTCGCGGCGTCCCGCCCGCAGGGGCAGACGATCGTGGCCTTCGCGGCTGAGACCCTGCTCGATGCGGAAGAGCGGCGCGAGCGCGCCCGTCGCAAGCGCGAGCGCAAGGGTGTCGATCTGCTCGCGGTCAACCTTGCGGATGCCGAGCACGGCTTCGAGAAGTCCGACAATGCGATCGAGATCATCGGAGCCGAAGGTGCGGTCGTCGCATCCGCCGAGGGATCGAAGCGCCAGGTCGCTCGTGCCATCTGGGACGCTGTGCATAAAAGTCGCAGTTGAGGTAAAGTTGAGTCATCACCACTCAACTTTGAAGAGGAGCAGTCCAGGAGGACACGATGACCAACCCCGCACAGCCGCAGCAAGACGACCAGCAGTCCGCCCTCGAGCAGTTCGGCATCAACCTGACCGATCGTGCCCGCCAGGGCAAGCTCGATCCGGTGATCGGGCGTGACAGTGAGATCAGGCGCGTCAGCCAGGTGCTCACCCGCCGCACGAAGAACAACCCCGTGCTGATCGGCGAGCCAGGTGTCGGGAAGACCGCCGTCGTGGAGGGATTGGCGCAGCGGATCGTCGCGGGGGACGTCGCGGAGTCCCTCAAGGACAAAGAGCTCATCACGCTCGACATCTCCGCCCTCGTCGCCGGTGCCATGTATCGCGGTCAGTTCGAGGAGCGCCTGAAGCAGGTGCTCAAAGAGATCACCGAGTCCGACGGCCAGGTCATCACGTTCATCGACGAGCTGCACACGCTCATGGGTGCCGGGCGGAGGCGAGGGGTCGGTCGCAGCATCCAACATGCTCAAGCCCATGCTCGCCCGTGGTGAGCTGCGGCTGATCGGCGCGACGACGCTGAACGAGTACCGCGAGTTCATCGAGAAGGATGCCGCGCTCGAACGCCGTTTCCAGCAGGTCTACGTCGGCGAGCCCTCGGTCGAGGACACCATCGCGATCCTCCGCGGACTCAAGGAACGCTACGAGGCGCACCACAAGGTCGCGATCTCCGACAGCGCGCTGGTCGCCGCGGCATCCCTCTCCAACCGGTACATCCCGAGCCGGCAGCTGCCGGACAAGGCCATCGACCTCATCGACGAGGCCGCATCCCGACTGCGCATGGAGATCGACTCTGCCCCGGTCGAGATCGACGAGCTGCGCCGTCATGTCGATCGGCTGAAGCTCGAAGAGCTCGCGCTCAAGAGGGAGAAGGACGCCGCCTCGAAGGAGCGTCTCGCCACACTGCGCGAGGACCTCGCCTCCGAGCAGTCGCGCCTCGGCGAGCTGCAGGAGCGGTGGGAGCGCGAGCGTGCCTCGCTGAACAAGGTCGGCGACCTCAAGACCAGGTTGGATGCTGCCCGCAGCGACGCCGAACGCGCACAGCGCGAGGGCAATCTCGAGAAGGCGTCGCGACTGCTGTACGCCGAGATCCCCGCGTTGGAGCGCGAGCTGATCGAGGCGGAGCAGTCGGAGGAGTCCGAAGACGGCGAGGATCGCATGGTGGGCGACCAGGTCACCGAAGCCGATATCGCGGGCGTGATCGCGGCGTGGACCGGCATTCCCGTCGGGCGTCTGCTGCAGGGCGAGACCGAGAAGCTGCTGCACCTGGAGGCCGAGCTCGGCAAGCGCCTGATCGGGCAGAAGGATGCCGTGCAGGCGGTGTCTGATGCGGTCCGCCGCTCCCGAGCGGGTATCAGCGACCCCGGCCGCCCGACCGGATCGTTCCTGTTCCTCGGCCCGACCGGCGTGGGAAAGACAGAGCTCGCCAAGGCGCTCGCCGAGTTCCTGTTCGACGACGAGCACGCCATGGTGCGCATCGACATGTCGGAGTACGGCGAGAAGCACACCGTCTCGCGGCTTGTCGGTGCCCCTCCTGGCTATGTCGGGTACGAGCAGGGTGGTCAGCTCACCGAGGCGGTCCGTCGCCGCCCGTACAGCGTCGTACTGCTGGACGAGGTGGAGAAGGCGCACCCCGAGGTCTTCGACGTGCTGTTGCAGGTCATGGACGACGGTCGCCTGACCGACGGGCAGGGACGCACGGTCGACTTCTCGAACGTCATCCTGATCCTCACCTCCAACCTCGGTTCGCCGATCCTCATCGATCCGACGCTGTCGCTCGACGACAAGCGCGAGAGCGTCATGGCGCTGGTGCGTCAGTCGTTCAAGCCGGAGTTCGTGAACCGTCTCGACGACATCGTGATCTTCCAGGCGCTCACGGAGGACGACCTGGCCCAGATCGTCGAGCTCGCGATCGACCAGCTGCACACGCGGCTGCGCGAGCGCCGGCTCACCCTCGCGGTCACGCCCGATGCACGGTCGTGGCTCGCCGAACGGGGATACGACCCGGTGTACGGCGCGCGCCCGCTGCGCAGGCTCATCACGAACGAGGTGCAGAACAAGCTGGCGACGGCCCTGCTCTCGGGCGGCGTGCGCGACGGTGACTCCGTTCGGGTCGACGTGGCCGCGGACGGCTCGGGGCTGGTGCTGACCTCGGCATAGGCGGCCAGCGGGCGAGACGGCATCTCCTGCATGAGAAGGGCTCTCCGTGATGCCTTCTCATGCAGCAGCTTCCTTCTCGCGCTGGGTCGGCACCGCTGGGGCGATAGGGTCGACGGCATGAGACTCTCCGGTCGGTTCGTCCGTGTCTTCCAGTGGATAGCACCTGTGCTGCTGCCGGCGCTCGTGGTGTTCGGGCGGGGGCTCCTTGGCGCGCCGATGGGGTGGATGATGCTCGTCGCCATGATCATCGGCCCGCTGGTGGTGATCGCGATGTACATCGCCCCGATCATCGTGCTCTTCGACCGTGACGCGAAGGCGGCCCGCAGTACGCGGGTGCTGTACAACGTCGCGAGCTGGGTGACCTGGGGAGCGCTGCTGGTCATGATGTTCACGCTCGTCGACGGCGGGGACTCGCCTCCGTTCGGCTCGGTGCTCTCGACGTGGGGATGGATGAGCAGCGATGCGTCATCGATTTTCTTCGCCGCCGCGATGGCGGCCGTCGTCATCGGCTGGCTGGGGACGATCACGACCGCGATCTTCGGGGTCGTGCAGTCGCGCAGTGCGAAGCCGCCATTGCTCAGCGCCCCGTGAACTCCGCCTTGCGCTTCTGCTGGAACGCCGCGAAGCCCTCGTGGTAGTCGGCGGTGTCGCGCAGCGACGCCTGGTTCGCGTTCTCCTCGGCCACGGCATCCCACAGCGCGAGACGCTCGTCGCGCAGCCTGGCGATCAGTCGTTTGCTGGCGAGGAACGCCCGGGTCGCGCCGATGGCGGCGCTGGTTGCCGCGGCATCCGTCGCCGCAACGACTTCGGTGGCCGGCAGCACCCGTGAGAACAACCCGGACTGCACTGCCTCGGTGCCGCTCATCAGCCGGCCGGTGTAGATCAGGTCGAGCGTCTTGTGCGCTCCGAGCCGCTCGAAGAACAATGCGTGCCCGCCGGAGTCCAGCGTCGCGCCGAGCGCGGCGAACGGCGATCCGATCTTCGCGGTGTCGGCGACGTACACGACGTCTGTGGCGATCAACAGGCCGAGTCCGACGCCGAGGCATGCGCCGTGCGCGGCGGCGAACGTGGGGGCGGGGAATGCCGACATCTTCTGCAGCAACGGAGTGACCCTGCCCTCGAGGTACCCGGTCACATCGTCGGTGACAGGGTCGACACCGGCGATGTCGCGCCCCGCGCAGAATCCCGCGCCCTCGCCGCGCAGCACCAGCGCCCGCACGCCGGCCGCTGCGGCCTCGTCGTAGGCCGCGCCGAGGTCGGCCAGAGCGGCGACGTCGAGCGCATTGCGCTTCTCCGGCGCGTTCAGCACGACGTGGGCGACCCCGTCGGCGATGGTCAGCTCGATCATGAGGGCTCCTTCATCGGGCGATCAGGTGTCGTAGTCGACGACGACGTTCTTCGTCGTCGGGTGGGACTGACAGGTGAGGATGTATCCGCGCTCGATCTCGTCGGGCTCGAGCGCGTAGTTCTGCGTCATCCGCACCTCGCCCTCGATCAGCCGCGCGCGGCACGTGCCGCAGACTCCTCCTGCGCACGCGAACGGCACGTCGCCGCGTACTCGCAGCGCAGCATCCAGAATCGCCTCGTTCGCGGGTACCGGCGACTCGACCGTCGATGACAGCCCGTCGAGGGTGAACTCGATCAGGCGCATCTCGTCGCCCTCGCTGACGACGACGGGCCGTCCACGATCGATGCGCGGGCCGTCGGCGTCGCTCGTGAACAACTCGAAGCGGATGCTGTCGTGCGGCACCCCTCGGCCCTCGAGCGTCTCGCGGCAGAGGGCGACGAGGTCGAACGGCCCGCACAGGAACCACTCGGTCACCGTGTGCGGCGGCAGCAGGTCGTCGAGGATCGCGTTCAGCTTCTCGGCGTCGATGCGCCCGGAGAGCAGCGGTGCGGTGCGCTGCTCGCGGGAGAGCACATGGTGCAGGGCGAGACGTGCGGGGTAGCGATCCTTCAGATCGGCGAGGTCGTCGAGGAACATGACGTCCTGCGTGGCGCGGTTCGTGTAGATCAGGCTGAACTGCGCGGTCGGCGAGGATGCCAGCACGTGAGATGCCAGCGCCATCATCGGCGTCACGCCGGAGCCGGCGGCGATCCCGGCGATGTGCGCATGGTCGAGGTCAGGCAGGTTCGTGGTGAACGTGCCCTCGGGGCTCATCACCTCGATGCGGTCGCCCGGCTTCAGATTCTCGTGCGCCCAGACCGAGAACAGCCCGCCACGGTCGCGCTTGATGCCGACACTGATACTGCCGGAGGTGGGCGGTCGGCAGATCGAGTAGCTGCGCCGTACCTCATGCCCTTCGACGTGTGCCCGCAGGGCCACGTACTGCCCGGGAAGATAGTCGTAGTCGCCCTGCAGCTCGGGCGGCACCGCGAACGTGACCTCGATGCTCTCCGCCGTCAGCGGCCGGACATCGGAGACGGCGAGTTCGTGGAAGCGGCCTCGGCGTCGCGTCGCGGTTCTCATCACAGCACCTTGAAGTGGTCGAAGGGCTCGAGGCACGTGCGGCACTCGAAGAGCGCCTTGCACGATGTCGAACCGAACCGGGCGATCTCGCGGGTGTCGAGCGATCCGCAACGAGGGCACTTCACCGCCAACCGCAGCCGGATCGGTCCCTGCCCGAGCGCGGCGCGGCCGTGCGGTGGGGCGATGCCGTAGGCATGGAGCTTCTGCTTGCCGGCATCCGTCATCCAATCCGTCGTCCACGCCGGCGACAGAGTCGTGCGCACCTCGACGTCATCGAAGCCCGCTGCCGTCAGCGCAGACGTCACATCGTCGCGCATCGCGTCGAGCGCGGGGCATCCGCTGTATGTGGGGGTGAGCGTGACGATCACTTTCATGCGATCCAGCGTCACGTCGCGGAGGACGCCGAGATCCTCGATCGTGAGCACGGGGATCTCCGGGTCGGTCACCGTGGCGGCGATCGCCCAGGCATGCTCGCGGCGCGTGGTCGTGGCGCTCACCATGATGCCCCCGGATGCTGTCTGGCCAAGACCTGCATCTCGGCGAGGAGGTGCCCCATGGCGGGGAAGTGGCTGCCGCGTCGTCCGCCGCCGGATGATGCCCGAACGTCGGGGACGTCGAGTTCCGCCTCGGTGAAGACCGGCTCGATCACGGCGTCGAATCCGGCACGCAGCGTGGATGGACGAACCGCGATGCCGTCGAGCTCGTCGATCAGCGGTTCGTCGCGGAACAGCTCGTCGACGTACGGCCAGACATCCCGTACCGCGCGGATCATCCGGCGTCGCGATTCCTCTGTGCCGCCGGCAAGGCGCAGCGTCCACTGCACGGCGTGGTCGCGGTGGTAGTCGACCTCCTTCAGCGCCTTCTCGGCGACCGCGGCGAGCGTCGCATCCTTCGACGCCCGGAGAGCCGAGTAGAGCTCGAACATGTAGACGGATGCCGCGAGCTGCCGTGCGATCGTCTGAGCGAAGTCTCCGTTGGGCTGCTCGAAGAGCCAGGCGCTGCGGAACTCCGGCTCATCGCGGAAGTACGCCAGGTCGTCCTCGCTGCGGCCGTCGGCGGTGCCGGCCCAGGCTGTAGAGGCATAGTGCAGCAACGAGCGCGCGTGACCAAGCAGATCGATCGCGATGTTGCCGAGCGCGACGTCCTCTTCGAGCTCGGGCGCGTGCGCGATCCATCCGCCGAGCTGCTGCGACAGGATCAGTGCGTCGTCGCCGAGCCAGAGCGCGTACTCGGCGACGGCCGGAGTCGCGGTGGCGTCGGCGTCGCCGGTGAGTTCGGCGGAGAGCTCCACCTCGTCGACCGTGACGTGCGGGAGCGGACGGGAGTCGCTCACAGGTGCGGCACCCCCTCGGATGCGGTGTAGTACACCGCGTGACGGTAGTTCTTGCCCGCTGGACTCTCGAAGAACGAGCCCTTGGCGTCCGGATCGCTCGTGGTGATGGCGTCCGCCGGAACGACCCAGATGGATGTGCCCTCGCCGCGGCGCGTGTACAGGTCGCGGGCGTTGCGAACGGCGAGCGCGGCGTCTGGCGCATGCAGCGACCCGGCGTGCACGTGGCTCATCCCACGGTTCGCGCGGACGAACACCTCCCACAGCGGCCAGGTCTCGGCGGCAGTCTCCGTGCTGACCATCACGCGGCCTCCTTCGAGTTCCGTGTCGCCTTCTTGCGGGCATACTCCGCCGCGGCCTCGCGCACCCAGGCGCCGTCTTCGTGCGCCTCGCGCCGCGCCCGCAGGCGTTCGACGTTCATCGGACCGTTGCCGCCGAGCACCTCGAAGAACTCGGTCCAGTCGATTTCGCCGCCCACGTACTGCTGGGTCTTCTCGTCGAAGTGCAGCTCCGGGTCGGGCAGTGCGATGCCGAGCGCCTCGGCCTGCGGCACCAGCATCCCGATGAAGCGCTGGCGCAGTTCGTCGTTGGAGAACCGTTTGATGTTCCACGCCATTGACTGCGCCGAGTTGGGCGAGTCGCCATCGGGAGGGCCGAACATCATCAGGCTCGGCCAGTACCAGCGGTTCACAGCATCCTGCGCCATCTCGCGCTGCGCATCCGATCCCTGCATCAGCGCCAGCAGGATCTCGAAGCCCTGTCGCTGGTGGAACGACTCCTCCTTGCAGATGCGGATCATCGCTCGCCCGTACGGTCCGTAGGAGGCACGGCACAACGGCACCTGGTTGCAGATCGCCGCGCCGTCGACGAGCCACCCGATCGCACCCATGTCGGCCCAGGTCGGGGTGGGGTAGTTGAAGATCGACGAATACTTCGCCTTGCCCTCGATGAGCTGCATGGTCATCTCGTCGCGGGTGATGCCGAGCGTCTGCGCGGCCGAGTAGAGGTAGAGGCCGTGGCCGGCCTCGTCCTGCACCTTCGCCATCAGGATCGCCTTGCGCTTGAGGCTCGGGGCGCGAGTGATCCAGTTGCCCTCGGGCTGCATGCCGATGATCTCGGAGTGCGCGTGCTGCCCGATCTGACGGATCAGCGCGCGGCGGTAGGCATCCGGCATCCAGTCGCGCGGCTCGATGCGCGAGTCGGCGGCGATGATCTCGTCGAACCGGCGCTGCTCGGCGGAGGGTTCAGCGGCGACATCAAGGGTGGCCATCGCGACTCCTTCGTCTTTCCTGACCGTACGTTCAGTAATTCTCCCATAAGTGAGCCGCGCCCGCACGCAGTGTGCGGGATTCGAGCGTCAGCGGGAGCGGGAGACGAGCGCCAGGAGCGCCCGGCCGTACGCTTCTGACGGATCGGGATGCTCGAAACGCAGCACCTCACCACTGATCTCGATCTCCACCAGGAAAGAGTCCTCCAGGCGGACCAGCCTGCGGAAGGTGCCGCGCAACAGGTCGCGCAGCTGATCCTCGCGGGGCAGCCACACGGCGTCCGCCAGCTCGACCGAATCGAGCGCCCACTCGGTCGTGCCGTTGAACGCCAGGTCGGTGCCGAGCGGCGTCCGACGCGCCTCGATGGTCATCTCGCTGACGGTGAAGATCTCGGCCTCGACCTCGAGCTCGACCTCGTCGGGGAGGTCGAGCAGGAAACGGTCGCCGCTCTGGGGGAGCCACACGAGGCCGGCCTGCCGCAGTGCGACCGCGAGTTCGCGGGTGATCACCTTTTCCACGCTAGACGATGCGGCGGGGCGCGCGGCCGACCCTCCGGCGTTCGTGACCCGGCCGCTGTGTCCGTCGACTAAGGCAGAGTGGGAGTATGACCTCCCTGTCTGCCGTTGACACTCGCGCCGCCGCGCTCGCCGCACTGCGCGAACTCGTCGGCCGCCCCGACGCCGAGTTCCACGAGGGGCAGTACGAAGCGATCGAGGCACTGGTCGCCCAGCGTCGGCGGGCGCTCGTGGTGCAGCGAACGGGGTGGGGCAAGTCCGCCGTCTACTTCGTCGCGACCCTGCTGATGCGCCGGCAGGGCGCCGGCCCCACAGTGCTCGTCTCGCCGCTGCTGGCGCTGATGCGCGACCAGATCGCGGCGGCCGAACGTGCCGGCGTGCGTGCGGTGGCGATCAACTCGACGAACGCGCACGAATGGGGTGACGTGCTCGCGCAGCTCGACCGCGACGAGGTGGACGTGCTGCTGGTGTCACCGGAGAGGCTGAACAACCCCGCGTTCCGCGAGCAGCAACTGCCCGCGCTCGTGCGCCGCATCGGCATGCTCGTCGTCGACGAGGCGCACTGCATCAGCGATTGGGGCCACGACTTCCGTCCTGACTACCGGCGTCTGCGCGACCTCATCACGCAGATGCCGGCGGGGGTGCCGGTGCTCGCCACGACCGCGACGGCGAACAGCCGGGTCGTCGCCGACGTCGAAGAACAGCTCGGGGTCGCGGGTGCGACGGGCGCCACGGCAGGCGAGGGTGTTCTCACGATCCGCGGCCCGCTCGCCCGCGCATCCCTGCGACTCGGCGTTCTGCGTCTTCCCGACGCGGCCAGCCGGCTGGCCTGGCTGCTCAGCCATATCGGCGACCTCCCAGGATCGGGCATCATCTACACGCTGACCGTCGCCGCGGCCGTCGACACCGCCCGGCTGCTGCGCGAGCGCGGCCATGAGGTGCGCGCGTACACCGGGCAGACCGACACCGATGAGCGTGAGGAATCGGAGGGCATGCTCAGGCGCAACGAGGTGAAGGCGCTCGTCGCGACGAGCGCGCTCGGCATGGGCTTCGACAAGCCCGACCTCGGGTTCGTGCTGCACCTCGGAGCGCCGTCGTCGCCGGTGGCCTACTACCAGCAGGTGGGGCGTGCGGGGCGCGCCAGCGAGAGCGCGGACGTGCTGCTGCTGCCGGGGGTGGAGGACCGCGACATCTGGCACTACTTCGCCACAGCATCCATGCCCGATCAGGAGCGCGCCGAGCGCGTGATCGCCGCCCTCGGCGACGCGCCGATCTCGACCCCTGCGCTCGAGGCGATGGTCGACATCCGTCGCACCCCGCTCGAACTGCTGCTCAAGGTGCTCGATGTGGACGGCGCGGTACGGCGTGTGCAGGGCGGGTGGGTCGCCACCGGCGAGAACTGGACCTACGACCGGGACCGCTACGAGCGCATCGCCGCCGAACGCGTCGCAGAGCAGCAGCACATGCTCGAATACGAGCAGACCGACGAATGCCGCATGGAGTTCCTGCAGCGTTCGCTCGATGACGACACGGCCGCACCCTGCGGACGGTGCGACAACTGCGCCGGCGGGTGGTTCCCTCGCGAGATCGGGCAGGCGGCGACGTCAGCGGCATCCGAGTCACTCGACCGGGTCGGCGTGGCGATCGACCCGCGCCGCGTGTGGCCGACGGGTGCCGACCGACTCGGGGTTCCCGCGAAGGGGCGCATTCCTGCTGGTGAGCAGGCCGGCAGTGGACGAGCGCTGGCCCGACTCACGGATCTCGGCTGGGGTGGCACTCTACGTGCGCTGTTCGCTGCGGGTGCGCCTGATGCGCCGGTGAGCCCGCAGGTGCTCGCCGGCTGCGTGCGGGTGCTTGCAAGATGGGGATGGGCCGAGCGGCCCGTCGCGGTCGTCGCGATGCCGTCGCGATCGCGTCCCCTTCTCGTCGATTCGCTCGCGCACGGAATCGCCGAGATCGGCAGGCTGCCCTTCATCGGCGCGCTGACGCTCGTCGACGGCGGGCCCACCGGACAGCCGGGCGGCAACAGCGCGTTCCGGCTCGCCGGTCTCTGGGAGCGCTTCAGCGCCGATGGGCTCGAGATCCCCGAAGGGCCCGTGCTGCTCGTCGACGACCAGACCGACAGTCGCTGGACCCTCACCGTCGCCGCCCGTTCCCTTCGGCAGGCGGGGGCGACCGAGGTGCTGCCGTTCGTGCTCGCGCTACGCGGCTGAGCGCTCCTTCTCGACGAGCGTCAGCACGTCGTACGTCGCGACCGTGTCGTAGTTCTGGTTGCGGATAACGGCATCCCACCGCACCTCGCCGTACTCGTCGGTCTCACGCGGAGTGATCTGCTTGGCGGTCAGCTCGACGCGGATGCTGTCGCCGGGCGAGACCGGAGTGATGAAGCGCAGGTTCTCCAGTCCGTAGTTCGCAAGAACGGGCCCTGGCTCTGGATCGACGAACAGCCCGGCTGCCCATGACACGAGCAGGTAGCCGTGCGCGACACGTCCGGGGAAGAACGGATTGGCGGCGGCTGCCTCCTCATCCATGTGCGCGTAGAACGTGTCACCCGTGAAGTGCGCGAACGTCTCGATGTCATCCAGGGAGACCTCGCGAGACGCCGAGGCAATGCGGTCACCGATATGCAGCTCCGCGAGCGACTTGCGGAAGGGATGCACTCCGTCCGAGCGCGCCGCGGCACCTGCGTGCCACACGCCCGTCAGCGCCGTGAGCATGTCCGGGGAACCCTGCACCGCCGTGCGCTGCATGTGATGCAGCACCGCACGGATGCCACCGAGCTCTTCGCCGCCGCCCGCGCGGCCGGGGCCGCCGTGCACGAGCCCTGGCATCGGCGAACCGTGGCCGGTGGAAGAGCGTGCGTCATCTCGGTCGAGGAACAGCACTCGTCCGTTCGAGGCGGCGATGCCGGTCATCAGCTCCGCTGCGAACACGGGGTCGTGCGTCGCGACACTCGTCACGAGCGATCCGCCGCCGCGAGCCACCAGAGTCGCTGCTTCGGACGAGGTCGAGTAAGCCAGCAGCGAAGCGACCGGGCCGAAAGCCTCGACCTCGTGCACCGCATCCGCATCGGCGTCATCGAAGCGCAGCAGCACTGGCGCGACGAAGGCGCCGTCGGTCGCGGCGGCGGTGGAGCCGTCGGCGAGCAGTACGTCCGGCGCATCCGTCGATCCGACCACGATCCGGCCACCCGCATCCTGCAGCACCTGCACTTGTCGCAGCACCTCGTCACGCTGCGCGAGCGAGACGAGCGGACCCATCGTCACGCCTTCCGCACGCGGGTCGCCGATCACGACCTTCGCCTCGAGCCGCGCGCGTACGGCGTCGATCACGGCATCGGCGGATGCCGCCGGCACGATCGCGCGACGGATCGCGGTGCACTTCTGTCCGGCTTTCGTCGTCAGTTCGGTGACCAGCTGGCGTACGTACGCGTCGAGCTCCGGCGTGCCGTCGATCGCATCGGGCCCGAGCACCGAAGCATTGATCGAGTCGGTCTCAGCGGTGAATCGCACCCCGGTCGGAGTCTGCGACCGCAGACCGTTCGCGGTCGATGCGCTGCCGGTGAATCCGACGATGTCACCCAGACGCAGCTCATCGAACAATGTGGGCACGCTGCCGCTGACCAGCTGCAGCGAGCCCTCCGGCAGCAGGCCGGACTCGACCAGGATGCGCACGAACGCCTCGGCGAGGTAGCCGGTCGGCGTCGCAGGCTTCACGAGCGTCGGCATCCCGGCGAGGAACGCGGGCGCGAACTTCTCCAGCGACCCCCACACCGGGAAGTTGAACGCATTGATCTGCACGGCCACTCCCGGCAGCCGAGTGAAGACGTGGCGGCCGAGGAACGTGCCGTCCTTCGAGAGCGGCTCGATCGGACCGTCGACGTACATCTGACTGTTGGGAAGTTCGCGCCGACCTTTGCCCGAGTAGGCGAACAGCACGCCGATGCCGCCATCGATGTCGACCCAGGAGTCCGCCTTCGTCGCTCCGGTTCGGGCGGACAGGGCGTAGAGCTCGTGCTTGCGCTCGGTCAGAGCGAGCGCGAACTGCTTGAGCAGCACGGCGCGCTGGTGGAACGTCAATGCTCCCAGCGACGCCTGGCCGACCGTGCGGGCATACTCGAGCGCGCCCGCCAGGTCGATGCCTTCACTGTTGACTCTGGTGATCTCCGCACCGGTCGACGCGTCACGCACGATCAGCGCACCGGCGCTGGAATCCGGCGTCCACCATGAGCCCTGGACGTAACTGGGCAGAACCTCGGTCATTCGCCATCCCATCTGTAGAAGCCTTCGCCGCTCTTGCGGCCGAGCCTGCCGTCCGCGACCATCTGCCTGAGCAGCGCAGGCGGCGCGAAGCGCTCGCCGAGCGTCGCGTACAGCTCTTCGGCGATGTCGAGGCGGACATCGAGACCCACGATGTCCGTCGTGCGCAATGGGCCCGTCGGATGCCGGTACCCGAGCTCCATGGCTCGATCGATGTCCTCCGCCGAGGCAACGCCGGCATCCAGCATCCTGATCGCTTCGAGTGCGAGAACGAGACCCAGCCGGCTGGACGCGAACCCTGGTGAATCTCGAACGACGATCGGCGTCTTTCCCAGTGCGCCCACCCAGCCGCGCGCCCGCTCGATGATCGTCGGATCGGTCGCGACTCCGCTCACGATCTCGACGAGCGACGACGACGGCACGGGATTGAAGAAGTGCAGGCCGAGGAAGTTCTGCGGTCGTTCGAGGGACGCGGCAAGCGTATCGATCGAGATCGACGATGTGTTCGTGGCGAGCGGGGCGTCAGGGTGGATGATGGCCTCGATGCGCGTGAGTGCGTCGAGCTTGAGCGCGCGATCCTCGGGGACGGCTTCGATCACGACCTCGCGATCGGCGAACGCCGCAAGATCGATGCCGGCGTGGATACGGCGGGTCAGGTCATCCGGTTCAGACGAGGTGGCGCCGCGCTGCACGGAGCGAGCGAGACTTTCCCGGATGCGGGATGCCGCGGCAGTTGCCGACTCCTCATCCTGCTCGACGACCACGACATCGTGGCCTGCGAGCAGGAACGCGTGCGCGATCCCCGCACCCATGCGGCCTCCGCCGAGGACGCCGACCTTCATCGTCGACCTCGCCTTTCGAGGAACTCGGTCATTCGCCGCATCTTCTCCGGGCTCTCGAACAGCTCGGCCTGCAGCTCGCCGTCGATGTCGGGATGCGCGTCACGCGGAGCGCGCATGGCCCGTTTGGTGTGCCGTGTGGCGAGGGGATCGTTCGCCGCGATCCGATCCGCGATCGCATGCGCGGCCGTCATCAATTCGGATGCCGGATGGATGCCGGAGATGAGGCCCGCGCGCAGTGCCTCATCCGCCGTGAGCGGGCGTCCGGTGAGCAGCATCTCGCTCGCCAGTCCGTCTCCGACGATCTCCCGCAGTCGCCAGGCGCCTCCGGCTGCGGCCATGATTCCGAGCCCTGTCTCGGGGTTGCCGATCTTCAATGCGGGCGTGGCGATGCGGATGTCTGCCGCGTACGCGAGCTCGGCGCCACCGCCGAGGGCGTAGCCGTCGATCGCGGCGATCACGGGCATCGGCAGTTCGTGGATGCGGATGAAAGCCAGCGCGTTGATACCGCGGCGTGCGTCTTCGGCGCGGCGGGCCCGCAGCTGGGTGATGTCGGCGCCGGCAGCGAACACGCGGTCGGCGCCGGCGAGGATCAGGATGCGCGGCTCGACCTCGAGCTCCGCGCACAGCATGTGCAGGGCGTCGATCATCTCGCGGTCGATCGCATTGCGCTTCTCGGGTCGGTTCAAGCGGGCGACGATGCGGTCGGGGCTGCGATCGATGACGAGAGGCTCCTCGTTCATGTGCGCTCCTGACTCCATCGTCTGGTCGTGCCGGTAGTTTCTGACCGATCGTTCAGTAATTTATTATGTCAAGGATCGGGAGGGCAGGCAATCGCTGATGCCAGACTGGGACACGTGTCAGCGTCATCGTCCGAGGAATCCGCGGGACCGGCGTCGACCGTGCGCCGCGGACGCCCCGGATACGACCAGCGGCAGATCCTCGAGATCGCCGTGCAGGTGTTCATCGAGCAGGGCTACGATGCGACTTCGGTGTCATCGCTCGCCGACCGTCTCGGCCTCTCGAAGTCCGCGCTGTATCACCACTACGCGTCGAAGGAGCGACTGCTCGAGCTCGCCCTGGATGAGGCGATGGGTGCGCTGGAAGCCGTGCTGCTCGAACCCGGTGCCGCGGCCGGATCGGCGGGGGAGCAGCTCGAGCATGTGCTCCGCGGTGCAGTGCGAGTGCTCGTCGACAAGCTCTCGTATGTGACTCTGCTGCTGCGCGTGCGCGGTAACAGCGACATCGAACGCGCGGCGCTCGCGCGGCGGCGCGGATTCGACGATCAGGTCACTCAGCTGGTGCGGGCCGCTCAGGCGGAGGGGACGGTGCGCACCGATATCGGAGCGGCCGTCGCCACGAGACTGCTGTTCGGCATGGTCAACTCGATCGTCGAATGGTATCGACCTAGCGGGCCAGAAGGCGCGACCGAACTCGCCGACGACGTGCTCACCGTCGCACTCGACGGGCTGCGCACGCGCTGACCGTCTGCTCGGTGTCCGCTGCCCGATGTCAGGCGTCGTCCGCTTCGTCGTCTTCTTCTATCTGGATGGTCGCCGACGGGCAGAGGTCTTCTGCTTCACGCACGGCGTCCCACTCCGATTCGGGTGGTCGCTCGTCGAGAATGCTCATGAATCCGCCGTTCTCGTCCAGGTTCGCGAACACTCTGGGTGCGGTCCGGCTGCAATTGCCCGAAGCTATGCAGGTGGTGGGGTTCGCGGTCACTTTCATGGCTCCTCCATCTTCAGCCGCGGTACTGGCGAACGAGCGGGCAGGTGTACGGGTCGCGGTTCTTGAGCCCGACCTGGTTCAGATAGGCGATTATCGTCCGGAAGGCCTCGGCCAACGAGGTTTCCGTATAGGGGATGTCATTGTCGGCGCAGTGCTTCCGCACCACCTTTTGCAACGCCGGCAGATTGGGACGGGGCGCCATCGGGAACAGATGATGCTCCACCTGGTACTCGAGGCCGCCCATGAAGAAGTGCACGAGCGGCCCGCCCCGAACATTGCGGGACATGTGCACCTGTCGACGGAGGAAGTCGATGTCGGCGTCGTGCGGGACGGTCGGCATCCCGATGTGGTTCGGAGAGAACGCGCCACCCAGGAGGAAACCGAAAACCGCCACTTGCACGGCGACGAAGGCGACGGCCATTCCTGGCGGAAGAACGATGAACACGAAGGCGAGGTAGCCGAGGACGCGGATCCCGACGAAGAGGATCTCGGTCCATCGGTGCGTCACATGCCTATCGGTGAAGATGCTCTTGAACGATTCGACGTGCAGGGTGAAGCCTTCGAACAGCAGCAATGGCAGGAAGTAGTAGCCCTGGTACTTTCCGATCCTCGCGGCCAGACCGGTGCGAGAGTCGGTGCCCTCCGGGGTGAAGGACAACACCCCGGCCTCGGCATCGGGATCTTCGCGTTCCTTGTTCGGGTTCGCATGATGACGGCCGTGCTTGTCCACCCACCAGCCGTAACTGAGGCCGGTGAGGAGCCCGGCGATGACCCGTCCTGTCCACTCGTTCCATGTGGCAGACGAGAAAGCCTGCTGGTGCGCGGCTTCATGTCCCAGGAACGCGAGTTGCGCCATTGCCACGCCGAGCAGCGCGGCCAGGATCAGCTGCCACCAGGTGTCGCCCAACATGACGACGCCGATCAGAATCGCAACGGTGGCAAGGGCCCAGAACAGGATCATGCTCCAGTAGTACCCATGCCGACGTCGCATCAGCCCCGCATCGTTGACTTCCGCCGTCAGCTGATGAAACGCCTCCACGTACCGATCGCCAAGCATCACCGCTCCCCGCATGTCTCCGTACATTTCGGGGCACAAGGCGGAATCACGACTGGCCTGTCGACCATGCGAGCCGTTCCGATGTGCCCACGTCTAGAGCATAAAGGCGCGGTCCCCGGTCGCCGCAAGGGGGGAGTCCGTTCAGGCTGAGGCGATCACGGTCTCGGCGAGTGGGCGCCGCGCGCGCGGCGCGGACTCCCGCTGCTGCAGCTTCTCGGAGAGCGCTGAAGGGTCCCCGAGGTCACCGAGAGCGATCACGGAGATCGGCGCGAAGCGGTCTTCGACGCCGGGAAGCCCTGCGAGCTGGTCGCGCTCGACGCCGCCCATCTGGTGCACGAAAAGCCCGTCGGAGTGCGCCTGCACCGAGAGGTGGGCCACGGCCTGCCCGAGGTCGTACTGCGCCCACGGCCGGGGGTTGCCCTCAGCATCCGTCTGCTCCGCGAAAGCGGCGATCAGCACGGCAGCGTTGCCCGCCCACTCGCGATTGAACCCCATGAGTGCGGCCTCGATGCGTGCGTGCAGTTCGGTGCCTCGTCGTGCCACGATGAACCGCCATGGCTGCGTGTTGCTCGCGGACGGTGACCAGCGAGCGGCTTCCAGCGCTGACGCGAGCTTGCCCTCGTCGATCGGGGTCTCGGCGTCGAAGGCGCGCGGACTCCAGCGTGCCGAGAGGATGTCGAGGACGGGCACTGCCGTCTCAGCGTTGCGTTCGATAGTGGACGTGCTCATGATGCCTTTCGGGGTCGAATCGTGCCGACCCCGTCGTCCGCGTTACTCCAACGCTAAACCTATCCATGCGCGCGCATATTCCTGATGACCCGAAATGACGGACCGCCTAAGCGCCGACGGCGGCCAGCCGTGCCTCCCTGCGCGCCTGTTGCACATCGGGGTCCGGCACCGGGGCCGCCGCCAGCAGCGCGCGCGTGTACGGATCGGACGGGTGCTGCAGCACCTGTGCACGCGAACCCCATTCGACGACCGCTCCGCGCCGCAGCACGGTCACGCTGTCGCAGAGCTCGTCGATGACCGCGAGGTCATGGCTGATGAACACGCACGCGAAGTTCAACCGTTCCTGAAGCTCGCGGAACACGTCGAGCACCTGGGCCTGCACCGAGACATCCAATGCGCTGGTCGGCTCATCCGCGATGAGCAGTGCCGGATCCAGAGCAACGCCGCGCGCGATCGCCACGCGCTGCTTTTGGCCGCCGGAGAGTTCGTGGGAGTAGCGCCCGGCGCGATCGGCGAGGCCGACGGACTCGAGCAGGGCGTCCACGCGCTCGCTGAGTGCGCTGCCGCGCAGTCCCTTGATCGCCGCGAGCGGTTCTTCGACGCTCTGCCGCACGGTGTAACGCGGGTTGAGGGACAGAGCGGGATTCTGGAACACGACGCCGATCCGTCGCCGCGTCTCACGACGTACCGCTCGGCTCGCGGAGCGCATGTCGATGCCATCCACGACGATCGAGCCATCGGACACGGGAGCGGCGCCGATGATCGCGCGCCCGATAGTCGACTTGCCGCTGCCTGACTCGCCGACCAGGCCGAGGATCTCGCCCCGGTGCACCTGCAGGCTCACTCCTTCGACGGCGCGGAAGCGACCGCGCAGGCGCCCGCCGTACGTGACTTCCAGGCCGGCGACATCCAGCACAAGGGGTGAAACGGTCTCCGGCGCGGCTGCCACCGGGCGCTCGCCGATGCGCGGCACCGCGCTGAGCAGCTGCTTCGTATACCCCTCCGTCGGCCGCAGCAGCACACCGCGCACGGAACCCTGCTCGACGAGCTCGCCCTCGCGCATGACGACGACGCGGTCGGCCAGCTCAGCGACGACACCCATATCGTGCGTGATGAGCAGGACAGCGCGTCCTTCGCGACGGCCGAGGCGGGCGAGTACGTCGAGCACTTCCGCCTGCACCGTGACGTCCAGCGCCGTGGTCGGCTCATCGGCGATCAGCAGCCGGGGATCGGAGGCCAGTGCCATCGCGATGCCGACGCGCTGGCACTGTCCGCCGGAGAGCTCATGCGGGTACTGCTTCATGCGCCGACTCGGATCGGGGATCTCGACCAGCTCGAGCAGTTCGATCGCCCGCTGCCGCGCAGCACCGGCGCTGAGCCCGCGGTTGTGCGCACGCACCGCCTCGACGACCTGGAAGCCGACCGTGAACACCGGATTGAGAGAAGCGACGGGATCCTGCGAGATCAGGGCGATCTCCGCCCCGCGTACCCGACGCAGGTCAGCGGGTCTCAGCCCGATGAGCTCCCGGCCGTGCAGCTTCACCGACCCCGTGGCGTGCGCGTTCTCCGGCAGCAGACCCGATCACAGACAGCGCGGTCACCGACTTTCCCGATCCGGACTCGCCGACCACTGCCACGACTTCGCCTGGTGCGATGTCGAGATCGAGACCGTGCACGACCTCGATCGGGTTGCGGGTGCCGAAATGCACGCGCAGATCCCGGACGCGGAGAATCGGGTCGCTGCTTGGCGCAGTCAAGTTCAGGCCTTCTTCTCGCCCGCGTCGCGGGCACGCTTGTGCTCGCGCCAATCGGCGAGCATCTTGTGGTGATACTCCTGAATCCACTCCAGGTAGTCGCGTCCGTTCGTGAGGCGGATGCGGGCTTCCGCCTCTTCGGGGCCCAGCCAGCTCAGTGCCGAGTCGATCGAGGCGATGTGCCGGTCGAAGTAGCGGCGCTCGTTCGCGAGGAAGCTGCCCCAGGGGTCTTCCTCCGCCTTGAAGTAGTGACTGCGGTCGCCGGGCACGGAGTGGCGGCGGATGTAGTTGGTGTCGATCAGGCGCCTGGTCGCCATCGACACCGCGCCGGTGCTGGCACTGAGGGCTGCCGCGAGATCGGCCGATGAGATGTACGGCTGATCCATGATCATCAGATAGCCGAGCACGCGACCGTCCATGCGCGAGGTGCCGGTCATCTCCCAGATCAGGCTGATCTCCTCGGCGAACTGGCGCCGGTACTGCTCGCGTTCGTCGATCTGCTCGCCCTTGCCGATCTGCTCTGGGGCTTCTTCTGCCATGTTCGATCCCTTCTCCTGCACCATCAGCATCCCACTCTCATCGACGCTCACGCGGATCGAAGACGGTGCGCAGCTCCTCGCCGAGGGCGACGATGGCGAGGACTGTGACGGCCAGCATGATGCTGGGCAGCACGAGCACGTGCGGTGCCGTCTGGAACACCCGTGAGCCGGCGGCGATCTGCAGGCCCCAGGAGATCGCCGGCGACGAGAGCCCGATACCCAGATACGTGAGGGTGCTCTCCGCGACGATGACGCCGCCGATCGTGAGCGTCGCCATCAGCATGACCGGCTGCACCGCGTTCGGCACGACGTAGCGGGTGACGATGCGACCGACGCCGAGCCCCATCGTGCGAGCGGCGAGCACGTGGTCGGCTCTTGCGACGGATCGCACCGACGCGCGCATCAGCCTGGCCATCATCGGCCATCCGAAGACGCCGAGTACGACTCCGACCGTGAGCACGTTGCGGGTGCCGAACATGTTGAGCACGACGATCGCGGCCAGCAGGAACGGGAAACCGAGGAAGACCTCGGTCAGACGCGACACGATCCAATCGGCGATTCCGCCGCCCATGCCGGCGAGCAGACCCATCACGAGGGCGATCGCAAGTGCGATGCCGGTGGCGAGGAGTCCGACGGTGATCGATGCCTGGGCGCCGTAGACGGCTCCCGCCCAGATATCGCAGCCCTGGAGGTCGAAGCCGAACGGATGGCCGGGTGCCGACTCGACCTTGCTGTCCGCGAGATCGCAGGCGCGCGGGTCGCCGTTGCCGAACAATCCGGCGAACGGGGCCGGCGCGATCGCGAAGGCGAGCATGATCAAGAGGATGATGGATGCCATCCAGAACAGTGGCCTGCGCAGCAGCAGTCGCCACGCCGATGGCCCGGTGCTCTGCGGCAGCGAGGTGGCCGTGGTTCTCGGTGCGGGAATCTTCGCGGTGATGGGAGGGATCTCAGGCACGTCGGATCCTCGGGTCGAGCAGCGCGTGGATCGCATCCACGAGCAGCGAGGTGATCAGGAAGATGAGGATCAGAGCGGTGGAGATTCCGACCACCATCGCGGCCTCGTGATCGCGGATCGCGGTGAACAGCAGGTTCCCGACGCCGGGCAGGTTGAAGATGCCCTCGATCACGACCGTGCCACCGAGCAGGAAGCCGAGGTCGGTGGCGAGGAAGGTCGCGGTCGGGATGAGGGAGTTGCGCATGACGTGCAGACCGATGACGCGACCTTCGCCGATGCCTTTCGCGCGGGCGGTGCGCACGTAGTCGGCCTCGAGGTTCTCGATCATCGATCCGCGCACCAGTCGTGACACGGAGGCGAGGCCGATCGCGGCGATCACGAGCGACGGAAGCAGGTACGAGAGCGGCCATCCTTCTCGAATACCGGCCACTGGCAGCCAGTCCAGCCGGACTCCGAATATGATCTGCGCGGTGATGCCGAACACGAAGACGGGGATGCAGCTGAGCCCGATCGTGATGACCAGCAGCCCCTTGTCGATCACCGTGCCCTTCTTGAGCGCCGACACGATGCCGACCGCGAGTCCCAGGATCACCTGAAGCGTCCATGCGGTCAGCGCGAGAGTGATCGTGACCGGCCAGCGATCCGCGAGCTTGTCGGCGACGGGGCGACCCGTGAGGTCGAGTCCGAGATCACCGGTGAGCAGGTTGCCGAGATAGTTCGTGTACTGCACCCACAGCGGCTGGTCGAGCAGGTACTTGGCGTTGATCGCGTCGATGACCGACTGCGGCAGCTGCCGGTCTCCGGCCAGTGCGCGGATCGCGTCGCCGGGAAGACTGAACACGGCCAGGTAGATGATGAACGTCACGCCGATGAAGACGAGCGCGAAACCCGCGACCCGCTGCAGCACGCCCACCGTCATGCGCATCAGTCGCGCTCCAGCTGGGCGTGAGCGGCGAGGATCGCGCCGTACTGCACTCCGACGACGCGGGCCAGGGGGATCGGCGACGAGTGGCGTCTGGCGGTTGCTTCGCGGAGCCAGGCGCCGAAGATGCGATGCGCGTCCCTGGTGGTGTTGCGCACCTCGGGAGAAGCGAGGCCGGCGTCGACCTCGGCCTGCAGCGCTCGCAGCAGCATGCCGCCCCAGCGCAGTCGGTGCAGGTCCACGAGCCCTTCCAGGCTCGACACCTCTGCGACGGTCGCGAATCGGTCGTCCTCTGCATCCGCCCGCGCGATGTTTCCTTCACCGGCGGTCACCGCCATCGGGGAGAACACCCGCGCCGCGCGCAGCAGCGCGGTGTCCATCCGCACCTGAGACTCCACGCGCTCCAGCAGCTTGACGAGCGTGGTGCCGGTCTCGATCAGGAGATCACCGCTCTCGCGCAGGGCATCACGGTAGATCGTCGAGGTCGGGCTCGTGTCGTCGGCGGTCGGATCGCTGAACTGGGGCAGCTCGGCGATCAGGGACAGCGTCCCGTACTTCGCGGCGTACGAGGTCGAGGCGTCGCCGGCCGAACCAGGGGGATAGGGGTCGAAGCCCTGCGCCTCGGCCCAGTCGTAGGCGCCCTGGAGAGTGCCCATCTCGTAGATCGCCTCGTCGAGCACCGTGAAGTGCGCGCCCTCCGCCTCGCCCGCGTGCAGGGGCACGCCGCAGGATGCCGTGACCTGGTGCAGCAGCGGATAGAGCTCGGGCAGCGGGCGGGACAGGTAGAAGTACGCCCCGCCGCCCTCGCTGTTGTGCAGCGGCACGTAGAGATCGGGGCGGGTGCTGTCGATCGCCCGCGCCAGCGCCTGGGTCTCCGGCATCATGGCGTCGAAGTATGCGGACTTGTAGTCGAAGGGGAACGTCCACTCGACCTGCTCGTCCGGTGCGGGGCGGAAGAACTCGCGGGCGTATCGCTCTCGATCTGAAGGATCGGCGAACCAGCCCTCATTCAGGCGCATCCCGTCGGGATCGGCGCAGGGGACGATGTGCCAGGCCGTGTCGAGTCCGTCGCGGAACGAGTCGTCGTGCAGCAGCTGTTCGATCAGATGCAGGATCGTCAGCGAGCCGATGGGCTCGTTCGGGTGCACCGCTCCGACGATGAGCGTCGACCGTGCGCCGGAGCCCAGGTGGTACAGCCGGATCGGCTCACCGAGCCTGCTGGTGCCGATGCGCTCGAGGGTGAGCAGATCGGGGTGCTCGGCGCGCAGCCGTTCGATCCGCTCGTGGAGCTCGTCGACGGTGGGTATCTGCGTCTGGTCTGGCACCGCACCGGCACGGCGGAGGATGTCCTCCGCCGTGCCGAGCGTTGTTGCGGGGTCGTGCAAGGTTCTGCTCCGGTTCAGTCGGCGACGACGATCTCGGCCACGTCGACCGCGCCCGAGTTGGTGTGCAGCTCAGCGATGCGGTCCGAGGTGACGTACAGGTAGCGGTTGCCGAAGAGCGGAACCGTGGGGAAGTCCTGCAGAATCCGCTCCTGCACAGCGGTGTATCCGGCCAGTGACCCCTCGAGGTCGGGGGCGGCGTTGGCGGCCTGCAGCAGCTCGACGACCTCTGGGTTGTCATACCCGCCCGCCCCGAAGTTGCCCTCGCCCGTCGGCGTGAAGACCGCAGTCAGGGTGTTCTGCTGGCTGGGGTACAGCGCGCCCCAGCGTGCACGGAACGGCCCGTTCGCCGCGCCCTGAGTGATCATGTCGGTGAAGGCGGCGAAGTCAGCAGACGGTGTGGCGACGGCGCTCTCGATGCCGAGGTTCTGGCGCAGCTGATTGGCGATGGCCTCGAAGAGATCCTCCTGACCCCAGTTGGCGATGAAGTGCACCTGCAGCTCCCCGTCGAAGCCGCCCGCCTCTTCCAGCAGCGCCTTGGCGGCGTCCGGGTCGAACTCGCAGTACTCGCCGCAGATGCCGGCCGGGTCGCCGGGCATGCTGGGAGCGGTCAGCGAGGTCGCTGGTACCTGTGATCCGCCGAACACCGCATCGTTGATCGCGTCGCGGTCGATCGCCATGGAGATCGCCTGGCGAACGCGGATATCCGCGAAGCGCGGATCGGCGAGATCGAAGCCGAGGAAGTCGACGCCGGGCGCATCGAGCTCATGCACGTGGTCTCCGAACTCACCCCGCGCCTGTTCGGCCTGCGAGCCTGCGATCGCGACGATGTCGATCTCGCCGGCGAGGGCGTCGGTGTACGCAGTCGCCGTGTCCAGGTACGGCACGAACGTGACCGCGTCGATCGTGGGCTCGTCCCCGGCGAAGTCCTCGTAGGCGACAGCCTCGATCGGGTCGGTGGCCGACCAGCCGTCGACGAGGCTGAACGGACCGTTCCCGATCGGGCTCGCCTCCCACGACTCAAGATCTTCCAGCGCACCATCGGGCAACGGGTACAGTCCGGTCTGTCCGATCGTCAGCTGCAACGGGTACTGACGGTCGGGAGCGACGAGTTCGACCGTGAAGGTGGTGTCGTCGACGACTGTGAGGCCGGCGAGCTCGGTGGCCGTCGGCTCTCCCTCCGCGGGGTTCATCTCGGCGTAGCCGACGACGTTCGCCAGCTGTGCGCCGTTCACCCAGGCGTTGGGCCCGTAGGCGGCGTAGTTCCAGGTGTCCACGTAGTTCTGCGCGGTGACCGGGGTGCCGTCGTGGAAGGTCCAGCCCTCGCGGAGGGTGATGGTCCAGGTCTTCGCGTCATCGGACTCGACGGATTCCGCGGCGACGTAGCCGATCTCGCCGTCTTCACTGATGTCGGTGAGGGGCGAGAAGATCGTCTCCAGGATCGCGTACGAGCCGAACTGGTTGCCGGGGATCATCGAGTCCGGCTCCTCGACCGCGTACCGGATCGGCTCGGCGGTGTCGGCGGAATCGTCCGTCGATCCTGCCGAGCATCCTGTGAGCGTCAGTGCCACCACCGCTGACGCGGCTGCCAACAGACGTGCCTTGCTGTGCATAACTCCTCCTTGAGCCACAACGTACGGAACGTGTGCGGCGGGGATGGGCTGCTCGGGTGTGCAGCCGTTCCTCGCACGCTAGGGCGCGTCCGCTTCATTCGTCAATGAACTTTCAGTGATTACTGAAAGTTGTAATAGGAGTGAAACACGTGTGACTCGGGAGCGCAATACCCGGTGCGCCCCTCGCGGTCGACGAAAGAAGGAAAACGGGGGTTCCCGGCCGTGGGAACCCCCGTTTTCCTTCTTTCAAGGTGCGTGACCGCTCAGCCTCGCAGCGCCTCGCGGAACTTCACGCGCGCCCCCATCTTCAGCAGCGAATTCTCGTAGATCTTCGCGCCGATCAGGATCACCACGACGCATGCGACGAGCATGATCGCCAACGATGCCAACGGCTCCCACCACTCCGCCTCGTTGAAGAACAGCCGGATCGGCATCCCGACCGGGGCCGAGAACGGCACGTACGAGAGCACGGTCATCACGACCGGGTTGTCGCCGAAGAAGATCACAAGGAAGTACGGGATCATCGTCAGGTACATCACCGGGGTCAAGGTGGTGCCGGCATCCTCCTGGCGCGACACCATCGATCCTGCGGCCGCGAACATGGCTGCGAGCAGAATGAACCCGAACAGGAAGAACACTGCGAACCAGATGACCGGGCCGCCGAGTCCTGCCAGGAGTCCTGTCTGACCGGTGACGATCAGCCCGATGCTGCCGATCGTCGCCAGCAGCACGATCTGCGAGATGGCGAGGATCGTGTTGCCGACGACCTTGCCTGCCAGCAGAACGCGTGCCGGGATGCTGGAGAGCAGGATCTCGACGACGCGGGTCTGCTTCTCCTCCACGACGCTCGTCGCAACGGGCATGCCGAACATCATCGCCGACATCATGAACACCAGACCGAAGCCGATGCCGAGCAGGTACCGGAGCGGTCCGCTCCCCGCGGCATCCGGGTTGAGCAACTCGACCTCCGGGGTGGTGGAGAGCGCCATGAGCAGGCTCTGGGGTGCCTCCTTGTCGGCGATGATCACGAGGCCGGTCGCGGACGACGTGTCGTCGATCACTGCGGCGTCGACCTCGCCGGATTCGACGAGCTCGGTGGCCTCATCCCGATCGGCGACCTCGGTCACGTCGTAGCCGTCGACCTGCGAGAGAGCGGATGCCGTGGCACTCGTCGCCGCGATCGGCGTCGAGCTGGAGGTCGAAGAGGAGAAACCGGCCCAGATGACGCCGGCGAGGGCGATCAGCAGCAGGATGCCGGTGGAGATCAGGTACGCCTTGCTGCGCAGCTTGGTGCTCAGCTCGCGCTCTGCGACGAGCCAGACGCCCTGGCCGGTGGAGACGGCCTTGGTCGATGAGGCGTTCACTGGATGACCTCCTTGAAGATCTGTGCGAGGGTGGGATGCTGCGGACCGAACCTGCTGACGTCGCCGTCCTGAAGTGCGCGTCGGAGTACGCGCTGCGCGGTGGCCGGATCGTCGACATCGAACACGGCGCTGCCGCCGTCGAAGTCCAAGACGCTCACGCCCGGCTCTTCCCGCAGCCAACCGACGTCGCCGTTGCTCTCCAGCTCCCACCGAGGGGCCGAGTACTGCTCGCGCAGCTGATCACGTGGCCCGGATGCGCGGATCGTGCCGCCGGCGATGATGACGAGGTCATCGCACAGGCGCTCGACCACATCGAGCTGATGCGAGGAGAACAGTACGGAGACACCGCGCGACGCACGCTCCTGCAGAACGGCGGCCACCGTGTCCACGGCGAGCGGGTCGAGTCCGGAGAAGGGCTCGTCGAGGATCAGCACCTCCGGGTCATGCACGAGGGATGCTGCGATCTGCGCGCGTTGCTGGTTTCCCAGTGAGAGTGCCTCGATGTTGTCGTTCAGGCGCTCGCCGAGTCCGAGCTCCTCGAGAAGTGCGGTCGAACGCGTCGTTGCATCGGTCTTGGAGAACCCGTGCAGGCGCGCGAAGTAGACCACCTGCTCGAGGACCTTCATCTTCGGATACAGCCCGCGCTCCTCCGGCATGTAGCCGAACTGGCGACGTGCATCAGCAGTCAAGGGCGTGCCGCCGAGCGTCACCGAGCCGCCGTCGGAGGCGAGCAGTCCGAGCACGATCCGCATGGTGGTCGTCTTGCCGGCGCCGTTTCCGCCCACGAAGCCGGTGAGGTGGCCGGCCGCGACCGGAAAACTGACATCGTCGAGCACCCTTCGCGAGCCGTAGCTCTTGGTGATGCCGGTCAACTGCAGGGTTCCTGAGGTCATGGCTCCACGCTACGGAGCGTGGCTGTCTCCGACATCCCCCCTGCGGCGGACTTCCGCTGTCAGCCCTCGGACGGACGGGTGGTGGTGCGGGTGAGGATGAGGCGCACCACGAGTCCAGCGAGAAGTGCCCAGAAGGCCGCGCTGATCCCGGCGAGGGAGATGCCGGATGCCGCGATGAGGAAGGTCACCACGGCGGGCATGCGCTCACCGGGCTCAGCGACGGCCTGCTGTACGGCGGAGCCGAATGCGGCGAACAGAGCGAGACCGGCGACAGCAGGGATCACCGCTGCGGGCGCGAGGACGACGAGTGCCGAGAAGGAGGCCGCGAAGCCGCCGAGCACGATGTAGGAGGCACCCGTCGAGAGCCCCGCCACCCAGCGGCGGTTCGGGTCGGGGTCGGCCTCAGGCGACGCCGCGAGGGCGGCGCTGATCGCCGCGAGGTTGATGCCGTGCCCACCGGCCGGTGCTCCGATGGCTGTGCCGATGCCGGTCACGAGCATTGCCGGGCGCCATGGCACCTCGTACCCGTAGCTGCGCATGATCGCGACGCCGGGAACGTTCTGCGAGGCCATCGTCACGATGAACAACGGCAGTGCGATGCCGATGAGAGCGCCGACGGTGAACGTCGGCGCTACGAACTCGATGCGGGGGATGAGGATGCTCGTGTCCATCGGGGAGCCGGTGCGCACCAGCCCCACGCCGACCACGATCGCGGCGGCGACGAAGGCGAGCGGCACGGCCCAGCGTGGTGCGATCCGAGCGAAGACCAGCCAGGTCAGCACGACGGGGATGACGCCCCATGGGTTCTCGGCGATCCCGGTCACCGGCGCGAGGCAGAGCGGGAGCAGCACTCCCGCGAGCATCGCCTGTGCGATCGAAGCCGGTATCCGGGCGATGAGTCCGCCGAAGCCGGTCCATGCTCCCGCCAGGAGAGTGAGCGCGGCCACGACGAGAAACGCTCCGGTCGCCGCCGGCCAGCCGCCGTCGACGACTCCCGTGGCGGCGAGCAGCGCGGCACCGGGCGTCGACCAGGCCGCCGTGATCGGCATCCGATATCTCCAGGCGAGGATGACGCAGGCCAGCCCCATCGTGATGCTGAGGACCAGCAGGCCGCTCGCGGCCTGCGCAGGGGTCGCCCCCACGGCAGAGAGCCCGGTGAGGACCACGGCGAATGAACTGGTGAAGCCCACGAGAGCGGTGACGACACCCGCGAGGATCGGCCTGGACAGCGGGGCGGGCGCGTCGGTCATAGGGGCGAGGTTAGCGCGACAGCTCTGCGTCCAGGGAACACATTGCATTCATCGGAATAGAATCTTGCTGACGGTCGTTGCCACTGAAGACCGCCCTGCTCATGTCCGAGCCCGAAACAGAAGGATTCACCTGTGACCCGCACCATCGGCTACATCGTCGGCAGCATCTCCAGCACCTCCATCAACCGTCGTCTGGCGCGTGTGCTGGCGAACCTCGCTCCTCAGGGCACCGAGCTCGTCGAGATCCCGATCAAGGACCTTCCGTTCTACTCGCCCGATTTCGACGGCGAGTTCCCCCAGGTGGCCGTCGATTTCAAGAAGGCCATCGGCGACGTCGACGGCGTCATCATCGTCACGCCCGAGTACAGCCGCTCGATCCCGGGTGTGCTCAAGAACGCCCTCGACTGGTCGACGCGCCCCTACGGCGAGATGTCGTTCTTCGGCAAGCCCGTCGCCGTGATCGGCGCTTCGGGATCCGGTGTCGCGACCGCTGCTGCGCAGCAGCACCTGCGCGCGATCCTCGGCCATTTCAACGCGATCACCATGGGTCAGCCCGAGGGCTTCATCCAGGACCGCCCGGGGCTGTTCACCGAAGACGGCCAGGTCACCGACGAAAGCACCGCCGGCTTCCTCTCCGGGTACCTGCAGGCCTTCGACGGCCTCATCTCGCGTGTGCAGCACTCCGCTGAGCTCGTGAACGCCTGACCTTCGCTGGATCACGAATGCCCCGCGGCGCTTCTGCCGCGGGGCATTCGTCGTCTCCGGATGGGCGCGACCCGGCTAGGACTCCCCGAGCAGCTCGCCGATCACTCCTTGCCGGTCGACTGCGCCGAATAACAGAAGCAGCGACAGCGCCACGTTCGGATCGAAGTCCTCTGCCGGCTGCAGTTCGAAGATCCGGACGGTGCGTCGTCTGTGGCTGCTCTCTCTGACCGACATGAAAGGTTCGCGATCGCGATGCACCGTGAACCTCGTCTGCGAGGTGAGAAGGCTCTGGATCCGAGAGCCGGGCCGCACCGTGTAACGGCCCGTCGAGAGGACGGGACCGATCACATCGAGCTCTTTGCCGTGCGCTCTGGCGATCTCGTGCGTACCTTCGCCGTCGGTGATGAATCGTTCGTCGCGTGCGTAGTGGACGACCGCGAGCGGTGGTGAGTCCGCGGTTCCTCCGACGGGGCGAAGGCCGTGACGCGCCTTTCCTGCCCCGACCGACCAGGCCACGGTCCGGCCGACCTCGTCTTCCGGATGCTCGGCTTGCGAGAGCACGGCACTGAACACGGTGATCATGGCGCGAAGCGGGGCCATCAGGCGCCTCCCGCTCGTCGCTCCACGGTGCCAACCATAGGCGATCAGGATGCTGCGCGGCGCAGTCGTCCGGCCGTGAGCGCCGCGAGCAGCCCGGCGATGGGCAGCGCCCAGAGCAGGGTCGCCGGACCCGCCGTGGACGACGTCGACAGCCAGAAAGCGACAACGCCTGTCCACAACAGCGCATCCGCCTGCCACGCCCACATCCCGATCGCCGAGGCGTCGCCGGCCGGTGTCGGGACGGGCATCATCAGTTCGATCGGCATCGGCCCCTTGGTCGCGTCGTAGGCGCGAACGGCGACGAGTGCCACACCGATCGTCGCGACGATGGCGGCGGTCTCGACACCGCCGCCGGCGACGATGGCGGCCGCGGTGGGCACCATCACACCTGCGAGCAGTGGCAGCGGCAGATTCAGGAGCAGCATCCCCCACGCCGTTCGACCGTACACGGCCGGGCGCCCGGCCATGTCGGCCGCCTCGCGGAATCCATCGCTGAAAGCCCCGATCGCAGCGAATGTGAGCAGCCCCGCGCCGACCGCGGGAACCCAGCGCGGCCCCGCCTGCAACTCTGCGAACCACGCCCAGCCCACGCCCGCAGTGGCAAGCGCGATCAGGGCGACGACGGCGCGAAGCGGCGTACGCGCAGCCCCGATCGCCGCCCTTTGCAGAACTGCGAGGATCAGCGGCTGCGAGAAGGGGATGCGCACGCGGCGCCCGACCGTCGGCCGCGCACGAGTGCGATCCAGTGCGCCGGAGATATCGCCGGTGGTGGCCAGCACCGTCATCGCTTCCCACCGTTGCGCGTGCTCCTCGACAGTCGTCGGCAGCATCCGGTCGAGCAGGACCACGAACGCCCAGAGGGCGGCGACAGCAGTGGTCGCCAGAACGACCAACGCCGTACCCGTCGCGCCGGGCGTGCTCGGCCACAGATCGGCGAGGGCGGATGCCGGCAGCAACGGCGGATCGAGAGGGATGGCGACAGCGGCGACCAGGAGCAACACGAGCGCGCTGCCGAGGATGACGGCACCGCGCCGACCGAGAACCTGGCCGGCGAGCCAGATCGCCGTAGTCGACACCGCGAACAGCACCGTGCCGATGATGAACGAGACGCTCGCGCCGACCGCCGCTGCGTGCGCGAGGAATCCGCTCACCGCCAGCGCCGAGATCGCCCCCAGCACCAGCACCATCCCTACGGCGGAGCCGAAGAAGTCGCGTGCCCATGCCACGCGTGGCGAGATGTCGGACCGGCTCAGCGTCGCAGCCACGAACGGCGGAGGAACGACCGGGCCGCGGGCGCGGCCCCCCGCCAATGCGCCCGCCCAGATCAGGGCGCCGAGCACGGCCACGATCCGTTCTGTTCCCGCTTCGCTGAGAGTGCTCATCGCCGCGGGCGTCGCGAGCGCAAGAACGATCGCGCGAACGATCGGTACACCGGCGATCGCCGCAACGAGCACGGAGACGTAGACCACGTAGGCCGTGTCGCCGCGTGTCCGGTGCGCATTTCGCGCCCGGTGCACGGCGCGGGTTTCTGCCATACGCGCGCGATCACCCGCCCGGCTCGCTCCGCTCACTCGGTCTCGCCGACCGTGAGCACGTCGGAGCCCACCGCACCCACCAGTGCGGTGCTGTGGGTTGCGAAAGCGATGGCGCATCCGTCATTCAACCGACGGCGCATCGCGTCGGCCACCAGACCGCGTCGGTGCGCGTCCAGGCGCTGTTCGGGCTCGTCCAGCAGCAGTACACGACAGGGGCGTGCCAGCGTCAGCGCCAGGGAGAACAGCTGCAGTTGCCCGGAGGACAGTTCGGACGGATAGCGCATCTCCAGACTCGCGATGTCCAGTTCCTCAAGGCCCATCCTGGCCGCCCGTTCGCCGGTCGCAGCGTCGTCGCCCCACGTCGCGCGGACGAACCGCAGTTGCTCGACGAGGGTGAGATCTCTCGCCAGCGGCGGAGCGCCGATCATTGCGGCGACCGCTGCTCTGTGCCCGCCGCGACGGATGTGCAGCGGGTCGCCATCGAGCATCACACTCCCTGACGTCGCGGGCATGAGACCCGCGAGTACCCGCAGGAGTGTCGTCTTGCCCGCTCCGTTCGGGCCCGCGCACCGCGAGCGCCCGGCCGGTGTCGAGCGACAGCGAAGTGATCGGCAGCAGCACCTGTTCATCGACAGTGACGGTCACGTCGGAGGCGGTGAGCAGTGCGGCGCGTCCGGCGCTCATCGCACCAGCCCGTGCCGGTGCGCGAGCACGACGGCCTGCACGCGGTCGCGTGCCCCGAGCTTCTGCAGCACGCGCGACACGTGCGTCTTGACGGTGGCTTCGCCGATGAACAGCGACGCTGCGATCTCGGCGTTGCTCATCGCCTCGGCGACGAGAGCCAGCACCTCGGCTTCGCGATCGGTGAGGCGTTCGGCGAGCTCGAGCCCAGTGGATGCGGTGGCAGCTTCGGGCGCAGTCGTGGCGTACCGCTGCACGACTCGACGCGTCACCTCGGGCGCCAGCATCCCGTCTCCGGCGGCGAGCACTCGCACTGCTGCGATCAGATCCTCCGGGCCGCTGTTCTTGAGCAGGAAGCCGCTGGCTCCGGCATCCAGAGCGCTGAACAGGTAGTCGTCCCGGTCGAAGGTCGTCACGATCGCGATGGCAGCCTGCAGGTCGCCGTCCGCGACGATCCGTCTGGTCGCCTCGATGCCGTCCATGTCGGGCATCTGCACGTCCATGGTGATGACATCCGGTCTGAGAGCGGATGCTGCCGCCACTGCCTCCGCGCCGGTGGCGGCCTCTCCGACGATGGTGATGTCGGGTTGGCTGTCGAGGATCGTGCGGAACCCGGCGCGCAGCATCTCATGGTCGTCCACCAGGAGGACGCGGATCGGATCGCTCATGCGGTTGCCCCTGCCAGCGCGGCGGGTGAGGCGAGGGGGACCTGCACGCGTACGCGCCAGCCGCCGCGCTCGCGCGGCGCTGACTCGATCGTGCCGCCTGATGCCAGTGCGCGTTCGCGCATACCCAGCTGCCCCATGCCGCTTCGCGGAGCGACGACGATGCGACCGGTGTTCACGACCTCGAGTTCGATGTCATCGCTCGTGTAGCGCAGGCGCACGTCGGCGGTGGCTGCGGTGCCGGCATGTCGGCGCGCGTTTGTGAGCGATTCCTGGGCGATCCGATAGAGGTTCACCTGCACGACTGAGGGGACGGCGCGCTCTTCGCCGACGACCGTGTAGGCGGTCGGCAGCCCCGCAGCACTCGATGCTTCGACGAGCAGTGCGATGTCGGCGAGAGTGACTGTCGATGCGTCCTCGGCGTCGTGATCAGAGGACCGCAGCGTCTCCAGCAGGTGACGAAGCTCACTGATCGCCTCTCGTGCGGAACTCTCGACGTCGGCGAGGATCTCCTTCGCGGTTCCGGCATCCTGGTCGATCACCATGCGCGCGGCCCCCGCCTGGACTCCCATCACCGAGACGTGGTGGGCGACGACGTCGTGCAGTTCGCGAGCGATGTGCACGCGGTCCAGCGCCACGGCCTGCGCCGCCGTGACCTCGCGTTCGCGCTCGAGATCGACGGTGCGTCGTTCGAGAGCCTGGCGCTGCATCGCTGCCCGCCACGCGTGCTCACCGAAGTAGTAGGCGCCGGCGAAGTAGAGCACGTTCACCAGCAGCTGCAGCATCATGAACGCGAGGTAGGGCGACATGGCGCCCGCGATGATGTCCTCCTCGCGGGCGGTGTCGATCGCGTCGCGGTACATCGTGATCATCAGCCAGGCGAACATGCCGGCGATGATCAGAGAACGCACGATCATCGCCGCCCGGCGGTTCGCCATCCAGGCGCCCACCGTGTACAGCGCGATGAACATCGCGACGTTGCCGGCGTACAGCTCGGGAATACGCAATGTGACGGCGACGAAGTACGCGAGCGAGACGATGATCGCGACCTGCGCGGGCCAGATGCGTCGCCAGGCCAGGGGCGCTGCCACGAACACCAGGTACACCAGCGCCTGCCACAGCGGTGCCTGCTCGTCGCCGTAGATCTCCGAAGCCGCAGACAGTGCGGCGCTGATCACGCCGGCGACGAAGACGACGACGGCCAGCAGCGCGTCTGATCGTCGTTGGCTCGCGGTGAGCGTGCGGAATGATGCGGACATGCCTCCAACGGTACGGGGGGACGGATGCCGAGGCATCCGTCCTGCGGGGGATCAGGACGAACTTGCCATTGACAAGGTTGCTTGTTTTTTGCAAGTATGACTCTCATCGGGCGCAGCGATCACGCCGTCGCCGACCATCAGACAAAGGAGTCAGCATGTCAACGAAGGTCTTCGTCAACCTCCCCACCACCGATCTCGAGCGCAGCAAGGCGTTCTACACCGGTCTCGGCTGCGACATCAGCCCAGAGTTCACCGACGAGAACGCCGCCTGCATCGTGTGGAGCGAGGACATCTACTTCATGATCCTCAAGCGCGATTTCTTCGCGACCTTCACCGATAAGCCGATCGCCGACCCGAACGAGTCCGTGCAGGTCTCGGTCTCGTTCAGCCAGGACTCTCGAGAGGCCGTCGACGCGATCGTCGCGAAGGGTCTCGCCGCCGGCGGTACCGAGCCGAAGCCCGCGCAGGACTACGGGTTCATGTACTCCCGTGATCTGGACGACCCGGACGGCAACAGCCTCGGATTCCTCTACATGAGCGAAGAGGCTGTGGAGGAGGGCCCAGAAGCGTACATGGCCGAGCAGGGCGCCGCGTCCTGACGTGGCAGCGCGCAGCTACGGCCAGTACTGCGGGGTCACGACCGCCGTCGAACTGATCGGGGAGCGGTGGGCGATGCTCATCGTCCGCGATCTGCTCGTGGGGCCGAGGCGTTACACCGATCTCAAGCAAGGTCTGCCGCGCATCCCGACGAACATCCTGTCCACACGGCTGAAAGACCTGCAGGAGGGTGGCGTCGTACGCAGGGTGCCGCTGAAGAACTGCGGACTCGTCTACGAACTCACCCCCTACGGCCGCGCTCTCGAGCCGATCATGCTCGCACTCGGTCGTTGGGGCTTCCAGGCGATGGGCGATCCAGAACCTGGCGACGTCGTCACCGCGGATTCGCTCACGATGGCACTGCGAACCGCGTTCCGCCCCGAGACGGCAGCGGATGCCGACTACGAACTGCACGTCGGCGACGTCGCACTGCGTGCTCAAGCGCGCGGCGGCGAGTTGTCCGTCTTTCAGATCGCGCCTCCGGCTCCGCCCGTCGGCGGGCGGATGCCGAACGGGGAACCGGATGCCGTGCTCGTCGCCGGCCCCGGCATCCGCCGCCTCATCGGTGGCGAGATCACGCCCGCCGAGGCGATCGCGCAGGACATCGTCGCGGTCGTCCGTGGCGAAGAATCATTCCTTGATTCATTCGCTGCGACCTTCCATATCGCTTCATTCGAATTGCAAGGAGCCGCAACATGACCGGCCGCATCATCATCGATCTGTTCACCACGCTCGACGGCGTCGCCCAGGCACCAGGCGGCCCGGATGAGGATGTCTCGGACGGCTTCCCCTTCGGGGGCTGGCAGGCAGGGGTTCCTGACGACGCCGTCGGCAAATGGGTCAGGGAGGGGATGTCGACGCTCGACGCGCTGCTGCTGGGTCGTCGCACCTACGACATCTTCGCCTCGTACTGGCCGCACCACACAACCGGTCCGGCGGGGCCCATCGGGCAGCTGTTCGATCGGGTGCCGAAGTACGTCGCCTCTCGCGACGCCGACATCGACCTGGAGTGGCAGGGGAGTTCACGTGTGGGCGCCGACCTGGCTGCTGAGATCGCACAGCTTCGCTCGCAGCATGAGGATGTGCACGTGATCGGCAGCGTCGACCTCGTGCAGACCCTGCTCACCGAGCAGCTGTTCGACGAGCTGCAGCTCTGGGTGTATCCGGTAGTGCTCGGTCAGGGCAAGAAGGTGTTCCCCGACGGCGCTTCCCCCGCGAACCTGACGCTGATCGGTGCGGAGGTCGGCGACAACGGCGCCGTGAGTCTGCGCTACGCGCCGGCGCCCGGTCCGGTGCGCACCGGCACGATGGGGGAGTGAACCCTGACATCAGCTCTCGATCGGTGATCTCGGAACTTCTTTCACCCCAGCATCCGCTCGATCACCCGTGCGACGCCGTCCTCGTCGTTCGAGGTCGCGACCTCATCGGCGGCATCCTGAACGGCCTGCTCTGCGCCGGCCATCGCAACCGAGTGCCCAGCCCAGCGGAGCATCTCAACGTCGTTGAGTGCATCGCCGAACGCGACCACGTCGGTGCGCTTGACTTCCAGGTGCTCGCAGAGCCGCGCCAGACCCGTCGCCTTGGTCACGCCCTCGGCCATCACCTCGACGAACGGCGCGCCCGAGAGCGTGGCCTCGAATCCGGTGAGGCCGAGACGGCGCAGGATGTCGAACAGGGCCGGAGGTGCGAGTTCGGGATGCCGGATGACGAACTTCAGACTGGGTTCAGCCAGCACCTGGTCGAGTGGCACTCCGCCCATCGTGCGAGGATCTCGCTTGTGGTCGGCGAGCTTGGCGATCTGTGCGTAGCCATGCTGGGCCACGAACGTCTCGCCACCGTCCCGCACACTTGCGAACAGCAGCCCGGGCAGGGTTGCCTGCAGCGCCGCCGCGAGGGTGCGAACCGTCTCGGCCGGCAGTGCCTCGGCGAACAGCATCCGTCCGTCTGCCAGATGCGTCGCATAGGCTCCGTTGCCGCACAGCGCCCAGTCGTCGAACCCTGCTTCGGCGGCGATCATCCGCAGACCGATCGGTTGGCGTGCTGTGACGGGGACGATATGGATACCGACGGCTCGGGCGGCATCGAGCGCTCGCCGCGTGCGCGGTGACACGGCTGAAGCCGAGTCGAGCAGGGTCCCGTCGAGGTCGGTCGCGATCAAGCGGAGGGGCATCGGCGTCTCATCGCATCTTGTCGCGTTGTTCGACGACCAGCGCTCAGGCGAAGATCATCGGCATGTCGTCGTCATCATCGGCACCACCGAGGTCGAGGTCGACGACGACCGGCACGTGATCGCTGGGCTGCTCGCCCTTGCGCTCGTCACGGTGGATGGACGCGCCGGTGACGGCGCCGGCGAGCGCGGGCGAGCCGAGCACGAAGTCGATGCGGATGCCCTCGTTACGGGGGAACTTCAGCCGCTGGTAGTCCCAGTAGGTGTAGCCCTCGGGAAGGATCGGACGCACGACGTCGGTGAGCCCCGCATCCTGGAACGCGAAGAACGCGGCACGCTCCTGTGGGGAGACGTGGGTGGAGACGCCCTCGACGATGTCTGGATCGCCGTTGTCTGAGTCGAACGGGATGATGTTGAAGTCCCCGACGAGCGCCAGCGGCAGGTCGGGGTTCTTCTGCAGAGCGGATGCCGTGTGCTGACGCAGTTCGTCGAGCCAGTGCAGCTTGTACGCGTAATGCGGATCGTCGAGCGCACGGCCGTTCGGCACGTAGAGACTCCAGATCTGCACGCCGTCGACCGTCACGCCCAGCGCGCGCGCCTCGAGCGGAGCATCCGGGCCCTCATGACCCTTCGCGAAGCCTGGCATCCCGTCGAACGCCGTCGACACGTCCGTCATCGGCAGGCGGCTCGCGATCGCGACGCCGTTCCACTGATTGAGGCCGTGCACCTCGACCTGATAGCCGGCCTCTTCGAACTGCGCATACGGGAACTGCTCGGGCTTGCACTTGATCTCTTGCATCGCGAGCACATCGATGTCTTCGCGCACTGCGAACTCGACGGTGCGGCGCACGCGAGTGCGGATGGAGTTGACGTTCCAGGTGGCCAGGCGCATGCATCCAGCCTAGATGCGGGGTCGGACCTCAGCGCTCCGCTGGGTCGGCCGTGCCGATCAGCACACCGCGGGCAAGCGAGTGGAAGTGCCGGTTGAAGCCGAGCACGGCCGGGGTCGCGCCGGCATCGAGATCGAGTGCTTCGACATCGAGCGCATCCACGACGAAGAAATACCGATGAATGCCGGTACCCTCGGGCGGCGCCGCTCCGATGAATCGCTCCAATCGAGCCTCGTTGGGCGTCACCTTGGAGCCTGCAGGGAGGCTCGCGGCCGTGCCATCGGACGAGTCGAGGGAGGTGAGGTCGGCCGGCAGATCGAACGCTGCCCAGTGCCAGAATCCCGATCCGGTCGGAGCATCCGGATCGAAGCACGAGACAGCGATGCTGCGCGTACCGGACGGCGGCGTAGACCACCGCAGCGCAGGTGATCGATCCTCGCCGCCTCGATTGGCCGACCACGCGAACAGCGGCAACGGTCCGCCGGGTTCGAAGTCGGGGCTGGTCAGCTCGAGCGGCGCGAAATCGCGCAGCGTGGCGAGTTCGGCATAGGGGTCGTACGAGAGCATGGGGCCTCCTTCGCTGAGGGACGGTGATGTCCCGGCCCACGATAGGCGCACCACGCAGGTCGCACCAGCGGCTCTAAGCTGGATGCCGTGACCGCACTCGACGCAGACCGACAGTCCCTCCTCGCCCTCATCAAGGACGAGGCGGTGTTCCACGGAGACTTCACGCTTTCCAGCGGCAAGCAGGCGACGTACTACGTCGACATGCGCAGGCTCACGCTCGACCATCGGGCGGCCCCCCGCCATCGGTCGCATCATGCTCGACCTGATCGGTGGCCTCGACGCCGCAGCCGTCGGTGGCCTGACGCTCGGTGCAGACCCGATCGCGAACTCCGTGCTGCACGCGTCCGTCGCGACCGATCGCCCGCTGGACGCGTTCGTCGTCCGCAAGGAGCCCAAGGACCACGGCAGAGGTCGCCAGATCGAGGGTGCTGACATCGCGGGCAAGCGCGTCGTCGTGCTCGAGGACACCTCGACCACGGGTCAGTCCGCGCTCAAGGCCGTCGAGGTTCTGCGCCGCGAGGGCGCCGAGGTCGTCGCCGTCGCCGTGATCGTCGACCGCAAGACCGGAGCGCAGGCAGCGATCGAGGCGGAGGGCCTGCAGTGGCTGGCAGCCTTCGATCTCGACGATCTCGGCCTCGACCCGCAGTGACGCGCAGCGAATGACTCGATACGCACTGGCCGTCGATGTGGGCGGCACGAAGCTGGAAGCTGCACTCGTCGGCGACGACGGCGCGTTGATCGCCAGCAGCCGCAGCAGGCAGGCGACCGGCCGCACGGCGACGCCGTCGACATTGGATGCCGCGGTCGAGGCTGTCATCGCGCATGCGCTCGCCGGGCTGCCGGAAGGCGCCGAGCTCGTGGGTGCCGGTGTCGGAAGCGCGGGACCGATCGATCTCTCGACCGGCTCGATCGTGCCGGTGAACATGCCCGATGCTCGCGGCTACGGGCTCGCCGCGGCTGTCACCAAAGCGGCATCCGCAGTTCTCGGACGCGATGTGCACACGGTGTTCGGGCACGACGGCGGCGCGCTCGCGCTCGCCGAAGCGTGGCTCGGAGCGGCCCGCGAGGCGCGCTCGTCGCTGTCGATCGTCGTGTCCACAGGGGTCGGCGGCGGATTCGTCATCGGCGGGCAGTACATTCGCGGAGCGTCGGGCAACGCCGGGCACCTCGGGCAGGTGCGCCGTGAGGGCGGGCTGACGCTCGAGGAGATCGCCTCCGGCCCGGCCAGCGCCGCGTGGGCACAGGCTCAGGGATGGACCGGCGCCACCGGCGAGGATCTTGCCCGCGACGCGGCATCCGGTGATCCGATCGCCCGCGCGGCGATCGAACGATCCGCGAAAGCAGTGGGTGAAGCGCTGGCGGATGCCGCGACCCTCGTCGATCTCGACATGGTCGCTATCGGCGGCGGGTTCTCGCGGGTGTCCGACGACTACATCGACCTCGTGCAGCAGGCGCTCAGCGCGAGCGCTGCGCACGACTACTCCCGTCGCACGCGGGTGGTGCGCTCCGGGCTCGGCGATGAGGGCCCGTTGATCGGCGCCGCCGCGCTCGTGCTGCGTTAGGGGCGCGACACTTCGGGGGACGAGACGACGGATGTCGGACCGATCACCGGGAAAGTGTCCGACATCCGTCTGTGCGGCCCCCAGGCTGTCGGCGATCGAAAACGAAAGAAGGACCACGATGCGCGTACTCGGCCTGCTCTCGGGCACCTCACACGACGGGATCGACGTCACGGTCGTCGACTTCACTGAGGCGGATGGCGCCGTGCGCGGCACGGTGCTGTACGAGGACAGCGTCCCGTACGCTCCCGCGCTGCGCGCGCGGCTCGTGGCGGCGCTGCCTCCTGCGCAGACGACGCTCGCCGAGGTGACCGAGCTCGACACCCTCATCGGTCAGGCGTTCGCCGACGTCGCAGCGGATGCTGCGGCATCCGTCGGCGGAGTCGATGCCGTGTGCACGCACGGGCAGACCGTCTACCACTGGGTCGAAGGCGGCCATGCCCTCGGCACATTGCAGATCGGTCAGCCCGCGTGGATCGCGGAACGCGTCGGCTCCCCGGTGGTCTCGGACGTGCGCATCCGCGACATCACGGTCGGCGGGCACGGCGCCCCACTGGTGTCATTCCTGGACGAACTGCTGCTGCGCGGCCGCACCGGGACGTCGGCGGCACTGAACCTCGGTGGCATCGCGAACATGACCGTCGTGGGTGCCGGTGCGGTCTCGGCGTATGACGTCGGACCGGCGAACGCGCTCGTCGACGCGGTGATCACGACGTACGGGCTCAACCCGCTCGGTTACGACGAAGACGCCCGCATCGCTCTCTCTGGCGAGGTCGACGAGGCACTGCTGGCCTCGCTGCTCGCCGATCCCTACTACGCGCTCGCCGCGCCCAAGAGCACTGGCAAGGAGTACTTCCACCTCGACTACGTCCGGTCGCACGCGACGGCTCTCGGCCGCGACATCCCCGTCACCGCCCTCGTGCGCACGCTCACCGAGCTGACCGTGCAGACCGTCGCGCGCGATGTTCAGGCTGCCGGTATCGGCTTCCTCGCCGTGTCGGGTGGCGGATGCCACAACCCGCTGATCATGGATGGGCTCCGGGCCGCGCTGCCGGACACCGAGGTCGTGCTCGCCGATGAACTCGGCGCATCCGCAGACAACAAAGAGGCGATCCTCTTCGCTCTGATCGGCTGGTGCACGATGCACGGCGTACCCGCTGTGATCCCCGGTGGCACGGGCGCGCGCGAGCCACGGATCCTGGGATCGATCACCCCGGGCGCTGGTCCGCTCCGGATGCCGGAGCCGGTGGCATCCGTCCGCAGCCTGACCCTGAGCTGACCTCAGCCCTTCCTCGTCACAGGTGTCTCTGGGGCGAGGTGCTGTTCGTGTCCGGGGTCATGATGAAACTCTTCTCATTCCGCCAGAAGCGCGGCAGCATCCTCTGCGTATCCCAGCACTGACACCGGGTCAGCCAAGGCTTGCGGGTCGTCCGAACGAGCGAGGATCGTGAGCACCACGGGTGCAGCATCCGCTCGCTCGAGATACCACGAGCCCGCCAGCGCGCCCATCGAGCTTCCTCCCTTGAAGCCGACGTAGGTCCACTCGTCGCCGAACGTGACGCCCGGGTTCGCGGAGAGGATGTCGCGAATGGGCGCGCCGGCGGCTGTGGTTGCACGTTCCTGCAGCGCGATGTGTGCGCGGACGAGGTCATCGTGCGTGGCGAACCATTCCACTCCGGACTGCCACGCGGCGACCGACCAGTCGACCGAGTTTCCGTCGGGCACACCAGCGGGGACCTCGCCGAGAAGCGCTTCACGTTCTACGGCATCCGCTTCCGCCCAGGATTCCCGCAGCCCCTCGTCTCCCCAGCCGATCCAGAACAGTTCGCGCGTCGTGAGCAACGGCGCATTGTCTTCCGGCGAGGCATGGCCCATATCAGTGAGCGCTGCGGAGACTGCGTCCCTTCCCACTGCGCGGATCAGGAGGTCGGTGGCGGTGTTGTCGCTGATCGCTATCATCTTCTGTGCAGCCTCCAGCACGGTGACTGTCGAGCCGTCCGGCAGGTCCTGCAGCTCACCCGTCGGAAGGCTCCGCACCTCCGCATCGATCGTGAGCGGCGACTCCCACGTCAGGGCCCCCGAATCGATGGCGTCGACGACGGCCCCGAGTACATACAGCTTGATGATCGAGCCGATCGGGGAAGATCCGGTGTCGCCGATCAGGATGTCAGGCTCAGCTGCTCCGACTTCGCGGACCTGAAGCGACACCTCATACGGTGCGTCCTCGAGCTGCGATTGCAGTGCCTTCCAGCTCGTGACGGGAGTGCGCTCGGGCTTCGGCGCGGCGAAGAAGAGGCCGTTCATCAAGCCTTCACCGGACGCTGACACGCTCATGTCGTACGTTGCCGCCGCCGACTCGATCGTGGCCTTAGCTTGCGTATCGTCCCCTTCGTACGCGGTCGGTATCCACGGTTGTGCGGCGCGGAGGTCTTCGAGGATCGTACGCAGTTCGGGCACAGTCAGGCTCTCGAAGAACGAGGGGTCGAACCGCGCCTCCAAGTCATCGTCTGCGCTGAGTTCTTCGCTGTTGATCTCGTCCAGGACCCACTGCACCTGTGCGCCCACGGCAGTGTCTGGGATCTCGACCGAATCGGCAGACGGCTGCGGATCCGGTGTGCAGGCGGTGACGATTATCACGAGGACAGACGTGACGACCAGCGCGAGAAGAGAGCGGATGCCGCGAGCAGGACGAGTGACCGAGTTCTGAGTCTTCTGAGTGACGGTGTGGGTGGCCATGCCCTCAGCCTCCCAAACTCACGGGACGGTGACATCCGTCGCGCGACGGATACCGCTCAGCCCTTCCGGTCGTCGTCCCAGGGGCCTTCCCACCAGTTGCCGCCGCGATCGTCATCGCCCGGTCCGCGTCGGCGGGATCGGACGAACTGCACGATGATGACTGTCAACGTGGTGAGCCCGATCAGCAGCATCACGAGGAAGAGCAGATCGCTCTGGTTCATGGCGTCAGCCTTCCGACGAACCAGACGGCAGCAGATCGGCGACCGAGTTCACGATCTCGTCAGGGCGGAACGGGTACTTCTCGATCTCGACCTGGTCGCTGATCCCCGTTAGCACGAGTACCGTGTGCAGGCCGGCTTCGATGCCTGCGACGACGTCGGTGTCCATCCGATCACCGATCATGCCGGTGCGCTTCGAGTGTGCGCCGATCTTGTTCAACGCCGAACGGAACATCATCGGATTCGGCTTGCCGACGACATACGGCTCTTTGCCGGTGGCCTTGGTGATCAGCGCGGAGATGGCGCCGGTCGCCGGCATCGGCCCGTCGACGCTGGGGCCGGTGGCATCCGGGTTCGTGGCGATGAATCGCGCGCCGCCGTTGATCAGCCGGATCGCCTTGGTGATCGCTTCGAACGAGTAGTTGCGCGTCTCGCCGACGACGACGAAGTCCGGGCTCGTCTCCGTCATGACGAATCCGGCGTCGTGCAGAGCCGTGAGGATGCCGGCCTCGCCGATGACGAATGCCGAGCCGCCGGGGAGCTGCTGCTCGAGGAACGCGGCGGTGGCGAGCGCAGACGTCCAGATCCGGTCCTCCGGCACGTGCAGTCCGCTGGAGCGCAGGCGCGCCGAGAGATCACGGGCGGTGAAGATCGAGTTGTTGGTCAGCACCAGATACGGGATGCCGGCGGCTTCCCAACCGGCGAGCAGTTCGGCGGCACCCGGGATGGCGTCGTTCTCATGGACGAGCACGCCGTCCATGTCGGTGAGCCAGCATTCGATCTCAGAGCGTTCAGCCATGTGCTCAGCCTATTGGTCGCGGATGCTACCCGCGGAGCAGGCTCGCGAGCGCCGGGAGCTGAGCGGAATCTTCCAACGCGGAGCCGACGGCGACCACGCGCACGCCCGCGTCGAGGAACTGCGCGGCGTTGGTCGAATCCATGCCGCCGGTCGCGACGAAGTTCGCCTGCGGGAAGGGGCCGGACATCGCCTTGAACCAGCCGGGTCCGAGCAGCGACGCCGGGAAGGCCTTGAGCCATGTGAGACCGGACTTCATCGCGAGCTGCACGTCCGTGGCGGTGGCGACGCCGGGGAGCGCCGGCATCCCGGCATCGTGGGAGGCCTTCACGACCTCGAGGTCGAAGCCAGGGCTCACCGTGAAGGAAGCGCCGGCGTCTGCAGCCTGGTGCACATGCTCGACGGAGATGACCGTGCCTGCGCCGACCGTCAGCCCGCGCTCCCTGGCGGCCTCGGCCAGCACTCGCAGCGCCTCGACATCGGCCGGCGTCTGCACCGGAACCTCGACGCTCGTGATGCCGAGATCCCAGGCGGCTGTGGCGACTGCGAGTGTGCGCTCCGCGCCCATGCCGCGCAGGATCGCCATCAGGGGGACATCGCCGAAGAGGGTTGCGAAAGAGGAGTTGTCGAGCACGGGGTGTCGCCTTTCGGGAGCGCTGCCTTGAAGAGCACGGATGAGTCGCGACAGGAGCGCGACTACACTTCGAGTGTGACCAGAGTGAGCGCCAACTGCAATTCACGTTGCAGCATATGCACATCTGGATGAACGCGGAAGGACGACAGATGAACGAGATCGCCGAGATTCGACTGACTGCGCGGCACAAGGGCCTGCCTGAGCGAGCCGTAGGGATGACGACGGCGGAGTTTCTGGCATCCGGTCCTCGACTGTCCGAGTTCTGGACGCCCCTGGTGGTGCTCGATGACACCGCGATGCGGCACAACGTCGAGGTCATGGCGAACTGGTGCGCAGAGCGCGGTCTCGAACTCATGCCGCACGGCAAGACCACCATGGCTCCGGCTCTCTGGCAGCGCCAGATGGATGCCGGCTCCCTCGGCATCACTCTCGCCACGATGGGGCAGGTGCGCACCGCCCGCACGTTCGGCGTCTCGTCGATCATGTTGGCCAACGCCGCCGTCGATGCGCACTCCCTGCGCTATCTCGCCGGTGAACTCGCCGATATCGAGTTCCGCTTCGTCTGCTGGGCCGACTCGATCGCGACTGTGGAGGCGATGGAGGCTCCGCTGCGCGATGCGGCCGCGCAGCGCAAGGTCGATGTGCTGGTCGAGCTCGGGGGCGAAGGCGGCCGTACCGGTGCCCGAACGATCGATGAGGCGATCAAGATCGCCGAACGCATCGCGGCATCCGATGTGCTCCGGCTCGCCGGCGTCGCCGGTTACGAGGGATCTCTCGCGCATGATCGCAGCGTGCGCGCGATCGACGCGGTCGAGACCTACCTGCGCCGTCAGGTCGAGTTGCACGAGGGCATCAGTCATCTCTACGACGGCGGCGACGTGTACGTCACAGCGGGCGGCAGTGCCTATTTCGATCTCGTCGCCGAGGTGTTCGCGGAGGCGGGCGCCGCCGCGGACGCCGCGGAGCGCCCCGGCGGAGGTCGCACGCTGTTCACGTTGCGTTCCGGTGCCTACATCGTGCACGACGACGGCTTCTACCGTGGCATCTCGCCGTTCGATGAGGCGCGCATGAGCGACGATGAGCCTCGCTTCGTCCCCGGCATGTTCGGCGTCGGCCGTGTTGTCTCGCACCCCGAGCCCGGCCTGGCGCTGATCGACGGAGGCAAGCGCGACTTCCCGTTCGACGAGGGGCTCCCGATCCCTCGTGCGATGAGTTCGCAGCTGGGTGCCGCGTGGCAGCCCCTGCCAGGGGCATCCATCTCCGCGATGAACGACCAGCACAGCTACGTGCGTCTCGAAGACGGTGGCAATCTCGCGATCGGCGACCTCGTGCGCCTCGGACTCTCGCACCCGTGCACCGCCTTCGACAAGTGGACGGTGCTGCCGGTCGTCGAATCGGTGGACTCCGACGTTGTCGTCGACCTGATCCACACCTTCTTCTGATGACGGAGGGCGGGCGCGGACTGCGCCGAGAGGACGTGGTTTAGATGTCGCAGAGCGTCGAACGTGCTGCGGCCATCCTCGATTCACTCGCTGAAGAACCCAAGGCCGTCTCTCCTCTCGCACTGGAGTTCGGCATCCACCGTTCGACGATGTTCCGTGAGCTGCAGACGCTGCAGAAGGTCGGTTTCGTTCGCAGGCGGGACGACGGTACGTATGCCGTCGCATTCCGTCTGGCCGTGCTCGGTGCCGCCGCTCTGGAGGATGTCGCACTGAAGGAGGCGGCGCACGTGCCTGTGCGCCAACTGCATCGCGTGGTCGGCAATACCGTGCACGTCGCGGGGCTCGTCGGTGATGAGATCTTCTACGTCGACAAGGTCGAGGATCCGCGACGGGTGCGGCTGTACTCGCGTGTCGGATCACCGGTGCATCCGAATCGCAGCGCAGTGGGCAAGGCGATCCTCGCCGGGTTGCCGCAGAAGCGCCGCGACGATGTGCTCGCCGGTGCCGACTGGACTCGTCACACCGCGCAGACGCTGACCACCAGGGCTGAGCTCGACGCAGAACTCGAGAAGACGTCGGCTCGCGGATGGGCTGTCGACCAGGGCGAGTTCGAGGACATCGTGAACTGCGTCGCGGTACCCATCACGACCGCGGCGGGCGTCGTCGGGGCCGTATCGATCACTGCGCTGCGCATGGTCCACGACCTCACACAGCTGGAGGGGCATGTCCCTCTCCTGAGACAGACGGCCGAGCAGATCGCACACGCGCTGCGCTGATCGTCTGCCCGACTCGCAGGGCCGGGCGCGACTTCGCGTGCTTCGTGACGGATGCTACGCGCTGAGCCAGACGACTTCGACGGCGCCTTCCGGCAGTGTGACCGCGACGCCGTCGATCTCGATTCCGCCCTCGGTGACACGTACGACGGAAGACACCGAGAGTCCCAGGTCCTCCAGGGCGCACAAGAGGTCCGGATCGGTGTCGGAGACGCGCAGCACGCGGCCTTCATGCCCGACAGCGGCCTGAGCCAGCAGCACGAACGGTTCGCGCGCGACATGGCCCGCGGCATCCGGGATCGCGTCACCGTGCGGGTCGAAGCGGGGTCGGCCGAGTCGTTCGTCGATGCCCTCCAGCAGTCGGTCGCTGATCGTGTGCTCGAGAACCTCTGCCTCGTCGTGCACCTCGTGCCAGCCGTAGCCGAACTCGCTCACCAGCCATGTCTCCACGAGGCGGTGGCGGCGCACCATCGACAGTGCGCGCTTCTCGCCCTCGGACGTCAGCCGCACCGCGCCGTACGGCACGTGCGAGACCAATCCTGAGGCCGCGAGCTTCTTGACCATCTCGGTCACGCTCGATGGTGCGATGCCCAGCTTCGCGGCGAGCTGCGACGGAGTGATCGGGGCGTCCTGCCACTCGGTGTGCGCATAGACGGTCTTCAGGTAGTCGTCTGCCGCTGGGGATGCCACGCTCCCAGACTACGCTGGCTGAGTGACCGAGACCCCTGAACGCACCACGCATGGACTCGGACCATGGGACGGCGACTGGCCGGAGGGGGAGCAGTACGACCCGGAGCTGCTGGAGAACGGCGACACCCGCAACGTCATCGACCGCTATCGCTACTGGCGCATGGAGGCGATCGTCGCAGACCTCGACACGCACCGGCATCCGTTCCACGTCGCGATCGAGAACTGGCAGCACGACATGAACATCGGCTCGATCGTGCGCAGCGCCAATGCGTTCCTCGCCGACACCGTTCACATCATCGGACGCCGCAGGTGGAACAAGCGCGGCGCCATGGTCACCGACCGCTATCAGCATGTCGTGCATCACGAGGATGTCGCCGCGTTCGCCGCCTGGGCTGCCGCTGAGGGCATCCCGATCATCGCGGTCGACAACGTCGAGGGCGCCGTGCCGGTGGATCGTGCTGAGCTCCCCGAGCGCTGCGTACTGCTGTTCGGCCAGGAAGGGCCAGGGCTCACGGACGAGGCGATCGCCGCGGCATCCGGTCATATCGAGATCACCCAGTACGGCTCGACGCGCTCGATCAATGCGAGCGCCGCCGGCGCCGTGATCATGTACGAATGGTGCCGCCGGTACGCGCAGTGACCCCTGCCAGGGATTGAGCACGGTTCACCCTCTCGGGTGATCCGCCGCCGACCACGCCCGTGAGAGCATGGGGCCGTGTCCGGCGCCCCGAGGAAGAACGCGAATTCCGACGGCTGGCGTGTGCTGAACCGCCCCGATGTGATCCTGGCGATCGCCATGACGGTGCTTCTGCTGCCGGCAAGTCTCATCGCGGTCGTCCAGGCGCAAGCGATTCCCGACCCTTCAGCGGCGGCGGTGATCACCGCATTGTTCGCGCTCGTGCACGCCGCGTCTCTCGTGTCCGTGCGCCTTCCCGTCACCGCCTTCGCCGTTGCCAGCCTCGCCATGCTCGCGCTCGCACTGCTGCCAGGAGGTGCGGGGGTCGCCGGCGCTCCGGCGGCACTGTTCCCGTCGTCCTTCGCCTACCTGCTCTGCATCGGCGAGGTCGTCGCTCTGCGGACGTTGTCCTTCGCCCTCGGTGCGCTCGTCGTCGGCGTGGCGGGAGCCGCCGTCATCGCCTGGACGCCGGCGTCCAGCATGGCGGACGACATCCGCATGGGGCTGTTCGTCGGCCTCTCTGCGATGATCGCCGCCGCGTGGGTGATCGGGCTGCTGCAGCGGCAACGCGGTCAATACGCCGAGGAGCGTCAGCGCACCCGAGTCCGCGAGGCCATCGCTGCCGAGCGGATGCGGATCAACCGTGATCTGCACGATGTCGTCGCGCACTCGATGACGGTGATGATCGCCCAGGCGGATGTCGCGCGCGCTCTCATCAACGATGATCCGGATGCGAGCACCCGTGCGCTGCGCGTCGTGACCGACACCGGACGGGACGCGTTGCGCGGGATGCGAAGCGTGATCGCTGCGGACGCTGACGCGCCGCGAGAGCCTGTACCGGACATCGATGCGATCGACGGACTGGTCGACCGCGTGCGCAGCACTGAGACAGACACGCGTCTCGAGGTGACGGGCGCGCCTCGGAGGCTCGAGTCGGATGCGCTCATCGCGCTGCATCATGCCGTGCGCGAGGCGCTCACCAACGCCGTCAGGCACACCATGCCCCCGCGGCGGATCACGGTCGCGCTGGAGTGGAGCGCGAACCAGGTCGTCGTGACGGTCGATGACGACGGTGGGAGCGGCCCCGGCCCCGTGAGTCCGGGGAGCGGGCTCGGCCTCATCGGCATGGCCGAACGCGTACGCCTCGCAGGAGGAGCACTGAGTGCAGGACCGCAGCACCAACAGGGATGGCGCGTGCGCATCGAACTGCCGTACGCGGAGGACGAGGCTGCACGCCGGGACGGACGGGTCGGATGAGCGTCCGAGTACTGATCGCCGATGACCAGGCCCTGTTCCGCGAGGCCATCGCCGCGCTGCTCGCGCGTGACCCGCGGTTGGAGATCACGGCGTCCGTCGATTCGGGTGACGCCGCGATCGAGTTCGTCCGTGCGCACACCGTCGACGTCGTGCTGATGGACATCCGGATGCCGGGGACGGATGGCATCGCGGCGACCAGGGAGGTGCTGCGGCTGCGGCCGCAGGCGCGGGTGCTGGTGCTCACGACGTTCGATCTCGACGAGTACGTGTACGCCGCGGTGCGTGAGGGCGCCAGCGGATTCCTCACGAAGGATGCGACGCCCGAGGCGCTCGCGGATGCGGTCGTCGCGGTCGGTGCCGGGGAGGCAGTGATGTCGCCGAGCGCGACCCGAGCCCTGCTCGGATTCGTGCGGGAAGGCGCCCCGGAGACGGATTCGACCGACGCGCTGGCCGTCCTCAGTCCGCGCGAGCAGGAGATCGCACGAGTGCTGGCGACCGGAGCATCCAACGACGACATCGCCCGCCGTCTCTTCCTCTCCGAGAACACCGTCAAGACGCATGTGAAGGCGGTTCTCGCCAAGCTCGGTCTGCCCGACCGCATCCACGTCGTCATCTGGGCCTACGAGCACGGAATCCTGCGCCCGCGCGCGTGAGGCTGAACGGTCGGGGTCGCAGCGCCTCACCCGCGCGGGTGACCAAGATCACCGCTCGGGGCGATGCCTGCGAGCTGGTCGGATTCATACCGTGAAGTCATGAACTCACGATTCCAATCCCTCCTGACGTTCGTCGTCGTGCTCTGCTCCGCGGTGCTGGCCATCGTCGGCGGCATCCGCCTCCTCGCCCCCGGATCGCTGGACTGGATGGCGGACGTCGCCCCTGGACTCGCCGGGCGCGTGCTGCCCGAAGCTGTCGACGCGGCGGTCGGTCTCGCTGTCGGCCTTGCCGGCATCGCCGTGGGCCTGCTCGGGCATGCCGCTGCGCGTGCCGCTCGATCATCCGCGCTCCTACGGATCGCGACCGTCGTCGTGATCGTCGCCATGATCCTGCTGACTCCAGGAGGGCTGATCCCGATCGCCGGGTATTCCTTCGCGGCGGTCGTCATCGTCGGCGTCGTCGTGATGGTCGTCCTGCTTGTGCGACGGCATCCATGGTGGGGTATGGCCGCAGTCGCCGCGGTCGCCGCCATCGCCACCTGGGCAGTCGTCGGTCTGCAGAGCGCAGAGGTCGTGGGCAGGTTCGGTCCGGCATTCGTCGAACGGCTCCCCGGAGTTCTCTACGCCGCCGCGCATCTGATCGCGGCCGTCGGCCTCATTGCGCGGTTGGCGGTGAGCGGGAACCCTCGTCGAGGCCCCTTCGCCATCTGGGTGCTGCGCCATCGCACCGCGATCACCGTCGTCGCCGCATGTTGCGCCCTGCCGTACTCGATCGCTCGCGCATCGTGGTTGACGCCGTGGCCGTTGCTGTCCCCGAATGCTGTCGATCTCGCGGAGCTTCCAGGCGCGCTGTTCACCGGGCTGAGCCTCGGCGCGGCGATGCTGGCCGGTGGACTGCTGACGCTCGGTCTCATCCGGCCGTGGGGTCGTCGTTTTCCGCGATGGATGGCAGGTCTGGGCGGACGCCCGGTACCGATCGCACTCGCCGTGGTGCCGGCTTCCATAGTTGCGGCGCTGTTCACGGTCGGCGGCGTCGACATGATGCTGTCCGTTCTCGAGGGCACGCTGGGCGACGGGAGCATCGGACAGCTTCTCGAGTTCCTGCTCGCATTCCCGTTCTGGCTGTGGGGGCCGCTGCTCGCCCTGGCGACCTGGGGGTATGCGATGGCTCGTCGCTCGGACGCCGCGCCCGTCGTGCAGCAGGAGCCTCAGCCGTTCAGTCGAACCGTCCCTCGACGCTGAGCCGATCGCCCGTGCCGACACACACGTCGTGGAGACGCAGGTTCGTACCTTCCTCGGCGATCATCTCGTTGAGGTCGACCTGGCGGCCTACCATCCCGCGCACGTGCTTGCGTGCGAACAGCAGAGCGGCCTTCACCAACAGGTTGCGGCTGCCGAGTGTGAGGTCGCGGACCGTGATGACGGCATCCCTCGTCACGTCGATCCGCGCCTCGGCTCGCGCCGACGCCATGACCAGCTTCCAGCGGACACCGGCGTAAGCCGCGACACGGATGCCGTCGCTGCCGTCCCGTGCGATCTCGAGGCGCAGTCGGCCCAGGTGAATGCCGTTGCCCCGCAGCATCGGCCGCGCCACGGAAGCGATCAGCGGGACGAGGTCTTTGGTGGCGATGGAAACGTGGAAGGTGCCGCGCAGTCCGTCGAGGTCATCGTCCGGGACGATCGTATGAGCGCTTTCCGGAACACCTGGTTCGGCGGGCTCGGCGGCGGTCAGCCAGAGGACCGGGATGTCGAACGCCTGCACGTCGACAGTGAGCGCGCTCCGCTCGATCCGCATCGGTCGGGCGGAGAATCGGAAGTTCTTCACGATGCCGGGCTCGCGGAGGATGATCTCCGATTCGGTCGCGTGGTCGGTGACGGGGTCGAGCCGGGCGGGCGCATCCGTGGCGGGACCGGCCGGCATCGGTGGTGCGTTCCAGTCGAGCGTGAGCTTCGTGCCGGTGGCATCGATGGTGAGGTGATCGAGGTCGTTGCCGGTGACGTCCGCCGTGACCTCGATGTCTTCAAGACCCTTCAGATCGATCTCACCCGAGTCCCCTGCGGTATGCCGGAGGGTCGACCGCACCCAGCGCACGACTGTCGCGCTGTCGCCGGGCCACGCTGTCGTCATACGACCATCCTGGCGCACCGGGTGTGACTGTCGGTCACACCGCCGCGTTCAACCATCCGCCGGTCTTCACCCGCCAGCCCAGCGTCGCGAAGCGGGCGAGCATGTAGACGCCGAAGAACGCCACGGCCAGCCAGGTCACCCCGGCGGTGCCGTCGACGCCGACGAGCGTGATGATCCACAATGCGGGCAGGAAGGGCACGAGGTTGAGTCCTCCGGCGATCGCCAGGTACCGCACGTCGCCGGATCCCATCAGCACGCCGTCGAGCACGAACACGATCCCTGCGATCGGCTGCGCCACGGCGAGCACGATCAGCGCCGGTTGGATGAGAGCCGCGATGGCCGGGTCGCCGGTGAAAGCGAGCCCGATCACGCCGGACAGCGCCGCGATCAGCCCGCCGACGATCACGCCGAACCATGCGCCCCACGCGACAGTGCGCGCGAGCACCTGCCGCACACCGGGGATGTCGCCGGCGCCGAGTCCCTTGCCGATCAGCGCCTGCGCAGCGATCGCGAGCGCATCGAGCGCGAACGCCGCAGCGGAGAAGATGGTGAAGACCACCTGCCAGCCGGCGAGTTCGGTGGTGCCGATGCCGGTGGCGATGCCGACGGTGATGAGCAGAGCGACGCGCAGGCTCACGGTGCGAAGGAACAGCCAACCGCCAGAGCGCGCCGAGCCCCGGACGCCGTCACGCTGTGGTCGGACGGATGCCGAGTGCCGTCGTGCGAGGCGGCCGATGATGAGCACGTAGGCGGCGACCATGCTCCACTGCGCGACGACGGTGCCTGCGGCCGAGCCGGCGATGCCCCAGCCGAAGCCGTAGATGAACAGCCAGTTCAACAGCGCGTTCGCGCCGAATCCCGCTCCCGCGATCCACAGCGGGGTCATGGTGTCCTGCATGCCGCGCAGCAGCCCCGTCGCCGCGAACACGATCAGCATGGCGGGAAGGCCCCACATCGAGATGGACAGGTAGATGTCCGCCTGCTCGGCGACTTCGGCCGATGCCCCGAACAGCGAGACCAACCACGGTGACGAGAGGGCGCCCGCGACGGCGAGGATTGCTCCGAGTCCCAGCGCCAGCCACATGCCGTCGATGCCGACGCTCACGGCATCCTGCTTGTCGCCCGCGCCGAAACGTCTCGCGACCGCCGGCGTCGTCGAATAGGCGAGGAAGACCATCAGGCCGACGATCGTCTGCAGCACGGCACTGGCGATGCCGAGGCCGGCGAGCGGTGTGACGCCGAGGTGGCCGACGAGCGCAGCATCCACCATGAGGAACGCCGGCTCTGCGACCAGCGCGCCGAGAGCGGGGACGGCGAGGCGCAGGATCTCTCGGTTGAGGGTCTGGCGTGCGGTCACCGTTCGAGCCTATGCCGTGCCGGCAGGCCCGGCGCCCGCGCCAGCGTGACGTCTGCTGCCGCCGTCTGCCGCCGTTGAAAGGAGCTTTTCGTCGGTTATGAGCCGGGATAACCGGCGAAAAGCTCCTTTCAACGCTGTGCGCCGCCGTCGTAGGCTGAAGGAACCGGCATCCGGAGGTGGACGATGACTGATCCTCGAGACGCAGCAGCCCGATACCGGGCGCGGCAGGGCGACGAGCAGGATGACGGGCCGGACGCCGAGGCGGAAGCGCCCCCGATGCAGCTCACCGCCGAGAACCAGCACGAGTTCGTCGAGACCGCGATCCAGCTGGCGATCCGCCGTGGCGAGTTCGACGATCTGCCCGGTGCCGGCAGACCGATCGAAGGACTCGGCACGCACCATGACCCCGACTGGTGGATCCGTCGCAAGATCGAGACCGAGAACCTCTCCGGCCTCGGGCCGCCTGCGCTGCTGCTGCGGGTGGAAGACCGCGGACTCGACGCCGACCTCGACCGACTCGCACGTGAGGGCGATGTGCGCGACGTGCTGGAGGACTTCAACAGCCGCGTCATCTCCGCCCGGCGCCAGCTGCAGGGCGGTCCGCCGGTCGTCACCCGCACACGGGATGTGGATGCCGAGATCGAGGCCTGGCGCGAGCGTCGTGCTGCGCGCCCCGCGCCGGTCGCGGCACCGGAACCCACTCGTCGCCTGTTCGGTCGACGGAGGAAGGAGAACCGGGGTTAGAACGCCGTCGAGACCCGGAAAGTGTTCTCGCACGATTCTCGCGCGCGATCCCACCGCAGACGATCCCATCCGAACGGCTCGCGTGTCCGAGACCGCGTTTAGGGTGGACATCATGACTGATGCTCTCCCCACAGGTCTTGCGACCGAAGAATTCAGCTCCGAGATCCGTCCGCAGGACGACCTCTACCGGTACGTGAACGGCTCGTGGCTCGAGCGCACTGAGATCCCAGAGGACAAGGCCAGGTGGGGCTCGTTTCACCTGCTCGCGGAGCAGGCGGAGAAAGACGTTCGCGCGATCATCGAGGAGTCGCAGAACGCAGAGGCCGGCACGCTCGCGCGCAAGATCGGCGACATGTTCTCGAGCTTCATGGACACCGAGCGCATCGACGCCGCCGGCGTCACTCCGCTCGCCGAGACTCTTGCCGAGATCGATCAGATCGACAGCATCCCCTCGCTCCTCGCCACCATCGGTGAGTACGAACGCGACGGTCGTGCGCATCTGATCGGCCTCTACGTCGACGGCGATCCGGGAAACCCCGAGCGCTATCTGCCCATCCTCGTGCAGTCCGGACTCTCGCTGCCGGACGAGAGTTACTACCGGCTCGAGAACTTCGAGGGCACCCGCACCGCGTACCGGGCGCACCTCGCGCGTCTGCTCTCGATCGCCGGTATCGCGGACGCCGCGGGCGACGCCGAGCGCTCATTCGCACTCGAGACGGCGATCGCCTCCCATCACTGGGACAACGTCGCCAGCCGCGACGCCGTCGCCACTTACAACCTCAAGACATGGGACGAGCTGCAGAGTCTCATCGGCGTCGACCTCGCGCCGTGGCGAGACGGCGTCGTGCCGTCCAACCCGGATGCCTTCACCGAGGCCGTCGTCTCGCAGCCGAGCGCTCTTGAGGGGCTGGGCTCGCTGCTGACCGAGGAGCGCCTGGACGAGTGGAAGTCATGGTTGCGCGCGCACGTCGTGCATGCTGCCGCTCCGTACCTCACCGACGACATCGTGCAGGAGAACTTCTCGTTCTACGGCACGGAGATCTCCGGCGTCCCCACGATCCGCGAGCGCTGGAAGCGCGGCGTCTCGGTCACGGAGGGGGCACTCGGCGAGGCCATCGGCAAGGTGTACGTGGAACGTCACTACCCGCCGACGGCGAAGGCCGCGATGGACGAGCTCGTGGCCAACCTCATCGAGGCATACCGACGGAGCATCACGACGCTCGAATGGATGAGCCCGGAGACCCGTGAGCGGGCGCTGGCGAAGCTCGACGCGTTCACCCCGAAGATCGGCCACCCCGAGGTGTGGCGCGATTACTCGACGCTTGAGATCGACGGTGCGGACATCTTCGGCAACGTGCGACGCGCGAACATCTTCGAGCACGATCGCAACGTCGACAAGGTCGGAAAGCCCATCGACCGCAACGAATGGCACATGCCGCCGCAGATGGTCAACGCCTACTACAACCCGTCGATGAATGAGATCGTCTTCCCCGCGGCGATCCTGCAGTACCCGTTCTTCGATGCCTCTCGAGACGCCGCGGCCAACTACGGCGGCATCGGTGCCGTGATCGGTCACGAGATCGGTCATGGATTCGACGATCAGGGCAGTCGCTATGACGGCTCAGGCAAACTCGATGACTGGTGGACGGATGCTGACCGCTCAGCCTTCGAGGAGCGGACGAAGGCTCTGATCGCACAGTACGACGCGCTGGTCCCGGTGGGATTGGGCGAGGGGAACCATGTGAACGGCGCGCTCACGATCGGCGAGAACATCGGCGACCTCGGTGGTCTCGGCATCGCGCTGAAGGCGTACGAACTGTCGCTCGACGGCTCGCCGTCGCCCGTGATCGATGGGCTCACCGGTGTGCAGCGGCTGCTGCTGTCGTGGGCGCAGGTGTGGCAGCAGAAGAGCCGCGACGCCGAGACGATCCGCCTGCTCACGATCGATCCGCACTCGCCGAACGAGTTCCGCTGCAACCAGATCGTGCGCAACATCGATGCCTTCTACGAGGCGTTCGACGTGACAGAAGCGGACGCGCTGCACCTTCCCCGAGAACAGCGTGTGACGATCTGGTGATCTTTGTCTGCAGGTCGTGACACGCATGTGTCGGACGGGGTTACGATAGCCAATACTGCTGGGGCGTAAGCCTCCGCGGCCTCCCCCAAAACCTTCCCGGGAAGGAACATGCGTGGGCACTCCCCCCGAGCCTTCGCCGCCTGCGATGCTGCGCAGATCACAGCGCAGCCATCGACGACTCCCGCGCCGCGCCGCCGTGGGCCGCCGGTCGTTCGTGGCCACTCTGCGTGCGCTCGAAGAGCTGGCGGATGCCGGTGCCCAGGTGTCGGTGCACGTCACCGACCTCGACAGCGGGGCCGAGGTGCTCGCCGGGGATGACCACGTCACGATGCCGATCGCCGGGCTCGGTGTGGTGCCGCTGCTGATCGAGGTCGCCGCAGGGTTCGAAGCGGGAACGCTGGATCCTCTGGAGATCGTCGATCGGTCCTCGACTGATCTTGTGACGACAGGGGGCATGTGGCGCAATCTGCGGGCGCCCGCCCTGCCGCTGACAGACCTCGCCGTGCTCGCCGCGACGGCCGGTGATCCGATCGCGGTGAACGCCCTCCTGACGTACGTGCGGGACGACCGTGTGAACGAGCGTCTTGAGACGCTCGGACTCACGCAGACCGCGCTGCTCGATCGTTTCCGGGATGAGCGAGGACCGGATGATGCTCCGCATCTCGCGGTCGGCACGACGCGCGAGCTCGCCGGGCTGTTCTCGGCGCTGGTGAACTCCACGGCGGTGGACGTCGCCGTCAGCGCGCAGGTCTCGGAGTGGCTGAGCCTCAACCATGATCTGAGCCTGGTCGCGGCATCCACAGGTCTTGATCCCTTCTCGCACGACCACGACGCCCATGGCCTGCTGTTCATCAACAAGACGGGCCGCGAACGCGGTGTGCGCGCTGAAGCCGGAGTGCTCGCGGGGCCCAGAGCGGGCATCGCGTACGCGATGATCGTGTGCTTCGATGACCTGTCGATCACCCATCGGCTCCGCGCGCATGACGCATTCCGCGTGCTCGGGCTCGAGCTGATGGAATACACGCACTGACGAGCCCCGCACACCTGCAGGGAGATCGTACGGCTGCAGGGGTAACGATCGGCATGTCGCCCTGCATCCGTGCATCGGACCTGCAAGTGTGCGCGGCGCCGTGCGTCTGTGCACGGCGCGATCGCGGCGCATCGTAGGCTCGTCGGATGGATGACTGGACCCCGCATCGCCGCGACGACGGAGAATTGCTCGGCTGGATCCACCCAGCGGGTGACGAGTGGGTCGCGGTCGACGTGCTCGGCCGTCCGATCACCGATTCCATCGAGTGGCTGGATGCGGAGGCGGCGCTGGAGGAGCACGGGCTGTCATGGCTCGCCGATCCGTGGATGCTGGACGGTGAAGCAGAACACCCTCTTCGAGTGCGCATGGTCGAGGTCACCCCGGACCGTGACGGCAGTCCAGGCCGCATCGTCGTGAAGATCGATGACTACGGCGACATGACTCGCACGGCGGCGCAGCAGTTCGTGCTGGCGTGGCCGATCCCCGAGAGGCTGCGGCCGCCGCGGCCTGGCGATCCGGACGGCTTCACGCTCTGATTCTCGGCCGAGGCTGGCGAGGACGGGCGCTCAGCTCGGCAGTGACGGATGCCGTTCGATGGTGCGGCTCTTCGGGATGAACAGCGACAGCACCAGCGCGACGATTCCGGCGGCGATCGCCAACCAGAAGCAGACATCGAACGCCTCGCGGGTCGGGACGGCCACCCCGTCGATCTCGACGCTCATCGCGGCGAGAACACCGCCCATCACTGCGGATGCGCTGGACGTGCCGACAGAGCGGAAGAGGGCGTTGAGGCCGTTGGAGGCACCGGTCTCGTTCGCGGGTACTGAGCGCATGATGATCATCGGCATGGCGGCGAAGGTGAAGCCGATTCCGACGCCGATGATCGCGTTCGAGACCAGGATGTGCCACCACTCCGATGACCAGATCAGCACGTAGACGTATGCCAGCACGATCGCGGCGGCGCCGACCGTGAACAGCGGCCGGGGTCCGACCGTGCGCTCGAGCCAGCCCGACAGTGGCGAGATCACCATCATGACGAGGCCGGCGGGCATGATGATGAACGCCGCAGTCAACATGTCGAGTCCGAACCCGGAGCCGCTCTCCACCGGGAGTTCGAGCATCTGCGGGAACGTGACGTTCGAGGAGAACAGTGCGAACCCCATGCCGATCGCGGCGATGTTCGTGAACAGCACAGCGGGCCGCGCGGCGACGCGGAGGTCGAGCAGCGGTTCGTTCGTGCGCAGCTGATACCAGCCCCACACCAGCAGCACCAGGACGCCGCCGATCAGAAGCGAGAGTCCGACGGGCGAAGTCCAGCCCCACTCCGCGCCTCGCGAGACGTACAGCAGGAGCCCGGTGAGCCCGATCGCCAAGCCGATCGCGCCGGGCACGTCGAGGCGGCTGGGGGAGAGCAGCACGTCTTCCGGTACGAACAGGAAGACCAGGATGAGCCCGATGATGCCGAGGCCTGCGGCGAGCCAGAACAGCGAATGCCAGTCGGCGTTGATCGCCAGATACGCGGCCAACGGCATCCCGAGTGCGCCGCCGACGCCCATCGTCGCGCTCATCAGCGCGACGGCGGTGCCGAGCCTGTTGGTGGGCAGGATGTCGCGCATGATCGCGATGCCGAGCGGGATGACGCCGGTGACTCCGCCCTGCAGTGCGCGGCCGATGATCACGCCGACGATGGATCCGGACAGTGCGGCGATCACCGAACCGACGATGAGCATCGCCATCAGCACCACGACGACGCGGCGCTTGCCGTACATGTCGCCGAGGCGACCGGAGATCGGAGTGGCGATGGCGGCGACCAGCAGGGTGATGGTGACGACCCAGGTGGTGTCCTCGCGCGATGCGTTCAGCAGCGTGGGCAGCTCGGCCTGAAGCGGCACGACCAGGGTGAACATGAATGAGGAGCAGAGCCCCGCGAAGGCGAGAACCGCGACTGTGAGGCCACGATTCGGGGTTGCGAGAGAGGCGTTTCCTGGCTTTGTCATCTCTATCTCCCACTACGCCAGGCTATCGGTGCCCAGCGGGGGTGGGCGCGACGCGGGGGAGATGGATGCCGTGACCTCTCCGGTAGAGTCATGCGCGGTTGCGCACGACGCGCAACCGTTCCCGCTCGGTGAAGTGCCGGAAGAAGTCACGCAGGAGTCCCTGATGAATCGCGAATTCTCGCCACCTCGAGACGCCTCCTCGGCGATCACGTGGAGCGATGGGCAGCTCATCCGTGGTGGTCGTCCGCATCGCATCCTCGCCGGCGCGCTGCATTACTTCCGCGTGCACCCCGACCAGTGGGAAGACCGTCTGCGCCGCCTGGCCGCCATGGGCGCGAACACGGTGGACACCTATGTGGCATGGAATTTCCACGAACGGGTCGAGGGCGAGCCGCGTTTCGACGGCTGGCGCGACCTGGAGTCGTTCGTCCGGCTCGCGGGTGAGGTCGGGCTCGACGTCTACCTGCGCCCGAGCCCGTACATCTGCGCCGAGTGGTCGAACGGCGGGCTGCCGTTCTGGCTGACCGGACGCGTGAGCGCGCTGCGCACGAGCGACCGCGAGTACCTGGCCGCCGTGGATCGCTGGTACGACGCGCTGATCCCGCGCATCGTGCCGCTGCAGGCCGCGTTCGGCGGCCCGATCGTCGCCGTGCAGGTCGAGAACGAGTACGGCTCATTCGGCAGCGACAGTGCGTACCTCGAGCATCAGCGCGATGCGCTGCGTTCGCGGGGAGTCGTCGAACTGCTGACGACGGCAGACGGCACCACCTCCGACATGCTTAGGCACGGCTCGGTCGCCGGCGCACTGCCCACCTTCACGTTCGGCACCGGCGTCGAGATCGCGCAGGAGTTGCGCAGGACCGATGACGCGCTGATGTGCAGCGAGCTCTGGGGCGGATGGTTCGACCACTGGGGTGAGCGGCATCACGTGCGCTCTGCTGAGAGCATGATCGGCACAGTCGACGAGCTCCTCGCCGCAGGCGGGTCCGTCAGCATCTACATGGCGCACGGTGGCACGAACTTCGGGCTGTGGAACGGCGCCAATCACGACGGTGCACTGCAGCCGACGATCACCAGTTATGACTCGGATGCCCCGATCGGGGAAGACGGATCGCTGAATGCCAAGTTCGAGGCACTGCGCGCTGCGTTCGCCCCGTTCCACGACGGTGAGCTGCCGGAGCGCCCCGCACCTGCGCCGGTTCAGGCTGCGCAGGCAGTCGTGCTGCACCCGGTCGTCTCACTGCGCGACCTGGTCGAGGCGCTGCCCGAGATCGGCGAGCAGACCCCGATGCCGCAGACCTTCGAGCAGCTCGGCGTCGAAGACGGCATCGTCGTCTACCAGGCGCAGATCGACGTGCCGGCGGACGCCACGGTCGATGTCGACACCCTGCACGATCGCGCCACGGTCTTCCTCGACGATGAGCGGGTCGGCACGCTGGAGCGTGACGGAGTGCTGTCGCTCCCACTTCCCGGCGGTGCACGCCGGGCCCGGCTCACGATCGTGGTCGAGAGCCTCGGCCGCATCAACTACGGCCCGCGCATGGGCGAGGGCAAGGGCATCATGCGCGGCGTGCGCATCAACGGTCGCCGCTACGTGCACGGTTGGACGCACCGCGCACTTCCGTTCGACGCACCCTCCGTCTCCGGTTCACCATCCGCCTCGAGCGCGCCCTCCGCCTCGAGTGCGGCGGGAGCCGACGGTGTCGCCCGTGCCGCGATCGAGGTCGATGCCCCGGCGGACGCCTGGCTCGCCTTCCCCGGCGGTGTCAAGGGCTTGGTGTGGCTGAACGGCTTCCTGCTCGGCCGCTACTGGAAGGTCGGTCCGCAGGAGACGCTCTACGCGCCCGCGCCGCTCTGGCACCCGGGAGCGAACGAGATCGTCGTGCTCGACCTCGACGGGCTGGGCTCGACCGTTGAGGTTCGGGAGAGGCCAGAGTTCGGCCCGACCGAGGAGTTCGTCGGTTCCTGACGGGCTCGCATGCATCACTTGATGCCGGAGCTCGCGATCCCCTGCACGAACTGACGCTGGAACACCAGGAACACGACGAGCAGCGGGATGACGGTGATGGTCGCCACCGCCATGACCGGGCCCCAGGGGGAGCTGAAGGCGGGATTGGTGGTGAGCGTGGACAACGCCACCGGCACGGTCAGGTTCTCGTTGCCCTGCAGCACCACGAGCGGCCAGAGGAAGTCGTTCCATCGGTTCATGAACCCGAGGATCACGAGCACGCCCACCAGCGGGCCGCAGCTGGGGAGGACGACTCGGAAGAACACGACGAACTCGCTTGCACCGTCCAACCGCGCTGCTTCCATGAGCGCGTCCGGGACGCCCAGCATGAACTGCCTCGCGATGAAGATCCCGACCGTGTCGAACAGGGTGGGCAGGATGACAGCCCACGGGGAGTCGACCAGGCCGATCCTCGCGACCACGAGGAACGAAGGCACGAGAGTCACCTGGATCGGGATCATGATCGTGACGAGGAACAGCGCATAGAGCAGGCCCCGCCCACGGAACCGGAACTTGGCGAGTGCGTACCCTGCTGACAGTGAGATGCAGACGCTCAACGCCGTTCCGATGCCGGCGATGAACAGGGAGTTGCCGAGCCAGGCGAGCACCGGCTGCGTTGCGAAGACCTCCACGTAGTTCTGCATCGTCGGTTCGCTGGGCACCAGGTAGAAGCTGCCGCTCTGCGACTGCCCGCCCGGTGTCAACGCTGAAACGAACATCCAGTAGACCGGGAAGACCATGAGGATGGCGAGCGCGGTGAGGGCGGCGAAGAGCAGCCAGCGACGCGGGGAGGTCCGCTCCCTGGAAGTAGCCGGCCTGACCGCCGGCAGGTTCCGGGTGGACAGTGCGTCCTGCGACGCCGTGCCGAATCGGGATGTCGTCATCACAGTTCCTCCTCGGCTCGTCGCGTCGCTCTCTGACGCAGGACGGTGAAGAGGAGGAGCACCACGACGAGCACCACCCCCGAGGGCCGCCGCGTATCCCATCCGGGCGTCGATGAAGGCGGAGCGGAAGATGTACTGCATGAGGACGGTCGTCGAGAATCCGGGACCGCCGCCGGTCATGACGTAGATCACGTCGAACGCCTGCAGCGAGAACACGACGTTGAGGATGAGGAGGATCGATGTCGTCGGTCGCAGCAGGGGCCAGCTCACGAGACGGAACCGCGTCCATCGTGACGCACCGTCGAGGGCCGCTGCCTCCTTCAATTCCTCTGGAATCGCCTGCAGCGCTCCCAGATAGATGACCATGCAGAAGCCGATCCGCGTCCAGACCACCACCAGGATCAGCGTCGCCATCGCCCATCCCGGCGCGGTCAACCATGGAGCGCGCTCGAGTCCCAGAAACGTCAGTGCGTTGTTGGCGACGCCGTAGTCGCCGTTGAAGATCCATGACATCACCACTCCGACCACGACGCCGGCGGCGACCATGGGGACGAAGAACAGTGCGCGCAGCACGGAACGTCCGGGGATCCGTCGGTTGAGCGCGACCGCGAGGGCCAGCCCCATCGCCATGGACGTCGGAACCGTGCCCAGCGTGAATACGAGCGTGTTCAGCAGCGCCGTGCGGAACAGCGAATCGCCGACCATCCTGCCGAAGTTCTCCCCGCCCACCCATTCGCCGTCTCCGAGCGTCGCCGTGTCCTGGAAGGAGAGGACGATCGCGATGCAGATCGGCACGAGGGAGAAGCACAGGAAGAGGATCGCTGCGGGCCCGACGAAGAAGTACGGCGTCGCGCCTCCCACGCGTCTGCCCCGGCGCCGACGAGCCGCCGGGGTGCCGTCATGGGCGGGATCGCCGGCTTCGATCCTCGGCCGATCCGACTGCGCGATCGTCTCGATCGCCGCCGTCTGCTCGAGTTCACTTCGCTGTGACACTGCGCATCGCCTCCATCATCTGTGCTGAAGCCTGCGTGGGCGAGAGCTCGCCGAGCAGACAGAGATCGAGGTAGTCCGCGAACACCATGTTGAGCGAGCTGAAGTATTCCCCCGTCTCAGCCCTCACCATCTCGATCGGGATCGTCGAACCCTGGTCGATGAACTGCTGGAGCGTCCGGGCGTTCGCCGCGTAGCCGATGGTCCCCGCATCCAGGGACGATCTGGCGGGAAGCCAGTTACCGTCATGACAGAACTTCACCATCTTCTCCCGGCTCGTCACGAACGCGACGAGCTGAGCTGCCAGCTCCGGATGCTTGCTCGATTTCGTCACTGCCAACGCATTGCCGCCGAGATCAGATGCTGCCGCCACATTGCGGATCATGTAGCTCGTGGTCCATTCATCGGGCATCTCGGCGTCCAACTGCGAGATCGACTCCGGATTGTTCAGCATCATGCCGATCTGACCGGTGAGGAACAGGTTGCGGGCCACGTCGCCGCCGCCGGATTTGCTCATGTTCCCCGGGGCGACGAGCTCCTCCTCGTACCAGCGGCGTCCGAACGCGAGCGCTTCGATCGAGCCCTCCTGGTCCATGCTGGGAGTAGCGCCATCGTCCCCGAGGAAGCTCCCGCCGTTCTGGTACACGATGGGAAGCCAGCGGTAGGCGGTCTCCGCTCCACCCCAGCCGTAACCGAACGCGTACTTCCCTGTGACCTTCTTGACCTCGCGGGAGATCTCGAGGAACTCGTCCCAGGTCCACGCGGTATCGAGGGTCTTCGGCGGGTCGATTCCGATCTGCTCCATGATGGGTCTGTTGAGATAGGTGATGAAGTTGTCGGTGTGCTGGAAGACCCCGTAGATGCCATCCTCACGGGCACCGATGGCCCAGAACGCTTCGGACCAATCGGCCGCGTAGTCGGACGGGATGGCGTCCGAGATGTCGATGAGGCTGCCGTTCGCGGCGTATCGCCCGATCTGCTGCGGTGTGATCCGGATGATGTCCGGTGCGAGGTCCGCGGCCAGGCGGGTGATGAACCACTGGTGGAACTGCCCGGTGGTGACTTCGATCGCGACACTGGTTCCGGGGTTCGCCGCGACGAACTCGTCGGCGATCGCCTGGTACGACACCAGATCCGTGGGGATGTTCCAGGAGGACAGTCGCAGATGTTTCGTCGCGGTCGGGGCTCCGGCGCAGGCGGCCAGTGCACCTGCGACTGATATGCCCGCGACCGCGAGGAACCCTCTGCGGCCGAGTTCCTTGTTCATGATCGGCTGATTGGTGGGCGGCATGCGTTGCCTCTCCTTCGAGGAACGATCGGACGGCAGATGAGTTCGAGTGCGAGCCAGGGGGGCGGAGGTGATGAGGCCTCCGCCCCCTGGCTCGACGTCTCCGGTCAGGTCACGGGGTGAGCACCGGAGCGGCGGTTTCCTGTCCGATGGCGATCGCGTCCGAATCTGTGGGGTTCGGGCGAAGAGCCGCTGGCAGGAGTGCCGCGTGGGCGTGGAGCAGCTCGTCCGTCATCGAGCGGATCTGATCGAGGGTGAGCTGGGCTGCGGTGAGCGGGTCGAGGGCGACCGCGTGGTAGACATGCTCGACCTCGCCGCTGAGCGCCGCGATCACCGCGAGGGTCTGCACGCCGATGTTCGTCCGGTTGAGTGCGGCGAGCTGCGGCGGCAGGCTCCCGATCGCCGTGGGCTGGACGCCATTGCGATCGACGAGGCACGGAACTTCGACGCAGGCGTCGGTCGGGAGGTTCTGGATGAGCCCGGTCGCGTTCGGCACGTTGCCGTAGACGACGGCGGGCACGCCGGTGACGGCGGCGTTGACGATGCTCGCACCGTATTCGACCGAAGGGGAGAGGTTCTTCTGCAAGCGCGTGAGTTGCTCGTCGATGTCGCCCTGCTCATCGTGGGCCACGCAGATCTCGTAGTAGTCCCAGCGTTCTGGGATGTACTCGAGGACAGTCTCCGGATCCTTTCGGAAGTACGGCAGATACTCGGAAGCATGGTGGCTCGACTCCGTCTCGAAGTAGCCGAACGTGTTCATCAGCGCAGTCCGCACCTGTTCGTTGCCGCCCTCGTAGTTGCTCATCCCCTCGGCGGCCTCGCTGTGGTCTCCGTCGTCCTCGTGCAGACCGCTGGCCCCCTTGCCTCGCCGGTGGCGTGCCGACATCGTGCGGCGCAGCTCGGGGTAGAGATCCTTGCCGTCGCGTGAGAACTCCAGGATCCAGGCCTGGTGATTGATCCCCGCAGACAGGAAGCTCACTTCTTCGTAGGGCACACCGAGCGTTCGCGCGAGCATCCGTGTCGTGCCCTGGACGCTGTGGCAGAGGCCGACGGTCTTCAACCCCTTCGCGTTGAGGAAAGCCGTCGCCATGGCCATCGGGTTCGCGTAGTTGATGAACTGTGCGTCCGGACAGAGTTCCAGCGCGTCGGCGGCGATCGCCTCGTAGGCGGGCACCGATCGCAGGAAGCGGAACACGCCGCCCGGCCCGACTGTGTCGCCGACCGCCTGGTCGACCCCGTAGCGACGCGGTATCTCGACGTCCCAGCGGTACGAGTCGATGCCTCCGACCTGGAAAGTGATGATGACGAAGTCGGCGTCGGCCAGCGCCTCGCGTCGGTCGGTCGTCTCCACGATCGTGGTGTCGAACCCGTGGTGGTCGACGAGTGCCCTCGCCGCAGTCGCGGTCCGGTGCACGCGGTCGGCGTCGAGGTCCATCAGGCACAGCGTGCTGTCTCGAAGCGCGGGGAAACTCACGAGGTCGCCGATGAGGCGGAAGGGGAAGACGAATCCTCCAGCGCCGATGATCGTGATCTTCGGGGTGTGCGTCGTTGCAGTCATAGGGAGAGCTTAAGTTCGAGAATCCCGGCATACCTTCCACGATTGACTGGAAAGTATCCAGGATTCTCAGATCGATGCGTACACTCGGGGCATGGCCATCCCTCCAGGCATCGGCGTCGCGAGCGATCCAGATTTGGCCGATCCGCTCGACGACCTCGTGCAGCACACCGAGCGGCACGGCTCGCAGGAGATCGTCGTCACGGAGCCTGGGCTCTGGGTGCGGCGCGGTGTCGCTCCGACCATGCCGCTCCCGCATCGGCACGACGACCTCGAGATCAACATCGTGCTGCGCGGGCAACTCGACTACCTGTTCGGCGGCACGCGGATAACCGTGCCGGCTGGATCGGTTGCAGTCTTCTGGGGTGCGACGCCGCATCGTCTCGTGAACACCGACGACGACGGAGACATGTGCTGGGTGCATGTGCCGTTGAGTACCGTCCTCAGCTGGAACCTTCGGGAGGCGGATCTCAGTGAGGTCCTGCTGAGTCGGCCGATCATCGTGCCTGCTTCCTCACTGGCCAGGGATCTCGAGACGATGTTCGAGGCCTGGCAGGATGAGCTCGGCACCGACGGATTGGAGACGATCGCGCTTCTCGAGGTTCAGGCGCTCATCCGCCGCCTCCTCCATCGGCACCGCCGCGACGGTGAGATGCCGGTGATGCAGCCGCTGGATCAACCCGGCGCGTCGACGGTCGCGATGCTGGCGGTCACCGAGATGGCGCGGTTCACCGTGACGCATTTCCGAGAGCCGATCTCGACGGTCGACATCGCTGCAGCCGCGCACCTGAACGCCAACTATGCGACCGCCCTCTTCCGCCGCGCAATAGGCTCCACGATCGGCGAGTATCTGATCCGCTGTCGGGTCGCCGAAGCACAACGTCTGCTGGTGACCACGCGGATGACCGCGAGTGATGTCGCCCACGCCGCAGGCTTCGGCTCGCAAAGCAGCTTCTACGCGCAGTTCACGAAGCGCTGCGGTTCGTCTCCCAGCGCCTACCGCGCTCGACTCCACTGACGAGAACCCGAAAGCCCACGTCGCGGACGTTCGATTCCGGATCCGGATCAAGGAGGGGCAGACTGGGGTCGTGCGAACAATACGTGATCTCGACACCGTTGAACTCATCATCGAAGCGCAGTCCTTGCTGGATTCCATCCGCGGACCGGAGCGCGTGATCGATGCCGGCACGCTGCGCGCCCTGGAGCAGTCCGGCAACTACGTCGTCGGGCTGTTCGACGATGAATCCGGTGCGGAGCGCATGGTCGGTGCATCCGTCGCCTTCTTCGGCGTTCCCGGCCAGCGGACGATGCACTCGCACATCACCGCTCTGGTGCCCGAGTACCGCGGTCGCGGGTGGGGGCGTGAACTCAAGGAGCACCAGCGCCAGTGGGCGTTCTCGCGCGAGGTCGGCCGGATCACCTGGACGTTCGATCCGCTCGTCGCCCGCAACGCGCACTTCTTCCTCACCATCCTGGGCGCGCGAGTGACCGGGTACTCGGTGAACAACTACGGCATCTTCGGCGGCGGCGATGCCGGCGACGAGAGCGACCGGCTCGACGTCGAGTGGATGCTCGCCGATATCGCCAAGCACCCGGCGACTGACGCCGTCGTGGAGACGCTCGAGATCCCGTCGGACATCGAGGGGATGCGGCTGTCCGATCCCGACGCGGCGCACGAGTGGCGGCTGCGACTGCGCGGTGAGATGGAGGACCTGCTCGGGCGAGGGCTGCGGCTGGGTGGTTTCGATGTGAAGCGTGGGTATCTGTTCATCGAGTGAGCCGCGGCGTGGACGCCGTGCCGACGGATTCTGGTTTCATGTAGACATGCCTTCCGACGCAGAATTCGCACAGCATCCCGCCGACACGGAGTGGCACAAGTGGGCGCCGATCGGGCAGACGCTCGATACGAGCGGCGTGCCCGGCAGTGGACCGGTGCCCAGCATCGCAGCGTTCGAATTGCTGCCGATCGAGCAGATGCTCGTTCCGGAGAGGCCGCGGCATGGCGAGTTCGACGCCTCGGAGTGCGGGCATTGCAAGCCGTCGAAGCGCACGATCTGGCAGGACGACGAATGGCAGGTGGGTTCCGGCTTCGAAGGCGGCGTCGGCCTGCCTTTCGTCGGCTCGATCTCGCCGCGTCGTCACGTGAAGCTCGAGGATGCTCCGATCGAGGTGCTCGCAGGCCTCGGTCCAGTGCTGCAGCGGCTGTCGGAGGCCACCAAACAGATCCCCGCGGTCGCCCGCTGCCATTTCTCGCGATGGAATGACGGCTCGGCGCACCTTCATCTGTGGGCCTACGCGCGACCGGCCGGGATGATGCAGGGGCGTGGGGCGATCCTGCCCTACTGGGAGCAGTCGATGCCGGCGATGCCGGAGGAGATGATGAACGAGCACATCGAGATCGTCGCGAATGCGCTCGCCGCCGGCGGCGGAGTGGCATTCCCGAACCGCTGAGCGGCTGTCGGAGCTTCGTTGCATCCTGATGCGCATGGACGACACTGTGGGACAGCCGGGCGGTTCGGCGGAGAAACCGGCCGTCTTCTTCCGCGACGCCGCGGAGTTCCGGGCGTGGCTGGCGCGTCATCACGACAGTGAGCCCGAGCTGTGGATGGAGATGCGCAAGGCCCATGTCGCCGATCGGGGTCTGACCTGGGCCGAGGCCGTTCCGGAGGGGTTGTGCTTCGGATGGATCGACTCCGTCTCCCAGCCGATCGACGACGATCGTCGACGCCAGCGGTGGACGCCGCGGAAACCGCGAAGCACCTGGTCGAAGGTCAATGTCGCGCACGTGGAGCGGCTGATCGCAGAGGGGCGGATGGCGCCGGCTGGTCTGGCGGCGTTCGAGGCGCGTGGCGCAGACCGCACCGGCACGTATTCGCACGAGAACGGCGAAGCAGAACTCGAGCCAGAGGTGCAGGCCGTGCTCGCGTCCTCTCCGGCGACACAGGCCTTTCTCGACGCCGCTGCCCCGGGATATCGCAAGGCCGTGCGGCACTGGATCGCGACGGCCAAGCGTCCAGCCACTCGCATCGCACGGGCCGAGCAGCTGGTCGAAGAGAGCACAGCAGGGCGACTCGTCCCCTTCGCGCGACCGGGTAAGACGCCGGCGTGGCTGGTGCGCGCCGCCGCGGCAGCGGCCGCAGCCGGGGGCTGAACGGTCCGCGTCGGCGCGGATAGGATGGTGGATGCCGCGGCATGTCCGCGCGCAGCATCCGAATCTCTCCCGACCATTGGAGCCACCGTGGCCGAACAGTCCCGTCTTGACAAGGTCATCAGCCTCGCCCGCCATCGCGGGTTCGTGTTCCAAGCGGGTGAGATCTACGGCGGTTCGCGTTCCGCGTGGGACTACGGCCCCCTCGGTACGGAGCTGAAGGAGAACATCCGCCGCCAGTGGTGGCAGACGTTCGTCCGCGGGCGCGGCGACATGGTGGGCCTGGACTCCTCGATCATTCTTCCGAAGCGCGTCTGGGAGGCGTCCGGTCACGTCGCGACATTCACCGACCCGCTGGTCGAGTGCCTGAGCTGTCACAAGCGCTTCCGCGCCGACACCCTCATCGAGGACTTCGAGGCACGCAAGGGCCGCACAGCAGAGAACGGCCTCGACGACGTGCCGTGCCCGAACTGCGGCACCAGGGGGCAGTACACCGAACCGAAGGCGTTCTCGGGGCTCGTGAAGACCTACCTCGGCGTGGTCGACGACGAATCCGGAATGTTCTTCCTGCGCCCCGAGACCGCGCAGGGCATCTTCGTGAACTTCGCCAATGTGCTCACGGCCAGCCGCAAGAAGCCGCCGTTCGGCATCGGCCAGGTCGGCAAGGCGTTCCGCAACGAGATCACCCCGGGCAACTTCATCTTCCGCACGCGCGAGTTCGAGCAGATGGAGATCGAGTACTTCGTGCCGCCCGCCGAGGCGCAGGAGTGGTTCGAGCACTGGGTCGAAGCCTGCTGGGCGTGGTTCGAAGACCTCGGCATCGACACCGCCAACATGCGTCGCTTCGATGTCCCCGAGGACGAGCGGGCGCACTACTCCGCCGGCACCATCGACTTCGAGTACCGCTTCGGCTTCCCGGGCAAGGAGTGGGGCGAGCTGATGGGCGTCGCCAACCGCACCGATTATGACCTCAGCAGCCACTCCGAAGCCTCCGGTCAGAGCCTGTCCTATTTCGATCAGGCATCCGGTGAGCGCTACACGCCTTACGTCATCGAGCCGTCGTTCGGACTCACCCGCTCGATGATGGCGTTCCTGGTCGACTCGTACGTCGAGGAGGAGGTGCCGAACGCCAAGGGCGGCACCGACACCCGAACCGTGCTCAAGCTCGACCCGCGCCTGGCGCCGGTCAAGGTCGCCGTCCTTCCGCTGTCGCGCAACGAGAAGCTTTCGCCGCTCGCGCGCGAAGTCGCCGACTCGCTGCGTGGCCGTTGGGCCATCGACTTCGACGACGCCGGTGCGATCGGTCGACGCTACCGCCGTCAGGACGAGATCGGCACGCCGTTCTGCGTCACGGTCGACTTCGATTCGCTCGAAGACCACGCCGTCACGGTGCGCGATCGCGATTCGATGGCGCAGGAGCGCATCTCCGTCGACGCGCTGCACGAGTACCTGGCGGAGCGCCTCAAGGGCGCCTAGTTCCTCAATCCCCGCCGCCGAGACCCCTGATTGCTGTCGAGACCCCTGGTCATCGACGTCCGCAGGCAGGGGTCTCGGCAATGAGACGGGGTCTCGGCGGCGGAACGAATTGCTGACTGCGCCCGGCGACCTCCTGCTGATGGATGAGCCGACCAACCACTTCGATCCCGAACTGGTCGAGCAGCTCGAGCACGCCGTTCAGCCTCATCCGGGAGTTGTCGTGACCGTCACGCACGATCGGTACTGGCTTCAGCGGACGGTCGGTGCGCCGCACGTGCAGGTGGGCGATGGTCGAGCGGAGGTCTGCGACGGCCGACGTGGGACGATGACAGGGTGGAGACCACGAATTTCGCAGCAACGGACGGCTTCCCGCACACGGCACTGGTGGGGGTGACCGGCCCGGAGCAGACCGTCGCCGTGCAGGGAGATCCGCGCGCCGCCCTCCCGCTGGCATCGGTGTCCAAGCCCATATCGGCGTGGGGCGTGCTGATCGCCGTAGAGCGAGGGCTCGTCGACCTCGACGAGCCGGCCGGGCCGGAGGGATCCACGCTGCTGAACCTGCTCGACCACACCAGTGGACTGCCGTTCGAAGGCGACCAGACGCAGGCGGCGCCAGGAACGCGGCGCATCTACTCGAACGCCGGGTTCGACGCACTCGGCGCGCACGTGGGCGCGTCCGTCGGCATGCCGCTCGCCGAGTGGCTGGCCCGTGAAGTCATTTTGCCGTTGGGCATGCAGGACACGGACGTGACCGGTCGCCCGTCCGCGGGCTATCGAGCCTCGATCGCAGATCTGCTGTCCTTCGCACGCGAAGTGCTGCGACCGGCGTTGATCCCGGTCGCGTTGCGCGACCTCGCGCTCTCGGTCTCACGATCCGGGCTGCGCGGCGTCGTGCCCGGATACGGCTCGTTCGACGACAACCAGTGGGGACTGGGATTCGAGCTCAAAGGCTCGAAGAGTCCGCACTGGCTGAGCGACAGCCTTCCGCCCGCGACCGCAGGTCACTTCGGTGGGCAGGGCAGTTTCCTCTTCATCGACCGGTCCAGCGACCTCGGCGCGGCGTTCCTCTCCGGTGTCGCCTTCAGCGATGAGCACAAGCGCATCTGGCCGTCTCTCACCGAGGAGATCGTCGCGCGCTATGGCGCCCGCTGACGGGTCGCGCGCGCTGCCGTCGCTCATGTCCGCAGGCGTGCAGAGGGCCGAGGAACGGGAGTCAGTCGGTGACGGTGATCTTCGCGTAGTCGTCGCCGCCGGCTTCGGTCCAGGCGAGCGTGCTCTCCAGGATCCCGCGGAGCACATCGAGGTCGACCTTCTCGAGATCCTTGATGTAGAGGCATCCGCGGCCCGTGGTGTGCGGGCCGAGATCACCGAGAGCCTCACCGTGGCGCCCGGTGTCGTCGAGGTAGATCGTGGTCGCGGCCTTACGCGGGGCGAACGCGAGGATGGGCATGTCGCCTTCGGTACCGGTCGGGTAGCGGTAATGGCAGGAGCCGAATCCGATGATCGTTCCCCACGTGGCGGGTTCGCGGCCGGAGATCTCCTGCATCAGGGCTGTCAGCGTCTCGGCATCCCGCCGTCTGGTCGCAGGGGTCGCTGCGGAGATCAGTGCTGCGACGTTCGAACCGGTCTGCTTCATGCGTTCATTCTCTGCCAGAAGCGCGGTCCGTTGCGAGAACCGGCAGCGCACTGGTGCCGAAGTCGTTCCTCAGCGCGCTCAGCGCCGCATGCCAGCCCGCCAGGCCGTGTACACCTGGTCCTGGCGTGGTCGATGCGCCGCAGAGGTAGATGCCACTCATCGGCGTCCGCCACGGATCGGGACTGAGCACAGGGCGGCGCAGCAGCTGCGCCAGATCAGGGGTGCCGGCGGAGATGTCGCCGCGCGGGTAGTTCGGGTTGTGGTGCTCCACGTCGATCGCCGTGCGGGAGGACATCCCCAGGATCGTGTCACGGAAGCCGGGCGCGAACCGTTCGATCTGACGGATGACCGCTTCCGACCTGTCCGCGCGCGATGCCGCGGGCACGTGCGTGTAGGTCCACAGTGTGTGCTGACCGGCCGGCGCGCGTGTGTCATCGAACACTGACGGCTGCGAGACGAGCACGTACGGAGATTCGGAGAGGGTGCCGTGCGCGACGGCGTTCTCGGCTGCCGCGATCTCGGCCCGTGTGCCGCCGAGGTGGAGAGTTCCGGCGCGACCGAGTTCCTCATTCGACCATGGCACGGGTTCGGAGAGTGCGAAGTCCACCTTCGCGACGGCGTTCCCGTAGCGGAAGCGCCCCAGCGCTCGGCGGTATCGCTCCGGCATCCGGTCTCCGGCGATTCTGCTCAGCGCGCGCGGCGTGACATCGAGCAGCGTCACGCGTGAGTTCGGCAGCTCGTCGAGCGAGGTGACGTCGTGATCCGTCACGAGTTCGCCGCCATGCGCCAGGAGGTCGTCGACCATCGCGTCGATGATGCTCTGGCTGCCGCCGATCGGAATCGGCCAGCCTTTGCCATGCGCGTAGGCCGTCAATGCGAGGCCGGCCCCGGCGGTGGCCAGACCAGGCAGCGGTAGGATCGTGTGCGATGCGACACCGGTGAGCATGGCGGGAGCGGCATCCTCACGGAAGCGCGCGTTCCACAGCGGGCCGCCCTGCTCCAACGCCGCCAGCCCGAACGCGAGGGCGGTCGGGATGTCGCGGGGAATGCGCAGGAGTGTGTCGCCGGTGAAATCGGCGACTCTCGTCGACCGCTCGACGAGGGGACGCAGCAGTCTGGCGTAGGCCTTGCCGTCCACGCCCAGACGCTCCGCCGTGCGCTCCAGATCCCGATATGCGATCCCAGCCCTGCCGCCGTCGAGCGGATGAGCGAAGGAGATCTCCGGCACGGCGAAGGGCACGCGTCGAGTGAGCTCGAACTCCCGGAAGAAGCGCGATTCGAAGGCGAGCGGATGAACCGCAGAGCAGACGTCGTGGCGGAAGCCCGGCAGGGTGAGCTCTGCGGTCGCCGCACCCCCGCCCGGATTCGCGGCGCGTTCGAAGACTCGGACCGACAGCCCGGCGCGTGCGAGTGTGACCGCGGCGGCGAGACCGTTCGGCCCCGCGCCGACGACAGTGGCGTCGACTTCGGCTGAACCGGCCGTCATCGGGTCTCCGGCGGGGATGCTGTGTCGATCTGGCCGAATCCTTCGGCGAGATATGCGAGTCGGTGCAATGTCTCGGCATTCCGCCACTGCAGCAGCACATCGGTCAGCACGCGGGGGATCGCCTTCGCGGGTCCGCTGACGGCCTCCTCCTGGATGCGGACCAGGCATCCGCCGCCGAAGGGCTTGACGTCGATCGTCACACGCGCTTCTCCGATCGGCCAGCCGCGTGCGGTCATCACCATCAGACGGGGCGGATTCCACGTCACGCTGCTGGTGGTGTCATCGAGGAGTGCCGGCCAGACTCCGACCGAGTGATGCAACTTCGCGCCGGGTTGCGGCCACGCGGCATCGACGTCTCGCATGCGCGATGCTCCGACGACCCAACTCGGATAGAGCCAGCCGTCCGCCAACACGCGGAAGACGGCATCAGGCGGGCAATTCATCCTTCGGACGTTTCTCGACATGTGCGCTCCCTGGATCGTCTGCGACCAGTCTGCGTCATCGCATCGTCCGCCGGACCGGCCTTGACAATGGCCTGATCTACTTCACGGCTTTGGCAGCAGCCTTCATGGCCTTCTTGTGCTCGCGCACCTTCGTGAGTGACTCGGGGGAGACGATGTCGGCGACGCTGCGGTAGGAGTCGTCCTCCCCGTAGGGGGCGGACGCCTCACGCCATCCCGACCCGGTGAACGCGTACTGCTTGCCGAGCAGAGCGAGGAAGATCTTCGCCTTCTGCTCGCCGAAGCCCGGCAGCTTCTTCAAACGTCGCAGCACCTCTGCGCCGTCCGGGTCGTCGCGGGTCCACAGTGCCGCGGCGTCCCCATCCCATGAGTCGACGAGCTCCTGGCAGAGGGTCTGCACTCGAGCGGCCATCGAGCCGGGGAACCGGTGCACAGCCGGCGTCTGCTTGAACGCCTCGAGGAAGGCCTCGGGGTCCATGCCTGCGATGGCCGTGGCATCCGCCGCACCTGTGCGCTGCTCGATCTTCAGCGGGCCGGCGAATGCGGTCTCCATCGGCACCTGCTGATCGAGCAGCATCCCGACCAGTAGAGCGAGCGGGTTCTCAGTCAGCAGCGAATCGGCGGCGGTATCTCCGGTGATGTGAAGGGCCATGCATCCAGTCTTGCACTCGAGCGCAAGATCCGGAGCGAAGCGTCGGAGCCGGGTCAGGCCGACTCTGCCGTCGGCGCATCGACAGCGACATCCGCCGTGATGCCGTACAGAGTCTGCAGTGCGGCGGCGAACTCGTCGCCCCGCCCTTGAGCTGCGAGTTCATGCGCACGTGTCGTCGGAGTGTGCGTGAGCACACCCGCGAGGTGCCGCATGGCCTGCTCGACCTTGCCGCCCTCGTCGCCGCGGGAACGAGCCCGCTCGATCTCGGCCTCCATCAGCGACAGGATGTGCGTGCGGAACGCGACGACAGAGGGTGTCACGCTCTGCTGCGCGCCGACGACATGGAACGTGTCAGCGGCCTCGCGAACGACCGTACGCGCGGCATCCGTCGCCTGCAGCTCCTCCAAAGGGGCGTGCAGCCGGATGGTCTCGAGGTCGAGCAGCGCGACGCCCTCGAGGCTCGCGATGTCGGGGTCGACGTTGCGCGGCATGCCCAGGTCGATCACGAGCTGTGAGCTCTGCTGCCCCATCGGGCATCCCGCGGTCGCGTTCGTGATCGGGCCCTGCAGCTGCGCACGGCCGAGTACCGGCTCGGTCGCGGTGGTGCAGGTGATGAGCAGGCTCGACGCCGTGGCGACGCGTGCGTAGTCGGCCTCGGATACCGCCGTGATGTCGTGCTTCTTGGCGAAGAGCTCGGCCCGACCTGACGGCGAGTACACCGAGATGTTCGTGGCGCCACGTTCGCGCAGCGTCGCGAGGGTGACTGCGGCATACGAACCCGTGCCGACCAGCAGCACGCGCTCTGCGGACCAGTCTGCGATGCGGCTGTCGGCGAGTTCGAGTGCGAGACGCACCAGTGAGCGGCCGGCGCGACCGAGCGCTGTCACGTTCTTGACCTTGCGCTGCGCCTGGCTCGCGCGCTGGAAGAGTCGTTCGAGTTCGGGGGAGGTGGTGCCGTGCTTGCGGGCGGTCGTGAGCGCGCGACGCACTTGGCCGGCGATCTCGCCTTCGCCGGAGACGACGGATTCCAGACCGGATGCCACGGCGAACAGATGCTCGGCGACCCGGCGTCCGGAGTGCACGGCATACGCGCCGTCCAATTCCGCAGTGGGGATTCCGGCTGATTGCTCGATGGCCTCGAGCACGGCCTCGACGCCTACGGCGCCGGCGGCGGTGACCGGTTCATCGACCTCGACGTACGCCTCGAACCGATTGCACGTCGAGACGACGACTGCACCCTGCACGCACGGAGCGAGGCGCAGAAGGTTCGGCGCGACGTCGTCGGGGGTGCGGCTCAGTCGTTCGAGCATTTCGAAAGAGGCGGTCTTGTGGTTCGCCGTCACACACAGCAGCACAGGGACATACTACGCCGCCTTCCGGAGTGCCTTCTGAATGGGGACACCGGGCACCCACAGAGTCCGGATGGGAAGATGGACGCATGCCTTCCCCCTCAGCCCCGTTGCTGCGAGCGCTCGCCGGAGACCGACCGGAGCAGACCCCGGTCTGGTTCATGCGTCAGGCCGGACGCTCTCTCCCGGAATATCGTGAGCTCCGCGTCGGCACCCGCATGCTGGATGCCTGCCTGACACCCGACCTCGCGGCGGAGATCACGCTGCAGCCGGTGCGTCGCCACGGTGTCGATGCGGCGGTGTTCTTCAGCGACATCGTCATCCCGCTGCGCCTTGCCGGTGTGGACGTCGTGATCGAGCCCGGTCGCGGCCCGGTGTTCGCGGAACCTGTGCGCACTCGGGCCGACGTCGATCGGATCACCGCGATCGATCCGGACGCGCTGGACACCACTGCGATCGCTGAAGCGGTGCGCATCGTCACCGCCGAACTCGGCGAGACCCCGCTCATCGGCTTCGCCGGTGCGCCATTCACGCTCGCTGCGTATCTGGTCGAGGGCGGCCCGTCCAAGGAGCACCTCCGCGCCCGTGCCATGATGCACACCGATCCCGAGGCGTGGGATCGTCTGGCAGGTTGGCTCTCACGCATCTCTCGCCGTTTCCTCGAAGCTCAGCGCGACGCCGGGGCCGCGACCGTTCAGCTCTTCGACTCCTGGGCCGGATCGCTCAACCCTGCCGACTATCGTGCGTTCATCGCCCCGCACTCCAAGGCTGCAGTGACAGATCTCGGCATCCCGGTGATCCACTTCGGTGTCGGTACCGGCCCCTTCCTCGGCGACATGAGGCTCGACGGCATCGCATCTGCTGTCGGCGTCGACTGGCGCCAGCCGCTCGACGAGGCGGCCCGCGTCCTCGGGCCGGATGTCACGGTGCAGGGCAACATCGACCCGGCGCTGCTGTCTGCGCCGTGGGACGTTCTCGAGGCGCATGTGCTCGACGTGCTCGAGCGCGGACGCGCAGCCCGCGCGCACATCCTCAACCTCGGCCATGGCGTGCCGCCGGAGACCGATCCGGACCAGCTCACCCGTATCGTCGAGCTGGTGCACTCCCGTTCGGATGCGGCGCGCGCATGACGGATGATCCCGTCGACCTCGCCGCGAGGGCGGCGAAGCGCCACATCATCGTGATCGGTGGCGGCATCGGGGGTCTCGTCGCCGCGCGCGAGTGCGCGAAGGTCGGGATGAACGTGACATTGCTGGAGGCGGCGAGCCTCGGCGGGGCCATCCGCAGTGCCGAGCTCGACGGGATAGCGGTGGACGCCGGCGCCGAGAGCTACGCGACGCGCGGTGGGCACGTGCGCGAACTGCTCACCGACCTCGGTCTCACCGATCGCATCGTCACCCCGAACCCGGACGGGGCATGGCTGGTCGGTGTGCCGGGAGTCGCAGCGGCACCGCTGCCCAAGGGCGGCATCCTCGGCATCCCGTCGAATCCCTTCGCCGATGACGTGCGCCGCATCATCGGCTGGGGCGGCGCGTGGCGCGCCTATGTCGACCGACTGCGACCGCCGCTGACGATCGGCAAGGAGCACAGTCTCGGCCGACTCGTCTCGACGCGCATGGGTGACAAGGTGCGCGACCGGCTGGTCGCTCCGGTGACCGCAGGCGTCTACTCGGCGCTTCCAGACGACATCGACACCGAAGTCGCCGCTCCCGGCCTCAACGAGGCACTCACGCGCACGGGCTCGCTCTCCGGGGGCGTGGCTCAGCTGCTCGCCGATCGTGCGGACCGCGCGAAGAAGGCTCCGGGCTCTGCAGTCGAAGCCCTCGCCGGCGGCATGAGCGCCCTCGTCGACGCCCTGGTCGACGATCTGGTCGAGCTCGGCGCAGTCGTGCGCACCGGCGTCGACGTGCAGATGCTGGCTCGTGACGGCCATGGCTGGACTGTCGCGTTCCCGGCGCCGTCGGAGGGCGTCGAGACGCTCGTCGCGGATGCCGTCATCATCGCCACCGCGGAGCCAGCGGCCCGCACCCTTCTCGACGGCCACATCGACGCTCTCGGCACTGCCGGCGCCGCTCCGGAGATCGAGATCGTGAGTCTGCTGCTCGATGCACCGGCGCTCGATGCCGCACCGCGTGGCACGGGCGTGCTCACCGTGCCCGGCAGCCACACGGCCAAGGCGCTGACGCACGCGACGGCGAAGTGGTCCTGGTTGCGCGAGGCCGCAGGCGGCCGACACATCGTGCGGGTGTCGTTCGGTGCGCAGGGCGAGCCCGCCGCCACAGCGAGACTCGACGACGCGGACGCCGCTCGGCTTGCACTGCGCGAGGCCGCTGACATGCTCGGAGTGCCGCTCGACGAATCGACACTGGTCGACTCGCATCGGGCGCGATTCACGCAGGCGCAGCCGGCCTCCCTCATCGGCGCGGCCGGCCGCCGTCGTGCAGTGCGCGCAGAAGTGCAGAAGCTCGATGGCCTCGCCGTCGTCGGGGCATGGCTCGCCGGGACAGGGCTCGCGCAGGTGATCCCGGATGCGGAGGATCAAGCCGACCGCCTCCGCAGGAGCCTGCTCTGGGAGTGAGACGGCGATGGCTGTCAACCCCCTGAGGTATAGATGCCGAAATCGGCATATGGGGTTACGCTGGGTACCTGGCCGCCAGGGGCAGAATCCTGCGGCTCGACCGGAACAACGTGAGGAGACCCCATGAAGGGGAAGATCGGACTCGTCGTCGGACTCGGCGTCGGTTACGTACTCGGCACGCGCGCCGGACGCGAGCGCTACGAACAGATAAAGAAGCAATGGCTGAAGGTCTGGCACCTCGATCCTGTTCAGGACCAGGTGACCAAGCTCACAGCCTTCGCGGGCGACAAGGCTGCTGCCATCCCAGGCGCGGTCTGGTCAGGCATCGTCAAGGTGGCCAAGTCTGCGGGCAACGGGACCACGCCTGGCGAGAAGCTCGACTCCGCCATCGCCACGACCAAGAAGGCTGCGGAGAACGTCGCCGAGGTGGCAGAAGGTGTGGTGGAGGACGCGAAGACCGCAGCGAAGACGCCGGCCGCCAAGAAACCCGCCGCCTCGAGTGCGTCGACGGCCTCAACGGCGAAGAAGACTTCGACGAACGGGAAGTGACATGGTTCGCGGATACCGTGACCGCGCCGACGACAGTTTTCTGACCCTGCTCGGCGATCTTCCCGAACTGGTCAGCAAGCTCGTCAAAGCCGAGATAGATGCGGCCAAGACGTGGATCTCCCGCACTGCGAAGGATGCGGGGATCGGCAGCGTCTGGTTCGTGATCGCGCTGTTCTTCCTGTTCTGGTTGATCCCGATGATCCTCGTCTTCGCTGTGGCAGGGCTCTCATCATGGTGGCCGGTCTGGCTCTCGGCGCTGGCGGTGCTCGGTCTTCTGCTGCTCTGCGTTCTGGTGTGCGCGGTGTTCGGGCTGCTGAAGTTCCGCAAGGTGCTGAGCCGGGAGAACCCCGGTCAGGCAGTCGCGACCGATATTCGAATCGTGAAGGACGCCGGTGATGACAAACTCTGAGTTGAATCTGCCCCGTACCGCAGTGCCTGCGGGGATCACCGACCCCGTGGCATCCGCCCGCGCCGAACTGAAGGCTGCTCTTGCCGCGATCGAGGTCAAGGGCAACCTTCCTCGTCGTATCGAGAAGGCGTCCGTGCGCGGCGCTGCGAAGGCGCGTGTCTTCGCGGATCGCAACCCGGTCGGCGCGGTCGCCGCGGTCGTCGGGATCGCGGCGGCGACCGGCGCTCTCGTCTGGGCGATCGCGCGGGCACTCGCTCGCTGACCTCGTAGACCCTCGCCGTCGGCTGCATTCGCTCCTTCCTCGAGAAAGGGGCAGACTGGATGCATGTCCGACGCGAGCGAAGAGAACCCCACCGGCTTCACACTCTGGGCCGTGTGGCGACGCAATCCTGATGCACCGGTCTCCGAGACCGACGCGACAGAGCTGGAGACGATCTCCGAGCACATCGAGAACTCCGGCGTCTCCATCCGCGGCTTCTACGACGTCTCAGGCCTCAAGGCCGACGCCGATCTGCTCGTGTGGCTGCACGGCGACACCGCCGAGGAGCTGCAGAAGGCGCTGCGCCGCCTTCGTCGCACCGAACTCCTGCGCACGCTGGTGCCCGTCTGGAACGTGATGGGCGTGCACCGCGACGCCGAGTTCAACCGTGCGCACGTGCCCGGATTCCTGCGCGGCGTCGAGCCGAAGGGCTGGCTGTGCCTCTACCCGTTCGTACGCACACCCGAGTGGTACCTCGCGCCCGAAGATGATCGCCGCAAGATGCTGGCCGATCACGGGCGCAAGGGCGCAGCGTTCAAGGGGGTCATCGCGAACACCGTCGCCGCCTTCGCGCTCGGCGACTACGAATGGATCCTTCCCCTCGAGGCGGATGATGTCACAGAGCTCGTCGATCTCATGCGTGACCTGCGCTACACCGAGGCTCGTCGTTTCGTGAAGGAGGAGGTCCCGTTCTTCACGGGCCGCAGGCTCCGCTTCGATGAGATCGCGGACGTGCTGCAGTAGACCGCCATGACGACTCCGAAGCATCAGCGCCCCATTCGCCTGGGCACGCGGCGAAGCGCACTCGCGCAGGCGCAGTCCGGTCACGTCGCCGCCGCTCTTGAGAAGATCTCGGGGCGTAAGGTCGAACTCGTCCCCATCGTGTCGGAGGGTGACACGAACCGTGCGTCGCTCTCCGAGATCGGCGGCATGGGCATCTTCGCGACTCGTCTGCGGGAAGCACTGCTGAACGGGGAGTGCGACATCCTGGTGCACTCCCTCAAGGATCTCCCGACGGCCGTGCCGAACGGTCTTCTGATCGCTGCGACGCCGGTGCGGGAAGACGCTCGAGACGTCGTGCTCACGCGTGACGGCACGCCGTTGCATGAGTTGCGCCCCGGCGCGAAGGTCGGCACGGGATCACCGCGGCGCATCGCGCAGGTGCGTCGTCGAGCACCCCGTGCGGAGGTCGTCGACATCCGCGGCAACATCGGCTCCCGCATGGGGCGGGTCGATACCGGTGAGTTGGATGCCGTGATCCTCGCCGCCGCCGGCCTGTCGCGGCTCGGATCCGAGGTCGCCCTCGTTCGCGAAGAGCTCGGTCTCGCCGAGTGGCCGACCGCCCCGGGACAGGGCTCACTCGCCGTCGAGACGACGAAGGATGCGCCCGCAGAGCTCCTCGCCGCCCTCGCAGAACTCGACGATGAGGCGACCCGTCTTGCGATCACCGTGGAGCGAGGCGTCCTCGAAGGATTGGATGCCGGATGCCAGGCGCCGATGGCTGCGCATGCGGTCGTGGCCCGCGAGGAAGTGCGCGTGCGCACCGTCGTCTACGCGCCGGAAGGGGACAGGCGGATCGGGCTCGACGTCACCGAACCTCTGCGCCGGGGGTATATTCGTCTGAACGGCAGTGGCAATGGAGCGGATGCTGCCGATGGTGCGGACCCGAATCACGCAGCACGCGAGATCGGACTTTCTGTCGCCCGTCGGCTGCTCGATCAAGGGGCGGCCGGACTCGTCTCCCGAGAGCAATCCTGATGACCAGCACACCCGAAACGAACCATGAGAAGCCGTTGACCGGCTGGCGCGTCCTCGTTCCGCGAGGAGGCCCCTGGGGCGACGGCGTCGCCGCGAGCCTTCGCTCGCAGGGCGCCGTTCCCGTCGTCGCGCCACTGATCAACTTCGGCCCGACGACAGACCAGGCAGCGCTCGACGACGCGCTGACGAAGCTCGCGGCCGGAGAGTTCGACTGGCTCACGATCACCAGTGCCACGACCGTGGATGTGCTGTTCGCGCACCGCGCGGTCGTTCCCAGATCGACGAAGATCGCTGCTGTCGGCGAGACGACGGCGGCCGCTCTCCAGGCCGTCGGGTACGAGGTCGCCCTGGTGCCCGAGGAGGACAACTCCGCCGAAGGAATGGCGCAGCAGCTCCTCGCTCTCGAGCCCTCGCCCCGACGCATCCTGACGCTGCGCAGCGAGATCGCGAAGCCCGTGCTCACGCGCTCCCTCATCGAGGCGGGGCACGAGGTCTCGAGCATCGTCGCCTATCGCACAGTGGGGGTGCCGGTCACCGACCGCATCCGCCGCGATGTCGACAGTGGCCGGATCAACGCGATCCTCATCACGAGCGGCTCGGTCGCTCAGCAAGTGCGCGAGCAGTTCCCGAACATCCCGGATGACACCCTGCTCGCCGCGATCGGACCCCGCACCGCGAAGGACGCCCGCAAGGCTGGGCTGCCCATCACGGTGGTCGCGGACAAGCAGACCGTCGATGCGCTCATCGATGCTGTCTCGCACTTCACCCTCCCGCACGCGGCCGACGAGTTCGCGCCGTGAGCTTCCCCGAGATCCGGCCGCGCCGACTGCGTCAGTCGACGGCGGTGCGCAATCTGGTTCGCGAGACGTCATTGGAGTCCCGCCAACTGGTGCTGCCGATGTTCGTGCGCGAGGGCATCGCCGAGGCGGTGCCGATCAGCTCGATGCCCGGCGTCGCCCAGCACTCGCTCGATTCTCTTCGCCGCGCCGCAGTCGATGCGGCCGAGGCAGGAGTCGGCGGCGTGATGCTCTTCGGCGTGCCCGCCGTGCGCGACGCCGTCGGCTCCGGCGCGGACGATCCGGACGGCATCCTCAACATCGCCACAGCCGCGCTGGTCTCGGAGGTCGGCGACGCACTCGTCGTGCAGACCGATCTCTGCCTGGACGAGTTCACGGATCACGGTCACTGCGGCGTTCTCGCTGAGGACGGCTCGGTCGACAACGACGCCACGCTCGAACGCTACATGTCAATGGCGCTCGCGCAGGCGCGGGCCGGCTCGCACCTGCTGGGTCTGTCGGGGATGATGGACGGCCAGGTGGCGGCGATCCGTCGTGGGCTGGATGCCGAGGGCTTCGCGGACACGCTTCTCCTCGGCTACGCGGCCAAATACGCGAGCGCGTTCTACGGTCCCTTCCGAGAGGCCGTCGACTCCCAGCTCCAGGGTGACCGCCGTACGTATCAACTCGACCCCGGCAACCGCCGCGAGGGCCTGCGCGAGGCGCTGATCGATGAGGCCGAAGGCGCGGACATCGTCATGGTGAAACCCGCGATGGGCTTCCTCGACGTCCTCCGCGAGGTTCGCGACGCCGTCCATATTCCGGTATGGGCATACCAGGTCTCCGGCGAGTACGCGATGATCGAGGCCGCGAGTGCGAACGGCTGGATCGATCGTCGTGCCGCGGTGATGGAATCACTGCTTTCGATCCGTCGCGCCGGTGCGGACGCCGTGCTCACCTACTGGGCGACCGAGGCTGCCGGCTGGCTTCGCGACTGAGGGAGGCTCCCATGAACGACCGCAACGACGACCTGTTCGCTGCCGCACGCACCGTGACCCCCGGCGGTGTGAACTCGCCGGTGCGGGCGTACGGCTCCGTCGGCGGCACTCCGCGGTTCCTGGCATCCGCGAAGGGTGCGACGGTCACCGATGCCGCCGGCAACGAGTACGTCGACCTCGTCGCGTCGTGGGGCCCCGCTCTGCTGGGTCACGCGCACCCGGATGTCGTCGCCGCCGTGCAGGAGGCAGCGACCCGCGGTCTCTCCTTCGGAGCACCGACGGAGGGTGAAGTCCAACTGGCGCGGTTGATCACCGAGCGCGTGCGGGTGGGAGATCTCGCCCCGATCGAACGCGTCCGTCTGGTCTCCACCGGCACCGAGGCGACCATGACGGCGATCCGCCTCGCGCGCGGCGCTACGGGCCGCGACCTGCTGGTGAAGTTCGCCGGGCACTACCACGGACATTCCGACGGACTTCTGGCGGAAGCGGGCTCAGGCGTCGCGACGCTGGCCCTGCCCGGCTCAGCCGGTGTGCCCGCCCCCATCGCGGCGCAGACGCTCGTGATCGGCTACAACGACCGCGCCGCGCTCGAGGCCGTCTTCGCCGAGCATGCGGGCCGCATCGCCGCCGTCATCGTCGAGGCCGCAGCCGCGAACATGGGCGTTGTCGAACCCGACCCCGGCTTCAACCGCTTCATCGCCGACACGGCGCATGCGAATGGTGCGTTGATGATCCTCGACGAGGTGCTCACCGGCTTCCGTGTGCACCACGCCGGATTCTGGGCGCTGCAGGCGTCGCTCGGCGAGGAGTACCTGCCCGACATCATCACGTTCGGCAAGGTCGTCGGCGGCGGCATGCCTCTCGCGGCCATCGGCGGTCGCGCCGATGTGATGGATCTGCTCGCACCCACCGGCCCGGTCTACCAGGCGGGCACGCTGTCGGGGAACCCGCTGTCGGTCGCTGCCGGCCTTGCGACGCTGCGCCTCGCGACGCCTGCCGTGTACGCCCGGGTGGATGCCGCGGCCGCTCGAGTCGCGGACGCCCTGGATGCAGCCCTCACCGACGCGGGCGTCGTGCATGCCGTGCCGCGCGCCGGCAACCTGTTCGGCGTGGTGTTCGCGGAGAAGGCACCGCACACCTATGCGGAGGCGCAGGCGCAGGAGGCATTCCGCTACGCACCCTTCTTCCATGCGATGCGCGAGCAGGGCGTCGCCCTGCCTCCGAGCGTGTTCGAGGCCTGGTTCCTCACGGCCGCACACGACGACGAGGCGCTGACCCGCATCGAGCGCGCGCTCCCCGCGGCGGCCGCTGCCGCAGCATCCGCTTCGCGTTCATAACTCCTGGCGGAATCGCACAAGCGGATTGTTGTGGTCCTGTGAGGAAGTCGCAGACAGTTTGCGGGGCGTCGCTGGCAGACTGGGTGCATGGTGACGTTGCTGCTGGATCAGACACAGCTTGAGGTTGTGCTCTCTCCGCTCGAGCGCGCTGCGACGTTTCACCGTGAGAACGTGAAGGTGTCGCGCGACACCATCACCAAGGTGCAGCTCACCGATGACGCATGGACGTGGCTGCGCGGGGTGCCGGGGCCAGGCACCCATATCCCGAGCATCCTCGCTGCCGGCACGTGGAAGGCCGCGGCGTCGACCGACTTCGTGCTCATCCGCCGGCATCGTCCGAGCGTGGTCATCGACCTCGAAGGCGATGAGCAGTTCCAGCGGCTGATCTTCACGACCAGGCACGGCCTCGCCCTGACGCAGGCGCTCCGACTCGAGGTCACAGAAGAGCCGGTCGATGTGGTGGAGATCGCCAGCACGGCTCCGATACCGGTCGTGAAGGGGCGTCAGCGTCCGGTCATCAGGCCGCGCCCCGTCTGAACTCAGCGCTGTTCGTGCGGTGGCTCGTCGCCGTCGTGCTCGTCGCCGTCTGCGTCGTCGCCTTCTGAACCGGCGTTCTCCAGGTCGTCGTCTTCCGACTCTTCGTCGGACGACGGTTCCTGTTCGTCGTCATCCTCGGAAGACGGGTCGCCGGTGAACGCGTCGAAGAACTCATCAGTCGGATCGGTCTCGTCGAGAGTCCCAGCCGATTCTGATTCCGCCAGCGGCACGTCGGCGACGACGTCGGATGCTGACGGCTCGGCGTCGGCGGCGGGGATGACCTCGATGACGCGGGTCACGTCCGAGTCGTCGCTGTCCGCGTCCGCAGCGTCGGCATCCGCATCGTCGATCGCATCCGTCGATGGCTGCTCTGCGTCGACGTGGCCTTCGGCGTCGTCGGCGTCGTCATCGGCAGCCGAAGCCGTCGCCGGGGTGTTGAACAGGCTGGCGACGGCCGCGAGTCCGGCGATGCCGGGGAGCGGGCGGGCGTCTTCCCGAGGGGCGGTGTCAACGTCTGCGGTATCACCAGCGCCGGACGCGTCTTCCGCCGTATCGGCGGGCTCCGCGGCGGTGCCGTCTTGTGCGGAATTCGCGTCATCGGAATCTGCAGCATCTGCGGGCGACGACCCGGCGTCGTCCTCGGCCTCGTCGGCCGGCTGATCCTCGGACCCCTCGGACCCCTCGGGCTCGGTGGGCCGGTCCACGGTCTCGGCGATCGAGTCCTCGTCGCGTTCGGATGCTTCGACCGTGCCGAACAGGGCGGCTGTGGCGTCGTCCGCGTGAGTCGCCGGCTCGTCTGCGTCCGAAGCAGACGCGGGCGCGACCGCCGCGGGAGCGGCACCTGCCACGCTCTTCGCGGGACGCACGTGCCGGTCGTTCACGAGGTCGAGGAAGACGTCTTCAAGGGTGGGTCCGCGCTGCTGCAGCGTGGTCAGGGCCACGCCGGCACCGGCGGTGACCGCACCGATCGTGGCAGCATCGCTGCCGCGTACTGTCAGCCCGGAGCGCAGGACCTCGAACTCGAAGCCTGCACCGCGCAGCGCCTTCGAGAGCGCGGAGCGGTCGGCGGCGTCGACCACCACGGGGCCGGCGGTCGGGTCGGCGAGGTCTTCCATGGTGCCGGCGAACTTCAGCTTGCCGCTCGCGATGACGAGGATCGCGTCGGCGGTCTGCTCGACTTCGGAGAGCACATGAGAGGAGACGAGCACGGTGCGACCCTCATCGGCGAGGCCGCGGATGAGAGTGCGCATCCAGCGGATGCCCTCAGGATCGAGACCGTTCGCCGGTTCGTCGAGCACGAGCACGCCCGGGTCGCCGAGCAGTGCCGTCGCCGCGCTCAGGCGCTGGCGCATGCCGAGTGAGAGCGCGGCGATCCGCGTCTCGACGTCATCGCCGAGGCCGACGAAAGAGATGAGCTCACCGACGCGCGACAGCGGGATGCTGTTGGCCTTGGCCGCCGCGATGAGATGACGCTCGACCGTGCGACGGGCGCGGAAGCCCGGGTTCTCGAGCATCGCCCCGATCACGCGAGCCGGGTCGCGCAGCTCGGAGAAGCGCTTGCCACCGATCTTCGTCGTGCCGATGGTCGGGCGCTCGAGGCCGACCAGCATCCGCAACGTGGTGGTCTTGCCCGCGCCGTTCGGGCCGAGGAAGCCCGTCACCACACCAGGGTTGACGCGCGCGGAGAAGTCAGACACCGCGGCGACTGCGCCGAAGCGCTTCGTCACGTGGTCGAACTCGATCAGCTGTCCGTCTGGCATCCGGGGCCTTTCCTGCGATGGGCGTTCTCTCTATCTTGTCGGAAAACACGCAGAATCTCGCGTCGGCACTGTGCGAAGCGTGAAGAAACAGACGAGTAACGTGGCATTCGTGACTGACAACACCGCGGCATCCACCGTTCTCGTCCGCACCGAGGGATCGCTGGGGCGGCTCACGCTGAACCGCCCGAAGGCGATCAACGCGCTCGATCTCGACATGATCCGTCAGCTCACGGCCGCCCTCGATCGGTGGCGTGATGACACCGACATCGACATCGTGCTCATCGACGGTGCAGGCGAACGCGGTCTGTGCGCCGGCGGCGACGTGCGGGGACTCTACGAGCAGATCGCGGGCGGCCGGTATGAAGGGGTCAGCGATTTCTTCCGCGAGGAGTACGCGCTGAACCTCATGATCGCGCAGTACCCGAAGACGGTCGTCGCCTTCGCGGACGGCATCACGATGGGCGGCGGAATCGGGCTCGCAGGGCACGCGGCCATCCGCGTCGTGACCGAGCGAAGCCGCCTGGCCATGCCGGAGACCAGGATCGGGTTCACCCCCGACGTCGGTGGCACGTATCTGCTCAGTCGCGCCCCCGGCCGCATCGGCGAGTACCTGGGACTCACCGGTGCCACCATGACGGGAGAGGATGCCGTGTACGCGGGCTTCGCCGACTATTACGTGCCGTCGACGCACCTCGACGAACTGCGCGAGGCTCTCGGCAAGCGCGCCGATCCGACCAGCCCGTCCGAGCTCGTGCTGCTGTTCGATGACACGCCGGAGCGTTCGCCTCTCGCGGATGAGCGCGGCTGGATCGACGAAGTCTTCTCGGCCGACACGATCGGCGAGGTCATGCAGCGGCTCTCCGCGCGGCCCGAGCCCGCGGCATCCGCCACGGCGGCGACGCTCGCCGAGCTCTCACCGACCGGGATCGCCGTCACGCTGGACGCCGTCCGCGAGGCCCGCGAGGGCGAGCTGCGCGATGCGCTGATCGGCGAGTACCGTCGGGTGCTCTGGTTCGGGACGCACCACCCCGATCTCATGGAGGGGATCCGCGCGCAGCTGGTGGACAAGGACCGCTCGCCGAAATGGCGGCCTGCCACCCTCGCGGAGTTGGAGCCGGACGCCGGTGCTGCGGCCCGCGCGTATGCGCCAGAGGTGCCTCTCTTCGGCTGAACAGCCCGCCGAGGTTTGCTGGACACCGTGCAGAATCCGCTGGTGACCAGCGGTTCGTTCGCCCTGAGCGGATAATCCTCCTTCGTCGTTACGAATGTCCGAGCTTCGTGACAATCTGTTCTGTGGCACTCGCTGCCCCTATCCCACAAGGACACTTTCATGCTCGGAAAACTCCTCGTCCGCTATCTCTCCAAATACAGGTGGCTGCTCGTCGGTGTGCTGGTCTTCCAGTTCGCCAGCGCGCTCGCCACGCTCTACCTTCCCCGCCTGAACGCCGACATCATCAACAACGGCGTCGCTCAGGCCGACACCGGCTACATCTGGCGCACCGGCGCATTCATGCTCCTGGTCTCGCTCGGTCAGATCGTCTGCTCGATCGTCGCGACATATTTCGCTGCCAAGGCGGCCATGAGTGTCGGACGCGACATCCGCGCCGACGTCTTCTCCCGCGTGAGCGGCTTCTCGGAGCGTGAGGTGTCGCAGTTCGGCGCCGGCTCGCTGATCACACGCAACACCAACGATGTGCAGCAGGTGCAGATGCTGGCGATGATGGGCGCGACGATGTTCGTCACCGCCCCGCTGCTCGCCATCGGCGGCATCATCATGGCCGTCCAGCAGGACGTCGGGCTGAGCTGGCTGATCGCCGTATCGGTGCCGGCTCTGCTGATCGCCGCCGTCCTCGTCATCGGCCGCATGGTCCCGCTGTTCCGCCGCAACCAGAAGCAGCTCGATGCGATCAACCGCGTCATGCGCGAGCAGCTCACCGGCGTGCGGGTCGTTCGCGCATTCGTCCGCGAGCCCATCGAGGAACAGCGTTTCCGCGAGACGAACACGGAACTCATGATTCTCGGGCGCAAGATCGGCTCGCTGTTCGTCCTGCTCTTCCCGCTGTTCATGCTGATCCTCAACGTCACCGTCGTCGGCGTGATCTGGTTCGGCGGTATCGAGATCAATGCGGGCAACGTCGAGGTCGGCACGCTGTTCGCCTTCATGCAGTACATCGGTCAGATCATGATGGGTGTGATCATGTCGAGCTTCATGGCGATGATGATCCCGCGCGCGGCTGTCTCCGCCGAGCGTGTCGGCGAGGTGCTGAACGCGGAGTCCAGCATGCACCGTCCTGACAACGGGGTCGTCGACTTCAGCGCCCCCGGCACCGTCATGCTCGAAGACGTCGAGTTCACCTATCCGGGAGCTGAGTCTCCGGTTCTTTCCGGTATCTCTTTCGGCGCGAACAAGGGCGAGACGGTCGCGATCGTCGGCTCCACCGGCGCAGGCAAGACCACACTCGTGTCGCTGATCCCGCGGCTGTTCGACGTCACCGGCGGCGGTGTGCGCGTGAACGGCACCGATGTGCGCGAGGCCGATGTGGACGCGCTGTGGAAGAGCATCGGTCTGGTGCCGCAGCGACCCTTCCTGTTCACCGGAACGGTGGCGTCGAACCTGCGGTACGGGCGAGAAGAAGCCACAGATGAAGAACTGTGGCACGCGCTCGAGATCGCGCAAGGACGCGATTTCGTCGAGGAGATGCCCGATGGTCTCGAATCGCGCATCGCTCAGGGCGGGACGAATGTCTCCGGCGGGCAGCGCCAGCGGCTCGCGATCGCGAGGGCCATCGTGCATCAGCCGGAGATCCTCATCTTCGATGATTCGTTCTCCGCGCTCGACCTCACGACCGACGCCCGGCTGAGACAGGCACTGTGGCGTGAGCTTCCGGGAGTGACGAAGATCGTCGTCGCGCAGCGTGTGTCGAGCATCATGGATGCTGATCGCATCGTGGTCCTCGATGGCGGCGCGATGGTCGGCGTCGGCACTCACGACGAGTTGCTCGCATCCAACGACACGTACCGAGAGATCGTCGAATCGCAGCTGGGAGTTGACGCATGAGCACGCCAGAGCAGCTCACTGCAGAAGAGCAGTACGAAGCGGAACTCGCCGATGCGGCGCGCCTCGACGCCGGTGGTTGGGATGCGCCGGCGCCGGGCAAGGCCGACAACTTCGGCAAGAGCTTCGCCAGGATGATCGGACTGCTGAAGCCCTCAGCCGTCTGGTTCGTCTTCGTCTCCATCCTCGGCGCGCTCGGCGTCGTGCTGACGGTCGCCGCGCCCAAGGTGCTCGGTGAGGCCACCAACCTCATCTACGAGGGATTCATCTCCAAGACGCTCGCCGACAATGGCGTGCCGGCCGGCACGCCGCAGGACCAGGTCGTGGAGATCCTGCGGTCGCAGGGGCAGGACGACTTCGCCAACATGGTCGCGGCGTTCACCGACTTCCAGGTCGGCGCAGGCATCGATTTCGAGCGTCTGCGCTGGATCATCGTCGCCGTGCTCGCCATCTACGTCGGTGCCGCCCTGCTGAGCTGGATCCAGGGCTACGTCATCAACGTGATCATGGTGCGTACGATGTGGCGTCTGCGGGAATCCGTCGAAGCGAAGATCAACCGACTGCCGCTGTCGTATTTCGACAAGGTGCAGCGCGGCGAACTGATCTCGCGCGTCACGAACGACATCGACAACATCACCACGGCGATGCAGCAGTCCCTCTCCGGTGCGCTGACCTCGGTGCTCACCGTCATCGGCGTGCTCGTGATGATGTTCTCCATCTCGTGGCAGCTGGCGCTCGTCGCCCTCGTAGCGTTGCCGCTCATGGGCGTCATCTTCGGCGTCATCGGCCCGCGTTCGCAGAAGGCCTTCGGGTCGCAGTGGCGCAAGGTCGGCCGTCTCAACGCGCGGGTGGAGGAGGCCTTCTCCGGCCACGCGCTGGTGAAGGTATACGGACGTGAGAAGGACGCACTCGACAAGTTCCAGGTCGAGAACGAGGAGCTCTTCCAGGCGAGCTTCAAGGCGCAGTTCCTGTCCGGCATCATCATGCCGGCCATGACCTTCGTCGGCAGCCTCACCTACGTCGGCATCGCGGTGCTCGGAGGCCTGATGGTCGCGAGCGGCCAACTCCGCCTCGGCGACGTGCAGGCCTTCATCCAGTACTCGCAGCAGTTCACACAGCCGCTGAGCGAACTGGGTGGCATGGCAGCCGTCGTGCAGTCCGGTACCGCCTCGGCCGAGCGCGTCTTCGACTTCCTCGACGCCGATGAGCAGGATCCTGATGCTGCAGATGCACCGGCCCTCGTCGAGGGCAAGGGCGTCATCGAGTTCGAGAACGTGTCGTTCTCGTACACGCCGGAGCGCCCACTGATCAATGACCTCTCGTTCCGGGTGGAGCCGGGGCAGACGGTCGCGATCGTGGGCCCCACCGGCGCAGGTAAGACGACGCTGGTGAACCTCATCATGCGCTTCTACGAGCTCAGCGGCGGACGCATCCTGCTGGATGGGCAGGACATCTCCGAGGTGACACGATCCGAGTTGCGATCGCGCACCGGCATGGTGCTGCAGGATCCCTGGCTGTTCGCAGGTTCCATCCTGGAGAACATCCGGTACGGCCGTGCGTCGGCGACCGACGAAGAGGTGCTGGACGCGGCGAAGGCGACCTACGTCGACCGTTTCGTGCACGCGCTTCCCGACGGCTACGAGACCGTTCTCGAAGAGGACGCGGCGAACGTCTCAGCTGGAGAGCGTCAGCTCATCACGATCGCGCGAGCATTCGTGGCGAAGCCATCGATCCTCATCCTCGATGAGGCGACGAGCGCTGTCGACACTCGCACCGAGCTGCTGCTGCAGCACGCCATGGCGGCGCTGCGTCAGGGGCGCACCTCGTTCGTGATCGCGCACCGTCTGTCGACGATCCGCGACGCCGACCTCATCCTCGTGATGGAGCACGGTGACATCGTCGAGAAGGGCTCGCACGATGAGCTCATCGCGGCGCAGGGTGCGTACTGGCGGCTGTACCAGTCGCAGTTCGAGCAGGCCGCCACCGACATCGACGCCGAGGAGGCCCTCACCGGCACGACTCCGGTCGTCGGCGCCGAAGAGGCGGAGCCGGCTGCGACGACGGGCGCGGTGCCGGTCGTGAAGACGGGTGCCGACGCCGAGGAATCGGCGCAGATCTGAGTTCGGAGGTTGTGGCCGGCTGCGCGTCAGTCGGCCACAACGCCGAGAAGTTCGAGCGGGTGCGTCAGCCGCCACCAGGGGCTCGGTCCCGTGAGCTCATCTGCGAGCGAGACACTGACCTCGACGGCATCCACGGGGCCGCTCACGCTGAGGCTGCCGGCCTCGTCGCCCGCAGCGCGCTCGTCGCTCAGAGCGAGAGTCGCACTGGCGTCGGCTGATGCTCCGTTCCACAGCAGAACCGTCGCATCTTCGTCTGTGACGAGGTCGACGTTCGAGCCCCAGAGGGTTTCGACCGTGCCGACCACGGTGCCGGTCGGCACAGTCGCCGGCATGTCCTGCAGTGCATTCTCGACTTCGGTGAACAGCGATCGCGTCACGGCGAGACGCTCGTCATTGCTGCCCTGGTTCAGCACGGAGGCGAACAGACGCACGGTCGTGTCCCCGATCGTGACGTCTTTCGCCGTGAGCATGCTCCAGCCCTCGAGCGTGCCGGTCTTGATGCCGACGACGCCCGGATCCGCCAGCATGCCGTTGGTGTTCGTGACGAGTCCAGCGCCGGGGATGTCAGCAGTGACCGTCCCGACGATCTCCGCGAAGACCGGGTTCTGCATCGCGCGCTCGCCGAGTTGCAGCAGGGCGTCGGGAGTCGCGACGTTGCCCTCGTCGAAGCCGGACGGCGTCACGATGGTGATTCCGGATAATCCGCGCTCAGCGAGCCAGGTCGCTGCGGCGTCGGCGAACTCCGCATCCGATCCCCAGATCTCGCGGGCGAGGCGATCGACATAGTTGTTCGCAGATCCGAGAAGCGTGCCCTGCAGCATCTGATACTCGGTCAGCACGCCGTCGACCGGTACATCCAGCGCCGACTGATCGCCGCGGCGATAGTCCCAGTACTCGACGCTGTCGCTGTAGGTGAAGGCGAACTCCGGCCCCTGCTCGCCGAGCTGCAGCGGCATCCGATCCAGCACCATCAAGGCGGTGACGACCTTCGTCACGCTGGCGATCGATACGGCATCCGCGGCGGACGATGCGGAGGAGACCCCGGCGACGCTGATGCCTGCGCTGCCCGCAACCGGCCAGGTGGGCGTCGCGAGCTCCGCCGTGATCTGCTCGATCTCCAGGACCTCCACCGTCGGAGGCACCTCATGTAGAGGCCACAGGAGTACTGTCGCGACGTATGCCAGCGCGAGCGCGGCGACAGCGCTGAGCGGCACCAGCCAGCGTGCCCGCAGCAGTGCGGGGCGGACGTGCGCGTCAGCGAGAAGATCGGGTCCGGTCTCCTGCATCGTTACTGGATCGAGATCCGCAGGGTGAGTGGCTTTCTCGACGGTGTCGATGTCGAGCCAGGTGAACGCGGTGGCCGTCCGCTCTTCGTCGGCCCACTGCGCAGCGGATGCGGTCGCTTCGTCGACATCCTGGTCGCCGTCCGACTCGAGCGCCGTCTCGATGTCATCGAGCCGGGCATCGCTGGAAACGGAATCGGCGGCCGACACGGGCGTTTGCGCTGTTTCCCCGGTGCTCGTCGCGGGTTCGACGACGGCATCGCCTGAAACGGTTGCGTTCGCGGTGTCGCTGAACGGCAGCGCCGGCGGCTGCACGGTACTGCTTGCTCCGGTGCTGGCACGAAGCTCCCGCCGGGTGAGGGTTCCCGTATCGGGCGTCGCGTCATCGATGGTCACTTGTTCACGGTACCGAATCCGGTGGCCTTGCCGTGCTTTGACGCTGCTGCTCCCAGGTGCCGGCGCGGGCGATTTCGAACCTGAGTATGATCGTCATCACAACCACGGGAGTCCGGCGAGCCGGGCTGAGAGGGAGCGAAAAGCGCTTCGACCGTCGAACCTGATCTGGGTCATGCCAGCGCAGGGAGGAGTTCCTATGAACACGTCTACACGCACGCCCGCCGCCACGACCATCGGCACCGGTGCGAATCCGTGGCGCTGGCGCGTCGTCGACATCGTCGTCGCCGCCGTCCTCGGCGTCGCGGTCGGCCTGCTCTTCTGGGGGTGGAACGTCGTCGGCGGGGCGTGGTTCGGGGCTGCGGATGCCTTGACCCCAGGGCTCGGCGGCATCGCCGTCGGCATCTGGCTGATCGGTGGCGTCATCGGCGGCCTCGTCATCCGCAAACCGGGGGCGGCCCTCGTCGTCGAGGTGGTCGCCGCGATCGTCTCGATGCTCATCGGCAACGTGTGGGGCGTTTCCACCGTCTTGTCCGGACTCGTCCAGGGCCTCGGCGCAGAGCTCATCTTCGCGCTGTTCCTGTACCGGCGTTTCGGCCTCGGTGTCGCGGCCCTCGCCGGAGTCGGCGCCGCGGTCGCCGCGTGGGTCTTCGAGCTCTTCTACGGCAGCTCGCCCAACATCCTCAAGTCGCTCGAGTTCAACACGATCTATCTGGTGTGCGTCGCCGTCTCCGGTGCGATCCTCGCCGGCGTCGTCGGTTGGTTGCTCGTGCGCGCACTGGCGAAGACCGGAGCGCTCAGCCGCTTCGCCGCGGGCAGAGAACTCGCACGCGAGGTCTGAACATGACTTCTGCCACCCCGGCCCGCGTGCAGGCCGCGGGCTGGGGGTGGCGCTACGCCGGACGGAAGCTTCCCGCCGTCAGCGATGCCACCTTCACGATCGAACCAGGCGAGCGCGTGCTGCTGCTCGGCGCCTCCGGCGCGGGAAAGTCGACCCTGCTGGCGGGTCTCGCCGGAGTGCTCGGCGATGCTGATGAGGGAGAACGCACCGGAGCTCTTCTGATCGATGGAGCCGCTCCAGAGTCGCGCCGCGGGCAGGTGGGCCTGGTCATGCAGGATCCGGATGCGGGAATCGTGCTGTCGAAGGTCGGCGACGATGTCGCCTTCGGCTGCGAGAACCTCGGCATCCCGGCATCAGAGATCCCCGCGCGTGTGGCGGGCGCACTCGAAGCCGTGGGGTTGGACGTGCCGTTGCAGCACGCGACGAAGGCGCTTTCCGGCGGTCAGAAGCAGCGGCTGGTACTCGCGGGCGTGCTTGCGATGCGCCCAGGGCTGCTGCTGCTCGACGAGCCGACCGCGAATCTCGATCCGGAAGGGGTCGCTGAGGTCCGGTCGAGTGTCGAGCGGGTCGTGGATGCCACCGGCGCGACGCTGATCGTCGTGGAGCACCGCACTCCGGTCTGGGTCGACCTGATGACCCGGGTGATCGTGCTCGCCGCCGGCGGCGGGCTGCTCGCAGACGGTTCACCCGCGCAGGTGTTCGCTGAGCACGGCCGTGCGCTGGCGGATGCCGGGGTGTGGGTACCGGATCAGGATGTCGAGCTGCCGGTGACGCCGGTAGCCTCTGGCGCGGCATCCGCTGTTCTCGAAGCGACCGGTCTCGCCGTGGCGCGCGATCCGCGTGTCGTCGTGCAGTCCGGGCTCGATGTGCGCGTGCCGCAGGGGAGTGCGACCGTGATCACGGGTCCGAACGGCGTGGGCAAGTCGACCCTCGCTCTCACGCTGGCAGGTCTCATCCCCGAGCGCACGGGTGAGGTCGTCGCGGCATCCTCGCTTACCGGCAGGGGTGGGCGTCGGCCGATCCGATGGACATCGCGCGAACTGCTCACGCGCATCGGCACAGTGTTCCAGGAGCCCGAGCATCAGTTCCTCACACAGACACTGCGTGACGAACTCGCCGTCGGGCCGAGAGCGCTGGGCTGGGACGCCGCCCGTACTGCATTCGTCGTCGACGGGCTGCTCGAGCGCCTGCACCTGTCGCACCTCGCGCTCGCGAACCCGTTCACGTTGTCGGGTGGGCAGAAGCGGCGGCTGTCCGTCGCGACGGTGCTCGCGGCATCGCCCGAGGTGATCGTGCTCGACGAACCGACCTTCGGGCAGGACCGGCGCGGCTGGATCGAGCTGGTCTCCTTGCTGCAGGAGGAGATCGCGTCGGGCACTTCGGTCGTCGCCGTCACGCACGACGAGGGCGTGATCCAGCACCTCGGCGGGCATCGGATCGTACTGGAGCCGGCGGCATGAGCGCGGATGTCGAGATCGAAGAGACGGTGCATCGCGCATGGCTCGACGGCGTGAACCCGGTGACGAAGCTGGTGCTCGCACTGCTGCTGTCCGTGCCGCTGTTCGCGTCCATCGATGTGGTGAGCGGCCTCGTCGCGATCGGACTGCAGCTGCTGTGCCTGCCGCTCACCGGTCTGCGATGGGGCACCGTGCTGAAAAGGATGCTGCCGATCATGATCTTCGCCCCGGTCGCGGGGCTGAGCATGCTGCTGTACGCCGAGCCTGCAGGGCGCATCTACTGGAGCTGGGGGTTCGCGACGGTGAGCGAGGAGTCGGTCCAGCTGGCCATCGCTGTGGCCCTCCGCGTCGTCGCCCTCGGTCTGCCGACGATCCTGCTGTTCGGGCGCACCGACCCGACCGAGCTGGCGGATGCTCTCGCGCAGGTCGCGAAGCTGCCCAGTCGATTCGTGCTCGGCGTCCTCGCCGGTGCCAGGATGCTGGGTCTGTTCCTCGATGACTGGCGCACGATGGGCCTCGCCCGACGTGCGCGTGGTGTGGGTGATCGCGGTGCGCTCAGACGCTTCTTCTCGATGGCGTTCGTACTGCTGGTGTTCGCGGTGCGCCGCGGCACGAAGCTCGCGATGGCGATGGAGGCGCGCGGGTTCGGGTCCGGCATCCCGCGTACGTGGTCCCGGCCGTCCCGTCTGCATGCACGTGACGGTGTGGCGCTGCTCGGAGGCACCCTGATCATGGCCCTCGCGCTCACCGCGGCAGTGCTGCTCGGCACGTTCCGGTTCGTCTGGAGTTGAGCGGTCAGCGCCCGTCGAGTTCTCGCACCAGCCGCCGCGGTGCTGTCACCCGATAGGAGGCGTCGATGAGTTCGGCGATCTCCTGCCAGTCCGTCTCCTCGTCGAGGTCGATCCCGAGCCATCCCGAGGGCCCGAGATACGCAGGCACCCAGAATCGTGGGTCCTGCCGCAGAGCGGGATCATCGGCGGGGTCCGGACGCACCATGATCGCCGCGTCATGCGCGACCCATTCATCGTCGGCGCGCACCGAGCCGCCGAAGTAGCAGAACACCTTCTGCGTGAAGAACGTGGGACGCCCGTGACTGACCTTCTCATCGGCCTCCGGCAGCCCGAGCGCGATCTGGCGTACCCGTGCGAGCAGCGGGTCGTCCTCGTGGAACATGATCGGATGAGCCATCAGGTCGCGTCCCACAGCGCTCGGTAGTACGCCAGCCGCTCGCGGTCGGGTTCGACGCCGTATGCCTCGATGAGCGCGTCTTCCCATCCGGAGCCGTAGTTCCAGGACGTGCTCATGGATGCCACCGCGATGTCCGCCCAGCGGTCGGCGGTGCCGAGTACCGCGAAGTCGACGTGCGCGAGCCACCGGCCACCGGCATCCAACAGGGTGTTGGGAACGCAGGCATCGCCGTGGCAGACGACCAGCTTGTCTATCGGCGGAGCCTCGCGCAGCGAGGCGGGAATGCGGATGCCCCTGGCCTCGGCGTTCGCGATGCGGGCGGGCACGCTCCAGGTCCACGGGCATTCGTCCACCGGAAGCCTGTCGTGCAGTGCTCGCAGCGCTTCGCCGACAGCACGCACGGCAGCGGCGGGTTCCGCGATCCAGCGCGGCGCGACGGCGCTCTCACCCTGAAGCGCCACCGTGACGAGCCACTCGTGAGTGGCTTCCTGTCCCTGCTCGATCACCTCCGGCACTCGTATCCATCTCGATGCCCAGCGCATCCGCTCTGCTTCATCGCGCATGTTCGCCTCGTCGTCGAGCGGACCGTACTTGATGAAGCGCCCGTCGTCGGTGCGGAACGTCAAGCCGCCGATGTTGTTGTGCCACACGGGCGTGAGGTCTGCACCGGCCGCGAGCGCCTCCACGCGCGCCGGAACCGCGACCTCTCCGACGGGGATCGTCATGCTGTCTTCCGTGTGCTCATAACTCCTCAACGATGGTTGCAGAATGTCGGCTTCTTCGCTCGCAGTGCCTCGGATCGCGGAAACGTGAGGAGTTGTGAACACGCAGGTCCGTCACAACAGTCTCCGCAGCGCTTCCTCCAGCACGATCGCGTGGTTGTGCTCCGGGTCGTGCGCGGCGTAGACGAGCGTGACGACGTCGTGCTGCTTCAGCGTCGCAGTGAGGTCCTCGAGCGCGGGCGCCGACTCGTTCGCCAGTTCGGCCCGGTACCGGTCTGCGTAGATGCCCCAGTCGTCGTCGGATGCCGTGTGCCATGCCTTTCGCAGGTCAGGGCTGGGCGCGGTGTTCTTGGCCCAGAGGTCGATGCCGGCCCGCTCCTTGGAGACACCGCGCGGCCACAGCCGATCGACCAGCACACGGAACCCATCGGCCGACGCAGCGGTGTCGTAGGCTCGCTTGCGACGCAGTTGCATGCCTCCACCCAACACCCGATTGCGGAACAGCGCCAGGGTGGAACTGAGAACTGCGTATGCTGGAACTGAGTTGCAAAAACCGTTCGAAGGAGAACACATGCAGGTCCAGGGATCCGCAGCACTGATCACGGGTGGCGCCTCAGGCCTCGGCCTCGCCACCGCTCGTGCGCTCGCCGCAGCGGGCGCGCACGTCACGCTGCTCGACCTGCCGTCATCGGCAGGCGCCGACCTCGCCACTGAACTCGGCGGAACGTTCGCCGCCGGCGACGTCACCAGTGCGGAGGATGCCGCGGCAGCCGTCGTCGCCGCGAACGCGGCGGCTCCACTGCGCATCGTCGTGAACTGCGCCGGCATCGCGCCGCCCGCGAAGGTGCTCGACCGTGAAGGCAACCCCGCCGTTCTCGCGGACTTCGAGCGTGTGATCCGCATCAACCTCGTGGGCACGTTCAACGTCATCTCGCAGGCGTCCGCCGTGATCGCGAAGAACGACCCGACCGAGTCAGGTGACAGAGGCGTCATCATCAACACGGCGTCCGTCGCCGCGTTCGACGGGCAGATCGGTCAGCCGGCGTACTCCGCGTCGAAGGGCGGCGTGCACGCCATGACATTGCCGATCGCACGTGAACTCGCTCGCTACAGCATCCGAGTCTGCACGATCGCTCCCGGCATCATGGAGACCCCCATGCTCGCCGGTCTCCCCGAAGCCGCGCAGGAGTCGCTCGGGCAGCAGGTGCCGTATCCCGCGCGTCTGGGGCGCCCATCCGAGTACGCCGCGCTCGCCCTGAGCATCGTCGAGAACGACTACCTGAACGGCGAGACGATCCGCCTGGACGGCGCGATCCGCATGGCGCCGAAGTAAGACACCCCTTTCGAATCACACAAAGTGCTGCAGATCGGCGGAGACCGAACACTGTGAACGATTCGAAGCAAGACATCGATCGACAAGGAGACCCCATGACACTGGCAGGAAAGACGATCCTGATGTCGGGCGGCAGCCGCGGCATCGGACTGGCGATCGCGCTGCGCGCCGCGGCGGACGGTGCGAACATCGCGATGCTCGCGAAGACCGACACACCTCATCCGAAGCTCGAGGGCACGATCCACACCGCGGCCGAGCAGATCCGTGCCGCCGGTGGCAACGCGCTGCCCATCGTCGGCGACGTGCGTGAGGACGACGACATCACCGAGGCGGTCCTGAAGACGCAGGGCGAGTTCGGCGGCATCGACATCGTGATCAACAACGCCAGCGTCATCGACCTGTCGCGCTCGCTCGATCTCGGCGCGAAGAAGTACGACCTGATGCAGGACGTCAACGTTCGGGGCACGTTCATGCTGTCGCGTGCGGCGATTCCGCAGCTGAAGGATGCCGCGAACCCGCACATCCTGTCGCTCTCGCCGCCGCTCAACCCGACACCGAAGTGGCTCGGCGCGCACACCGGATACTCGCTGGCGAAGTTCGGCATGACGATGGTCACGCTGGGGCTCGCGGCGGAGTTCGCCTCAGACGGCATCGCCGCCAACACGCTGTGGCCACGCACGACGATCGCGACCGCTGCGGTGCAGAACCTGCTCGGCGGTGACAAGGTGATGGCCGCGAGTCGCACGCCGGAGATCTATGCGGATGCCGCCTACGCGGTGCTCACGAAGCCGGCGGCCGAGTACACCGGGCAGAGCCTGATCGTGGAGGACGTGCTGGAAGCCGACGGCGTGACCGACTTCTCCGGCTACGCTGCGATTCCCGGCACCCCGGACGACCGGTTGTTCCCGGACATCTTCCTCGGGTAGCTGCTCGCCGGCTCAGAACAGCAGGTAGACGGCGCCGATGATCGTCAGGCCGATCACGATCTTGTCGAACACCTGCTGCTTCATCCGGCGGGCGAGTCGGATGCCGAGCAGTGCGCCGATGACGACGAGCGGGATGAGCACGGCGTCCATCAGCAGCACAGGGCCGTTGAACAGCCCGATGCCGGCGAGGAATGGCACCTTCACGAGGTTCACGATCGCGAAGAACCACGCCGAGGTGCCGAGGAACACCTGCACGGGAGTGCGCATCGCGAGGAAGTACATCGACATCACCGGCCCGGCGGCGTTGGCGACCATGGTCGTGAAGCCGGCGAGTGCGCCGTAGGTGGATGCGATCACGACCCCGTGCGGGGCAGTCTCGGCATCCGCCTTGCTCTGCCGCCAGCGTCGCCACAGCGTCACGGCGATCATCGCGAGCAGGATGACGCCGATCGCGCGGCGCACGACGTTGTCATCACCGATCGCGAGAAAGGCGAACCCGGCCACCAGGCCAGCGACGACCGCCGGTGCCAGCCGCAGCAGCGTCGGCCAGTGCGCGTGCCGTCGATAGGCGACCAGTGCGAACATGTCGCCGACGATGAGCAGGAGCAGCAGCGCCGCCGTCGAGGTGCGAGCCGGAAGCACAGCCGCGAAGAGCGCGACAGGCAGGATGCCACCACCGGGGATCGCGGTCTTCGCGAGGCCGATCGCGAGCGCGGCGAGCGCCAGCACGGCCCACGCCCACGGCAGAAGTTCGGGCATCACAGGGCGGTGTCGAGCACGGCGACGATTGCGTCGTATCCGCGGCCGGCGGCGAGTTCGCGGGGCGAGGCGCCCTCGCCGTCTGCGATTGCCGGATCTGCGCCGCCGGCGAGCAACGCGCGGACGACCTCGACATAGGCATCTGATCCGTCGCCCAGGACGATCGCCTCGTGCAATGCCGTCCAGTCCAGATTGTTGACGTGGTTCGGATCGACGCCGGCGTCGAGCAGGATCTGCACGGTGCTGAGCAGACCCCGTTCGGATGCCGGGATGAGTGCTGTCCCGCCGAAACGGTTCGTGCTCGACAGGTCTGCGCCGCTCTCGAGCGTGAGCCGGAGGATCTCATCGTGGCCGCGTGCTCCGGCGTAGAGGTATGCGGAGTCCTGGATGTCGTCCTGCGCGTTGACGTCGGCGCCGGCCTCTATGAGCGTGCGCGCGGCCTCGACGTGGTTCGCCTTGGCGGCGATGATGAGCGCGGTCATCCCGTTCTCGCCGCGCGTTTCCAGGTCGGCGCCGTCTCGGAGTGCGGTGCGCACACCTTCGACGTCTCCGGTGGAAGCGGCGGCGAGCAGGCGCTGTTCGGCGGGAGTGTTCACACCAGGTTCCTCAAGGTCGGTCGTCGGTGAACAGGCGGCTGCACCGACTGCCAGGGTGAGCAGCAGTATGGTCAGCAGCATTCGTCTCACCTGGGTGGTCCACCATGTCTGTCCGGCAGCTCGGATCAGCCGCGTACGGCGGCGAGCGCTGCGGCGAAGGCCTCCGCGCGCGCCGTGAGGTCGGCCCAGTCGCCGGTCTTGATCGATGCGGAGTTCGCGAGGTCGCCGCCCGCGCCGACGGCCACCGCGCCCGCGGCGAACCACTCGGCGAGGTTGTCGGGCTTCACGCCGCCGGTGGGCATGAGCGGAGCATCGGGGAACGGTCCGCGCAGTGCTCCGAGGTAGGAGGGGCCGCCGAGAGAGGCGGGGAAGATCTTCACGACGTCGACACCGAGCGCGAGCGCACCCATGACCTCGGTCGGTGTCATGGCACCGGTCATCACGACGCGGCCGGTGTCGAGCATGGCGCGGGTGAGATCGGGCAGCGTCCCGGGGCTCACCAGGAACTCGGCTCCTGCGTCCGCGGCGGCCGTCGCCTGTTCGATCGTCGTCACGGTGCCGGCACCGACATAGGCGGCGTCGCCGTGGCGGGCGATGAGCTCGCGGATCACGGCAGGAGCATCGGGTGTCGAGTAGGTGACCTCGATGCCCGCGACGCCGCCGCGGATGATCGCCTCGGCGGCGTCAAGCGCCGACTCGGCGGAAGGTGCGCGCAGTACGGCGAGGACGCCGGTTGCGCGGGCGCGGGCGAGACGGTCGGTCATGGAAAGCTCCTCGATCGGTGGTGATTCCATTCTCGTGCATCCCCGAATGCTGTAGTGACAGGTTCAGTTCGCGTTGCCTCGCGGAACCCAGGCGTCTATGCGGTCTTTGGCCTCCTTGAGACCGACTCCGGTCGCCGCCCGAAAGAGCTTGATCGCGTGGATCTTCTGATCTGCGGCGACGAGATGGTCGATCTGCGCGATGATGTCGGGGGGCAGCACGCCGCGGGGGGCGGGCGGCGGCACGGCAGCCGTCGGTGAGGCGAGGTACGGGGCGAATCGACGCTGGGCGACGCTGACTCCGTTCGGCCAGGTGTCGATGAGGTTCTTCGCCTCCGCGAGCCCGAGGCCGGTCTGCTCACGCATCAGCTTGATCGCCGTGATCTTCTGACCCTGCGAGAGAAGCCGTTCGATCTCGTGCGCGGCCTCAGCTGTCACCGCGGTCGGCTGGGCCGCGGGCTGAAGCGGGCCCTGCCCGGCGGGATGGATCGAAGGCGCTTCAGGGCGCATCGAGCGCAACGCGTGACGAACCCACAGAACCACGACGACGATCACGACGATGAAGCCGATGACGATCAGGATCTCCATCGCGCCATTCTAGGAGGCGGCGCATTCGACCCCAGCCGCTTCCCACCCGCCACCGCGTACCCTTGGAAGCATGACTGAGTCCTCCCGCATCCGCTCGACGGGTCCCGCACGCCCGAAAACGGATGCCGCCACGCAGGTGCGCCCCCGTACCGAAGGCTGGACCCAGAAGAAAGACGAGAGCGGACGTCCGCTGCTGCAGTTCGCGAGCCCCAAGCGCGGCAAGCCCCCGGTGCACCTCGCCGACCTCACGGTCGAAGAGCGCATCGAGAAGGTCAAGGAGCTCGGCCTCCCGGGGTTCCGCGCGAAGCAGCTGTCGACGCACTACTTCACGCACTACACGTCCGACCCCGCCGAGATGACCGACCTCCCCGCAGCCCAGCGCGAGGAGCTCGTCGCCGGGATGCTGCCGCCGCTGCTCACCGAGGTGCGCCGTCTCGAGACCGACAAGGGCGACACGATCAAGTTCCTCTGGCGACTGCACGACGGTGCTCTCGTCGAGTCGGTGCTCATGCGCTACCCCGGCCGGATCACGCTGTGCGTGTCGAGCCAGGCCGGCTGCGGCATGAACTGTCCGTTCTGCGCCACCGGCCAGGCCGGGCTCACCCGCAACATGTCGTCTGCCGAGATCATCGAGCAGATCGTCCGCGCGAACCGGCTGATCGCCGAGGGTGGTCTCGGCGGCAAGAAGGCCGACGACCACAGTATGGAGCGCGTCTCCAACATCGTCTTCATGGGAATGGGCGAGCCGCTCGCCAACTACAAGCGCGTGATGGATGCCGTGCGCACGATGGTCGCAGAGCAGCCGCACGGCCTCGGCATGAGCGCTCGTGGCATCACGGTGTCGACGGTCGGCCTCGTCCCGGCCATCCGCAAGCTCGCCGACGAGGGCATCCCCGTCACGTTCGCGCTGTCGCTGCACGCCCCTGACGATCACCTGCGCGACGAGCTCATCCCGGTGAACTCGAAGTGGAAGGTCGATGAGGCGCTGGATGCCGCGTACGGGTACTACGAGAAGACCGGCCGCCGCGTCTCGATCGAGTACGCACTCATCAAGGACATGAATGACCACGGGTGGCGCGCCGACCTCCTGGCGGAGAAGCTCAACGCCCGCGGGCGCGGCTGGGTGCATGTGAACCCCATCCCGTTGAACCCGACCCCGGAGTCGGTGTGGACGGCATCCACCCGCGAGGTCACGAACGAGTTCGTGCGCCGCCTCAACGATGCCGGCGTGCCGACGACCCTCCGCGACACCCGCGGCAAGGAGATCGACGGTGCATGCGGTCAGCTCGTCGCGACCACCGAGGACGAGGCCGCGTCCGCGGCGATGGCCTGAGGGTTCGGCCGATCGGCGTCTCTCCGAGCATCTGACGCCCCGGTGCGCTCCACGCCTTCGAGCCATCTCGCGATCTTGGCATCGTCGGCGCCTTGGACGCCGAGCAGGCGATGCACCTGGAAAGGTCGGACGCCGCAGAGCTTCATGGTGTTCTTCGCGACGTGCGTGGCGGCGGGGAGCCCGAGGACGGGAGCGGCGTACCACGGAGTGTCGGCGAGGAGGAACATCCGTCCGCGCCGCCCCTTGAGCAGTCCCTCCGGGAGCCCGTGCGAGTTGTAGCGGTACTCCTGCTGAGGCAGCAGGGCGCGGTCGAAGAAGCCCTTGAGCAGAGCCGGAACTGATCCCCACCACAGCGGAGTCGTGATGATGATCGTCTTCGCCTCCCGCATGGCCCGCTTCGCGTCTGCGAGGTCAGGTTCCAGAGGCATGCGCTGTCGATAGCCGAACCGCATGTGCGGATCGAACTCGAGGTCGCGAAGCGCGAGCAGCCGAGCATTCCCATATCCGGCGACGTAGCGCTGCGCCAGGGATGAGGTGAGGGATTCCGCGTCTGGGTGGCCGTCGATGACGAGAGCGGACGACATGGATGATTCCTATCTTGACACTGTCTAATTGGTGGACACTGTCAAGATAGGAAAGAATGTTGCTCATGTCAAGTTCGAAGACCGGCTATCACCACGGTGACCTGGCGCGGGCACTCGAGGTTGCAGCCATGCAGCTGCTGGAACGGACGCCGGCCGCCGAGATCAGCCTTCGGGAAGTGGCGCGCGCAGCCGACGTGAGCCACAACGCGCCGTATCACCACTTCACCGACCGACGAGGTCTGCTGAAGACGCTTGCCGAGCGCAGCATGGCCGAACTCGTCGACACTGTTCGTCGGGGAGCGGTGGCGAGCGATCCCCGTGGAGAGCTCGTCGGGGCGGGGGGTGCATACATCCGCTTCGCGGCCGAGCATCCGAATTCCTTCGACGTGATCTACGATCCGACGGTCTGCGTACCGGGCGCGCCGACGGAGATCATGGCGCCTCTCATCGAGGAACTGGAGGCTGTCCTGGCGGCCGCCGCGGTGGCGAACGGGCTCGATGCGCCCGAGGATGTCGCCGCGTTATGGGGTCTCGCGCACGGGCTCGGCACGCTTGCGGCCGCCGGGCACCTGACGCTCGACGCTGCGCTGGCCGCGCTCGATGCGGCTGTCGATCGGCTCGTCTGATCGCTTCGCTGCGCCCGAACCTGTGAACGTCATCCAGGAGTTTTGCACTGAGTCCACAGGCGACCTTTCGTAAGTTGTCCTGATGCCCTACTCCGCCCATCGACCGGGTCGACTCGACTCGCAGGGTCAGATCATCCTCGACGACGACTCGAACGTCGACACCGATGATCTCGACTTCCTGCGCGAGTTCGAACCCACGGGTTCCGACTCGACGCCCGCTGCCGACGAATCCACGCCCGTTGACGAAGCACCCGCAGCCGACTCCACGCCCGTCGATGACGAGCCATTCATCGGGGCGACGCCTCAGCGCCCGACTCCGGTGGAGCCCGATGCCGCACCCACTGCTGCAACGCGGGTGAAGCCCGCCCGCAAGCAGCGCGTCCGCCGGCCGCGTCGTCCTCGCACACCGGGTTCGCGCTTGCGCACGCTCGCGATCCTGGGCGGTGCAGACGGAGAGATCCTCGACCGGGTCCAGGGCGAGACCTCGCGCTTCGTGCAGATGTTCTTCGTGCTCGCCGGCACCGCTCTCGTCTCGGCGATCTCGATGCTCTTCGCTCTCACGACCGGTGTGCAGGCGATCATCTGGTTGGCGATTCCTCTAGCGCTCGTATGGGCCCTGATCATCTTCAATCTCGACCGCTTCCTCACTTCGACCATGACGTCGACGCGGAACATCTGGAAGCTCATCGGGCTCGCCATCCCGCGCGTGATCATGGCCGTGATCATCGGCTTCGTCGTCGCAGAGCCGCTCGTGCTGCAGATCTTCCACAACGACATCTCCCGCGAGGTCGCCGCGACGAACATCGTCCAGGCGCAGTCCGACCAGGAGGCCCTCGAGTCGGGCCCGGAGAAGTTGGCACTGGATGCCGCATCCGACCGCGTCGCGACGCTGGAGAATCAGGCCGCGACAGGGATCGTCGCCGGCACCGACTCCTCATCCGCCAGTGAATCCGCCGCCCAGGCGACCGTCGACGATCTCAACGCCAAGATGACCGAGCAGCAGGCCGTGATCGATCAGGCGCGTGCGCTGTACCAGTGCGAGCTCACCGGTGAGGGCGCGGGTACCGTGCCGGGCTGCACCGGCGTGAACGGCGAGGGTGCGAGCTCTGATGCCGCAGAGGCGCAGCTCGCGCAAGCGCAGCAGACGTATGACGCGCTCGCCGCACAGCAGCGCGACGCGAACGATGCGCTGGAGTCCGCCGGTACCGCCGCGAAGGAGAACACCTCGGCGTCCGAGTCGCAGAACCGCGAGCAGGCGAACTCGCAGCTTCCCGCCGCGAGGGACAGCTACGACCAGGCGCTCGCCGCGTACAACGCGCGGGCGGATGCCGTGGCAGGCGGCAATGCCGGAGCCACAGGGCTGCTGAGCCAGATCAGCGGTCTGAATCGTCTTTCCGAGAAGGAGCCCGCGATCCTGTGGGCGCACTGGCTCATCGCCGCGCTGTTCTTCATGATCGAACTGCTGCCGGTGCTCGTGAAGGTTCTCACCAGCTTCGGCGAGCCGACGCTGTACGAGCGGACGGTCGCGATTCGGAAGCAGGTGGCGCTCGACAAGGTCACCGCCGACGGATTCCGAGACCGCGCGCAGATCGTGACGGAGCAGTCGACCCCGCATCCGACTCCGCAGGCGACCTGAGCATCAGGCCGAAGGAGTCAGTCCCTGCCCGCAACGGTGACGATCAGTGCGGCGAGTTCTTCCTTCGCCTGGGCGGCGGGCAGGGCCGCGGCCACCGCCGCCTGGGAGAGGGCGTCCGCTGCACCGAAGACGGCGGTCAGCGAGGCGGGTCTCATCCCGCCTGCACCGCTGTACGGTGCGAGGATCTCGCGGCATCGCTCCGCGTATGCGCGCTCGGATTCGCGCTTGACCTGCTCGAGCTCCGGCGAGCCCTCCAACGCGGCGAGCACGCCGGTCAGCTCCCGCCCCTGAGCGAGCGCGCACTCGACGTAAGAGTCCGCGATGGCGCTCGCGCGGCCGTGCAGAGTCGTGTCGGCGGCGTTCAGGTACTCCTCGAGCATCGCCGTCTGGCGATCGTCGAACTCCGTGAAGAGGGCGGCCAGCAGAGCGGCGCGGGAGGCGAAGTGACTGTAGACCACGGGTTTCGCGACGCCGGCGCGCTCAGCGAGTCGGCCGAGGGTCAGCGCATCCGCCCCCTCGGATCGGACCAGCGCCCACGAGACTTCGATCAATTGGCTGTGCCTGTCGGCGCGAGACAATCTCCGTCGAGTCACCCGACGCCTCCTCCGCTTATGTACTATTGGTAACCTACGCTTCGTACATAACAACCTTACCGGAGGAAGTCCATGAGCAGTCTCGTCGTCGTCTCGCATGCCGATCGCACCTCGCTGACCCATAACGCCGCCCGTGCCGCATTCGATGCGATCCAGGCTGCGGGCGGCGAAGTCGAATTCGCCGACCTCGCGGCCGAGAACTTCGACCCGCGATTCACGGCCGCGGACCTGGACCTGTACCGCGGCAAGGGCGGGGTGCCGGATGAGATCGTCGCCGAGCAGGAGCGGGTCGACCGTGCAGACCACTTGATCCTGGTGTTCCCGATGTACTGGTGGTCGATGCCTGCGCTGCTCAAAGGGTGGATCGACCGCGTCTTCGTCGGTGGGTGGGCGTACGACGCAGCGCCGGGGGCCGCGCAGTTCGGGATGCTGGATCGCCTGACGATCCATCTGGTCATCGTCGCCGGCGACGATGCGGAGAGCTTTGAGCGGCACAGCATTCCCCAGGCCGTCAGTACCCAGATCGAACGAGGAATCGTGACGTACTCCGGCGCGACGCACGGGTCGACGACCTACATCTACGAGTCCGACACGAAGCACCGTGACCTCCTCGCCGCCGAAGTGCGCGAGCTCAGTGAGAGGATCGCAGTGCGCACGGTCGGTCGCACGGGCGCCGGCGTCCTGGCTTGACCGACGATCGTCTTCAGCGCCCGATGGCCTGTGCGTGCGACCGGGATGCCGTGGCGCCGGAGGCGACCTCGCCGAGTGTGCGCGCGCGCAGCGCCGGGTGAGCGCGAGAATGCAGAGCGATCGATCGCACCAGGCTGACGATCGCGGGCGAGCGCGACTCGCGGATGCCGGTGATCGCCGCCCCGCGCCCGACGGCCCAGTGGTGGCCAGTGAGTGCCTCCTCCAGCAGGAGCAGCGGTTCCCGCAGGTCGACGTCGCCGAGGCGATCGTCGTCCTCCGCGAACCAGTCCAGCAGCTCCTCAATAGTCCAATCACTCGAAATTGGCCCAGTGAATGGTGAATCTGTCGTGATCGAGTGGTTCATTGGACCAGAATGAACTCTCATGAGCGCAGATGGCAGGGCCAATCAACGGCTGGTGGACCATCGGACGGCCATAGTCGATTCCGCAGCCCTGGCCGCCAGGCTCGGACGCTGGTCGCATGGCGACGGCACGCTGTCGGCACAGCTCGCACACCGCATCCGATCCCTCGCCGAGACCGGAGAACTGCGCCCAGGGGATCGCCTGCCCGCCGAGCGTGCGCTCGCGGCGGCGATCTCGGTGTCGCGCGGGACCGTCGTGTCGGCCTACGCGGCACTCGCCGAGCAGGGAGCGGTGGAGCGGCGCCAGGGCAGCGGTACACGCATCGCGGGGTCGTCCGCCGCGCACGCGCGCGACAACGGACGCGGTGGACGCGGCGAGGCGCTCTTCTCAGCGCTGCCCGACGCGATCGATCTGCTGCGCACGGTGCCCCAGATCCCCGACGCGGCGGTCGCGATCATCCGCGCGCACGAGCCGCGCCTGGATCTCGCGCTGATTCCGGAGACGGATCCGGCCGGTTTCCCGATGCTCCGTGCGCAGATCGCGGACCTGCTGACAGCCGAGGGCACTCCGACCACGCCTGAGCAGATCCTCGTGACCCATGGCGCCCAGCAGGCCATCAGCCTGGTCGTGAACGCGATGGTCGGTCCTGGCGACGTCGTGCTCGCCGAGGAGGTGACCTGGCCGGGAGTGACGGACACCGTCGGACTGCGCGGGGGCAGCGTGCACGGCATCGCCATGGGAGAGGACGGTCTCGACGTCGCCGCGCTGGAGGTGGCGATGGCGCGGATGCGTCCGGCGCTGGTCGCCCTGAATCCGCACCATCAGAACCCGACCGGCACTCGACTGTCCGCCGCCTCGCGCACGCGCGTCGCCGATCTCGCGGCACAGTACGGTGTGCCGATCATCGAGGACCGGGTCGTGGCTGGGATATCGTTCGACGGCGTCGTGCCGCCGACGCTCGCCGCCGAGCGGCCGGATGCTCCGGTGATCGTCGTCGAATCCCTCTCCAAGTGGGCGTGGGCAGGGCTTCGGGTCGGATGGCTGCGCGCGGATCCGGTGCTGGTGCGCCGCTTGCGCGGTGCACGCCAGTTGGCCGACCAGTCCACGAGCGTGCCCGCCCAGCTGCTCGCGAGCGATCTGCTCGAGCATGCGGCTGAACTGCGGCGTGAGATCTCGGCCACGCATCAGGAGAGGCTGCGTCTGCTGCTTCGACTCATGGACGAGCATCTGCCGGACTGGACGTTCCGCGAGCCGCGCGGCGGACTCGCGCTGTGGGCGGCGCTGCCCGTCGGATCGGCGGACGCCCTGGCGCGCATCGCGGCCGTGCACGGCGTCGCCGTCGCCGGCAGCGCCGAGTTCGCCGCAGGTGCCTCGCCGGACGATCACATCCGCCTTCCGTTCACCGCGCCGGATGCCGTGCTCACAGAGGGCATCCGGCGCCTCGGCGAAGCGTGGCGGGAGTATCGCGAGCTGCTGTGATGCTGAGACGCCGGCGCGGCCCTACTCCTTCACGGCTCCCGCCGTAAGGCCCTGGACGATCCACTTGCTGGCGAGGGCGAACAGCACCATCGTCGGGAGGATCGTGACGACGGCCGCAGCCGACATCGAGCCCCAGTCGACGTTGAACGTCGAGATGAAGCCGTTCAGCGCCGCCGGTACCGTGCGGTTCTCTTCGGAGTGCATGAGCACGACCGACAGGAACAGCTCGTTCCAGCAGTTCACGAAGTTGAAGATGAACGCCGCGATGATGCCCGGGGTCATGACGGGGACCAGCACGCGGAACAGCGCGCCGAGGCGTGAGCATCCGTCGATCATCGCCGCCTCCTCGAGCGCCACCGGCACGTTCTCGAAGAAGCCGCGCAGCATCACGGTGGAGAACGGGATGCAGATCGCGATGTACACCAGGATCAGGCCGAACTTGTTGTCGACCAGACCCAGGTCGGCCATCATCGAGTACAGCGGTCCGAGCGCGATGAACGCGGGGATCATCTGCGTGAGCAGGAAGGCGATCAGCACCGCGCCCTTGCTGCGGAACTCGAAGCGCGCGATCACGAAAGCGCTCAGCAACGCGATGAACGTGCTCGTGGCACCGGCGACCAATGCCACGATCGCGGAGTTCGCCAGGAACACCCCGAAGCTGCTCGTCTCGAACAGGTTCGCGTAGTTCTGCATCGACGGCTGGCTCGGCCAGTACTCGATCGGATACACGTTGACCGTGGCCGGCGCCTTGAACGACGTCAGCGCGATCCAGTACAGCGGGAACAACGTGATCAGCAGCCAGACGGCGAGCCCGACGAATCGCAGGATGCCGAGGCCGGAGACCTTCTTCTTGCGCCGTCCGGGCGGCCGCTGACGCGTGCCGGTCGGAAGGACCATCTGTGCGGTGGCGCTCATCGGTTCGCCCTTCTCATCGCCAGCAGGTAGAAGGCGCAGAACACGAACAGGAAGCCGACGACGATCAAGCCGATCGCACTGGCGATGCCGTAGTTGCCCTGCTGGGTGTAATTGATCATCCAGGTGGTGATGATGTGGGTCTGGTTCGCCGGACCGCCCCTGGTCATCGCCCATATGATGTCGGGGAAGTTGAAGATCCAGATCACGCGCAGCAGCACCGTCAGCATCAGGGTCATCCGGATGTAGGGGATGATCACCGAGAACAGCTGACGGAGCTTTCCCGCGCCGTCGAGGCTCGCAGCCTCGAGCATCTCGTCCGGTACCGACTGGAGGGCGGCGAGGATCATGATCGCGAAGAACGTCACGCCGTACCAGATGTTGGCGACGATCACTGCGACCATCGCGAGCTTCGGATCGGCCAGCCACGGGAGCGGGGCATCGATGAGCCCGGCCTTCATCAGCAGGTCGTTGATGACGCCGAATTCGGCGTTGAACATCCAGCGGAACAGCATCCCGATCAGGAAGCCGGACACAGCCCACGGGAAGAACACCAGCGCCTGGTAGACGCCGCGGAAGCGGAATCGGGTGCGAAGTGCCAGGGCGATCAGGAAGCCGATGACGAACTGCGGCACCAGGGAGCCGACGACCCAGAGCACGGAGTTCCACGCGACCTGCGGGAAGACGGGGTCGCTGAAGATGCGCGCGAAATTGTCGAAGCCGACGAAGGGCGTCGACGTCAGGTCCCAGAGGTTCCAGTCGTGGAACGCCATTCGGATGCCCTGCAGCATCGGATAGTACGTGAACCAGCAGACGAAGAGGATGGCGGGGGCGAGGAAACCGAGGATCGTCCACGCATGCCGGCTGCGGAAGACACGCTTTCCCGGCCGCGCCGGGGCGGCTCCACCGGATTCACCGGTGGAGCGCCCCGAACGTGTCAGCAATGTCATGGTCAGCCCTTTTCAGAGGCGTACTTCTCGACCCAGTACGCATCCCACGACTCGAGCAGTTCCTTCGTGGTCATGTTGCCCAGCAGCACGTTCTGCACGTCCTGGTCGGACTTCTGAATCCACTCGCTCCACCAGCTCTCGCCACGCGGCTGCTGCACGTTGACGTAGGTGTCGGGGTTCTCGGTCATCGTGACGTAGCTCGTCCACGGGCCGGTCGAGTAGAACTCGTCGTCGGATGCTGCGGCGATGATCGGCACGAGACTGTTGGCCTGTGCGAACTCGGTGGCAGGCTCGGCAGAGGAGAGGAACTCGACGAGGTCGACGGCGGCCTCTTTGTGCTCGCTCGCCTCTGCGACTCCCCAGCCGGCGACCGCGAGCGGCTGTGCCGCCTTGCCGTCGGGGCCGGTCAGCAGCGGCGCGGTGTCCCACTGGTCCTCGGTGAGGTTCGACTCCTGCACGGTGGCGATGACCTCTGGATCCTGCAGCAGGAAGGCGGTCGAGCCGTTCGTGAAGCCGGCGACCATCTCGGGGTAGCCCCAGGAGACGGCAGAGGGTGGTGAACCCTGCTCGAACAGGTCGAAGTACGTGTCGACGGCATCCTGCGCCTCTGGCGCCGCGAAGATCGTCGAGCCGTCTTCGAGGAGGAAGGCGTTGCTCGGGTCGAGGTCGTCGACGAGGTACGCCTCGATGGCGGCGACGACGTTTGTGTTGCCGTTCTGGCCTCCGCGGAACGCGTAGCCGTAGGTGTTGTTCGCCGGATCCTGGATGGCGGATGCCTGCTCGAGCAGCTCTTCCCAGCTCGTGGGCGGGCCGTCGAAACCGGCCTCTTCGACGAGGTCGGTGCGGTAGAACAACGACAGGCCGTAGAAGCCGTACGGGATGAAGTAGCTCTCGCCGTCGCCCTCGGCTGCGGCCTTGGCGTTGTCGGTCAGGGCATCCCAACCGTCCCAGCTCGCGAGGTCATCGGTCATGTCGTACAGCCAGCCGTTGTTCGAGAACGGGCCGACGGTGATGTCACGCACCTCGAGCACGTCGACGCCGGAACCGGACTGCAGCATCTGCTGAATGGTCTGGTCGGCCTGCTCGGTCGGCGGTGAGACCAGCTTGACCGTGACGCCGGGGTTGGCTGCTTCGAAGTCGTCGAGCAGCCCGCGCAGCAGCTCGGTGCGAGCGGGGTTGGTCAGGCTCTCGACCATCTGCAGTTCGACGTCACCGCCCTCTGCGGAGGATTCGGAGCCGCCGCCCGAACATGCGGTCAGTGCCAGCAGGGCGACCGTGCCCACGCCGGCGATCGTCGTCAGACGAGTGCGCTTCATGACGTACCTCTTTCGTGTGTGGTGCTTGTTCTCGGGGATTCGGATCAGGATGCTGCTGCCTCGGCCGCGCGGAGGATCTCGGGGATGCAGCGCTCGACGTAGGCTTCGAAGTCGCTCACCTCGGTGTAGAGGTGGACGGAGAGGCGGTAGTAGCCGCGGCCTTCGAAGCTCGTGAACGCCGTCTCGACGCCGACGCGGTCGAACAGCGTCATCCGCAGTTCGTCGGCTTCTTCGCGGGTCTTACCGAGTCCGTCGGGAAGACGGATCAGTCGCATGGCATCGGCGGCTGCGGGGAGCCGGACGAGGGCGTCCTCCGTGACATAGGGCTGCACGGCGTCGGCGATCATGCGGGCCCCGACGTCGGCGAACTCGCGCATCGTGTTGCGGGTTCGTTCCCAGGTGTACTCGCGCTCGATGAACTCGATCGCGGCAGGAGTGCTGATGTACGTCGTCGCGTCGATCGTGCCCTGCGTGTCGAAGCGGCCGGGGAACGGCTCAGCTGCTCCCCAGGAGTCGATGAGCGGCCACAGCTCCTGGCGGTCGGGATCGGTCGTGACGAGCACGGCGGATCCGCGCGGGGCGCAGGGCCATTTGTGCAGATTGCCGAACCACCAGTCGCCGCCGCCGACCGTCGCGGCATCGGCGACGAGACCGGGCGCGTGCGCGCCGTCGACGAGCACACGGATGCCGCGCTCCCGTGCGAGTGCGCTGATCTCCGCGGTCGGGAGCACACGGGCGGTGGGCGAGGTGATCTGATCGACCACGATCAGGCGTGTGCGCGCGGTGATCGACTGGCGGAACAGCTCGACGACCTCTTCGGCGCCGGCGAACAGCGGGATGTGCACGGCGCGCACATGGGCGCCGAAGCGTCGCGCAAGACGGGCTGCGCCCATCGTGATCGCACCGTAGCCGTGGTCGGTCACGAGGATCTCGTCGCCGGTGGCGAGGCGCAGGCTGTTGTAGACGACCGTTGCCGCCGCAGACGCGTTCGGCACGAACGCCGTGTCCTCTGCGCGGGCGCCGACGAAAGGGGCTACCGCGGTGCGAGCGTCCGCCACGTGCTCTGCGATGCGGGGGAACCACCCGACGGGGCTGCGATCGGCTTGCGCGCGCAGCTCGTTCTGATGCTCGACGACCTCGGTCGGGACAGCGCCGAAGGAGCCGTGATTGAGGTGGATGATCTCAGGATCGAGAGGCCAGGCATCACGGGCACGCATGCCTGATGCCAGCTGCACCGGGGCGATGGTGGATGTCGGCTGCTGCATGTTGCCTCGTTCGGGGGGATCATCTGAAGGGGAACTTGTTGCACAACTTTGCCACACAGTGCCCGGAATGGCGATCCTGAGACGTATATTTAGCAAAGTCGTAATACAACTTGGTACATCGGTGTCTGCACGGCAGACTCCGAATGTGAGTCGGCGCTGCACAGCGCCCGGGGGAGAGCAGGCGTATGGGCGCGATGGAGACGGCGCTGCACGGACTGCGTGCATTGATCGCAGACGGCGACCTGCGCCCCGGCGACCGGCTGCCCAGCGAGGGCGAGCTGTGCGAACGGCTGGGCGTATCCAGAGGGCCGCTGCGCGAAGCCATCCGCACACTGTCGGCGCTCGGCGTGATCGACACGCGGCACGGTTCGGGAAGCTACGTCTCCGAGCTGCACGCCGCCGACCTGATCAAAGGGCTCGGTCTCACCGTCGGCCTGCTGCCGTTGGACTCGATCATCGAACTGTACGAACTGCGCCGCGCTCTCGAGGCGCATGCCGCGAGCCTCGCGGCAGCCAGGGTCGACGCCGAGACGATCGCGCGACTGGATGATCTGCTGGATCGCTTGGAGGCCGTCACGGACGATGAGGCGCTCTCCGAGCTGGACAACGAGTTCCACTCGGCGATCGCCGACATCGCAGGCAACGACGCGCTGGCCACGCTGCTCGATGTGCTCCGGTCGCGCTCGCGGGCGTACCGGATCTTCACCACCGACGACGCCGCGCAGATCAAGCTGCTCTCCGACGCGGGGCATCGATCGATCCTGCGCGGTCTCGAAGCGCGCGACCCTGTGGCTGCGTCAGCTGCGGCGGCCGGACACGTCGCACAGACCGAGTTCTGGTTGCGCAAGCATCAGTCGTCGCCGCAGGGATGACGCACTGCGACGAAGCCGACCCTTGTCGTTTCTTCAGCCGCTAGCGTTGTCGTCATGGTCAACTATCGCTATCTCGGCAACAGCGGTCTCAAGGTCTCTGAGATCACCTACGGCAACTGGGTCACACACGCCTCGCAGGTCGGCGACGACGCTGCGGTGAAGACTGTGCATGCGGCATTGGACGCCGGTATCACGACGTTCGACACCGCTGACACGTATGCGAACACCGCCGCCGAGGTCGTCCTCGGCAAGGCGCTCGAGGGCCAGCGCCGTGAAGGACTCGAGATCTTCACGAAGGTCTACTTCCCGACCGGTCCCAAGGGCCCGAACGACACCGGCCTGAGCCGTAAGCACATCCTCGAGTCGATCAACGGATCGCTGAAGCGCCTCGGCACAGATTACGTCGACCTGTACCAGGCGCATCGCTTCGACTACGAGACCCCGCTGGAGGAGACGTTCCAGGCGTTCGCCGACGTCGTCCGGCAGGGCAAGGCGCTGTACATCGGCGTCAGCGAGTGGACCGCGGAGCAGCTGCGCGAAGGCCACGCCCTCGCCAAGCAGCTCGGCGTGCAGCTCATCTCCAATCAGCCGCAGTACTCGATGCTGCACCGGGTGATCGAGGGCAAGGTCGTTCCGGCATCCGAAGAGCTCGGAATCTCGCAGATCGTCTGGTCGCCGATGGCGCAGGGCGTTCTCAGCGGGAAGTACCTGCCCGGCCAGCCGGTTCCGGACGGCTCGCGCGCGACCGACCCGCACAGCGGCGCCGACTTCATCAAGGGCTTCCTGCGCGACGAGATCCTCACCGCCGTGCAGAAGCTGGGGCCGATCGCCGAGCAGGCCGGCATCTCGATGCCGCAGCTCGCGATCGCCTGGGTGCTGCAGAACAAGAACGTCGCGGCGGCCTTGGTGGGAGCATCCCGTCCTGAGCAGCTCGCCGAGACGGTCAAGGCGTCCGGCATCACGCTCGATGCCGACACGTTGACTGCGATAGACGCTGCGCTCGGCGACACGGTCAACCGTGACCCCGAGAGCACCTACTCGGTCTCGCCGAAGTCGCGCCTGGTCTGAGCTTCCTCCACCGAGACCCCAGGTTCTCGTCGAGACCCCAGGCTACTGACGTCTATAGCCTGGGGTCTCGGCAGCAATGTGGGGTCTCGGCGACGTGCCGGGTGGTCACGTCAGGGTGATGTCGACCTGCAGCTCGGATGTGAGGCGCTCGAGGTCGGCGCGCAGCGCGTCGAGGTCGGCGGATGCCGGCACCTCTGCCGTCACGGACGCCTCGAAGAGGCGGCCCCCGGCCATCGCGGCATCCTTCGTCTCGGTGGCCATGTCCTGGATGCTGAGTTCGTGGGCCTGCAGCACCGCAGAGACCTCGCGGACTATGCCGGGCCGGTCGTTGCCGAGGATCTGAAGGGATACCGGTCGTGCGGTGCCGACGGCGGTGTCCGATCCCGTGTGCACGGCGACCGTGAGCAGGCCGTCGAGGGCGCGCAGTTCCGACGTGAGCTCGTCCTCGAATTCGGGCGTCACCGACACCTGGATGACGCCGGCGAAGACCCCTGCGAGTTCGCTGAGCTGGCTGTTCTCCCAGTTGCCGCCGTGGCCGTCGACGACATCGGCGACGGCGGCGACGAGGCCGGGGCGGTCGGATCCGGCGACGGTGAGGATCAGAGTGGTCATGCCGTCAGCGTAGTCCGGCCCGCACAACTCCGGAGGAACTGCCCGAATCTGCGGCCTCGAGTCCGAGATCCTGCGGATCCGCGGAGAATCTCCGGAGTTATGCGGGCAGTCCGGCGCTCATTCGTTCCAGGCGCCCGTCTCGAGGAACTCGTCCATACGCGCGCGATGGGGGGCGAGGTCCCAGCCCTGAGAGGCGACCCACTCGTCGGAGTAATAGGTGCCGGCGTAGCGGGCCCCGCCGTCGCAGATGAGCGTGACGACGCTGCCCTTCTTTCCGGAAGCGCGCATCCGCGCGATGAGCTGGAACGCACCGACGAGGTTCGTCCCCGTCGAGCCGCCGGCCCAGTGCAGGGTGCGCTCCTTCAGCAGGCGAATGGCGGCGATCGACGCGGCATCAGGGATCTGCAGCATCTCGTCGATCACACCGGGCACGAACGACGGCTCGACCCGCGGGCGCCCGATGCCCTCGATGCGGCTCGGAGTACCGGTCGTGTAGTCGGCTGCGCCAGTGCTCCAGCCGCCGTAGAAGGCGGAGCCCTCGGGATCGACCACGGCGACTCTGGTCGGATGCTGGCGGTAGCGCACGTATCGACCGAAGGTCGCACTCGTGCCTCCGGTGCCGGCGCCGACCACGATCCAGTCCGGGATCGGATGCCTCTCGCGCGAGAGCTGACTGAAAACGCTCTCGGCGATGTTGTTGTTGCCGCGCCAGTCGGTGGCCCGCTCGGCGTAGCTGAACTGGTCGAGGTAATGCCCGCCGCATTCGGCGGCCAGGCGCTCGGCCTCGCTGTACATCTCCGGTGGCCGGTCGACGTAGTGGCAGCGCCCGCCGTAGAACTCGATGAGCTCGATCTTCTCCGGGCTGGTCGAACGCGGCACGACCGTGACGAAGTCGAGTCCCAGCATCCGTGCGAAGTACGCCTCAGACACTGCAGTCGACCCGCTGGACGCCTCCACCAGCGTGGTGCCCTCGTTGATGCGTCCGTTCACCAGGCCGTAGAGCAGCAGTGAGCGGGCGAGGCGATGCTTGAGCGAGCCGGTCGGATGAACTGACTCGTCTTTGAGGTACAGGTCGATGCCCCACTCGACCGGCAGGGGGAAGACGTGCAGGTGGGTGTCGGCGCTGCGGTTGGCGTCTGCTTCCAGCAGGGAGATGGCGTTGCTGGTCCAGGAGGTCATGGATCCGAGCGTAGCCGCGTCATCAGTCGGTGAAGATCAGCGCCCGAGGGTGTTCTCCGCCGAGCGCGGTGTTCGAGTGCCAGGTCTGCGGTGCCGCCTGCATGGAGTTGCTCCACGCGATGCCGCCGGCGATCAGTGCAGCCAGCACGAGCAGGGCGGCCACGACGATCATCCAACGTCGGCGCTTCTTCGGCGGGCGGATGACGGGCGCCGGCTTCGTCAGAGGGCCGGGAACCGGACTCGGGCGAGTGCTGAGGTCAGCCAGCGGCGGCGCTGGATCGCCATGCGGGTGGTGCTGCTCGTCGACCATCATCATCCCTTCCGAGGAAAGCGATCGCCCTCAGAGAGAGACTGTACCGGCTCGCGAGGTTCCGCCGTCGCCGTCGACGTGCAGGAGCGACGCCTGCGACTGCTCCTGGCGCAGTTGGAACTCGAACCGTGACCGGTCCCCGCGATGCAGTGCGATGAAGTACTCGATCGGAATGCCCTGCGCGTCGCGGCTGATGCTGCGCAGCCGCAGCAGAGCCGAGCCGGCGCTGACACCGAGCTGCTGGGCCTGGTCGTGCGTCGCGACAGTCGCCTCGGCAGAGCGCACGCCGTCGGTCGCGCGGATGCCGTGCTCGGCGAGCACACGATACAGCGAGGCCTCGGAAAGATCGACGTCGAGGGTGAGGGCACCGACGGCATCCGGCATCCAGGTCGTGGACAGCGACCACGGCTCGCCGTCCACGTGGCGGAGTCGCTCCAGTGCGATGACGGGAGAGCCCACCGGCACCTCGAGAGCCGCGGCGACATCGGAATCGGCCTCCTCGCGCTCGTGACGAAGGATGTCGCTGTGCACGTGACCGCCGCGTCGCTCGACGTCGTCGAACAGGCCGATCAGTGTGTGGACCAGTGCTTCGCTCGTGCGCGGCCTGGACACGAAGGTGCCCTTGCCCTTGACGCGTTCGACGAGTCCTTCATGCTCGAGTTGGGCGAGCGCCTGACGCACGACCGTGCGTGAGATGCCGTACCGCTCGCACAACCGGTGCTCACCGGGAAGCGGATCGCCTGGTTGCAGTCCGTCCCTGGTGATGCCGTCGACGATCAGCTGACGCAGCTGGTCGTACATGGGAGCCGCCGAGTGGCGGTCGATCGCGTCGGTCGGGGCCGGTCGGGCCGGAGCGGCGGCGGCCATCTAGTACGCCACCCCCGCGTGCAGGATGACGTTGGCGTACGGGGTGAACTCGCCGGAGCGCACGAAGGCCCGCGCGTCATGCGTGCGCTTCTTGAACTCGACGTGCGGCACCAGTTCGATCTCGATGCCGGGCAGTCGTTCACGGAGGCCGGTCAGCACCTCGGGGCTCTGGTCGGCGATCTCCGCGGACACCGTCGCACCCTCGACGACCAGCTCGGCGAGCACGGTGTCGAGCACATCGAAGAACGCCGGCGCGCCGGCGCGATAGGCGAGGTCGATGCGCTCTGATCCGGGCGGGATCGGGAGCCCGGCATCCGTCACGACGATGAGGTCGGTGTGCCCCGTCTCGCTGATCACGCGCGAGAGTGCAGGATTGATCGTTGTCGCGGTCTTTCGCATGCGGTTCTCCTGGATTTCTGGCGGTCAGACTCTTGATGCCAGGAAGGCATCGACATCGGCGCGGAGCGGCAGACTGGGGGAGGCGCCCTGCTTTGTGACGGTGAGGGCACCGGCCGCCGTGGCCAGTCGGACGGCATCGGGCAGGGACGCCCCGTTCGCCAGCGCGGCGCCGAGGTACCCGGCGTAGGCGTCGCCGGCCGCGGTCGTGTCGATGGCCTCCACCGGAAGCGGCGGCACGAGTGTCGCGCCGTCGGCTGTGACCACGCACGAGCCCTGTGCGGCGAGGGTGATGACTGCGGCGCCGACGCCGTGATCGAGGAACCAGCGTCCGGCTTGTTCGGCGGTCTCGGCATCCGTGACCTCGATGCCGCTGAGCACGGATGCCTCCGTCTCATTCGGGGTGACGATGTCGATGTTGCCCCACACCTCGGCGGGCAGCGGTGCAGCGGGCGCGGGATCGAGGATCACCGTGAAGCCCAGTTCGCGGCCCCTGGCGGTGATGTGCGCGGTGAGTGCCGACGGCGTCTCGAGCTGGGTGAGCAGCACGGATGACGTCGCAGCGAGCGCGTCAAGCGCCGCGTCGATCTGCCCGGTGTTCAACTCGGCGTTGGCGAGCGGCACCATCACGATGTCGTTCTGCGCGGAGGCGTCGACGCGGATATGCGCGACGCCGGTCGGGCCCTTCACCGTGCGCAGATGCGTGAGATCGACGCCGGCATCCGTCAGCCCGTTCACGACGAGGTCGTGGAAGAGGTCGTCGCCGACGCATCCGACGAAACTCGTCCTGGCGCCGGCGCGGCCCGCCGCCACCGCCTGATTGGCACCCTTGCCTCCGAGCATCAGGGTGAACTGATCTCCGAGTATCGTCTCGCCGCGCGCGGGAAGGCGCCGGGAGAACGTGGTCACGTCCGCCGTGACGCTGCCGACGATGACGACGCCGGTGCGTCCTTCGGGGGGTGAGAGGGTCATGGGGCTCCTGATCTTCTTCGACACTCGTCGTCTTCGAGCGCGTATTCGGCACGCGTCGTCGACGGCGCTTTGACACGGGCCGAGTCCTGTCATTACATTAGCCGAATCCGAACCTGTAACGACAGGTTCGCCCCAAGGAGTCGATCCCATGTCTGCCAACGCCATCGCCCCGCGCCTGTACGTCGACAGCGCAGACACCGGGCGGGTCTCGCGGCTGCTGGCGGCGCGGGTGGTGCATGGCGTGACCACCAACCCCACGATCCTCGAGCGCGGCGGTCGTGCGGCGGCCGAGATCCCCTCGTTGTACGAACGGTGGGAGTCGGAGGGCGCGAGGGAGATCTTCTTCCAGACCTGGGGCGCCACTCGTGAGGAGCTGCTGCGCAACGCCGAGACGCTTCGCGCGGTCGGCGATCGAGTGGTCGTGAAAGTGCCGGCGACCGCCGAGGGATTCGCCGTGGCATCCGCTCTCGTGTCCGATGGCGCGACCGTGCTCATCACGGCCGTGTACTCGGTCGCTCAGGCGCTCGCCGCGGCGAGCATCGGTGCGACGTACATCGCGCCGTACCTCGGCCGGCTGAGGGATGCCGGAGTCGACGGCGACGCTCTGATCTCCGAGATGCAGGCCGTGTGCGCCGGAAGCGCGACGAACGTGCTCGCCGCGAGTCTGCGGTCGGCGGACGACATCGTGTCGCTGCGGCTGGCCGGCGTGCCGTACTTCACGGCCGCGCCGGACGTGCTGGATCAGATGCTGCTGCACCCGGTGAGTGACAGCTCGGCGGTGGAGTTCGACGCCGCGATGGGCCGCATCGGGGCCTGATTCGGACGCTCGGGCACTACGCCTCGGTGACGGCCGCCGCCTGGCGCAACCAGCGCTCGATGCCAGCGATGTGCGCGGTGGCCAGCGACGTCGCGAGGTTCGGATCGTGCTGCGCGATCGCCTCGGCGATGCCGCGGTGCTCCGACAGTGTCCGCTCCACAGCGCCCTGCTCAGTGAGCCCCCGCCAGATGCGCGCGCGCACGGTCTGGCCGCTGAGGCTCTCGATGAGACTGGCGAGATAGGTGTTGCCCGCCATGCGGACGATATCGCGGTGGAATCGGATGTCGTGCTCGACGAGGGCATCCACGGAGACGTCGGAGTCGATCCCGTCCAACTCCGCGTGCAGTGCTTCGATCGCCTCCGCGGTGCCGAGTGTGGCGGCGATCCCGGTGGCCTGGGATTCCAGCATGCGCCTGACCGCGAAGATCTCGAGCAGCGAATCGTCGTCGTGCATATCGGCCACGAACGAGATCGCCTCGAGCAGCAGGTGCGGTTCGAGGCTGGTGACATAGGTGCCGTCGCCGCGGCGCACGTCTAGCACGCGGATGACCTCGAGCGCCTTCACCGCCTCGCGCATGGAGTTGCGTGAGAGCCCGAGGCGTTCGGAGAGCTCCTTCTCCGGTGGAAGTCGGTCTCCCGGCGACAGCTCGCCGGACACGATCATCGCCTTGATCTTCTCGATCGCCTCGTCGGTGACAGCCATGATCGTCATCCTAGCGATTGATCGGATGTCTGGGGCAGGATGGTGCCATGCGCGTTCTCGATTCACATCTGCACCTGTGGGATCCATCGCTTCTGGACTACCCGTGGCTGGCCGGTCCGCTGCTGGCGCGGTTCGCCGCGGATGAGATCGTGGACGCCGTCGGTGCTGGCGACGGCGAGCGCGGTTTCGTCTTCGTGCAGGCCGATTGCGTCGAGGAGCAGTATCTCGACGAGATCGACTGGGTGGCCTCGCTCGCCGAGCAGCTGGGGGTGCGCGGGATCGTCGCCGGGGCGCGACTGGATCGTGGCGACGCGACCGTCGCGTATCTGGATGCCGCGACCGGCTCCCTTGACACCGAGGGGGAGCGGACGCTGGTCGTGGGAGTCCGGCACCTGCTGCAGGGCGAGCCTGAGGGGTTCGCCGGGAGGTCGGCATTCCGCGCAGGCGCGGAGGCGCTGGTCGAACGGGACCTGGCTTTCGACGCGTGCGTGCGGGGAACGGCGCAACTACGCGATGTCGGGGCACTCGCTGCGGCTCTGCCGGAGCTTCGAATCGTGCTCGATCATCTCGGCAAGCCCGCGGTAGGAACGGCCGAGGCGCCATTGCCGCCCACGTCGGACTGGACGGATGCGATCGCGGAGATCGCCGCGCACCCGCAGGTGTTCTGCAAGCTCTCGGGCCTGCCTGCAGAGGCCGGTGGCTCGTGGAGCGCCGAGCAGTTGGAGCCGTTCTTCGACGTCGCGCTGAACGCGTTCGGACCGGATCGGCTGATGGTCGGCAGCGACTGGCCGGTGTCGGCGGTCACGGCATCCGGCTGGAACGGTGGGGATGGCGTCTCGCTGGATGCCGGTGCGATCGGCGTATGGACGGATGCCGTGGCATCCTGGGCGACCGCACGCGGTCTGGATGTCGACGCGATCATGTGGCGCAACGCCGAGGGCTTCTACCGGGTCTGATCCGGGCGCTTTCGTCGAGGCGACCTCTGGACGTCGAAGCCCCCTCCAGCGTGCGTCGACACAGGGGGCGTCGGCGGCGAGAGGGGGCGTCGGCGGCGAGAGGGGGCGTCGGCACGAGGGGCGACCGCTGCAGCGCTACTCCGTGCGCAGGCGCAGCTGCGCCATGCCGCCGTCCACCTCGATGAACGTGCCGGTCGTGGAAGCCGCGGACGGGCCGACCAGATACGCCACCGCTGCGGCGACCTCGTCGGGCGAGACCAGGCGCCCGTGCGGCTGACGCGCCTCGAGCGCCGCGCGCTCGGCGCCAGGATCTGCGGCCTGGCCGAGCAGGCGGCCGACCCATGGGGTGTCGGCGGTGCCGGGATTCACGGCGTTGACGCGGATGCCTTCACGGAGATGGTCGGCCGCCATGGCGCGGGTGAGCGCGGACACGGCACCCTTCGACGCCGTGTAGAGGGCACGCTGCGGCAGGCCGGTCGAGGAGGCGATGGATGCCGTGTTGCACACCGCCGCGGCGGGCGACTGCCGCAGCCACGGGAGTGCTGCCGAGGTCACGCGCGCGATGCCGGTGACGTTCACCGAGAGCACACGCGCCCACTCGTCGTCGTCGTTCGCGCTGATGTCGCCGACAGCGCCGATGCCCGCGTTGTTCACGACGATGTCGATGCGGCCGAATTGCTCCGCGACGGCGGCGATCGCGGCATCCACACTCGCCCGGTCCGAGATGTCTGCGGTGAACGCGGCGAAACGCTCGTCTGCACCGGACATGTCCCGATCGAGCACTGCGACCTGGGCGCCGTCTGCATGCAGCCGAGCGGCTATCGCCGCGCCGATGCCGGAAGCTCCGCCGGTCACGATCGCGACGAGTCCCTCCAGTGGCGTGCTCATCGGGATGCCTCCCATGCCACGAAGTTCTGCCGCTGACTGCCGAGGCCGTCGATGGAGATCTCGACGACGTCGCCGGCCTTCAGATACGGGTACTTGCCGGACAGTGCGACGCCCTGAGGGGTGCCGGTGAGGATGAGATCGCCCGGCTCGAGCGTCACGTACTGCGAGAGGTGGTGCACGATGGTGCGCACGTCGAAGATCATGTCGGAGGTGTTCGAGTCCTGGCGCGGTTCGCCGTTCACGAAGCTCTTCAGGATGAGGTCGTCCACGTCGACCTCATCCGGGGTCACCAGCCAGGGGCCGGTCGGGTTGAACCCGGGCGCGATCTTGCCCTTGGACCACTGTCCACCGGAGACTTCGATCTGGAAGGCGCGCTCGGAGACGTCGTTCGCGACGACATATCCGGCGATGTGAGCCTCGGCTTCCTCGGGCGAATCGAGATAGGCCGCTCGTGCGCCGATCACGATGCCGAGTTCGACCTCCCAGTCGGTCTTCTCGCTGCCGCGGGGGATCGTCACGTCGTCGTTCGGCCCGACCACGGTGTTCGGGGTCTTCAGGAAGATGATGGGGATCTTCGGAGGCTCGGAACCCGACTCCGCTGCATGCGCGGCGTAATTCATGCCGATGCAGATGACGGCGCTGGGTCGCGCGATCGGTGCACCGATGCGGAGGTCGGCGGCGCCTTCGAGTTCGGGGAGCTCGCCGGCGGCGCGTGCGGCAGCCACGCGCGCTCGGAAGTCGCCGGAGAGAAAGTCTCCGTTGACATCGGATGTCACCGACCGGAGGTCGAAGTGTCGATCACCGTCGACCAGGACGGGAATCTCGGATCCAGGGGCGCCAAGCCGCGCGAACTTCATGGTTCTCCTACCTCATCGGGGAGCCGCCGACTGACGGCACGTCTGATTGACAGTATAGACATCCGATGTTTACACTCCAAGAGATCCGTGCAGAATACTCGTGCTGCGCGAGGAGAGGAATCCCGTGAGCCGCATCGTGGCACTCGACACCACCGATATCCGCTTTCCCACATCGCTGAGCCTCGACGGCTCGGATGCGATGAACCCCGATCCTGATTACTCGGCGGCGTACGCGGTGATCCGCACGGATGCCGAGGACGGCATCGAAGGGCACGCCTTCGTGTTCACGATCGGCCGAGGAAACGACGTGCAGGTCGCGGCGATCGATGCGCTCGCCGGGCATCTTGTCGGGCGTGAGCTCGAGGCCCTGCTGGAGGACATGGGCAGCACCTTCCGCGACATCATCGGCGACTCCCAGCTGCGCTGGCTGGGCCCTGAGAAGGGCGTGATGCACATGGCCATCGGCGCCGTGATCAACGCCCTCTGGGACATCAAGGCCAAGCGTGCGGGCCTGCCGCTGTGGCAGCTGCTCGCCAGGATGACGCCAGAGGAGCTCGTCTCGCTCGTCGACTTCCGCTACCTCACCAACGCGCTCACTCCAGAGGATGCGCTGGAGATCTTCCGAGCCGGGGTCGCCGGAAGAGAAGAGCGCGAGGCCGAACTGCTCGCCTCGGGCTACCCGGGATACACCACGAGCCCCGGATGGCTCGGCTACTCCGACGAGAAGCTCGAGCGCCTCGCCCGTGAGGCTCTCGCCGACGGCTTCACGCAGATCAAGCTCAAGGTCGGTGCCGACCTCGACGATGACATCCGCCGGTTCCGCAAGGCGAGAGAGGTGGTCGGTCCCGACTTCCCGATCGCGATCGACGCCAACCAGCGTTGGGAGGTGTCCGAGGCGATCGAGTGGGTGAACGCGCTTGCCGAGTTCAACCCGGCCTGGGTCGAAGAGCCCACGAGCCCCGACGACATCCTCGGCCACGCCGAGATCGCCCGCGGGATCGCACCGATCCGCGTCGCGACGGGCGAGCATGCGCAGAACCGGATGATCTTCAAACAGCTGCTGCAGGCGAACGCCATCGAGGTCATGCAGATCGACGCCGTGCGCGTCGCCGGAGTGAACGAGAACATCGCGAACCTGCTGCTCGCCGCCAAGTTCGGCGTTCCGGTGTGCCCGCACGCCGGCGGCGTGGGACTGTGCGAGGCGGTGCAGCACTTGTCGATGTTCGACTTCGTCGCAGTGACCGGCACCCGCGAGGGCCGACTCATCGAGTTCGTCGATCACCTGCACGAACATTTCGTCGTGCCGACCGACATCAAGGGCGGCTCGTACATGGCGCCGACCGCTCCCGGTGCCAGCATGGAGATGAAGGCGGAGACCATCGAGAAGTACACCTGGAAGGGCGAGCATGTCATCGGTTGAGCTGCAGCTGCCGGCGCTCGGATACGGAGCAGCGAACGTCGGAAACCTCTTCCGCGAACTCTCGGATGACGAGGCATGGGCCGTGCTGGAGGCGGCGTGGGAGAGCGGCGTCCGCTACTACGACACCGCGCCGCACTACGGTCTCGGTCTGTCGGAGAAGCGCCTCGGCGCGTTCCTGCAGACCAAGCCCCGTGACGAGTTCGTGGTCTCGACCAAGGCCGGACGGCTGCTGCGGCCCAACCCCGACTTCGACGACGGTCTCGACACGGCCCACGACTTCTTCGTGCCGGATGACCTGCAGCGGGTGTGGGACTTCTCGGATACCGGCATCCGCACGTCCCTCGAAGAATCACGCGAGCGGATGGGTCTCGACCGGATCGATCTCGTGTTCCTGCACGATCCGGAGCGCAACGACCTCGATCTCGCGCTCGCTGAAGCCTTCCCGGCCCTCGAAGCGGTGCGCGCCGAGGGCGGCGTGCAGTCGATCGGCATCGGATCGATGGCATCCGATGCTCTCGCGCGCTCGGTGCGTGAGGCCGACCTCGACATCATCATGATCGCCGGCCGCTACACACTGCTCGAGCAGCCGGCCGCAGTCGACGTGCTTCCGGCGTGCCATGAGCGCGGCACCGGTGTGGTCGCGGCATCCGTGTTCAACTCCGGCCTGCTCGCGAAGGCCGAGCCGACGCGCGACAGCCGCTATGAATACGGCGGTGTGCCGGATGAGATCTGGGCCAGGCTGCAGCGCATCGTCGCTGTATGCCGCGCGCATGATGTGCCGCTTCCGGCGGCCGCCATCCAGTTCCCGCTTCGCGAGGCCGCGACGCGATCGGTCGTACTGGGCAGTTCACGCCCCGAGCAGGTGCGACAGAACGCCGAGCTCGCCTCTCTCGCGATCCCCGACGAGTTCTGGGCCGAGCTCGTCGCCGACGGCCTCATCCCCGCCTGATACCCGAGACCGAACGCGAGGACGAAGAATGCTCGAAGGAATCAACCCGCTGCTCTCCGGCGAGCTGCTGCTGCACCTCGATCGGATGGGGCATTCGGACGCCGTCGTGATCGCTGACGCGCACTTCCCGGCGTGGGGGCTGGGGGAGCGCGTGATCGACCTGCCGGGTACGACGACGCCCGAGGTGCTCGCCGCGATCCGCACCGTGATCCCGCTGGATGATGCGCCAGGTCTGGATCTCATGGAATCCGCAGACGGCGAGGTGCTCGATGTGCAGCGCGAACTCATGGACGCGGCGGGCACCACAGTGGAGACCACGCGGTTCGTGGAGCGCTTCGCGTATTACGAAGTCGCGGCGCCGGCCTACCTCATGGTGCGCACCGGTGAGACGCGCAAGTACGGCAACGCGCTGTTGCGCAAGGGCGTGGTCGGTCACGCCTCCGCATAGGGATTCAATGCAGGTCGATCGTGCCGACGGCGTGCAGCCCATCACGGATGAAGCGGTTGGCGTGAGCGGCGAGATCATCGGAGTCCTGCCAGAGATTGCGCCAGATCCCGAGGGTGTTGCTCAGCTCGGCGCTGACCACGGCTGACGAGAACGACTCGAACACGACCGGGCCGTCGTATTCGACGTCGTGCAGTGCGCGGAAGAACGTCGCGAAATCGACCGTGCCTGTGCCGAGGTAACCGCGGTGGCTGTCGCCGATGTGCACGTAGCCGAGCTTGCCGGCCGCGGCGACGTCGTGCACCGGCTGGAAGAAGTCCGATTCCTCGATGTTCATGTGGTAAGTGTCCAGGTGCACGCTGACATCCCCGGTCACGCCGTCGAGGAACCCGAGCGCGCCGCGGCCGGTGTTGAATGCGTTCGATTCGTAGCGGTTGACGACCTCGAGGGAGAGGCGGATGCCGCGCGCCGCCGCCTTCGCCGCCAACTCGGAGATCGCGGCCTGGCTGTTCGTGAGCCCCTTCTCCGTCGCCGGCGCCATGTACTTGCCCATCGCCGAGTAGATGACGCCGCACAGCACGTCGCCGCCCATCGCCGCGACGTGATCCAGGCAGCGCTCCAGCATCACGACTCCGGAGGCGACGACCGCTGGGTCCTCGCTCGTGAGGTCGGTCGCCGGCGTCAGGCCGAGAGACGCCGTCACGGCGAGGTCGTTGTCGCGCAGCATCCGCCCGGCCAGCTCGGAGTCGAACGACGAAGCGTCCATCAGAGGGATCTCGATCAGGTCGAAGCCGGCGTTCTTCGTGCCCTCGATCGCCCGCCGCAGGCCCGACTCGTCGAAGGTTCCCGTGAAGACCAAGCCGTGCGCGCCGATGAGCATGTGCGTCCTTCTCTCTGCGCGTTCGTGCGCATCCGTGACAAAGTTGTTATTACAGGTCTAGCATGGCAGGACTCCAGTAGGTACATTTAGATACAACTTGCATCAGAGATCACGCTGGTACAGAATTGACCCGATGTTTGAATGGTTTCCATTCGAACGGAATCGGTACACGACCTTCAAGGAAGCAGGTGAGTACATGAGTGATCCCATCCTCAGGGTCGAAGGAATCAGCAAAGGCTTCCCCGGGGTTCAGGCCCTTCAGGATGTGCACCTCGAAGTGCACGCCGGCGAGGTGCTCGTTCTCGTGGGTGAGAACGGTGCGGGCAAATCGACGCTCATGAAGATCCTGTCTGGGATCTACGCGCGTGACGAGGGCACGATCACCTTCGAAGGTCAGGAAGTCGAACTCACCAGCCCTCTGCAGGCGCAGCATCTCGGCATCACGATCATCCATCAGGAACTCAACCTGATGCCCGACCTCACCGTTGCGCAGAACATCTACATCGGCCGCGAGCCCACGTCTGCGCTCCTGCTGTCGGAGCGCAGGCTCAACAAGCAGACCGCCGAGCTGCTGAGCCGATTGGGCATCGACCTCAATCCGCGCCAGCTGGTCGGTGAGCTGACCGTCGCCGAGCAGCAGATGGTCGAGATCGCCAAGGCGCTCTCGTTCAACGCGAAGGTGCTCATCATGGATGAGCCGACCTCCGCCCTCACCGACAGCGAGGTGGAGACGCTGTTCGTCCTCATCGAACAACTGAGAGCCAGCGGCACCGGGATCGTCTACATCTCCCACCGCATGGATGAACTGCGTCGTCTCGCCGACCGTGTCTCAGTGCTGCGAGACGGGCGATACATCGGATCACTGGAGAAGAGTGAGATCAGCGTCCCGAAGATCATCGAGATGATGGTCGGACGCGTGATCGACGAGGGAACCCGTCCGAAGGCACGTGAGCATCTCAGTGATCCCGTCGTGCTCGACGTGCAGGGCCTCACGACGAAGTCGCTGCTGAAGGACGTCACCTTCCAGCTCCACAAGGGTGAGATCCTCGGGTTCGCGGGGCTCATGGGCGCGGGGCGCACCGAGACAGCCCGCGCCATCATCGGTGCCGACCCGCGGGACGGTGGAGCCATCCAGGTCGATGGCCGCGCCGCCAGGATCAACCAGCCCGCCGACGCCGTGTGCCTCGGCGTCGGCTACCTCTCGGAAGACCGCAAGCGCCTCGGTCTCATGCTCGAGCAGAGCGTCACTTTCAACACCGTCCTGGCCTCGCTCGACTCGTACGCCAATGGCATCGGATGGATGGGCGACAGCAAGGCGAAGCAGCGCACGAAGGAGTACGTGCAGCAGTTGCGGGTGAAGACCCCGTCGGTCAATCAGGTCGTCAAGCTGCTCTCGGGTGGGAATCAGCAGAAGGTCGTCATCGCCAAATGGCTCATGCGCGACTGTGAGATCCTCATCTTCGACGAGCCGACCCGCGGCATCGACGTCGGCGCGAAGGAAGAGATCTACCGGCTCATGCAGCAGCTGGCGGATGCCGGGAAGTCGATCATCGTCATCTCATCGGAGCTCCCGGAGATCCTCCGCGTCGCGAATCGCATCGCCGTGTTCGCGAACGGCCGGATCACCGGAACGCTCCGCAACGAAGAAGCCAGCCAGGAGAAGATCATGCAACTCGCAGCCCATGGGGAGGAAGACTGATGAGCACCCCAGAACAGTCCGGATCGACGACGACCGTCATCCAGCAGGCAGTGAACGAGAACACGGACAAGCGCGACACGCGTGCGTTCCTCAAGCGGCAGGTGCAGCAGTCCCTGGCCTTCGGCACCCTGGTCGTGCTGCTGATCTTCTTCTCGCTCGCGAGTCCGAACTTCTTCACGTTCAGCAACATCGCCTCCGTGCTGCTGTCGACGGCGGTCATCGGCATCCTCGCCCTCGGCACGACGTTCGTCATCATCACGGGCGGCATCGACCTGTCACTGGGAACCGGTATGGCGCTGTGCTCTGTGATGACGGGTGTGTTCATCACGAACATGGGTCTGCCGGTCTGGGTCGGTGTGATCGGCGGCATCGCCACCGGTGTGCTGATGGGGTTGGTCAATGGCGTCAACGTGACGTTCCTGCGGTTGCCCCCGTTCATCGCCACGCTCGCGATGATGATGATCGCCGGCGGTCTCGCCCTGGTTATCTCCGGTGTCGCCCCGATCTACTTCTCGACGTCCGCACCTGACTTCAAACGGATCGCGCTCGGGGCGATCATCCCCGGAATCCCGAACGCCGTTCTGATCACCGCCGTGCTCGCGATCATCGCGTTCCTGGTGCTGTCGAAGACGCTGCTCGGCCGGTACACGTTCGCGATCGGCTCGAACGAGGAGGCCACCCGGCTGTCGGGTGTGAACACCCGTCGCTGGACGATCTTCGTCTACATGTTCGCCGGGGCTTTCACCGGGATCGCCGGAGTGGTCATCGCGTCACGTCTCGACTCGGCGCAGCCTCAGATCGGCACCGGATACGAACTGCAGGCGATCGCCGCCGTGATCATCGGCGGCACCTCGCTGCTCGGCGGTCGCGGCTCGATCATCGGCACGGTGATCGGTGCTCTCATCATGAGCGTGCTCGTCAACGGTCTCAGCATCCTGTCGATCCAGACCGAGTGGCGCAACATCGTCGTCGGCGTCGTCGTGCTGCTGGCGGTCTTCCTCGACTCGCTGCGCAACCGCCAGCGAACCTGATCCTTCCTTCCCGATCCACCACAGCGCCGACCGACAGGCCGGCATCCACAGAACAAATCAGTGATCACCGAACAATGGAGTTTCCATGCGATTTGGCAAGAAGACCGCATTCGCGGCACTCATGGCCGCATCCGCACTCGTGATGGCGGGCTGCGCAGGCGGCGGCGACATCATCGAAGAGGGCGGCACCGACGGCGGCGGCAGTAACGACGGCGAGATGTACATCGCTCTCGTCTCGAAGGGTTTCCAGCATCAGTTCTGGCAGGCAGTGAAGAAGGGTGCGGAGCAGAAGGCAGAAGAGCTCGGCGTCAAGATCACCTTCGAAGGTCCCGCCGCCGAGACCGAGATCGCCCAGCAGCTCGAGATGCTGACCACGGCGATCGACAAGAACCCGGATGCCATCGCCTACGCCGCGCTCGACCCCGAGGCGTGCGTCGCCCCGCTCGAGCAGGCGAAGTCGAAGGACATCCCTGTCGTCTACTTCGACGCCCCGTGCAACGGCGACGTGGGCCTGAGCCTCTCCGCGACCGACGGCAAGGTCGCCGGAGCCCTGGCCGCAGAGCACATGGCGGAGCTGATCGGCGGCGAGGGCGAAGTCGCCATCGTCGGCCACTCGCAGATCAACTCGACCGGTGTAGAGCGCCGCGACGGTTTCGTCGAGAAGATCGAGGCGGACTACCCGAACATCGAGATCGTCGACATCCAGTACGGCGACGGCGACCACCTGAAGTCGGCTGACATCGCCAAGGCCATGATCGCGGCGTACCCCGACCTTAAGGGCATCTACGGCACGAACGAGGGCTCGGCCATCGGCGTCGTGAACGCCGTCGGCGAGCTCGGCCTCGAGAAGGGCAAGCTCACCATCGTCGGATTCGATTCCGGTTCGGCACAGCTCGAAGCCATCAAGAACGGCACCATGGCCGGCGCCATCACACAGGACCCGATCGGCATCGGCGAGCAGGTCGTCCAGGCCGCGTACGACGCAGCCAACGGCGACGCCGTCGAGGAGTTCTACGACACCGGCTCGTACTGGTACGACGCCACGAACATGGAAGACCCGGACATCGCCGCGGTCCTCTACGAGTGATCTGATCGGTCGGCTTCGGCCCCTCGTCTTCGGGCGAGGGGCCGTTTCCATGTTCCGGCAGACGCATCCGGTGCACGGATGCAGGGTGATCGTACGTATGCAGGGGCAGACCACGGCGTTTCGCCCTGCATCCGTGCATTCACCCTGCAAGTGTGCGGCGCAGCGCCCTCGGAGTCATGCCAGGGTGAGCAACCGGGCCGGATTGGCGACCAGCATCCGGTCCACGACCTCGTCGCCGACGAGCGACCGCAGCCGCGGGATGTACCGCTCGCCGAGGTAGGCGAGGCCAGGCATGCCACCGTAGGAGACGTAGCGGGTGCGGCGGGCGACGTCTCCGCCGAGCAGGATGCGATCGCCGCTGCCCTGTTCGACGACTGCGGCGGTCAGCGCCAGCAGCTCGGCGTCGCTGCGCGTGCGGGGGCGGGCGAATCCGTCATAGCCGAGATACGCGCCGCGTTCAGCGAGGGAGGCGTGCAGACCGGCATCCGGATCCCGGTCGGCGTGCGCGAGTACGACGCGATCGGATGCCACGCCGTCGGCCACGAGCAGGTCGAGTACTTCGTGCGCCGCCGTGCAGAACTCCAGGTGCACCATGAGCGGTGCGTGGGTGGCGCGGTGCGCCGCGGCCAGTGCCTCGAGCGTCGTCCGTTCGAACGGGCTGATCCGCCAGTAGTCGATGCCGCCCTTGAGCAGCCCGGCGCGCACGGGGGATCCGGTCGCAGTGCGCGCGGTCCGCACATCAGGGCTCTCGAAGATCTCGGCGTCGTCTGCGGCCATTCCAATGGTGACGTCGGCGATGAAGAGTTCTGCGAGCTGCTCGGCGGTCCAGACCTGCGTCGGATGCTCGTCGCCGTAGTGCGCCTCGCGGTGCCGCCCGGTCGTGGCGATGACGTGCAGTCCGGCAGAAGCGCTGATGCGCGCAAGGGCCTCGGGGTCGCGACCGAGACCGAAGGGCGTGGCATCCACCATGGCGGCGAACCCGCTGCCCTGCAGCAGAGCGGCCTCCGCGCCGGACGCGGCTTCGTCGTCGAGCTCATCGCCCGACAGCAGCGGAGTCACCTGGAAAAGGTGCTCGTGGTAGTTCGTCGCCCCGAGCTGCGCCGGGTCGATGTCGCCGAGGACGGTGCGGACGGCGCGTTGAGTCAACGCTGCAGCACTCATCGTCGCGCGAATTCGGCGGCCTCGGCGAGCTGTTCGACGACCTCGGATGTCAGCTCGAGTTCGAACACGTCGGCGATGACCTGAGACCATCCGTGGATGAAGTATCGCCACCCATCGATCACCTGCGGGCCCCGCGAGCTCTCCTGCGCGCGCGCCTGGTGCAGGAACTCCAGCGAGCCCCGGTAGTTGAACTCCCAGACATATGCGCCTTCGGGGAAGACGACGTCATCCGGCAGGGGAGAGCCCGGCCTGTCCTTGCCGAGTCCCGTGGCGTTGACGATCAGCGATCCTGATGGCGCAGCCGTGACGATCGCGGCGGCGTCTTCCGGAGCATCCGTGCGCACGTAGGAGATGAGCCCGTCGCGGGTTCCGTGCTGGAGATGCACCTCGCGCAGGTGTTCGAGCTTCTCGTCGTCGCGCGCCGTCACGACCACGCGCGACGGAGCATCCGCCCGCTCGGAAAGGGCCCAGCTCAGCGCGGTGCCGGAGCCGCCGGCGCCGAGGATGACGACTTCGGCGCCCGTCGAGGTGAAGTGGTCGGCGGGCAGGAAGTCGCTCAGCGCCAGGTCGACCGTGATCGGATCCTTCGCCCTGCCCGACAGTCGCGAGTCGCGCTTGGCGATGCTGGAGATCTCCGAGCACGAGACCGCGAACGGGTCGAGCTCGTCGAAGAGGCGGGATGCCGCGGCGTACAGGTTCATCTTGTGCGTCGTGACCAGGGCGCCGCGGTGATGCGGGTCGTCGCGGATCTGCTCGACGAGGGCGAGGTACTGCTCGGGCGTGGCATCCATCGGCAGATCGTGTCCGACGAGAGTGCGCGTCGGCAGGCCGAGGATGTCCGCCCAGCGCGGGAAGACCTGCATGATCGACGACGAGCCGGTGGTGACGCCGACGAAGCCCATGTAGTCGGAGGAAGGTGCGGTCATGCGAGGCCTTTCAGCGTGTGACGGGGTGGACCGGATACCGCCCGGCGAGGATCGCGAGTACGTCGTCGAGCGACATCGAACCCATGTTGTCGACAGCCTGGGTGGTCTGCGCGCCCAGGTGCGGAGTCACGATCACGCGGTCGGCGAGATCGTCGGCGAGCAGCGGGCTGGCGGATGCCGCGGTGTCGCCGTCGAGTGTGTCGGCCGCGTAGCCCGAGAGGCGTCCGTCCGCGAGCGCCTTCGCGACGGCGGCTTCGTCCACGAGATCGGGGCGGGCGGTGTTGACGATGATCGTGCCGGGCCCGATGCTGTCGAGCCGAGCCGCATCGACGATCCGCTGCCCGCCCGGTGCATGCAGGGTGATGACGTCGGCGGATGCGAACAGCTCGTCGAGCTCGACCGGCGCGGCACCGAGATCGCGGATGCGGTGCTCGGCGAGGAACGGGTCGGCGGCGATGACGCGCGGGCCGAAACCGCCAAGGCGCTTCGCGACGCCCTGTCCGATCCGGCCGAAGCCCACGATCCCGACCGTCGCCGCTCCGAGTTCGCGTCCGCGGCGCACACCCCAGTCGCCCTGGCGCACGCGGCGGTCGCCGTCGGGGATGAAGCGGAGTGCGGCGAGCATGAGGCCGATGGCATGGTCGGCGACAGCATCGGCATTGGCCCCAGGCGTGTTCGTGACCTGGATGCCGCGGGCCTCGGCAGCTTCGAGGTCCACAGCCTCGGTGCCGACGCCGTATCGGGCGAGCACCTTGAGGTTCGGAGCGGCGGCGAGGTGGGCGACGTTGACCGGGCCGGTGCCTGCGATCCAGGCATCCGCCCTCGCGAGCAGAGGGGCAAGCTCCAGCAGGTCGTGGTGCGCAGGGCCGCGGACGATCCGGTGCCCTGCCTCCGCCGCGCGTGCGATGAGATCGAGGTCGCCGTCCGAGAAGGAGCGGCTGGTGGCGAGGATGATGCCCATCAGCCGGCATCGCTCGGGTCAGCGCCATCCGTCGCGGCGACACTCTGGGGGCCGTTTGCACGGTTGTCGGACGTATTCGGCGAAAGGGTCCGACCTGTGTCCGAACGGCCCCCGGACTGTGCAGGCCCTGCCGCGAACCAGGGGGCCAGGGCGTCGTAGGCGCCGGTGAAGCGCGCGTGCCGCGCCGCGTGCACGCTGTGGCGATCGGCATCCGGGGTGAACTCCGCCGTCACCTCGCTCAGGTCGCGCGCTGCGGAGAACTCGGCCAGGCCGAGCCCGACCGCACCGGTGACGGCCGCACCGAGGCTGTTCGCCTCTTCGACTATGGTGCGCCGCCGTACCGGCATGCCCCACACATCGGCGAGGATCTGCAGCAGTGCATCGCTCTGCGCGCCGCCACCCACGGCGTCGATCCGGTCGATCGCCGCACCAGACTCGCGGAAGGCGTGGATGCTGCTGAGCAGGCTGTAGCCGAGGCTCTCCAGCACCGCGCGCATCAGATGCTGGCGGGTGTGATGGCGGCCGATGCCGACGAAGGCGCCACGGGCGTTCGGGTCCCACATGGGCGAGCGTTCACCGAGCAGATAGGGCAGGAAGTAGAGGTCCTCGGCATCGAGGTCACCGCCGGCCTCAGTGGTGAGTCGGGCCGTGTCGGGATGCCGAGGGTCGGGGGAGAGCGCTTCGCTGATCCACTGGATCGAGGCGCCGCCGGCCTGCATCGTCGCGGTGGGCACGTAGCTGTTCGGCACGACGTTGTCGAAGGTGAAGGTGCGCATCCCCTTGTCGAGCAGGGGAGCGTTCGAGGCGAAGGAGATCCACGCGGAGGTGCCGAGGCACACGTACGCGCCGTCCTCCGGTGCGACGATGCCTGATCCGACGGCGGCCATCGGACCGTCGCCGCCGCCCATCACCACGCGCACGCCGGTGTGCAATCCCAGGGCAGATGCCGCGGCATCCGTCAGCGAGCCCGCGACCGCCGTCGAATCGAGGATCTCCGGGAACAGCGATCGATCGAGGCGGGACGCTGCGAGCACCTCATCGGACCACTCGCCGGTCTGCTGGTCGTAGGCGTTCGTGCCGGAGGCGTCGGAGCGATCGGTCGCCAGGCGCCCGGTGAGACCGAGGACGATGTAGTCCTTGGCGATGCAGAAGCGGCGCACGCGCGACCACACGTCGGGTTCGTTGTCGCGCACCCACATGACCTTCTCTATCGAGTAGGTCGGGTTGAGACGGTGGCCGAGCACCCGGTAGGCATGCGCTGCGCCGAGCGATTGCTCGAGCTCGTACTGCTGGGCGCCCGCACGTGTGTCTGCCCAGATGATCGCGGGTCGCACGGGAACGCCCTCCCCGTCGAGCAGCACGGCGCCCATCATCTGTCCGCTCACGACGAGCCCCTGCACGTCGGCCGGCGCGGTCCCCGTGCGGGCGAGGAGTTCGCGGGTCGCCGAGGCGACGGCATCCCACCAGTCCTGCGGGTCTTGCTCGGCGACACCGCCCGCGGCGAAGTGTGCGGGGTAGCGCGCCGTCGTCGACGCGACCAGGCGCCCGTCGTTGTGATGCAGTGAGGCCTTGTTGCCTGTGGTGCCGAGGTCGTGCGCGATGATCACAGTTCGTGCCTGCTTCGTTGGTTGCGGTTTCCTGAACGTGCTGTTTTGGAGTATACCTGTAATTACAGGTCCTGTAGTTACAAGTCGTAGGAGATCATCGTGAGCACCCCATCGGTCGTGGACATACCCACCCTGCTTGAGATCTCGCCGCAGGGCGGTGTCGAAGGGCGGTCCCGACGCTACGAGAAGTATCTGGGTGACATGGACGGTGTGTACCGCGACGAGAGAGCCTGGCAGGATGCCGTCGGCGAGCACGGCGCGGACGAATTGGTCTACTGGGTCGACGACCATCGGTACCAGGAGGGCCCTGGCGCGCTGATCGTCGGCACGAGCACCCTGCTGCCCGGTCGTTACGGCGAGGAGTTCGCCGTGACGCGAGGGCACCTGCACGCGGTCGCTGATCGGGCTGAGCTGTACTACTGCCTGAGTGGTCGCGGTGTCATGCTGCTGGAGACGCTCGACGGACAGGCTTCGGCCGTCGAGCTCTCACCGGGCCAGGCCGTGAACGTGCCGGGTCACTGGATCCATCGCAGCGTGAACGTGGGGGACGAGCCGTTCGTCACGCTGTTCTGCTACGCCGCGGACGCGGGGCAGGACTATGCCGTGATCGCCGATGCGGGCGGTATGAAGAACCTCGTCGTCGCGGACGGCGACGGCTGGGCGCTCAAGGACAACCCTGACCACGCCGGGTACCGCCGTCAGTAGACGGCGCCTTCGGGATCACCGCTGTCGTGCGCGGTAGGCGGCCACAGCGTTGCGGTTCGTGCAGGCGGTCGAGCAGTAACGGCGCGACCGATTGCGGGAGAGGTCCAGGACGATCCCCTCGCAATCCTCGTCGGCGCACACTGCGAGCCGACTGCCTTCGTCGGCCCGCACCACGTCGAGGAGTGCCATGGCCGTCTCGGCAAGGATGCGCTCGGCGAGTGGGCGGTCATCGGCGACCGCATGCAGATGCCAGTCCGCCTCGTCGTGACGCACGACGTGCGCGTCGAATGTCACGTCACGCAGTGCGTCGTTGATGCCGGCGACCATGTCGGCGCGTGGCGCGAGCAGCATCCCGCGCAGTCGCGGACGCAGCGCGCGGAGGGTCGACAGCTCGTCGCTGTCGCGGTCGATGCGGCCCGTGTAGGGGAACGCCTCGAGGAAGCCTTCGAAGTCTTCTGGAGTGGCGAGGGTCTCCGGTTCCTCCGCAGTGTTGACGAGGTGGACCGCGGCGCGCAGCGCTTCGACCGTGTCATCTGTGAAAAGCATATTGACACCTTACATGTGTCGTGGATAGTGTCATCGATCATGACCACTTTGGCAGATGACAGTCGTACGCGCTCCGGCTTGCGGATCGGACTCCCGCTCGCGATCGGCGCGGCCTTCGCTTTCGGCATGTCCGGCGCGTGGGCACGTGGGTTGATCGACGCCGGGTGGACCCCTGGTGCGGCGGTCACCGTTCGGATCTGGGTGGCCGCGCTCGTGCTGCTCATTCCCACCGTGATCGCCCTGCGTGGTCGGTGGCGGCTACTGCTCCGGAACGCAGGGATCATCGCCGCATACGGGCTGCTCGCAGTGACGGCCACGCAGCTGTTCTACTTCCAGGCGGTCGCTGTGATGGATGTCGGGCTCGCGTTGCTCATCGAGTACACGGCGCCGATCGCCGTCGTGCTGTGGCTGTGGATGCGACGGGGCGAGAAGCCCACGGGCCGCAGCATCCTGGGCGCGCTGATCGCCTTCGCCGGACTCGTGCTCATGCTCGACGTGCTCTCGGGCCGCATCGTCGACGTCGGTGGAGTGCTCTGGGCGTTCGGCGCGATGGTCGGAGCGGCGGCGTACTTCATCCTGTCCGCCAAGAGCGACACGGGGCTTCCGCCGCTCGTGCTCGCCGGTGCAGGCCTCTTCGTCGGTGCGGTCGGCCTGACGCTGGCCGGGCTCATCGGGATCATCCCCGTCTCCTGGAACACGGACGATGTCACCTACCGGTTCGGGACGGTGCCGTGGTTCGTGCCAGTGCTCGCGATCGGCATCATCGCCACGGCGCTGGCATACGTGCTCGGCATCGCCTCCACTCGCCTGCTCGGTTCGCGGTTGGCGTCTTTCATCGCGCTCGCCGAGGTCGTGGCAGCACTGCTGTTCGGATGGCTGCTGCTGGGTCAGCTGCCGAACCTGCTGCAGGGCGTCGGGGCGGCTCTCGTGCTCATCGGCGTGGTGGTCGTGAAGCTCGGCGAGCCGGCGGCGGCTGTATCCGGAGACCAGGTTCTCGCATCGCCCGGTGAACACTTCGTGGAAGCCCTTGAAGTCGTGGGTCTGGCGGACGAGACTGGCCGGGCCGGTGCTCGCACGGGCCCGGATGACGTGTAAGAGAGGATCCCGAAATGGCACACGGAGACATCACGCACATCGACATTCCGGTCGGCGACATGGAGCGGGCGAAGGCCTTCTACTCCGGGCTGTTCGGCTGGGAGATCGCGGAGGTCCCCGGGTTCGAGGACTATCCGATGTGGCAGGCGCCGAACAAGATCAGCGGGGGAGGGCTCGCGCCGCGCAGCGCGGACTTCTCGCAGCCGCGCTCGTACGTGGAGGTCGATTCGATCGACGACACCGTGGCGGCGGCTGTGGAAGCGGGGGCGACGCTCGCGATGGGGAAGCAGCAGATCAGCGAGACGAGTTGGTGGGCGGTGATCACCGATCCCGATGGCAACGCGATCGGGCTGTACGAAGGCGTGACCGACGCCGGCTGAGCTGCTCGCCGTTTGAATCGAGCGCCGGGAGCGCCGGCACCGCGTCTGTATACGTTGCGCGGGTGCTGAGTGACGGAAATGCCCGCTGCGGTGATTTATGTATACACTAATGCCGTGAGCACCGCAGTCGAGCGAACCAGAGCCAGCGATCGCGCTTATGCGACGCTGCTGGAGGAAATCCAGTCCGGCGCCCTCGCCCCGGGAACTGTTCTGGCGGAGGTCGAGCAGGCGGCGAGGCTCGGCGTGAGTCGCACTCCGCTGCGCGAGGCGCTGCAGCAGCTCAGCGCCGACGGCCTGGTCGAACAGCAGTCTCCGCGGGTCACGGTCGTGACCGACATCGATGCCGACGACATCCGCTCGCTTTTCGAGATCCGACGCGCGCTCGAGGAATCGGCGGCGCGCCTCGCCGCCGTACGCGGTGATGCGGCGCTGTTCGCCGGGCTCGCTGCAGAGTTCGCGGATGCTGGAGCATCTCTCGACGCCGCCACAGGACGAGCGGACTACTACGCGCTCATCGCCCGCTTCGACGCCGCCGTCGATGCCGCCGTCGACAACGACTACATCGCTGCGGCCCTGCGCACCGTGCGAACCCACCTGGTGCGCGTGCGCCGATTGTCGCGCGACAATCCTGCGCGGCTCGCCGCATCGGTCGCCGAGCACCGGCTCATCGCAGAAGCGCTCGCCGAGCGCGACGGCGACCTCGCGGCCCACGCCACGCACGTGCATCTGCGCAATGCGCTCACAAGCATCCTCGACAGCATCCAGAACCCCGACATCACTCAGAACAGAGGACAGTCATGACCGTCAACCACCACGTCCGTGTCTACAAGAGCGAAGAAGATCTGCCCCGAGAGCAGCAGCTCGCCTGGAAGATCGCAGAGGTCGCGACTGATGCCGTCGAGGTCGAGCAGGACGTCGTCGACATGGTCATCAACCGCATCATCGACAATGCGTCCGTCGCTGCGGCATCCCTCACCCGGGGCCCGATCATCGCGGCCCGTGACCAGGCGTTCAGCCACCCGGCCTCGACCGGTGGCAACGGCGCGAACGTGTTCGGTGCGCCGCTCGAGCGACGCACCAGCCCGGAGTGGGCCGCATGGGCGAACGGTGTCGCCGTGCGCGAACTCGACTACCACGACACGTTCCTCGCCGCCGAGTACTCGCACCCCGGCGACAACATCCCGCCGATCCTCGCCGTCGCGCAGCACGTCGGCGCCGACGGGCGTGCGCTCGTGCGCGGCATCGCGACCGGCTACGAGATCCAGGTCGACCTGGTGAAGGCGATCTGCCTGCACAAGCACAAGATCGACCACGTCGCTCACCTCGGTCCCTCGGCCGCTGCCGGGATCGGCACGCTTCTCGGCCTCGACGCCGAGACGATCTACCAGGCCGTCAGTCAGGCTCTGCACACCACGACCGCCACTCGGCAGAGCCGGAAGGGCGAGATCTCGACGTGGAAGGCGCACGCGCCCGCATTCGCCGGGAAGATGGCGGTCGAAGCCGTCGACCGGGCCATGCGCGGCCAGACCAGCCCGTCGCCCATCTACGAAGGCGAGGACGGCGTGATCGCCTGGATGCTGGACGGGCCGGATGCTTCGTACGAAGTGCCGCTGCCTGCCGCAGGTGAGGCCAAGCGGGCGATCCTCGACACGTATACGAAGGAGCATTCCGCGGAGTATCAGGCGCAGGCGTGGATCGACCTGGCGCGAAAGCTGCACAATGAAGGCGTCGACACCTCGAAGATCGAGTCCGTGGTACTCCACACGAGCCACCACACGCACTGCGTGATCGGCTCGGGCGCAGGCGACCCGCAGAAGTACGACCCGACCGCGTCGCGCGAGACGCTCGACCACTCGATCCCCTACATCTTCACCGTCGCGCTGCAGGATGGCAGCTGGCACCACGTCGACTCGTACACGCCCGAACGGGCCGGTCGGTCCGACACGATCGAGCTGTGGAACAAGGTCACCACTCTCGAGGATGCGGAGTGGACGCGCCGCTACCACTCGAACGACATCAGCGAGAAGGCGTTCGGCGGTCGCGTCGAGATCGCACTCGCCGACGGCACGAAGATCATCGACGAGATCGCCGTCGCCGACGCCCACCCACTCGGCGCGCGGCCGTTCGCCCGCGAGAACTACATCGCCAAGTTCCGCCTGCTGGCCGGGCCGGTGCTGGATGAGGCCGAGATCGAGCGATTCCTCTCGCTGGTGCAGCGCCTGCCTGAGCTGACGGCGGCGGAGGTCGCAGAGCTCTCGATAATCGCGAAGCCCGGTGTCGTGGCATCCGATCCGACCACCAAGGGGCTGTTCTGATGCTGTACTCCACCATCACGCCCGCTGAGAAGCGGCGACTGTTCCGGGAGCGCCTCGCGACGGGCGAGCTGCTGCGGTTCCCCGGCGCTTTCAATCCGCTGAGTGCCCGGCTCATCGAGCAGAAGGGGTTCGAGGGCGTCTACATCTCCGGGGCCGTGCTCTCCGCCGACCTCGGCCTGCCCGACATCGGGCTGACGACGCTCACGGAGGTCGCCGGGCGCGGCCAGCAGATCGCGCGGATGACCGAACTGCCCGCGATCATCGATGCCGACACCGGATTCGGAGAGCCGATGAACGTCGCTCGCACGATCCAGACCCTCGAGGATGCCGGCCTCGCCGGAGCCCACATCGAAGACCAGATCAACCCGAAGCGGTGCGGTCACCTCGACGGCAAGGCAGTGGTCGACGAGCAGACCGCGATCAAGCGCATCCGTGCCGCCGCCGACGCGCGCCGTGACGAGAACTTCCTCATCATGGCGCGCACCGACATCGCCGCTGTCGATGGGCTGGAGGCTGCGAAGGACCGCGCCAAGGCGTTGGTGGATGCCGGTGCCGATGCTGTCTTCCCCGAGGCGATGCGGTCGCTGGAGGAGTTCGCGGCGATCAGGGATGCCGTCGACGTGCCGATCCTCGCGAACATGACCGAGTTCGGGAAATCAGACCTCTTCTCCGTCGACCAGCTGCGCGATGTCGGTGTGAACATCGTCATCTGGCCGGTGTCGATGCTGCGCATCGCGATGGGCGCGACGGGCCGCGCACTCGATACGCTGAACGATGAGGGGCATTTGACCTCGAAGCTCGGCGAGATGCAGCACCGCGCCGACCTCTACGACCTCATCGACTACGAGTCGTACAACCACTTCGACTCCGGCGTCTTCAACTTCACCGTTACGAAGGAGTGAGCAGTGGCTGACAACGAGATCAAGAAGGGCCTCGCAGGGGTCATCGCCGACGAGACGGCGGTGAGCAAGGTCAACCCTGAGACGAACAGTCTGCTGTACCGCGGATACCCGGTGCAGGAGCTGGCGGCGACCCAACCGTTCGAGGCGGTGGCCTATCTGCTGTGGCACGGCGAGCTGCCCTCTGCCGCAGAATTGGCGCAGCTGCGTGCGACCGAGCGCGAGCATCGCGCGCTCGCACCAGAGGTGAAGGACGCGATCGACCGTCTGCCGCTGGACTCGCACCCGATGGACGAGGTGCGCACCGCGGTGAGTGTGATCGGCGCCATCGAGACGGCCGGCATCAGCAACGTGCTGGATGCCGTCGGCACCCCTGAGGAGAATCTGCGGCGCAGCCTGCAACTGTTCGCCGCGCTGCCGGCGATCGTCTCGTACGGGCAGCGTCGTCGCCGCGGGCTGGAAGCGGTCGAGTCGCGAGATGACCTCGACTATGCGGCGAACTTCCTGTGGCTGACGTTCGGCGAGGAGCCGGGTGCTGTGGTCGTCGATGCGTTCAACCGCTCGATGATCCTGTACGCGGAGCACTCGTTCAACGCGTCGACGTTCACGGCTCGTGTCATCACCTCGACGCTGAGCGACCTGTACTCCGCCGTCGTCGGCGCGATCGGTGCGCTGAAGGGCCCGCTGCACGGCGGGGCGAACGAAGCGGTGATGCACATCTTCGACGAGATCGGTTCGGCTGATCAGGTTGAAGGTTGGCTGGACACCGCGCTCGCCGAGAAGCGCAAGATCATGGGCTTCGGCCATCGCGTGTACAAGCGCGGCGACTCGCGTGTTCCGACCATGAAGGCGGCGCTCGACTCGCTGGTCGCGCACTACGACCGTCCGGACGTGGCAAAGCTCTACGAGACGCTCGAGAGCGAGTTCGTCTCACGCAAGGGCATCTACCCCAATCTCGACTATCCGTCCGGACCGGCGTACAACCTGATCGGCTACGACACCCTCACGTTCACCCCGTTGTTCGTCGCGTCGCGCATCACCGGCTGGACCGCGCACATCCTCGAGCAGCAGGCCTCCAACGCGTTGATCCGACCGCTGTCGGCGTACAACGGACCGGATGAGCGGCATATCGAGGAGTACGAGCCGGACACGGCGGCCGTCGAGGTGCAGGAGCGACCGGAGGAAGCGGCCGGCTGATCCGCCGGCAGAGGAATCATGACTGAGCGCAACGAAGCGGTTCTGGTCGACGTCGTCCGCACCCCGGTGGGGCGAGGCAAACCCGGCGGTGCTCTGAGCGAGGTGCATCCGGTCGACCTCGCGGCAGGGGTCTTGAAGGCGATTCTCGAACGCAACTCTCTGGAGTCGCGGCAGATCGACGACGTGCTGCTCGGCTGCGTCAGTCAGGTCGGAGAGCAGTCGATGAACATCGCCCGACAGGCGGTTCTGGCTGCGGGATTCGATGAGACGCTCCCGGGCGCGACCATCGACCGCCAGTGCGGATCGAGTCAGCAGGCCGTGCACATCGCCGCACAGGGGATCATGGCCGGCGCTTACGACGCAGTGCTGGTGGGCGGAGTCGAGTCGATGAGCCGTGTGCCGCTCGGCTCCTCCGCCGCAAGCGGATCACCGATGTCGCCGCGACTGCGCGCCCGCTACCCCGACGGCCTGGTGAACCAGGGCGTCTCCGCCGAACTGATCGCGCAGCGCTGGGGCTTCAGCCGTGACGATCTCGACGAGTATGCGGCCGAGTCGCACCGTCGCGCAGCCCAGGCCTGGGCCGATGGCTTCTTCGATGGCACGATCGTCGCCGTCGAGGAGGTGCAGGATGCTCGAACCGATGAAACAGTGCGGGCGGGAACAACGGCAGAGAAGCTCGCCGGGCTCCCACCTGCGTTCCGGACCGATGCCCTGGCGGCACGGTTTCCGGATCTGACGTGGAGCATCACACCGGGCAACTCCTCCCCGCTCACCGATGGTGCGTCTGCAGCCCTGCTGATGAGCGCCGAACGGGCCGAGTCTCTGGGCATCCGCCCACGAGCCCGATTCCACGCCTTCGCCGTCGTGGGGGATGACCCGATGATGATGCTCACCGGTCCGATTCCCGCCACGCGCCGGATCCTGGATCGCACCGGACTCACCATCGGCGAACTCGATGCCTACGAGGTCAACGAGGCCTTCGCCTCCGTCCCGCTCGCCTGGGCTGCGGAGTTGGGGGCGGATGCCGCGAAGCTGAACCCGCGCGGCGGGGCGATCGCTCTCGGTCACGCGCTCGGCTCCTCCGGCACGCGGCTGCTCGGCACGCTCGTCGATCACCTCGAAGCGACCGGTGGTCGCTACGGGCTGCAGACGATGTGCGAAGGCGGCGGCATGGCCAACGCGATGATCCTCGAGCGGCTCTGAACGCGCGCCCTAGCGCCCGTTGCCGGAGAATCCGGTGGACTCGCGTCGGATGATGCGGAAGTCCGGTTTCACAGTGCGCGGAGGCCTGCGAGGTCCTTTCTCCGCGATGCGCTCGATCAGCAGGTCGACCGCCGTGGCGGCGATCTGCTCGCTTCCGACATCCACACTCGACATCGACGGGACCGAGAAGCGCGCCTCGTCGATGTTGTCGAAGCCGATGACGGCGACATCGCCCGGGACGCTCAGGCCCGCTTCGCCGAGTGCCCTCAGCGCGCCGAGCCCCAACGTGTCGTTGAGGGCGAAGACGGCGTCGAACGGAATCTTCTCGTCGATCAGCTGACGGGTGGTCGAGGCTCCGGCGGAGTGGCTCCAGTGGGCGCTCGGGCGGATCAGCGTTCGGTCGCTATCGATGCCGGCGCCCTCGAGAGCCTGGAGGTAACCGTCCAGGCGCAAGCTCGCTGAGCTGACTTCATCGCCCCGGTCGGATTCGGCCCCGATGATCGCGATCCTCCGTCGCCCGATGTCGAGGAGATGTTCCACGGCCGCACGTGCAGACGAGGTGTTGTGCATGGCGACATGGTCGGTGGGCCCGTTGAATATCCGCTCACCCAGCAGTACCAGGGGGAAGTCGGTGCTCAACGATTCGGCATCCTTCTGGCCGAGCGCCGACGGGCTGAACATCAAGCCGTCGGTGAGCCGGAGTCGTCCGCCGCTGACGACCTGGAGCTCGCGCTCCCTGTCGCCGCTGGTCTGCTCGACGACCACGCCGAGGCCACGGGCATCCGCTGCTCGGATGATCGCATCGGCGAGTTCGGCGAAGTAGTTCTCGCGGAGTGCGGGGACTGCGAGGCCGATGACTCCCGTGCGACCGGAGCGGAGACCTCGCGCCGAGAGATTCGGGCGGTAGTCGAGCTCTTCGATCGCAGCCAGGACTCGATCACGGGTGTCGGGGCGGACGTGCGGGTAGTCGTTGATGACGTTCGACACGGTCTTGATCGATACACCGGCGACTCGCGCGACGTCGTGCATCGTCGAACCCATCATGCCCACCCATCGTCGCGACAGCGCGACTGGCCCCGCGCTCCCCACACTCTAGCTTCGCTGCTCTCACCGGTCCGACATGCCCACCGGTGAGCCAGACGGGCAGAGCTTCGCGTAGAGGTATTGACACCGATGTGCACCGCTGCGCTACTCTCTTCACAACGTATGAATACAACGTTGTAAATACGATCGTCTCACGCCACCCGATGACGTGAACGGCACCGACAATGAAGTCCAGCCCTGAAGGGAAACACAGTGAAGAGGAAACCGATTCTCGCTGCGGCGATCACGCTCGTACTCGCCGGCGCACTCGCATCGTGCGCCGATGGCGGTGATGCGAACGAGGGTGGCGGCAGCGAAGCGACGAACTGCACCAACACGATTCCGAAGAAGGACCTGCCCGTCGTCACGATGTGGGCGTGGTATCCGAACATGGAGCTCGTGATCGACAACTTCAACGAGCAGAGCGACGAGGTCCAGGTCTGCTGGACCAACGCAGGCCAGGGCGGCGACGAGTACGACAAGTTCCAGACCGCGATCACCGCGGGAACAGGTGCCCCCGATGTGATCATGATCGAGGCCGACCGCATCCCGACCTTCCAGGTTCAGGAGGCGATCGTCGACATCGCCGAGTTCGGCTATGAAGACGTCAAGGACGACTACAGCGAAGGGGCCTGGAAGGACGTCTCGGTCGGCGAGGGCGTGTACGGAGTGCCCGTCGACGGCGGCCCGATGGGCATGATCTACCGCAAGGACATCTTCGAGCAGTACGGCATCACGCCTCCCACCACGTGGGCCGAGTACGAGGCTGCCGCACAGAAGGTCAAGGATGCCGGCGGCCCATTGTTCGGCGATCTCGGAGCCAACACCCCTGCGGTCATGATGGCGCTGCAGTACCAGAACGGCGCAGAGCCATTCGTCTACGACTCGGCGAGCCCGGAGAACATCGGGATCACGCTGAACGATGACGCATCCAAGGAGGTGCTCGACTACTGGGGCGGCCTCGTGGAGAAGGGTCTGGTCGGAACGCAGGACCAGTTCACGCCCGAGTACATCGCCGGTGTGATCGGCGGCGACTACGCGACGTACATCTCCGCCGCATGGGCACCGGGATATCTCACTGGAGCCGGTGTGGGCGAGGGCGAGGATGCCGGCGTATGGGCGACCGCACCGCTGCCGCAGTGGGACGCAGCGAACCCGACATTCGTGAACTGGGGTGGATCGGCCTTCTCGGTAACGAGCCAGGCCTCCGACCCTGAACTCGCTGCGAAGGCCGCCTTCGGCGTCTACGCGGACGAGGCCTCGCTGACCGACGGCTGGCAGAACCAGGTGATCTTCCCACTGAACCTCAACGCGCTCAATGCGCCGGAGTTCGTCGACTACGAGGTGCCGTTCTTCGGGGGACAGCAGGCGAACAAGGAGGTGTACGTGCCAGCGGCCAACGAGTACACGGGCATGACGTACACGCCGTTCGGAGCCTTCTACTTCGATGCGTTCAACGAGCAGCTGGCATCCGTCAACGACGGGTCGATCACCGGCTCGGAGGCGGCTGATCGTCTGCAGGAGGCGGTCGTCTCGTACGCGGAGGAACAGGGCTTCACGGTCGAGTGACCCGACAGCACGGTGGGCCATCCCGCCCGGCGGGGTGGCCCACCGTGCGTCTTCCCGTTCCTCTCACACTCAGGAGTCACCCATGACAGTTGACACAGCGGCCCAGCCCGATGTAGCCGCCCCACGCCGTCATCACCGACGGCGACGCGTGAACAAGCAGAATCGCGTCGGCTGGGCGTTCGTCGCGCCGTTCGCGATCGTGTTCATCGCGCTGCTCGTCCTGCCGTTGTTCTACGCGCTCTATCTGAGTCTGTTCCAGACCAGACTGATCGGCGGCACGAACTTCGTGCTTTTCGACAACTACATCAAGGCGTTCACCGACGAGAACTTCCTCGACGGCATCTGGTTCGTCATCGCCTTCTCCGCCGTGCTCATCCCGCTGCAGATGATCGTGTCGCTCGGCGTCGCCCTGATCCTCGATGCTGTCGTCACCCGGTTCGCGCGGTTCTCGCGCCTGATGATCTTCTTGCCGTATGCGATCCCCGCCGTGATCGGGGCGCTGATGTGGGGATTCCTCTACAGCAAGAGCTTCGGCCCGATGGCTGAGATCTTCGGTGCGTTCGGAATGGCGGGGCCGGACTTCCTCAGCCGCGAGCTCATCTTCTTCGGACTGCTGAACATCGTCACCTGGCAGTGGGCCGGCTACTACATGATCATCATCTACGCCGCGCTGCAGGGCATCGACCCGACGCTGTACGAGGCCGCGCGCATCGACGGGGCGAGCGGATGGCAGATCAATCTGCGGATCAAGATCCCGCTCATCGCTCCGGCGCTGGTGCTGATCCTGGTGTTCGCACTGATAGGCACGCTGCAGTTCTTCAATGAGCCGCAGATCCTGCGATATCTGGCATCCGGCGCGATACCTTCCGACTTCACTCCGAACATGTACGCGTATCAGCAGGCATTCGCCCTCGCGAACTACAACTACGGCTCGGCGATCTCGTTCGCCCTCGGCGCCGTCGTGTTCGTGTGCGTCTACATCTTCATGTTCATCACTCGAAAGCGCGGGAGCTTCCTCGCATGACCACACTCTCCGCCTCTCGCCGTTCGACGAATCGTCGTAAGCATCTCCCGCTACAGGTGCTCCTCGGTTTCCTGCTGGTCTACTTCCTCGTGCCGTTCTGGTGGGTGATCGTCAACAGCTCGAAGGATGCCGCCGGTCTCTTCGGTGGCACGAGCTCGCTCTGGTTCACCTCGGACATCGACTACTGGGGCAACCTGGTCGACCTGTTCACGTACCAGAACGGCATCTATGCGCGTTGGCTGCTGAACTCTGCGCTCTATGCCTTCGTGGGCGGGATCGGTGCGACGATTCTCGCAGTGACCGCGGGCTACGGCTTCGCGAAGTTCCGCTTCCGCGGCAGGAACTTCAGCTTCGCGGTTCTGCTCGGATCGGTCATGGTCCCGACGACGGCACTCGTGATTCCGACGTTCATCCTGTTCTCCCAGCTCGGTCTGACTAACACGATCTGGGCCGTCATCCTCCCGACGCTGCTGAACCCGTTCGGCGTGTATCTCATGCACATCTACACCCGAGAAGCCGTGCCGGACGAGCTCCTCGATGCGGCACGCGTCGACGGTGCGGGCGAGATGCGCACCTTCCTGCAGGTCTCGTTGCCACTGATGCGCCCCGCGATCGTCACGGTGCTGCTGCTCTCCGTCGTCGCGTCATGGAACAACTACTTCCTGCCGCTGGCGATGCTCTCGGACAACAGGCTCTTCCCCGTCACGGTCGGGATCGGCATGTGGCAGGGCATCGCATCGGCGAACAACGCCGGGGGGACGTCGCTGTGGAGCGTCATCATCCTCGGCTCTCTCGTGTCGGTGATCCCTCTGGTCATCGCATTCCTCACCCTCCAGAAGTACTGGCAGGGCGGCCTCTCCATCGGAAGCCTCAAATAGAAGGTGAAAATGATCAACGCAAGCCTCACCATCGATCCGCACTTCACAGTCGGCGATGTCAACCGACGACTGTTCGGATCCTTCGTGGAGCACCTCGGCCGCTGTGTCTACGGCGGCATCTACGAACCCGGCCACCCCACTGCCGATGCGGATGGATTCCGCACCGATGTGGCAGAGCTCATCCGCGAATTGGGCGTGAGCACCATCCGATACCCGGGCGGCAACTTCGTCTCCGGCTACCGCTGGGAGGACGGCGTAGGACCGCGCGAGGACCGACCGAAGCGCCTGGATCTCGCGTGGCACTCGACCGAGACGAACGAGATCGGCCTGGACGAATTCGCCTCCTGGGCGGCGGGCGTCGACAGCGAACTGATGTACGCAGTGAACCTCGGCACCCGCGGGATCGACGCGGCGCTCGACGTGCTCGAGTATGCGAACATCCCCTCCGGCACCTTCTGGTCCGATCAGCGCATCGCCAACGGGCATCCCCAGCCGCACAACATCCGCATGTGGTGCCTCGGCAACGAGATGGACGGCCCATGGCAGGTCGGGCATTCGACTCCGGAGGAGTACGGCCGCATCGCGGTCAAGACCGCCAGGGCGATGCGCCAGGTCGATCCGGACCTCGAGCTGGTCGTCTGCGGCAGCTCCAGCGCCCACATGCCGACCTTCGGAGAATGGGAGCGCATCGTGCTCGAGGAGACCTACGACGAGGTCGACTTCATCTCCTGCCACGCATACTACGAACCGAAGAACGACGATTTCGCGAGCTTCCTCGCATCCGCCGTCGACATGGATCGCTTCATCGAGGCCGTGGTCGCGACTGCCGATCACGTGAAGGCGCTTCGGAGCAGTGACAAGACCCTGAACATCTCGTTCGACGAGTGGAACGTCTGGTACCAGTCGCGCTACAACGAGGTGGACAAGATCACCGACGTCGCAGACTGGCCGACGGCACCGAGGCTGCTCGAGGATTCCTATTCGGTGATGGATGCCGTCGTCTTCGGCAACCTGATGATCTCGCTGCTCCGGCACGCCGATCGGGTCACTGCGGCGAGTCTCGCGCAGCTCGTGAATGTCATCGCGCCGATCATGACCGAGCCCGGAGGGATCTCGTGGAAGCAGACGACGTTCTTCCCGTTCGCGCTGACCTCTCAGCTCGCACACGGGCGGTCGCTGGAGGTGCGCCTGCAGGCGCCGACCTATGCATCCGACGCGTACGGCGACGTCTCGCTCGTGGATGCCGTCGCAACCCACGACGAGGAGACCGGTGACGCCGCGGTTTTCCTCGTCAACCGCAGTCTCACCGAGGCGGTCACAGTGCAGATCGATGTCAGCAGGCTGGGTGACGTGTCGGTGGTCTCGGCGCAGACGCTGCACGACGACGACATCCATGCGCGCAACACCCTCGAGGACCCCGAGCGCGTCGGACTGAAGGAGAACACGTCTGCGTCGATCGCTGGCGGCATCGTATCCATCACGCTGCCCGCGGTGTCGTGGACAGCGGTGGCGGTTCGATGAGCGCGAGTCCGATCCTCTCCGCACAGCGACCATGATGGTGAGGAGAGCCACTTGCATCTCAAGCCGCTTGAGGTCGCAGAGTGGAGGACATGAACGACACAGAACACACTCTCCATCTCATCGGTGACGTCGCTCGCCGCACAGGCCTGAGCGTCAGCGCTGTCCGTTATTACTCCGACGAAGGTCTCGTAAGGCCCACTGGCGAGACAGACGGTGGGCATCGGCTCTACGATCTGGATGCCATCGCCCGCTTCGAGTTCATCCGTACCCTGCGCGATCTCGACACCGGTCTGGATCAGATTCGTCGCTTCCTCACTGGCGTCGTGTCATTGCGTGATCTCCTGGCCGAGCACCTCGATGTCGTGGAGAACCGCGCGCGAGATCTTCAGGCGAAGAGAGCGGTCCTGCGTGCGCTCGTGCGGAACGAGAGCACCTCCGAGCGCGCGAAGCTCCTGCAGCGTCTCGTGACGATGTCCGACGCCGAGCGGCAGCGGCTGATCGACGACTTCTTGGAGAGCGTCTCCGCCGGCCTTCCGGATGCCGCGGTCGAGAGGATCCGAGACGCGCACCCGCGACTGCCGGAGGACCCATCCGCGGAGCAGCTCGATGCGTGGATCAGCCTCTCGGAGTTGCTGGGCGATGAGAAGTACCGAGAGGAGACACGCGCCTATCTGCGTGAAACCTATGCCACCGAGGTCGGCAGGAAGATGTCGGCGCCAGCCGTGCAGGAGTTCATCAGCTCCGCAGGCGGTGACCTGATGCCGAAGCTCGGTGCGGCTCGCGAGGCGGGACTCACGTCCGATGATCCCCGAGTGGTGCTGCTCGCCGATGAGCTGGTCCGGCAGAGCGCGGCTGCCGGAGGCGTCGTCGCCGACGATGACCTGCGAAAGCGGTTGGCGGACGTTTACAGCCGAGTGGACCAGATCACTTCGGAGGCGTTGCAGCACGACGGGTACCGCGCCACCGAGGCGCGCTACCTCGAACTGGTCGCGATCATCAACGAGCAGCCCAGCCCCGATGCGGAACTCATCCGTGCCGCGGGCTTCACGGGCGCGGATCAGGGGCCGGAACTCCGCCGCTTCGGCCGATGGCTCGCAGAGGCCATCCTCGCCACGATCGGCTGACTGACGCGGTCGATTCAGGGGTACTCGTCTGCTGCGGCCGGACGAGTACCCCTCGGTGTTCACCATGACGCCGTTATCGTTTCGTTGCTCCGGGGCGTGATATCACACTTGTGAGCGCTAACAGTGAGCGCTAACATTTCGATTGCGGCCACGGAGGCCGCCCGAATGCACCGCGGAGCACCAGCCGCAACAGCTGCCGGACGAACAAGGAGGTTCACCCATGAAGAAGCTCATTTCGATCGCAGCGGCAGGCGTGCTGCTGCTCGGTCTCGCCGGCTGCGCGTCCGGTGGCGACAGCGGGGGCAGCGACGCCGCCGGCGGCGGAGAGTCCAAGGCGCTCGACGAGCTCGTTGTCGGATTCGCCCAGGTCGGTGCCGAGTCCGGTTGGCGCACGGCGAACACGAAGGACATCCAGGCCGCGTTCGAAGACGCCGGTATCGAGTTGAAGTTCTCCGACGCCCAGCAGAAGCAGGAGAACCAGATCAAGGCGATCCGCTCCTACATCCAGCAGGGCGTCGACTACATCGCGTTCTCGCCGGTCGTCGAGACCGGATGGGATGCTGTGCTCAATGAGGCCAAAGCCGCAGGCATCCCCGTCATCCTGACCGACCGTGCGGTCGACTCGAAGGATGAGTCGCTGTACGTCTCGTTCCTCGGTTCGGATTTCGTGGAGGAGGGCGAGAAGGCCGGAGAATGGGCGGTCGAGGAGTTCGCGGACGCGGATTCCGTCAAGATCGTCCAGCTCGAGGGTACGACCGGTGCCGCGCCGGCGATCGATCGCGCCGAAGGATTCGCGAACGTGATCGGCGAGGACGACAAGTTCGAGATCGTCGCGAGCCAGACCGGCGACTTCACCCGTGCCGGCGGCTTGCAGGTCATGGAGGCGCTGCTCAAGTCGAACCCCGACATCGACCTCGTCTACGCGCACAACGACGACATGGGGCTCGGCGCCATCGAGGCGATCGAAGCGGCCGGTCTCGTGCCGGGCGTCGACATCAAGATCATCACTGTCGATGCGGTCAAGGACGGCATGCAGGCACTCGCAGACGGCAAGATCAACTTCATCGTCGAGTGCTCACCGCTGCTCGGACAGCAACTGGTCGACATCGTGAAGACGCTGAACGACGGCGGGACCGTCGAGCCGCGTATCGTCACCGAAGAGACCACGTTCACCAAGGAGCAGGCCATCGAGGCGCTGCCCGATCGTCAGTACTGAACTCGACCCGACCGGGGAGCGGACGAACGCCCGCTCCCCGGCCTCACCCCTTCGATGGAGAAGCAGGATGACTGAGCTGAGCAGACCCGCAGCGCCGGCGGAGCACCCCGATCCGATCATCGAGATCAGCGACGCGTCGATCTCGTTCCCCGGTATCAAGGCCCTCGACGAGGTGTCGTTCCGGATGTTTCCCGGAGAGGTGCACTCGCTGATGGGCGAGAACGGGGCCGGCAAGTCGACCCTGATCAAGGCGCTGACAGGCGTTTACCAGATCGATTCCGGAAGCATCATCTTCGACGGCGCTCCGGTCTCATTCCGCGGAACAGCGCAGGCGCAGGATGCCGGCATCAGCACGGTCTATCAGGAGGTGAACCTCCTCCCCAATCTCTCCGTCGCCGAGAACATCATGCTGGGGCGCGAGCCGCGGAAGTGGGGCTCCATCGATTACCGAGCCATGCGCGCGCAGAGCCGCGTCGTCCTCGACGCCCTCGGACTGGACGTCGATCCGGAGTCGATGCTCGGCAGCCACTCGCTGGCGATCCAGCAGCTCATCTCGATCGCCCGCGCGATCCACATCAACTCCAAGGTGCTCATCCTCGATGAGCCGACCTCCAGTCTCGATGCCGATGAGGTGGCCGAGCTCTTCCGCATCATCCGCAATCTTCGCGACGACGGCGTCGCCATCCTCTTCGTCTCGCACTTCCTCGACCAGGTGTACGAGATCGCGGATCGTCTGACGGTGCTGCGCAACGGGCGCCTCGTCGGCGAGCACCTGACGCCGGAGATCCTGCGCATCGAACTCGTGCAGAAGATGATCGGAAAGGAGATCGGCACGCTCGAGGACCTCGAGCAGCGCGTGCGCGAGAACGACCAGAGCACTCCGGAGTCCGTTCCGTTCCTGCGCGCGACCGGCATCGGACGGAAAGGCTCGGTCTCCGCCGTCGACGTCAGCATCGGCGAGGGGGAGGTGGTCGGCTTCGCCGGCCTGCTCGGCTCCGGCCGCACGGAGGTCGCCCGGCTTCTCGGCGGCATCGACAGAGCGGACACCGGCACGCTCGAGATCCTCGGCGACAGCATTCGCCTTCGCACCCCACGCCAGGCGCTGTCGCGACGCATCGCGTACTCCAGTGAGAACCGTCGTGCCGAGGGCATCGTCGACGAACTCACCGTCCGCGACAACATCATCCTCGCGCTGCAGGCCGACCGGGGTTGGTTCCGGCCGATCCCGCGCAAGCGTCAGGATGAGCTCGCGCAGAGCTATATCGAAGCACTGCACATCCGTCCGGCCAACCCCGACGCGATCGTACGCAATCTCTCAGGCGGCAACCAGCAGAAGGTGCTGCTCGGACGATGGCTCGCCGTCGCACCCCGCCTGCTGATCCTCGACGAGCCGACCCGCGGGATCGACATCGGCGCGAAGGCCGAGATCCAGAAGCTCGTGATCAGTCTCGCCGAGAACGGCATGAGCGTGATCTTCATCAGTGCGGAGCTCGAGGAGGTCCTGAGGCTCAGCCACCGGATCATCGTGATGCGCGACCGGCACAAGGTCGCCGATCTCGAGAACGACGACCTGACCATCGACAACCTGCTCGCTCTCATCGCCGAGGGCGACGCGGACGAGGAACTCGGAGAGACCGCATGACCGCACTGCTGGCCCGCATCGTCGCCAGCCGCCTGTTCTGGCCGCTGGTGATGCTCGCCGTACTGTTCGTGATCAACGTGCTCGCGTTCCCGGGCTTCTTCTCGATCACCGTCCGCGACGGCAACCTCTACGGCAGCCTGATCGACATCCTGCGCAACGGCGCACCCATGATGATCGTGGCGATCGGGATGACACTGGTCATCGCCACCCGTGGCATCGATCTGTCGGTCGGTGCGGTCGCCGCGATCGCCGGATCCGTGGCATGCAGCATCCTGCTCGGTGCGCCCGATCCGGCCGACCCAGGGACGGTCGCCATCGCGATCCTCACAGCGGTCCTGATCGCGCTCGTACTCGGCGCGTGGAACGGTTTCCTCGTCGCCGTCGTGGGCATCCAGCCGATCATCGCGACGCTCATCCTGATGACCGCCGGGCGAGGGGCTGCGATGCTCATCACCGAGGGGCAGATCCTCACCGTCAACAGCGCACCGTTCAAGGTGCTCGGAGCGGGCTTCATCTGGGGTGTGCCGGTCGCGATCTACCTGGCGGCAGGAGCCTTCCTCGTCGCGGCCCTCTTCACACGGCGCACCGCGCTGGGCATGCTCATCGAGGCGGTGGGCATCAACCCGGAGGCCTCTCGGCAGGCCGGCGTGCGAGCCAGGGGGCTGCTGTTCCTCGTCTACATCTTCGCGGCGCTGTGCGCGGCCGTAGGCGGACTCATCCTCACCGCGAACACGATGGCTGCCGACGCGAACAACGTCGCGCTCTTCATCGAGCTCGACGCGATCCTGGCCGTCGTGATCGGCGGCACGTCTCTCGCCGGCGGGCGCTACTCGCTGGTGGGCACCGTGGTCGGGGCTCTTGTCATCCAGACCCTCGTCACGACGGTCTACACCGTCGGCATCCCGCCGATCATCACGATGGTGTTCAAGGCCGTGGTCGTGACGCTCGTGTGCCTCCTGCAATCGCCGACCACCAATGACGCGCTGGCGGCTTTCCGACGAAGGCTCGCGCTGCGAGCAGGCAAGGAGGCGGTGTCGGTATGAGCACGCTGATCAAGACACCCGCCCCCACTCGGTTCGAACGGATGCTGCACAGCACGCGCTCCGCCTTCACCAGCCCGAAGTACGGGCCGGTACTCGTGACCGCGATCCTGTTCGTCGTGGTGTTCATCGTCGGCGGCATCCGCTATCCGGGGTTCTTCGCTGGACAGGTGATCCTCAACCTGTTCGTCGACAACGCGTACCTCATCGTCCTGGCCGTCGGAATGACCTTCGTCATCCTCACCGGCGGCATCGACCTCTCTGTCGGCGCCGTCGTGGCGCTGTCCACGATGATGGTCGCCAGCCTGCTGCAGAGCGGAGTGCCCGCGGTGATCGTCATCCCCGTGATCATCGTCGCGACGACGGTGCTGGGGCTCCTGGTGGGATTGATGGTCCACTACTTCAAGGTGCAGCCGTTCATCGCAACGCTGGCGGCGATGTTCCTCGCACGCGGTCTCTGCTACGTCATCAGCCAGAGCTCCATCTCGATCTCCGACCAGTCGTTCATCGCGCTGGCAGTGTCGCGTATACCGCTCGGGGGCGGCATGTCGATCACCTGGAGCGTCGTGATCGCGCTCGTGATCGTGGCCATCGCGGTGTGGACGCTGCACCGGACGCGCTTCGGCCGCACGGTCTATGCGATCGGCGGAGGTGAGCAAAGCGCGCAGTTGATGGGGCTGCCGGTCGCGCGCACCAAGGTGCTCGTGTACGCGGTGAGCGGTCTGTGCTCGGGGCTCGCCGGCATCCTGTTCTCGTTCTACACGCTCTCCGGCTATCCGCTCACCGCGATCGGCACCGAGCTCGACGCGATCGCCGCGGTGGTGATCGGCGGGACGCTGCTCGCCGGCGGATACGGCTTCGTGCTGGGCTCAGTGCTGGGTGTGCTGGTGCTGGGCATCATCCAGACGATCATCACGTTCGAGGGCACGCTGTCGTCGTGGTGGACGAAGATCTTCATCGGCGCCCTTCTGCTCGCGTTCATCGGATTGCAGCGCGTCCTCACAAGACGCAAGACGTGATCGCCAGGATTGCACGAGTGCCGCCACGATAATGGGGGGACGGAGCGCGTCGCAGGACGCCAGAGGGAGCAGGCGGAACCGGTGAGTCCGAACGACGATCAGTCGCACAGTGCGACGACGATCTTCGATGTCGCACGTCTGGCGGGTGTCTCGCATCAGACGGTCTCGCGAGTGCTCAACGACCTTCCCAACGTGCGCGCGAGCACGCGGGAACGCGTGGAACAGGCGATCCGCCAGCTCCACTACGTCCCATCGCAGGCGGCCCGTGCGCTGGTCACCAGGCGTTCGCGCACGATCGGGCTCGTCGCGACAGGACTGCCGGACTTCGGGCCGTCCAGCATCGTGCTCAGCTTCAACAGATCCGCGCGCGCCGCGGGCTATGCGGTCATCACCTCGAACCCGGCCGACATCGAAGGCGCGACGCTGCGTTCCGCATCGGAGGTGCTCATCCGCCAGAGCGTGGAGGCGATCGTGCTGCTCGCTGCCGAGCGGGGAGTGCTCGATGCTTTCGATGGATGGGAACTGGGTGTACCCCTGATCGCGGTCGCTTCCGAGCCGCGAGGTCGAGGTGTGCGAGTGAGTCTCGATCAGTACGGCGGAGCACGCCGGGCGGTCGGTCATCTGCAGGAGCTCGGGCACCGCGACATCCTTCACATCGCCGGGCCCGCCGGCTCGATGGATGCGGAAGAGCGCCTGCGCGGATGGCACGACGCCCTTTCCGACGGCGGGATGCCGGTCACTGAACCGCTGCGCGGGGACTGGTCTTCGGGATCCGGTCACCGAATCGGTCGGCAGCTCCTGGCCGAACGGGTGCCTGAGGCCGTGTTCGTCGGCAACGACCAGATGGCCCTGGGCTTCCTGCACGCGACGCAGGAAGCCGGGCTGCGGGTACCGGACGACATCAGCGTCGTCGGGTTCGACGATGTGCCGGAGTCGGCGCACTTCTCGCCGCCCCTGACCACCGTTCGGCAGGATTTCACCGCTGTCGGCCAGGAACTGATGTCCGCCGTGCTCTCTCAGTTGCGGGACGAGGACTCGCCGGTGATGAGCGCGATGCGGATACCGGAGCTCGTCGTCAGAGCGAGTACCCGAAGGCGCTGACGTCGCCGACTCGGCTCATCGAAGACGAGTGGAGTCACACGTCGTCGCGCCAGGAGTGCCGCGGTTCGTATCCGAGCACCCGGCGCGCCTTGTCGATGGACAGCAGCGTCTCGTTCGCGGTCACGTCCCGGGTGACGGGGACACCGGGGAAGACCTCGGCGATCAGCTCGGCGTTCGGACGCGACATCACGGTGTCGGCCGCGGCGATGATGAACTGGTCGAAGCCGGGTGCGGCACCCTCGAGCGCGCGCTGGACCGCCTGAGCACCGTCGCGCGCGTCGATGTAGCCCCAGAGGTTCCACTTGCGCTGCAGTGCGTCGTCATCGAATGCCGGGAATGCGGCGTAGTCCTCGGGGATCATGACGTTCGAGAATCGCAGCGCGGTGATCGAGACATCCGGATGCCATCGCACCAGCTCATCAGCCATCCGCTCCTCCAGCGTCTTCACCAGCGAGTAGACGGACTCCGGACGCGCCGGGTACTCCTCGTCGACGGGGATGTAGGGCGGTGGCACGTCGAACGGCAGGCCCAGGACGGTCTCGCTCGATGCGTAGACGATCCGATGGATCCCGAGGCGGACGGCCGCCCAGAACACGTTGAAGGTCGCTGCCATGTTGTTGTGGAAGGTCGCGACGTCGCTGCGGATTCCCGGTGCCGGGATCGCTCCGAGATGGACGACCGCGTCGATCCCATCGTGTCGGTCGCCCACTCCGCCGAGAGCGTCGATCACCTGCCCGTAGTCGGCGAGGTCGACCTGCACGAACGAAGGACCGCGTGATCCGACGACGTCCATGCCGATCACGTCGTAGCCGTTCGCGCGCAGTTCGCGGGCGACGACGGTGCCGAGTTTGCCGGATGATCCGGTGAGAGCGATGCGCATGTCTCCAGACTGGCACGGGGAAGCCGGGTGCCGGCAGAATCGCGCAAAGTGCCGCATCCTGAATCGGATGCAGCACTTTGCGCGATTCGAACCTCGGGTGCGACCTCAGCCGAGTTCGATCACCGACCACGACAGCGGCGGCAGCGTCGCGCGGACGGCGCCCTCGACGACCTCCGCAGCGCCGAGCGGCACCATGCGCACGGCATCCGGCGTGGACTCGAGGTTCGCGGTGTGCCGGTCTCCGGCGTCAGGGACGGTCAGCGTCTCGGCGTTCTTGACACGAAGATCGCCGAGCCCGCGCAGGTCGATCGTGAGATCGTTCGACTCCTCCAGCGAGCGGTTGGCGACGAACACGACCAGACGCCCGGTCTGCTCATCCCACGTCGCGGCCGCATCGACGGCATCCACGTCGCCGTAGCGCTTGGTGCTGATCTGGGATGAAGAGACGGCGAGACGCAGGATCTGACCCCGGGCGAGGCGTGCCATCCGCTCGAACGGCCAGAAGGTCGACTGCCGCCAGGCCGCCCCGCCCTCTTCGGAACGGATCGGTGCGATCACATTCACGAGCTGCGCCTGGTTGGCGATGCGCACGCGGTCGCCGTGACGCAGCAGGCTGTTGAGGAACGTGCCCACGACGACGGCATCTGTCACCGAATAGGTGTCCTCGATCAGGCGCGGATGCGTGCGCCACGACTTCGACACCTGGTGCGGCTGGTCCTCGGTGTCGAGACCCGACTGGTACCAGACGTTCCACTCGTCGAACGAGATGTCGACCTGCTTCGTGTGCTTTCCTGCAGCCTTCACCGCGTCGATCGTCGCGACGACACCCTCGATGAAGGCATCCATCTCGACGGCCTCGGCGAGGAACGACTCGGCGTCGCCGTCGTGCTCCTGGTAGTACGCGTGCATCGAGATGTAGTCGACCTCGTCGTACGCGTGCGTGAGCACCGTGTGCTCCCAGGTGCCGAACGTCGGCATCTGACGGTTGGACGATCCGACCGCGACGAGTTCGATCGAGTCATCGACGAGCTTCATCGCCTTGGCGGTCTCCTGAGCGAGTCGCCCGTACTCGGCCGCCGTCTTGTGGCCGATCTGCCACGGACCGTCGAGCTCGTTGCCCAGGCACCACAGCTTGATGTCGAACGGGTCGGCAGCGCCGTTCTTGCGGCGCAGGTCCGACCAGTAGGTGCCGCCGGGGTGGTTCGCGTACTCGACGAGCGCACGCGCCTCTTCGACGCCGCGGGTGCCGAGGTTGATCGCCTCCATGATCTCGACGTCGGCCTCACGTGCCCAGTCCACGAACTCGTGCAGGCCGAACGCGTTGGTCTCGATCGTGTGCCAGGCGCCGTCGATGCGCGTCGGGCGATCGGCCGCTGGGCCGACGCCGTCCTCCCAGAGATAGCCCGAGACGAAGTTGCCGCCTGGATAGCGGATGACCGTCGGGCCCATCTCCTTGACCAGCGAGAGCACGTCCTTGCGGAAGCCGCGCTCGTCGGCGAGGGGGTGCCCGGGCTCGTAGATACCGGTGTACACGCAGCGGCCCATGTGCTCGACGAACGAGCCGAAGAGCCTGCGGGGCACATCGGCGATCGTGTAGTCGCGGTCGATGGTGATACGGGCGTGGGACATTGCTCTCCTTGTTCTGGCGGATGCCGGGTGGTGACGGACTACTGACCGCCGAAGCCGCTGGTCGCGACTCCCTTGACGATCTGCTTCTGGAAGATGATGAACACGATGATGAGCGGGAGGGCAGCGAGCACCGCCTGCGCCATGACCTGCGCGTACTGCACTCCATAGGCGCTGATCACGGTCTGAAGACCCACAGGAAGCGTCATCAACGTGGTGTCGTTGATGACCAGGAACGGCCACAGGAAGTTGTTCCATGCGCCGATGAACACGAAGATCGCCACGGATGCCAGGATGGGCCGCGACAGCGGCAGGACGATCGACCAGAAGATGCGGAACCGGCTCGCGCCGTCGACGCGGGCGGCGTCCTCGAGTTCGATGGGGATCGCGTCGAAGAACCGCTTGAGGATGAACACCATCGCCGGCGCCACCACCTGCGGCAGGATGAGGCCCCAATGCGTGTCGATCATGTTGAAGGTCAGCATCTGGTAGAACAGCGGGATGATCAGCACCTGGGGCGGCACGATGATCGACGCGATGACGACGACGAACAGCCATTTGCGCCCGGTGAAGTCCATCCGCGAGAACGCATACGCGGCGAGTGCCGAGATCGCCAGTGTGATGAGCGTGATCGCCGCCGAGGTCCACAGGCTATTGAACGCCCAGGCGTAGACATTGCCCTGCGACAGGATCGCGGTGAAGGCCTCGACGGTGGGACCGGTCGCACCGATCCACGAAGGGTCGCCAGATGCGGCATCCGTCTCGGTCTTGAACGCCGTGGCGATCGCCCAGAGGAAAGGCAGGAGCCAGCCGATCGCGAGCAGGGCGAGAACCACGAATGCGGTGACGCGCAGCGGTCCGAACGGCTTCTGGCCCGGCAGGTGCGGACGGCGGCGGCGACGCGCCCCGGGTGCGGTGATCGTCTCGGTGTGGGAGAGAGTGGCGGTGGACATCACAGCTCCTTCCGACGACGCGAGACCAGGGCCTGCGCGACGCCGATGATGACGATGAGGGCGAAGAACACGTACGAGATCGCGGCCGAGTAGCCGAATCGGTAATTCACGAAGCCGGCTTCGTAGATGTACTGCACGATGGAGCGGGTGGTGTCGCTCGCCACCCCGCCGAGCATCTGATACGCCTGGTCGAACAGCTTCAGAGAGGCGAGGATCTGCAGGATGAGGATGAGCACGGTGGCCGGCCCCAGCTGCGGGAGCGTGATCGACCAGAACTGCCGCCAGGGTCCTGCGCCGTCGAGTGATGCCGCTTCATACTGCTGTGACGGGATGTTCTGCATCGCGGCGAGGTAGAGCAGGAAGTTGAATCCGACCGTCCACCACACCGTCGCGATCACGATCGAGAGCATGTTCGTGTCCGGATTCTGCAGCCAGGCGAGCGGCTCCAGGCCGAGGGCCTTGAGAATGTTGTTCGCCGCGCCGATCTGCGGGTTGAAGATCCACACCCAGATCTGCGAGATCACGGTGGATGCCAGCAGATACGGCATGAAGAACGACAGGCGCCAGAGCCACTGACCCGGCAGCCCGCGATCGACGAGTGCCGCCATGAGCAGCGCGATCACGACGAGCGGCACTGTGGAGAGCAGCGTGAACCAGACGGTGTTCCACATCGACTGCCACATCACCGGATCCGTCAGTGCTTCACCGTAGTTGGCGAAGCCGACGAATCCGCCACCGGCGCCCGTCAGGGACTGGTCGGTGAAGCTGAGGTAGATGCCGTGGACGATCGGCCAGATGAGGAACAGCGCGAATGCGACGAGGAACGGTGCGAGGAACGCCCAGCTGACGAGCTGCTCGCGATTGCGGCTCCCCGCTCGACGAACCCGGATGCCGGAAGAGGCGGCGCCGGTGACGATCGTGCGGGTGGCAGCACCTGATGCGGTAGTAGAGGTCGTCATGGCTTCCACGTCCCTTCGGGGTCAGCCGGGTTCGGCCCGGAGAGCATCGTGTTCGCACGCGCCTCGAAACGGTCGATCGCGGCGGCGGGGTCGTCGCCGCGGAGCAGCACTCCCTGCACGGCGGCGCCGAAGTCCTCCTGGAAGCTGGAACCCGATCCGGTAAACCAGGCGGCCGGATCGTAGACGACGTGCTCTGCCGCCTCGGCGTAGTGCGACTGAGGGATCAGATCGGCGTACTTCGCGGATTCTGTGACAGGCAGGAACGCCGGGATGTGCCCGGCCTCCGCCCACCCGAACGAGCCCTTCAGCAGATCCGCCACGAACTGATACGTCAGCTCGCGCTTGGCCTCGTCGGCGTGCGTCTGGTGGGGGAGCACGAACGAGTGGGAATCGGCGTACACGGCCGGCGTCCCGTACAGGATGGGGATCATGGTCGCGTCGAACGGGATGCCCGCGTTCTGCATTGTGCGCAGCTCCCACACACCGGTCATGAGCATGCCACTCTTGCCGGTCGCGAACTCGGCGATCGCGGAGCCGTAGTCGTTCTGAGCAGCGGCGATCTCGCCGTCGAGCAGGGTCTGCATGAGCGTGAGTGACTCGACCGCGGCATCCTTGTCGATCACGGCCTTGCCGCCGAGCGGCAGCTCGATCGCGAGTCCGTGCTGGGCGTAGAGACCGTAGAACAGCCGCCACATCTGCGCCCCGTCGCCGAGATAGCCGTACGACAGCGCGTGACCCTCGGCCGTGCCGCTGACTGTGCGGAGCTGATCGAGGAACTCCTCGGGGGAGCTCGTCTCCCGCAGGCGCCCGTCGGTGTCGAGCACGCCGGCTGCATCGCAGACGTCGGTGTTGAACATCATGACGAACGGATGCGCGTCGAGCGCGACGCTGAAGAGCCGGTCGCCCACGAAGCCCTTCTCCCAGATCGGTGCGGGGAACGTGCGCTTGTCGACGCCGAGATCGGCGAGCCGGTCGAGATCCCAGTCGTCCAGGAGCCCGCCGGGCGCCCAGCCGTTGACGCGTGTGGCGTGCATGATCGCGACATCAGGAGCCCGGCCGCCGGCACCGGCCATGGCGAGTTTCGTGTAGTACGGCGTTCCCCAGGCGAGCACCGTCGGGCGGATGCGATAGGCGTCCTGTGCGTCGTTGACCCCGTCGAGCAGCGACGACATCGTGACGCCGTCACCGCCGCTCAGAAGGTGCCAGAACTGCAGCGTCTGCGTGTCGGATCCGCTCGCGGGACCGGGAGCGCACCCTGCGAGCAGGGCGGCGCCGGCGGCCAGCGAGCTGGCAGTGAGGAATTGTCGGCGGGACAGATCGAGCGGGGGTGTCATCGTCACTCCTTCGTGACCAGGGGTTGGCCTGTACATGATTACATCGCAGTAATCAGGATGCAAGGACACGCCGAGGATCAGTCATCCGGCACGGTCAGGGGTGGTAGCCGGCCGGGGTGTGCGCAGTGCTCGCCCGTTCCACGACCCGGTGCGGGAGGGTGCGGGATCGCGGGGCGACCGCGCGATCGACCATACGTGATTCGAGCAGATCGAGAATGGCTTCTGCGAAAGCGGCGCGGTCGAACGCGACAGTGGTGAGAGAGGGCGAGGTGAACTCGGAGATCTCGACGTCGTCGAATCCGGTCACCATCACGTCATCGGGCACGCGGATGCCGTGTTCGTGGAGTGCGTGCAGCGCACCGACGGCCAGCGAGTCGGTGAATGCCACGACGGCATCGAATGCGACCTCGCGGGCCAGCAGCTCGCGCGCGGCATCGGCTCCGGATGCCATCGACCACGGCAGACGGTTGACCTCCAGGGCGGGATCGCGTGCGATGGCGACCTCGCGCAGAGCGTCGTGCACGCCTTCCAGCCGGAGTCGACTCGTGGCTGTCGCGAACGATGCGTTGTCGTCGCCACCGATCACGGCGATCCGCTTCGCGCCGCGTGAGATCAGGTGGCGAGTGGCATCTGCGGCGGCGAGCCGACTGTCGATGCGCACGTGGTCCGCCCGGTTCTGCTCCACCTCGCCGATCACGACGAGCGGGGGCAGGCGGTCGGCGTAGCGGATGACGCTGTCCTCGAGGCGGATCGGATTGAGGATCAGGCCGTCGATCAGATGCGAGCGGGCTCGGGCGAGCAACTCGCGCTCACGTTCGGGGGTCGCCGCGGTCTCCTCGATCTGCACGGCGAGTCCGCGCCCGTGTGCGACATCGACGATGCGATGCAATAACTCGGCCGAGTATGCGGTGGCGAGGTCGGGAAGTGCGAGGGCGATCGTTCCGGAGCGTCCGCTTCGGAGCCCTCGGGCGTTGAGGTTGGGAACGAAGTCGAGCTTCAGCATGGCGGCTTCGACCCGAATCCTGGTCTCATCGCGAACGGGCACGGCACGTGTGACGACGTTGGACACGGTCTTCTGCGAGACACCGGCGAGAGCGGCGACATCCTTCATCGTCGCAGGGGGCGGCACCGGCGCTGTCATGCCACCAGTTTAGTCCGGTCGGCCTCCACGCCACGGATTACCACGATGTAAAATGCGGGCGATGGTGAGGGGCGGAACTTCGGTCCGCGGCGCACGCCGTACACTCGTCGGCGTGAGCGAGTCGAGCAGTGAACCGGTGAGGCCGGGGCGTGCAGTCGGCGTCCGAGACGTCGCCGCGCTCGCCGGAGTCTCCCGGCAGACGGTGTCGCGTGTGCTGAACGATCACCCGGATGTCGCGCCCGAGACCAAGGCTCGGGTGGTGCAGGCCATGCATGAGCTCGGTTATCGGATGAACAATGCGGCCCGCGCGCTCGGCACCCGGCGCTCCCGCACGCTCGGCGTACTCGCCTCGGATGCGCTGCAGTACGGGCCTTCGCGCAGCATCGCCGCGATCGAGATCGCTGCCCGTGCGGCCGGATACTGGGTGAGTGCGGCCTTCGCCGACGCCGGCGACGACGAGTCGGTCATCTCGGCGGTCGAGCACCTCATCGCGCAGGGCGTGGAAGGCATCGTCGTCGTCGCCCCGCATGCTCGCACGCTTCGTGCGCTCGACACTCTGCGCGTGGGCGTCCCCGTGCTCACGCTGCATTCGGCCGGCCGTGGGCCCCGCGGCCTCTCGGTCGACCAGGGCGCCGGTGCGCGCCTCGCGGTCGCAGCCTTGGCGGATACCGGACACATCCGCATCGCGCACCTCGCCGGCCCTGCCGACTGGCTGGAGGCGGAGTCCAGGGCCGAAGGCTATGCGACGGAACTGGCGCATCGCGGCCTCGAGCCCGCACTGATGCTGATCGGGGACTGGACCGCGCGCTCCGGATACGAGGCGACCGGCGCTGTGCTGGCCGCCGGTGTCACCGCAGTGTTCGCGGCAAACGACCAGATGGCGCTCGGGCTTCTCGGTGGGCTGCACGAGGCGGGTGTCGCCGTGCCGGAAGCGATCAGTGTCGTCGGCTTCGACGATGTGCCCGATGCCGCGTTCTACTGGCCGCAGCTCACCACGGTGCGGCAGGATTTCGAGGAACTCGCCCGTCGCGCGGTCGCCTCGTTGATCGGAGAAGCGGATGCCGCGGCGTCCGGGCTCGCCCCCGTCGCGCCCGTGCTCGTGCCGCGCCGCTCCGTCGCCCCGCCGCCCCGCCGCCCTGAATCGCGCCCTCGCCGCCCGGCGTCTTGACGCTCGCGAGGCCGCGCGCATACACTTCGATACAGACACTGTGACCGGTCACAGTGACATTCGCACCCGATGAGGAACCCGTGAGCAACGAAGCCCCCGCATTCACCCCCGAGGTCGACGCGACCATCGCGGCTGTCCGAGCCGAGGTCGCCGCTCTGCATGGCGAGCTGGTCCGCAACGGCCTGGTGGTCTGGACCGGCGGCAACGTCTCCGGTCGTGTCCGTGTCGGCGATGACCCGGGTGCTGATCTGTTCGTGATCAAGCCGTCCGGTGTGAGCTACGACGACCTCACGCCGGAGAACATGATCCTGTGCGACCTCGAGGGCAACGCCATCCCCGGCACGCCCGGCAGTGAGCGTTCGCCGTCCAGCGACACGGCCGCCCATGCCTACGTCTACCGTCACATGCCCGATGTCGGCGGCGTCGTGCACACCCACTCGACCTTCGCGGTCGCGTGGGCCGCTCGGGGCGAGGAGATCCCGTGCGTCATCACCGCGATGGCCGACGAGTTCGGTGGGCCCATCCCGATCGGGCCGTTCGCGATCATCGGCGACGACTCGATCGGCCGCGGCATCGTCCAGACACTCACCGGTCACCGCTCACGCGCGGTGCTGATGCAGAACCACGGTCCGTTCACGATCGGCGTGAACACGAAGGATGCGGTCAAGGCCGCCGTCATGGTGGAAGACGTCGCCCGCACCGTGCACTACGCCCGCGAAGCAGGGCCGATGATCCCGATTCCGCAGGACGCGATCGACAGCCTCTACAACCGGTACCAGAACGTGTACGGCCAGAGCGAGGACACGCGGCGATGAGCGCGCGCGATGACATCCTCGAAGGCCGCACCAGCCTCGGCATCGAACTCGGTTCGACGCGCATCAAGGCGTGCCTGATCGGGGCCGATGCCACGGAGGTTCTCGCGACCGGATCGTTCGCGTGGGAGAACCGCCTCGAGGGCGGTCTCTGGACCTACGCACTGGACGAGGTGTGGCGGGGGCTTCAGGCGGCGTTCGCCGACCTCGTCGGCGACGCGGAGCAGCGCCACGGAGTGCGGCCTGAGACTTTCGGGGCGATCGGAATCTCGGCGATGATGCACGGCTACCTCGCCTTGGATGCCGCGGGTGAGCTGCTCGTGCCGTTCCGCACCTGGCGCAACACCAACACAGGTGTGGCGGCGGCAGAGCTCACCGGTCTGCTCGGCGTGAACATTCCACTCCGCTGGTCGATCGCGCACCTGCACCAGGCAGTGATCGACGCCGAGGCGCACGTGGCACGACTCGACTTCGTCACGACACTCGCCGGCTATGTGCACTGGAGGCTCACCGGCGAGCGGGTGCTGGGCGTGGGAGATGCCTCAGGCATGTTCCCGATCGACTCCGCGACCTGCGACTACGACGCCGAAATGCGGGATGCGTACTCCACCGTCGCTGCAGATCGCCTGCCCGCGCCGCTCGCCGATCTGTTCCCACGTGTGCTCGCGGCGGGCTCCGACGCGGGTGCGCTCACGCCAGAGGGTGCGGCGCTGCTGGATCCGACCGGCGGCCTGCGTCCCGGCATCCCGCTCTGCCCGCCCGAAGGCGACGCCGGCACCGGCATGGTCGCGACCAACTCGGTCGCGCCCCGAACCGGCAACGTCTCGGCGGGCACGAGCATCTTCGCGATGGTCGTGCTGGAGCGGCCGCTCGGGATCGTGCACCACGAACTAGACCTCGTGACGACCCCGGCCGGCGACGCTGTCGCCATGGTGCACTGCAACAACGGCGCCAGCGAGCTCGCCGCCTGGGCCGGCCTGTTCACACGGTTCGCTGCGGCCGCCGGGCAGCCTCTCGATGATGACGCTGTATTCGACGCCCTGTTCCGCGAGGCGCTGGACGGTGAAGCGGATGCCGGTGGACTGCTGGCTTACAACCACCTCGCCGGAGAGCCGATCGCCGGGCTCAGCGAGGGGCGGCCGCTTTTCGTGCGCACTCCCGACAGCGACTTCTCCCTGGCGAATTTCATGCGCGCGCAGGTGTACGGCGTGTTCGGCACGCTCGCACTGGGCATGCAGGTGCTCGAGGGGGAGGGCGTCGGGCTCGACCGCATGTTCGCGCACGGCGGGATGTTCCGCACCGCCGGTGTGGCACAGCGGTTCCTCGCCGGTGCTCTCGGCGCCTCCGTCTCCGTCGGAGAGCTGGCTGCGGAAGGCGGTGCATGGGGCATCGCGGTACTGGCCTCGTACCTCGCGCAGTCGGACGACCTGAGCCTGGGGGCCTACCTCGAGGAACAGGTGTTCGCCGCGGCATCCCTCACCACTGTCTCGCCGGACCCCGCCGACGTCGCAGGCTTCGCCACCTACCTCACCCGCTACCGCGCCGGCCTCGCCATCGAGTCCGCCGCGGTCGAGTCCCTCTGAAGGATCCTCATGACCCGCACCCCGCTGAAGACCACGCTCGACGAGTACGAGGTCTGGTTCCTCACCGGCAGCCAGCACCTGTACGGACCCGAGACGCTCGCGCAGGTCGCCGAGCAGTCCCGCTCGATCGCGGAGGCCCTGGATGCCGCGGCAGACGTGCCGGTGAAGATCGTGTGGAAGCCGGTGCTCACCGATTCGGCCGCGATCAAGCGCATCGCTCTCGAGGCCAACGCCGATGACCGGGTGATCGGACTCGTCGCCTGGATGCACACATTCAGCCCCGCCAAGATGTGGATCGCCGGCCTCGACGCGCTGCAGAAGCCCCTCGCGCATCTGCACACGCAGGCAAATGTCGAGCTCCCATGGGCCGACATCGACTTCGACTTCATGAACCTGAACCAGGCCGCACACGGCGACCGCGAGTTCGGCTACATCCAGACCCGCCTCGGTGTGCCGCGCAAGACCGTCGTGGGCCACGCCAGCGACCCGCGCGTGCAGCGGGAGATCGGCACCTGGCAGCGCGCTGCCGCCGGGCTCGCGGCATCTCGCAGCCTGAAGCTCGCCCGCTTCGGCGACAACATGCGCTTCGTCGCGGTCACCGAGGGCGACAAGACCGAGGCAGAGTTGCGGTTCGGCGTGCAGGTCAACACCTGGGGCGTCAATGAACTGGCGGATGCCGTCGCCGCGGCATCCTCGTCTGACATCGACGCGCTCGTCGCCGAGTACGAGGAGCTCTACGAGGTCGTGTCCGAACTTCGCAAGGGCGGCGAACGGCACCAGTCGCTGCGCGACGGCGCGGCCATCGAGATCGGCCTGCGGTCGTTCCTCGAGGAGGGCGGTTTCGGCGCCTTCACCACGTCGTTCGAAGACCTCGGCGAGCTGAAGCAGCTGCCGGGCCTCGCCGTGCAGCGTCTGATGGCAGAGGGTTACGGCTTCGGCGCCGAAGGCGACTGGAAGACGGCCGTGCTCGTGCGCATCGCGAACGTGATGGGTGCCGGCCTGCCCGGCGGCGCGAGCCTCATGGAGGACTACACGTACGACATGACCCCCGGCGACGAGCTGATCCTCGGCGCGCACATGCTCGAGGTCTCGCCGTCGCTGACCACCGCGAAGCCCACGCTCGAGATCCACCCGCTCGGCATCGGCGGCAAGGACGACCCGGTGCGCCTGGTCTTCACCGCCGACCCCGGCCCCGCGATCGTCGTGGCCATGAGCGACATGCGCGATCGCTTCCGCCTCACCGCCAACGTGGTCGAGAACGTCGCCCCTCGGGCGGCTCTGCCCAACCTGCCGGTCGGTCGTGCCGTCTGGAAGCCCGCCCCCGACTTCAACACGAGTGCCGCCGCCTGGCTCACCGCCGGTGCCGCGCACCACACGGTCATGTCGACGGCAGTCGGGCTGGAGGCGTTCCGCGACTTCGCCGAGATGGCAGAGGTCGAACTGCTCGTGATCGATGACGAGACGACGCTGCCCGAGTTCCAGAAGCAGGTCCGCTGGAACCAGGCCTACTACCGTCTCGCGCAGGGCCTGTGATGGCTCCCGTTCACACGCCGCGCTCCGGACGCCAACTCACCCTGGTCGGGAACGGCTACGAGGCGGTGATCGCGAGCGTGGGCGCGACACTTCGCACGCTCACATTCGACGGTCGCGACCTCATCGTGCCGTTCGAAGCCGATGAGGTGCGTCCCGCCTACCGGGGAGCGACGCTCGCGCCGTGGCCGAATCGCGTCGTCGACGGCAGGTACTCCTTCGGCGGAGGTGAGTTCCAGCTCGCGCTCACAGAGCCAGCGCGTGGGCATGCGCTGCATGGCCTGCTGTCGTGGACCGAGTTCGTCGACCGCGTCGCGGAGCACGACCGCGTCGAGCTGGCCGCCGTGATCGAACCGCAGTTCGGGTATCCGTTCCGCGTCGAGGTCGTCGTCGACTTCCGGCTCTCTGCTGCCGGCCTGACGCAGACTGTGACGGCCCGCAACATCGGGGCGGATGCTGCGCCCTGGGGCACCGGTCCGCATCCGTACCTGGTGGGAGGCGAGGGGGGAGTCGATGACTGGACGCTCACGCTCCCGGCATCCGAGGTCCTCACCGTCACACCCGACCGGCTGAATCCGGTGGCGGTCGAGTCGATCGACCGGCATCCGGATTGGGACTTCCGCACTCCGCGCCCGATCGGCGACGTGTTCATCGATCATGCGTTCACCGAGCTGACGCGCACGGATGGCGCAGCGGAGGTGCGTGTGGTGGCGAAGGACGGACACGGTGTCGCGCTGAGCTGGGACGAGAGATGCCCCTGGGTCCAGGTGCACACGGCTGACCTGCCGGATGGCGCCGCGAATCACCGGATCGGACTGGCGGTCGAGCCCATGACCTGCCCGCCCGACGCCTTCAACTCCGGGGTGGATCTGATCGTTCTCGATCCCGGGGCCGAAGCCTCGGCATCCTGGCGGTTCAGCGCAGTCTGATCACATTCCCCTCATGGGCATTTCTGCCCCTGATGGTCAGGTTGCTTTGGCAATACGATGGGGATTGTGACGAACGAGACGCCCGAGAATCCGCAGAACACCCCACCGATCGTGCCTGAGTCGGTGAATGAGGCATCCGACGCGCCCGTCGTCGATGCGCCTGCTGGACAGCACGGATTCGATGGCACGTTCTCGTCGGATGCCGTAGCGCCGGATGCAGTACCCGCAGCAGACGCGCCGCGCGCGGCAGAGCCTGACGAGTCTTCCGTCGCGGAGCCCGTCGCGGAGCCCGTGATCGCTCCCGTTGCAGAGTCCGAGGTCGCTCCCACGAGCGCGGCCCCCGAACATCCGCCGACGGCCCCCGAGTATCCGCCGGCTGCGCCCGGTGGCCACGAGATTCCAGGTGCGACTGCGTACCCAGGTGCGGCCCAGGCCGTTCCCGGATACCAAGCCGCCCCGGTGTACGACCCGAACGCACCGGTGTACCCGGGGAACGCACCGGTGTACGACCCGAACGCGCCGGTGTACCCCGGGTCCGCGCCGGCTTACGACCCGAACGCGCCTCAGGCCTATCCTGTCGGCGGGTATCCAGCGAGCGCCTACCCTGCGGCACCGGCCGCGCCGAAGAAGCCCATGTCGAAGGGGCTGCTGTTCGGCATCATCGGCGGAGCGGCGGCCGTCGTGCTGCTGATCGCCGCCGTGATCATCGTGCCGGGTCTTCTGCGTGGGGCTGCACCGACAGCATCCGATGCAGTGGAGAAGTATCTGACGGCTCTGTCCGAGGGAGACGCAGAGACGGCGCTCACGTTCGTCGAGACGTACTCCGACGACAGTCTGCTCACCGACGAGGTGCTCGCCGCGTCGCTGGAACTCGCCCCGATCACCGATATCGTGGTGGAGGAGTCCGAGGACGCGACCGAATACGAGGCGACGGTCTCAGCATCATTCGCCGTCGGGGGCGAGACGATCGAGCGGGATTTCACGGCGTACAGCTCGTCTGACGACGGATGGGTGATCAGCGACGGACTGGTCGCCGCGACGCTGTCGAACTTCGACGGTCTCGGTCTGACCGTGAACGGCGCCGAACCCGCTGATTCCTCGACGTCGCTCTTCCCCGGTGCGTACCAGCTCGCGTTGAGCTACGAGGAATTCGCCCTCGATTCCGACACGGACACGTTCACCCTGACGACGGATGCAGACAGCGAGCTGTTCTGGGACATCTACCCGGTTCTCACCGAGGATGGTGCCGCGACGTTCCGCTCGCTCGTGCGCGCGTCCATCGAGGAGTGCGTGGCGTTGAAGACGCTCACGACGCCGTGCGGCATGGACATCACCGAAATCGACCTCAGCGGCTACACGCCGGTCGACGGCACCGTCACCCGGACGATCACCAGTGACGGTCAGGCGACGCTCGACTCCATGGAGGCGGAAGTCGACTACTCGACGCCGACGCTCGTCTCGACGTATGACACCCCCGATGTGGACATGACGTTGCAGGGCACCAAGGACGGGCAGACCTCGGAGTTCGAGGTCTGGTTCGGGGGATACATGGACACCCCGTCGGTCGACTTCGCCCAGGAGACACCGACCGTCACCTGGGACTGAAGCCTCCGGTAAGTCAGTCGAGCACCGTCACCAGTGCGGCAGCGACGGATGCCGATGACTGCGGGTTCTGCCCGGTGATCAGCAGCCCGTCGATGACCGTGTGATCACTCCACGGCGCCGCGACCTCGACATCGGCACCGAGTCGACGCAACGACGTCTCGAGGAGGAAGGGCGCACGATCGGCGAGGCCACCGATGCGCTCCTCCTCATCTGAGAAGCCGGTGATGCGGCGTCCGGCCAAGACGGAAGCCCCCGTGGCGGTGCGTGCCGGCAGCAGAGCCGCGAGTCCGTGGCACACCGCAGCGAGCGGACGGCCGGCGGCGACGGTCGCGGCGATCAGCGCAGCGGAGTCGGAATCGACGGCGAGGTCCTGCATCGGCCCGTGTCCACCGGGGTAGTACACCGCGTCGTACGTGAGCGGATCGACGTCGGCGAGCACCAGAGGTGTCGCGAGTGCGGTGATGCTCGCGATCGCCTCGGCATCTCCGTCGCCGAGGCTGCCTCCGTCGGCGACCGGGGCGACTCCGCCGGGTGTCGCGAAGACGATGTCGTGGCCCGCATCGGTGAGCAGGGCGTACGGGACGAGCAGCTCCTCGGCCCAGTAACCGGTGGGATGCGCTGTGCCGTCCGAAAGGGTCCAGGTGCGGGCGCCGGTGACGACGAAGAGGACGGTGGACATATGGACTCCAATGATCTGACGGCGGATGCCGTGGAAGGGTGACACCCATGACAACGGTCGATCCAGATAGCCGATTCCGATAGATTCGCGATATGAACGATCGGAATTCCGATGGCTTGCAGAGCCTCGACCGATGGCGCGTGTTCCTCGCGGCCCACCGTTCGAACTCCGTCTCCGCAGCAGCGCGGATGCTTGGCCTCGCCCAGTCGTCGGTCACTGCGCAGTTGCAGGCACTGGAGAGAAGCATCGGCGAGCCGCTCTTCGTACGGCATGCGCGCGGCATCCGCCCGACTGCCCGCGCGGACGAGCTGGCATCCCGTCTCGCCGGCCCGCTCGACGCGCTGGCGGAGGCTCTGGGCGCGCGACCGGCCGTTGAGGCGCCTCGAGTGCGGCTCGGCGGAGCAGCGGAGTTCCTCGCCCACGTCGCCATGCCTGCTCTTGCGCCGGCGATCGCGGACGGGCTCCGTCTCGACGTCACCCACGGTCTTGCCGAGAACCTGCTGGAGCAGCTCGGGTCCGGCAGCCTCGATCTGGTGATCTCCGCTGTGCGGCCGCGCGGACGTGCGCTTCCGACGGCTCTGCTCTGCGACGAGGAGTTCGTCCTCGTCGCTTCGCCCTCACTGGGGATCGCCCCCTCGCCGGAGCTGCGCCCTTCCGATGTCGATGCCTGGCCGCTGCTCTCCTACGCGCGCGACGTCCCGATCCTGCGGCGATACTGGCGGCATGTGTTCGGCATCCGCCTCGAGCGCGAACCGCAGTTGATCGCCCCCGACCTCCGCGCGCTCGCAGCGGCCGCAGTGGCCGGGGCGGGTGTGACGGTGCTGCCAACGTACCTGCTCGCCGATGAACTGGCGGCAGGTCGACTCGTCGTGCTGCGCGAGACGGACGACCCTCCGATCAACACTCTGCACATGGTGCGCCGGCCCGGTCCTCTCGGTGACGGCGTCGCGATCGTCGAGCGCGCTCTGCGCGCGGCGGCCGAGCGGTTCTGAGCTCTCAGCGCGAGAGCCACCCGCGCAGCGCCCGGGTGACCCAGGGGAGTACCCAGTACGTCATGATCGGCGTGAGCACGATCGTCGTCGCCAGCACGCGCAGCCAGAGGGGCAGCTCGCCCCATCCCGGAACGGGCGTCATCGCCAGGCTGAAGAGCAGGTTGACGGGGAAGAACCCGAGCCAGATCGTGACGGCCTGCTTCCATCGTGGCGGTGCAGGCTGTGCATCTTCAACGGTCGCGGCATCCGGAATCCGGATCGATCCCGTCGCGGGTTCATCGAACCAGCCCTCGATCCCTGTGCGCCTGCGCGAGTGCTCGCTGCGCACGAAGCCCTCGCCCATCGAGAGCCACCACGTGCGCTCAGGCGATTGCTCCCACGCATCCAGAGTCTCGACGCTCGTGAACCGATAGAGCATGTGCCAGAGCTGGGAATCCTCGCCGGCGCGCACCCATCCCGAGCCCAGGAACCCTGGGTGCTTGTTCGCGAGATTGACACCGGTCTGCACCCAGGCGGTCGCCTCGGAGATGCGGGCGGGATCCACCTCGCGGCGGATGGAGACGGTGATCGGGATGCTGGACATGGTGGGCCCCTCGGAGAAAGCGTGCTTGTGGCGAATCCGAGTGTATGCGGGCTATGTTTCAGATTTGCTTCGAGCGGCGGAGCTTCTCGATCGGTGGGTCCCTTCGGGACGAAGTAGACCCCCGCCGACCCGATTCGGCGGGGGTCTCGGGAGCATCGCTCACCGTTGCGCGGAAAGTTCTGACTACCCGATCCGGTCTGAGTTCTTCCGCGCAGTTGCAGTTGTACGTGTCGAACGTGACCAGCTGGTGAACTGGCGCGGAACACGCCACGTCGACTCGTTCTGCACATGTGTCGTGATGCGGGCACCTTTCCCCAGGTCCGCGGATTCACGCCGAGGTGAGCTTGCGAAGAAGGCCAGGATCGGCTCATGACAGACGCAAGCAGTTCCCTAAGAGACCGCGTGCTCGACCGTGACGACGACCTTCGCGACGCACTGCAGCTTCTGCTGCAACGCGCGAACAGGCGCCAGATGTGGATGATGTTCATGGACGATCGTGGCTGCCTCGGCCAACCTCTCATCCCGATAGAGGACTACCCCGATGACGCCGATGAAGTCGTCGACGTCGCTGATCTCGGCAGAGTCACCCAGGCGCACGTCTTCATGCACCGCGCCGGCCGGCTCTGCCAGATGACCGAGAATGCCAGCGTCGTGCTCGTCTGGGAGCGGATCGGAAGCAGCGCCGTTTCGCCGGAGGATCGAAGCTGGGCGAGGGCGATGGCGGACGCGGCTGGCGTGCTTGACGTCCCGTTGCGCGCGCAGTTCGTCGTGCACGGGCGCGGCGTCCGGCAGCTTCATCCCGACGACTATCTCTGACCTGCTGCGGCGGGTCCGCAAACTACATGGACCCCCTAGTAAAACAGCGGATGTCCGAGTAATCTGGTCATCGTGCCAAAGATGGCGCGAAGGGACGTCGCATAATGACTCGCATCATTCCCCATTTCGTAGGCGGAACGCTTCTGACTCCGAAAGACGGACGCTTCGGCGACGTTTATGATCCAAGCGTCGGCCGTGTGCAGGCCAGCGTGCCGCTCGCATCGGCCAGCGAAGTGCGCCGCGTGATCGATGACGCTGAGGCCGCGCAACCGGCTTGGGCGGCGACCAACCCGCAGAAGAGAGCGCGAGTGCTGCTGCGCTTCCTCGATCTCGTTCAGAAGAACATGACCGAGCTTGCGACGCTGCTCTCCAGCGAGCACGGCAAGACGTTCGACGACGCCAAGGGCGATATCCAGCGAGGCCTCGAGGTGATCGAGTTCTCCGCCGGCGCGCCGCACCTGCTCAAGGGGGAGTACTCCACCGAAGCAGGCACCGGTATCGACGTCTATTCGATGCGTCAGCCGCTCGGTGTGGTCGCAGCCATCACGCCGTTCAACTTCCCGGCCATGATTCCGCTGTGGAAGGCAGGGCCCGCGATCGCCGCCGGCAACGCCTTCGTGCTCAAGCCCAGCGAGCGCGACCCCTCGGTGCCGGTGCGCCTCGCGGAGCTGTTCCTCGAAGCGGGCCTGCCCGCCGGAATCTTCAATGTCGTCCACGGCGACAAGGAGGCCGTGGACACCCTGCTCACCGACCCGCGCATCCAGGCCGTCGGATTCGTCGGATCGACTCCGATCGCCGAGTACATCTACTCGACCGCGACTGCGCACGGCAAGCGCGCGCAGTGCTTCGGCGGAGCGAAGAACCACATGGTCGTCATGCCGGATGCTGATCTCGATCAGGTCGCGGATGCGCTGATCGGCTCTGGTTACGGTTCCGCCGGGGAGCGCTGCATGGCGATCTCTGTCGCAGTGCCGGTCGGCGATGAGACGGCCGACGCGCTCGCCGCGAAACTCACGGAACGGGTCGGTCAGTTGCGCGTCGGACCAGCCCTCGCCGAGGACGTCGACTACGGGCCGCTCGTCGCACGGTCAGCCGTGGAACGCGTGGAGGACTACATCCAACAGGGCATCGATGCCGGGGCGACGCTGCTCGCCGACGGTCGCGGGATCACCGTCCCCGGTCATGAGGAGGGCTTCTATCTCGGTCCGACCCTGTTCGACCACGTGACGACAGACATGTCGATCTACCGCGAGGAGATCTTCGGCCCTGTGCTCGTGATCGCTCGCGCAGCGGACTACGAAGAGGCTCTGGCGATGGCATCCGATCACGAGTTCGGCAACGGCGTCGCGATCTTCACTCGCGACGGAGACGCCGCCCGGGATTTCACCGCTCGGGTGAACGTCGGCATGGTCGGCGTCAACGTGCCGATCCCCGTTCCGATCGCCTACTTCACGTTCGGCGGCTGGAAGCGCAGCGGCTTCGGCGACCTCAATCAGCACGGTGCCGACGCTTTCCGTTTCTACACGAAGACCAAGACGGTGACGAGCCGCTGGCCCGCGCATGGCGTGCGCGACGGTGCGAGCTTCGTCATCCCGACCATGCGCTGAGAACGACCACATCCCTGATCTGCCCACAAGGCGAGAGGATCCCCGATGACGATGATCACCACAACCACCGAGGAGCGTGCAGCGATCCTGCACGCGGTCCGCGAGTTCACCGAGACCGAACTCGAGCCGTTCGCTGCCGAGCGCGACGAGCATCACATCTTCCCGACCGAGGCGCTGCAGCGCGCTGGAGACCTCGGTCTCGGCGGCATCTACGTCGACGAGGAGTTCGGCGGCACCGGGCTATCGCGTCTGGACACGGTCGCGATCTTCGAGGAGCTTGCGAAGGGCGATCCTGCCGTTGCCGCGTACATCTCCATCCACAACATGGTGGTGTGGATGCTCGACACCTACGGCTCGGCAGCGCAGCGTGGCGAATGGCTGCCGCAGCTCACGAGCATGACCGGGTTCGGTGCGTACTGCCTGACGGAGCCAGGGGCAGGGTCCGATGCCGCAGCCATCACCACGAGCGCGATCCGCGATGGCGACGAATACGTGCTGACCGGAGTCAAACAGTTCATCTCCGGGGCAGGCGAGGCCGCGGTGTATGTGGTCATGTCGCGCACCGGCGAGGCGGGCGCCAGAGGGATCTCGGCCTTCCTCGTACCAGGGGATGCCGTCGGCCTGTCGTTCGGAGCGCCGGAGAAGAAGATGGGTTGGCACGCCCAGCCGACACGGCAGGTGATCCTCGATGAGGTGCGGGTGCCGGCATCCGCTCTGCTCGGCACCGAAGGGCAGGGGTTCGCGATCGCGATGTCGGCGCTCAACGGCGGTCGGCTCAACATCGCGGCATGTTCGATCGGCGGTGCGCGCTGGGCGCTGGATCAGGCACGACGCTACGTGCACGAACGGTTCACATTCGGCGAGGCGCTCGCCGAGAAGCAGAGCATCGTGTTCGCGATCGCCGACATGGAGACCGAGTTGCACGCGGCGCGGTTGCTCGTGCAGGATGGCGCCCGCGCGGTCGACGAGCATGCGGATGATGCGACCGTGCGGTGCGCGATGGCCAAGCGTTTCGCGACGGATGCCGGATTCCGCGTCGCCAATGATGCCCTTCAGCTGCACGGCGGCTACGGGTACCTTCAGGACTACGGGATCGAGAAGGTCGTGCGAGATCTGCGCGTGCACCAGATCCTGGAAGGGACGAACGAGATCATGCGCATGATCGTCGGACGCGACGCGCTGAAGGCGGCGTCATGAAGATCGCGTTCCTGGGACTCGGACACATGGGCCTGCCGATGGCCCGCAACCTGCAGGCCGCGGGCCACGACGTGATCGGCTTCGACGTCATGCCGGCTGCGCGGGAAGCGGCGGTGGCAGTCGGCGTGCCGCTTGCTGAGTCGGGGACGGATGCCGCGACCGACGCGGATGTCGTGATCACGATGTTCCCGGCGGGCAAGCACGTCATCGAGGCGTACGAGGGCGGACTGCTGGCCGCGGCGCGACCGGGAACGCTGTTCATCGAGTCGTCCACGATCGCAGTCGACGAGGCGCAGGCTGCGCACGCGATGGCGATCGCGGCCGGACATCGCAACATCGATGCACCCGTTTCCGGCGGAGTGGTCGGAGCGGAGAACGCGACACTCGCGTTCATGGTCGGAGCATCCGACGACGACTTCGCGGCCGCGCTCCCGCTGCTAGAGGCGATGGGCAAGCGCATCGTGCACTGCGGCGGACCGGGGCTCGGACAGGCCGCGAAGGTGTGCAACAACATGATCCTCGCGGTCTCGCAGATCGTGGTGGGGGAGGCGTTCGTGCTCGGCGAGCGTCTCGGGCTCTCGCATGATGCGCTCTACGACGTGGCCGCGAACGCCTCAGGTCAGTGCTGGGCGCTGACGACGAATTGTCCGGTGCCGGGGCCGGTTCCGACGAGTCCGGCGAACCGTGACTATCAGCCGGGCTTCGCCGGCGCGCTGATGGCCAAGGACCTCGGGCTCGCGCTGCAGGCGATCGATCAGACATCCACGGATGCCAGGATGGGGCGGCTCGCGCAGGAGATCTACGCAGCGTTCGCGGCCGGCTCAGGTGGTGGGCGGGACTTCTCCGGCATCATCACCGACATCCGCGACGGACAGGTGTGATGATCGTCAGTGACGTTTCGAAACCACTGAGGGAGCATCGATGACCGAGTACGAGACGATCCTTGTCGAACAACGCGGACGCGTGGGGTGGATCACGCTGAACCGCCCGCAGGCGCTCAACGCGCTGAACTCGCAGCTCGCGCAGGAGGTCACTGCAGCAGCCGTCGCATTCGACACGGATGAGAGCGTCGGTGCGATCGTCGTCACCGGGTCGGAGAAGGCTTTCGCTGCCGGTGCAGACATCAAGGAGATGGAGTCGATGTCGGCCGCAGAGATGCGCGCGACCGACCACTTCGGGTCGTGGAGCGATTTCGCTGCGGTGCGCACCCCCGTCATCGCAGCGGTCAGCGGCTTCGCGCTCGGTGGTGGCTGCGAGCTGGCGATGATGTGCGACATCATCCTCGCGGCTGATACGGCGAAGTTCGGCCAGCCCGAGATCAACCTCGGAGTGATTCCGGGGATGGGCGGAACGCAGCGACTCATCCGTGCCGTCGGCTATTACAAGGCGGCCGAGATCATCCTCTCCGGTCGCATAATGGGCGCAGAGGAAGCTGAGCGCGCTGGCCTCGTGTCACGGGTGGTGCCGGCATCCGATCTGATCACCGAGGCCACGACGTTGGCTGAGACGATCGCGTCGAAGAGCCTCCCTTCGCTCTATGCCGCGAAGGCCGCCCTGGATGCCGCGATGGAGACGCCGCTGGCCGAGGGGCTGGCGCACGAGAAGCAGGCGTTCGCGGCGCTCTTCGACACGGTCGACCAGAAGGAGGGCATGGCGGCCTTCCGCGAGAAGCGGTCACCCAACTTCATCAATCAGTAGGCGGAGGTGCCCGCACGGCCCGCACGGACGGCACCGCCCGTACCGCCCCGGGTCACTCGCCGAGCGCGTCGAGGATCTTCTCCAGGCGGCGGGTGCGGGTCTCCTCGGTCTTCGCCTCGGCGATCTGGCGCGCCATCTCCTTCCGCTTGGATGGCGGCAGGTTCTCGAAGGCCGCGCGGACCGCGGGATCGGCGTCCAGAGCCTCGGCCAGCGCCGGCGGGATCTCGATGACGCGTTCCTCGGTGTCCGGTCTGATCGTCACCTCGATCTCCTCGTCGATCTCGACTCCGGCCTCCGCACGCGCAGCCTTGCTGAACCCGATCATGTTCTGCCCGCCCATGCGGGACAGGCGAAGACGGATGCTGCGATCGCCGAAATCGACCACCACGGGAAATGCCTTGCCCGCCCCGAGGGAAGCGACCTGGTCGTCGGTGAGCACGATCGCTGCGGCGGGCCCGTGGCCCTCCAGCACGGTCTTCAGATGCAACTCGGTCATGGCGCTCAGCGTAGCGTCGGCGGCGTCAATTCTCGAGGGACGCTGCCAGCACCTCATTGCGCTCGTCGATCAGACGCCGCATGTACTCGCCCATGAACAACCGATCCACGAGCGAGCCGATCGGACCGAACGGCGAGCGGAACGTGACGGTGTCGCGCATGAGCGTGCCTTCGGGGTGCTCTTCGAAGACGTGCTCATGATGGAAAGCGGCGAACGGTCCCTTCGTCTGCCGATCGCAGAAGCGCCGCGGCGGGTCGATGTCGAAGACGATCGAGGTGAGGTGGAACGGCAATCCGAAGTGTCGTGCGCGCCATGTCACGGAAGATCCTTCGTTGAAGGCACCGCCGGCTGGGCCCTTGACCATGATCTCCCCGTAGCGCGCCATCGACTCGACGTGCAGCCCAGGGTCGAGCGCGGCGCCGAAGACCTCGGCGGGGGTGGCGCGGATGACGCGTTCGAGAGTGAACTGCGCCACTAGCGGATGCGCGCCATCAGAGCGGATCCGGTTGCGGGCGCGGTTCCGCGAAGTCGCCGGCATCCTTGCGCAGACGGGCGACGATCGCGACGAGGTCAGCAGCATCGGTCGAACTCATACCTGGACGGCTGAACACTTCGCTGTTGAGTGCGGTGGTCGCGCGTTCGACGAGAGCACGGCCGTCTTCGGTGAGCGACAGCATCGCCGCGCGCCCGTCGTGCGGGTGCGGCTCGCGTCGGATCAGGCCATCGCGCACCAGGCGTTCCGCGGTGCTCGTCACGGTCGTGGCATGCACCTGCAGGCGAGCGACGACGCTGGACAGCGGCAGTCGGCCTGCGCGACTGAAAGCCAGCAGGCGCAGCACCTCGAATCGCGCGAAGGAGAGGCCGAATGGCTTGAGTGCGGCATCCACTCGAGCCAGCAGCAGCTGCTGCGCCCTCATCACCGATGTCACGACAGTCATTCCGTCGGCGGCATCCGTCCAGCCGTGCGCGAGCCATTGGCGCTTCGCCTCGGCGAGCGGATCGGTGGGAAGGGGACGGGGGAGGGCCACAGCTCAACCGTATCGGCAGAATCAGGTATGGACGGCGAAGTCGAACCTGATTCTGAGTATCATGACAACTGAAACTCGATTCCGAGCTGTCTCGCCGACTAGACTCGGCCGTGTCGTGAGGAGTAGTCGATGAAGATCTTCGTCTTGGTCAAAGAGGTACCGGACACCTATGGCGATCGCAAGCTGAATCTGGAGACAGGATTGGCTGATCGTGCGGCCGGTGACGTGGTTCTCGATGAGATCACCGAGCGGGCGCTCGAAGTCGCCCTTTCGTTCGCCGACAAGAACGATGGCACCGAGGTCGTCGCTCTGGCGATGGCTCCCGAGTCTTCGACAGCGTCCATTCGCCGTGCGCTCGCGATCGGAGCGGCATCCGCTGTGCACATCGTCGACGAGCAGCTCGTCGGTGCTGATCTGGGATTGACCGCCGAAGTTCTCGCCGCCGCCATCCGCCGTGCAGAGCCGGACCTCGTCATCACTGGAAACCTCTCCACCGACGGCTCCGGCGGCGTCATCCCCGCGATGCTCGCCGAGCATCTCGGCTACGCGCAGGCGACCGCCCTCAACGCCGTAGAGATCACCGCAGAAGGCGTCGCCGGCACTCGCGCCGCCGACGACGGCTCGCAGGCGGTCTCGGCACCCTTCCCGGCGGTGATCTCGATCACCGAAGCATTGCCCGATGCGCGCTTCCCGAACTTCAAGGGCATCATGGCGGCGAAGAAGAAGCCGCTCGAAGTGCTCTCCCTCGACGACCTCGGCATCTCGGCCGATCCTGCGGCAGCACCGCGGACGATCATGACCTCGGTCTCCGAGAAGCCCCCGCGTGCGGCAGGCGTGAAGATCACCGATGAGGGCGACGCCGGCACGAAGCTGGTCGAATACCTCGTGCAGAACAGGTTGGTGTGATGATGAGCTACCCCGACAACTCGATCCTCGTCCTCGTGGATGTGACACCCGCCGGTGACGCCGCCAGTTCGACTGCTGCGCTCATCGGTGCCGCATCGACGATCGGATCTCCGGTTGCCCTGGTGCCCGGCGGATCACCGAAAGCCGTGGATGCTGCTGCTGCCGCCGGCGCGTCGGTCGTTCTGACCTCTGGCGTCGATGTCGACTCTCTCACCGTGCCACTGGTGGACGCACTGCAGGCGGCGTACCAGCGCGTGCAGCCTGACGCCGTGCTGATCTCGAACTCGATCGCCGGTCGTGATGTCGCCGGTCGTCTCGCGGTGCGAGAGAAGCTCGCCCTTTCGGTGGATGCTGTCGGCGTCTCCCGTGACGACGAGGGCATCGTCGCGCACCACTCCGTGTACGGCGGAGCGTTCCTCGTCGATTCCGCGCCGACCTACGGAGCGTCGATCATCACTGTGCGCCAGGGTGCAGTGGACGCTCGCGCCGAAGCCGTCGCATCACCGGTTGTCGAGCCGTTGGAAGTGACGGCATCCGGCGCGGCCGCCGCGAAGGCGGGTGCGACTGAGATGGTCGAGGCGGAGTCGTCTCGACCCGAGCTGCGGGGTGCGTCGAAGGTCGTCTCTGGCGGCCGAGGTCTCGGCTCGAAGGAGCAGTTCGTGCTCGTCGAGCAGCTCGCCGATGCGCTGGGCGCCGCGATCGGCGCGTCGCGCGCGGCGGTGGACGCTGGCTACATCCCGTACGCGCACCAGGTCGGGCAGACCGGTGTCTCGGTGTCGCCGCAGCTGTATGTCGCGGTCGGCATCTCCGGTGCCATTCAGCATCGCGCCGGTATGCAGACAGCCAAGACGATAGTCGCGATCAACAAGGACGGCGAGGCGCCGATCTTCGACGTCGCCGACTTCGGCATCGTCGGTGACCTGTTCAAGATCGTGCCGCAGGTGGTCGAGGCGCTCGAAGCGCGGAAGAAGTAGCGACGGATGGCTGCGCAGAAACTGCGACAGGGACTGCCAAGGGTCATCGGTGGAGAGCCGTGGCCTCCGGCCGGTGACGTCGAGGTGGCGGATGCCGCGGTGAAAGTCGCGGCGGCCGCTGCCCCATCAGGGGCCGATGAGCGAGCGGAGCGAGTCGAAGAAACCGCTCCGGTCGCCGAAGCATCTGCCCCTGCTGCTGGGGAGGGCTTCGACTCCCTGGCGGTCGCTCACCCCGTTTCGTCTGCGGCGGCTGCGCCGCCTTCGCTCAACGACCCGCAGGGCATGCGCCGTGGTCTTCCGCGAACACCGGGCGGGGAGCCGTGGCCTCCCGCTGGTGCCGCCCAGGCTGTCGCCGTCGCGCCTGCGACAGCCGCTGCCCCTGCGGCCTCAGCTCCCACCGCAGCCTCCGCTCCGACTCGGGTCGCCCCGGGAGAGGGCGAAGCGACCGAGAGGAAGAGAGTCCCGCGGACGGAGCGAGTCGAAACCTCGGCTCCCGCGCCTGCATCCGGTATCGGCGAAGCCCTCCGCCGTGGCCTGCCTCGCACGGCCGGCGGCGATCCCTGGCCTCATGCCGGCATGGCTGCGCCCGCCGCCGTGACGGTCGCAGTCGAGGAAGATGTCGAAGCACCGGCCGATCTCATCGAGGCATCCGATATCCCGGCATCCACCGCCGTCGAGACGGTCGATGTCAGCACTCCGTTGCCGTTCCAGCGCACCGTGTTCCCCGGCAAGAACGCGTTCACTCGCCCCGCAGCCGCCACGGAGCCGGCGCGCATGGGTCCCTTCACCAAGGGGCAGTGGGCAGGCGTCGTGATCGTGGGCGGTGCCGGTCTGCTCGGTGCGGCGGCGATGGCTGTGCTGTTCGTGCGCTGGCTGCTGAGTCTGTCGGGTATGCAGGACTTCCTGCAGACCTACCCCGGTGAGTACCACTTGCCCGAGGGGGCGCCGGTGGGCTTCCCGGGGTGGCTGGGCTGGCAGCACTTCTTCAACGTGTTCCTGATGGTGCTGATCATCCGTTCGGGCCTCAGCGTGCGCCACGACAAACGCCCGACCGCGTTCTGGACCGCGCGCGGCAACGCGAAGAGCAAGATCAGCCTGACACTTTGGTTCCATCAGTCGCTCGACATCCTGTGGCTGGTGAACGGCATCGTGTTCGTCGTGCTGCTGTTCGTGACCGGTCAGTGGATGCGGGTGATCCCCACCAGCTGGGAGGTCTTCCCGAACGCGCTGTCAGCTGCGCTGCAGTACGTGTCGCTGGACTGGCCGACCGAGAACGGGTGGGTGAACTACAACTCCCTGCAGCAGCTCGCCTACGGCGCGACGATCTTCATCGCCGCCCCTCTCGCCGCCGTCACCGGTGTGCGCATGAGCGGCATCTGGCCGAAGAATGCGACCAGGCTCAACAAGGCGTATCCGGTCGAGTGGGCGCGCGCCGTGCACTTCCCGGTGATGCTGTACTTCGTGGTGTTCATCGCGATCCATGTGTTCCTCGTGTTCGCGACGGGTGCTCTGCGGAACCTCAACCACATGTATGCGGTTCAGGGCTCGACCGACCCGAACGCCTACGCGGACAACTGGACCGGCTTCTGGTTCCTGGTGGCATCACTCGTCGTGATCGCAGCCGCGTGGATCGCCGCACGTCCGATGGTGCTGGCCCCGATCGCGAAGCTGTTCGGGAACGTGTCGGCCCGCTGATCCGGTAGTTTCGTCCGCACAACTCCGGCGGAATCCGCGCAGACCGCGAGAAACGGCCGCCCGATGTGCTGGGGCGGCCGTTTCTCCGGAGTTATCCGGCGGAACTCAGCGAACGAAGCGGACTTCGGTGAGCGTCTCGCCGAGGAAGGGCTCGGTGTGGCTCGCGCCGTCGAGCGTGAAACCGTTGCGCACGTAGAAGCGGTGGGCCCGGGGGTTGTCCTCCGCCACCCAGAGGTACAGCGGCTCGTCTTTCTTCACAGCCGCGTCGAAGAGCTTCTGGCCGAGGCCGGTGGAGTGCCACTGGTCGAGCAGGTAGATGAAGTACAGCTCGCGGAACGCCGGCGCATCCTTGTCGCGCGCAGGTCCGGAGCCGACGAAGCCGACGATCTCACCGTCGACGAGCGCTGCGCTCATGCTGAAGTCGTCGCCCTGCGCTGCCCAGTGCGTCCAGAGCTCGGCCATGCGGCGGGGGGACACGCGCTCCAGCGCAGCCTTGCTGACCAGGTGGTCGTAGGTCTCGTGCCAGCACTGTGCGTGCACGCGACCCAGTGCTTCCGCATCCACATCGCGGACCGGACGGATGATGACTTCAGGCTGGGCTACGGCGCTCATGCCGCGACTCTACGCGCGCCTCGGGCGAAGATGAAATCGAGCGGCACTCCTGTTTGAATCCCACAAAGGACTTCAGAGATCATGCACCGCTGGCTACTATCGATCCTCGTGAACGTGATCTGGCGGACTCTTCTCGTGATGTGGCGTGCGCGCCGGCGACTGCGCCGGGAAGGGCAGCTCGCTTCCGGCGAAGTCGGAAGGATCAGAGTGACGACTCTCCCCACCGATATCGATGTGCTGCGCCACATGAACAACGGACGTTATCTGTCGCTGTTCGACCTCGGGCGCTGGGATCTGCTGGTGCGCACCGGTATGAGCGACGCGATGAAGCGCAACGGCTGGTACGCGGTCGTCTCTGCTGAGACGGTGACATTCCGCAAGTCGCTGCAGCTCTGGCAGCGTTTCGACATCGAGTCGCGCCTGCTCGGTCACGATGACAAGGCCATCTATCTCGAACACCGCGCCGTGGTCGACGGCGAGATCTACGCGAGAGTCATCGTCCGCGCACGCATGCTCAAACGCAGTGGCGGCACGCTGTCGCACCAGGAGCTGTTCGCGGCCGTCGGCCGGCCGGAGGGTCTGCCGGATGTCGAGCCGTGGGTGCATGAGTGGGCGATGGCATCCGCTCTGCCTGCCACCCGCGCGGATGCCCCGAGCATTTGGATGTGAGGCGCGCTAACGTAGGGGCGTGCTGACGATCCTCGCCACGACCGGACGCGTGCTGCTGCGGCACTGGCCGTCTCTGCTTGCGTGGTTCGCGGCTGGCACGCTCGGGCACTATCTCGCGATCCAGCTGGCAGGCTATGTCGGCGCGTGGAGCTCCACATGGGGATTCGTGCTGCTGCCGTTGGCGATCCTCTTCAAGCTCATCAGCTTTGTGGCCATGTTCCTCGTCGTACGCGACGGACTGCACAACCTGCAGGCGATCGCGCCCCTGTCTGAGAATGCGGCTGAGCGCCGGAAGACCTTCCTCGCGACGTTGCTCGTCAGCATCCTGCCGTTCTTCGCGATCTACGCCGCCTGGGGTTTCCTGCAAGACGACGTCACCGACTACGCCACGCAGGCGCTAGAGGTGCGAACCGGCGTGGCATGGACGCAGCTCGCGGAGCAGATCGAATCAGGCGAAACCGCCACCGAGGCGAGTGCGCTGCCCGCGGATGCCGTCCTGCAGCTCGGCTTCAATGTCGCGAGCGTCTCCGTCATCGTGGTGGCCTTCGCGGGGCGTTGGGCGTGGAAGCGGTACGGAGCGCGACTGCCGAAGGTTCTCTCACTCGTCGCCGTCTACCTGGAGGCGGTCTGGGTCTGCTTCTCCCTTTTCCTCATCAGCGATGGCATCGCGGCCGTCACCTCGTGGGTCGACGGCCGCGCCGCCATGGTGTGGATCGGCGATATCCGTGAGTGGGTCGGCTCCCAGCTCACGCCGGTCGCGTGGATCTGGGACGGCGTGGAATGGTTGCTCGGCGAAGCCGGGGGCATCCTGCTTCAGCCGCTCGCGTGGCTGGCCATCGCCGGCGTGATCTACGGGCAGGCGATCGTAGCCGAGAACGTACGGCTGCGTCACCGCTTCTTCAAGCGCACCCGGCAGCGGGTCGAAAGCCTCCCCGGGCCCGTGTCCCGCTGGCTGAGTGAGTTCGGCGAGCAGTTCATCGGCCGCTTCCGTCCGCTCGGTAAGGCGATCGTGTTGATGTGGCGGGCCGGACCAGTGATGATCGCCACGTACGTCTTCCTGTACACGGTCGTGATAGCCGCGGACGCGCTGCTCAGCCTCGCGATCACGCGTGTGCTGGGCCCGAATGACCTCGAATCGTTCTGGCAGGTCGCCGACAGCCTGATCTTTCTGCTCGTGCCGATGATCCTCGAACCGATCCGGTTCGTTCTCGTGGCCGCGTCGTACGACGCCACGCTCGGCGCCCTGCGGAAGCAGGTGGCCGAGGAGACACAGGTGACCGAGGAGACACAGGTGGCAGCAGAGGCACAGGTGGCAGCAGAGGCACAGGTGGCAGCAGAGGCACAGGTGGCCGAGAAGACTCGCGTGGCCGCCGAAGTGGTCGATCCGAGCCCCGCACCGACGACTCAGGGGTCGATCGAGAACTGAACCATCTGCGGGGCGACCGCCGCCGGTGCGATATTCACCCAGAACGGGCCCTCCGCGTCCTTCGGCACTATGTAGGGCAGGAGCAGCTCGTACGGCTCAGTCGCGGTGCTGTCGCAGATGGTCGGCTCGTCGGGGTTCGACAACACCCCCAGGTCGAAGCGCCCCTCACTCCATTCGCGTCCGCTGCTCTGCTCGATCAGCGTCGGCGCGAGGCAGGAGGGCGGGTCTTCGCCTGGAGCGACGGGGATGACGGCGACGACCACTTCGGCGCCGTCGGGCAGCGTCAGGCCTTCGACGTTCTCGAGGTACTGACCGCGGATGGGTCCCCACGTCGCACCTGCGAGCTCGACGGTCCCGTCTTCGGTCTCGGGTGCGACCGGGGTGCCGGAGCGGTAGAGGAAGTACTCCTGCCATTCGTTCCATCCGATGACTCCGGCCGTGACCGGCGCGAGCACAGCCAAGGCGATCAGCGGCACTGTGTTCCGTCGCCACCAGCCGGTCATGGCGTCGCCCATTCCGTGTCATGCACTGGTTCCTCGGCGCTGATGGTCAGTTCGTCGAACGGGATCGTCAGCTCGATAACCGAATCGAGACGGGTGTCGCCGCTGGGAGAGAGGTGCAGGACGCCGGTGCCAGTCAGCGCGTCGTCCGGGAGTTCGAACGCGATTGTGCCTGTGCGAGGGATGCCGGGGACGAGCCTGGTCGAGAAGATCGAGTCCATTCGCTCACTCGCGCGGAATTCGCGACCGCCGATCGTCAGCGTCGCGCCCTTGAGAAGACTGTCGGTCGTGACGGCTTCGGCCTTCAGATCGACGAGCAGCCAGGTTCCCTCGGCGCTCCATCCGCTCGAACTCGTGACGGTGCTCGCCGCGCGCACGTCGAGGACCGTGACGACGATCTCGCGTCCGACGGCCTCGGAGCCGACCGCGGTGGCGACGATGAAGGGCTCGGACGCCGCGTCGTCGGAGGGCGTGAGGAGCTGGACGAACCAGGCGCCGACAAGCAGGACGAAGGTCGCGACCCAGGGCAGCCATTTCTTCATCATGATTCCTCCTCCGCGGGTGGGATCTCTTCCACAGGGAGATCGGCGAACCCGGCGACGGTGACGGCGGCCCAGTATCGCCCGTGCATCACCGTGCTGCCGACGAACTCGGTCGCAGTGTGCAGGACAACCCGAACCTCGGTGAGATCAGCGAGATCAGCGGTCGAGACCAGCCAGCTCAGGGCGATCTGCGTCCGGACGTTCGGCTGCAACCACGCGTCAGCGAAGTTCTCGTCTTCGAGTCGGGTGATCGCGGGCGCGACATCTGGGAAGCCTTCGATGCGCACTTCTACGGCAGAACCGTCGCTTTCGGCCCGGCGAGGGACGTCGCTGAGGTTCGTGACATCCATGATGAGCGTCAATACGCGCTCGTCCACCCCCGCGTCGGCGATGAGGCCGGAGTATTCCAGCTCCTCGGCGACCGTGACTCGTATCGGCGTCATCTCCAATTCTGCGCCGGTGAACGTCTCGCCGGGGCCGATCTCCGGGAGAGGAGGCTCCGGGACGGAGGCAAGACCACCGAACGCGGCGGTGACAGCGAGGAAGACTCCGGTCGCGCCGGTCGCGAGCCACCTCGCCGGCACACGGTCGATGGCCGCACGAGCCCATTGATTGCGCCGCGGCACGGATGCGGGTGGCGCTGCGGACGCCAGAGGAGCCACACGCGGCGAAGCATCAGGAGCAGCGGCAGTCGGAGCCGCAGCATTCTTCACCCTGGGCAAGCCAGTCTCCGGCGTGCTCGAAGAGCGCCGCTTACCCCCCTGGTCGGTCACAGCAACATCTTAGAGTGGTGCGGGTGGGCCGAGTAGCGGCCGCTCTACAGTGTCACTCGCGTCATCGTGCGGTCGCGCTCCTAGGCTGATCACATGTCAGAGTCGTCGCTGCACGGGGCCGGTCAACTCGCCGATCAGGCCGTAGAACTCGCGCGTCGTTGGATCGCCGATGCGGCGGAGATCGAGGTCGATCCAGCGGCAGCGCGCCTCGCCGATCTGCTGCAGGACAAGAACGGCCTTCCGTTCACTCTCGGGTTCGTCGACGGGGTGATGCGGCCGGAGAGCCTGAGCGCCGCTGCCGCCCAGCTGCAGCGGATCGCACCGATGGTGCCCGATTTCCTCCCCTGGTACCTGCGCGGCGCGGTGCGTCTCGGCGGTGGCATCGCGCCCGTGATCCCCACTCCTACCGTGCCGATCGCTCGTCGTGTGCTGCGTGAGATGGTCGGGCATCTCGTCGTGGATGCGCGCCCGGCGAAGCTGGGCCCGGCGATCGAGAAGCTCCGTGAGACGGGTGCTCGGCTGAATCTCAACCTGCTCGGCGAAGCCGTGCTGGGCGAGGCGGAGGCGAAGCGTCGTCTCGACGGCATCCACGATCTGATCCAGCGCGACGATGTCGATTACGTGTCGGTCAAGGTCTCGTCGGTCATCAGTCATGTCTCGATGTGGGCGTTCGACGAGGTCGTCGAGGCGGTCGCAGCCCGCCTGCTGCCGCTCTATGTGACCGCCGCATCGAACGGCACCTTCATCAACCTCGACATGGAGGAGTACCGCGACCTCGATCTCACGATCGCGGTGTTCACGCGCATCCTCGAAGACGCGCGCCTGCAGCGTCTCGAAGCGGGCATCGTCCTGCAGTCCTACCTGCCCGATGCGCTCGAGGCGCTGCGTGAGCTCACGGCGTGGGCGAAGGCACGCGTCGAGCACGGCGGGGCCAAGATCAAGATCCGCTTGGTCAAGGGTGCGAACCTCGCGATGGAGCGAGTGGATGCTGTGATGCACGGGTGGCCGCTCGCCACATACGACACCAAGCTCGACACCGATGCGAACCACCTGCGCCTGCTGGATGAGGCGCTGCGTCCGGAGAACACCGCCGCGGTTCGGATCGGTGTCGCCGGCCACAACCTGTTCGGTATCGCGCACGCCTGGCTCCTCGCCGGCGAACGCGGCGTCACCGAGGACGTCGAGTTCGAGATGCTGCTCGGCATGGCTCAGGGTCAGGCGCAGGCCGTCTCACGCGACGTCGGATCCGTACTGCTGTACGTGCCCGTGGTCAAGCCGGACGAGTTCGATGTGGCCATCAGTTACCTGGTGAGGCGGCTCGAAGAGAACGCGGCACCGGAGAACTTCCTCTCCGCGGCATTCCACCTGCACGACGATTCGGCTCTCTTCGAGCGGGAAGAGGGCCGCTTCCGCCGGGCGCTGGAGCGGGCGGGCGATCGCACGATGAGGAGCGTCCCGTTCCGCATTCAGAACCGACAGGCACCGGTGCACGAGTCGCTGCGACCGACGACGGCCGCGCAGATCGATGATGGAGACCTCACGCAGGCGGTGCTCGGCATCGCCAGAGGCTCGGACGGCGCGGACGGGTCGGACGGGTCGAATGGCGAAGCGTTCGTCGAGACTGCGGTGTACTCCCGCCGCGAGGCGGAATCCGATTCCGCAGGAGCACCGGGGTTCGCCAACACCACGGACAGCGATCCCGTTCTTCCGGCCAACCGCGAATGGGCGGAGGGCATCCGCGCCCGCATCGCGACGTCTAGGGCCGGCGAGTCCACTCTGCTCGACGCCAGAATCGACGACGCAGCAGTGCTGGAGCAGAGGATCGCGCAGGTTCGCGCTGCGGCACCGGCGTGGGGGGCGCGATCCGCATCCGAGCGCGCCGAGACACTGCTGCGCGCTGCTGCCGCGCTGGAATCGCGTCGAGGCGAACTCATCGAGGTCGCCGCATCCGAGACCGGCAAGGTGTTCGCCGAAGCGGACATCGAGGTCAGCGAGGCCGTCGACTTCGCTCGTTACTACGGGGCCAAGGCGCGCGAACTGGATGCCGTCGCCGGTGCCGCATTCGAGCCGGCCCGTGTCACCGTCGTCACGCCGCCGTGGAACTTCCCCATAGCGATCCCCGCCGGTGGCGTGCTCGCAGCGCTCGCCGCCGGTTCCGGCGTGCTCTTCAAACCGGCACCGCAGGCCAGGAGGTGCGCGGCTGTCGTCGCCGAGGCGCTCTGGCAGGCCGGCATTCCGCGAGACGTCCTCACTCTGGTCGACGTCGACGAGGGAGACCTGGGGGAGCGTTTGATCGCACACGAAGCGGTGGATCGCGTCATCCTCACCGGCTCTTGGGATACCGCAGCACTGTTCCGATCCTGGCGTCCCGACCTGCCACTGCTCGCGGAGACCAGCGGCAAGAACGCGATCGTCATCACGCCGTCCGCAGACCTCGACCTCGCCGTCGCCGATCTCGTGAAGAGCGCCTTCGGGCACGCAGGCCAGAAGTGCTCCGCCGCCTCGCTCGTGATCCTCGTCGGACCGGTCGGCCGCTCCAAGCGCTTCGCCCGTCAGCTGGCGGATTCGGTGCGCTCGCTCAACATCGGATGGCCCACCGACCCGCTCGCGGAGGTGGGCCCGGTCATCGAGGAGCCTCAGGGAAAACTCGCCTGGGCATTGTCGGAGCTCGAGGGCGATGAGAAGTGGCTGATCAAGCCCTCGCTTGTGGGCGGCGATGAGACCGGGCGGTTGTGGCGCCCCGGCATCCGCGTCAATGTGGAAGCCGGATCCCGCACTCATCGCGAGGAGTTCTTCGGCCCGATGCTGGGCGTCATGCACGCCCCGACGCTGTCGGCCGCGATAGATCTGCAGAACGACGTGGCATACGGCCTGACCGCCGGGCTGCACACCCAGGATCCTGACGACCTCGCGCTGTGGCTCGACCGTGTGCGCGCCGGCAATCTCTACGTGAACCGGGGCATCACCGGCGCGATCGTGCAGCGTCAGCCCTTCGGCGGCTGGAAGCGGTCTTCGATCGGGCCCGGTGCGAAAGCGGGCGGCCCGAACTATCTGATCGGCCTGGGAACGTGGCGTTCGCTGCCTCGCGGCAGGGCCTCGAGCACTCTGCATCTGCGGGGGCTCGACAGTCGCATCTCGGGACTCATCGAGTCGGCGCAGTCATCGCTGGACTTCGAAGCCTTCGAATGGCTGCGTCAGTCGGCACTGTCGGACGCTGTCGCATGGGATCGTGAATTCGGCCAGGTGCGCGATGTGTCGCAGCTCGGCATCGAGCGGAACCTCTTCCGCTATCGGCCGACGCCCGTCGTGGTGCGCGCGACGGTGGACGCCCCTCTGCAGGACGTGCTCCGAGTGGTGCTCGCCGGCATCCGCTCCGGTGCCGGCTTCTTCGTCTCGATCGCCGAGGGCCTCCCTGCCGAAGTGCGCAGTGCGCTCGGCGACCTCGGCGCACTCATCGCGGTGGAGAGCGATTCGGAGTGGGTCGAACGGATGCTGCGGCGTGAGGAACCGGCCCCCGTTGCCGTCGTCGCGCATGAGCCGGAACGCGCGTCAGGCGTGCGAGTGCGACTCGTCGGGGGGCGCAGCGCCGTCGCCAGGCTGCACCGCTTGCTGGCAGAGACTGTGGAGGGCGATCCCGACATCGCCGTCTACGACAACGAGGTCACGTCAGCGGGAAGGCTGGAGCTGCTGCCCTTCGTGCACGAGCAGTCGATCAGCATCACCGCGCACCGGTTCGGCAACCCCGATGACTGGAGTGCCGACGTCATCTGACCGATTGCACACCGACATGTAAAAGATTCTTGACACAGACGCCGTCACGGCAGTACCTTCAAGGTGTCAAGAATCTTTTACATCGGAGGCGTCATGGTCTACTCGGAACGCAATACCTGGTCGACGCTGATCGCCACGACCGTCATCATCCCCGGTTACATCGTCGTCATCCTCCAGCAGGCGGCCGGTGGGCCGCTCACGTCGGTCGACTGGTTCCCGATCATGCTCTGGGCGATCGGGATCAGCATCGCGGTCACGATCGTGCTCAGCATCCTGTGGGGAATGCTCGCAGGGTTCCGCGACCCGAAAGGCTCGACCGCCACCGACGTCCGCGACAGGGACATCGATCAGATGGGCGGGCGCGTCGAGCATGCGTTCCTCGTGATCGCGGGTCTCGGTGTCATCGCCCTGTGCGCCATCGGTTCGGATGTCTTCTGGATCGCGAACGCGATGTTCCTCGGCTTCGCGATCTCCGCGTTCGTCGGCAGCATCGCGCGGATCATCGCCTACCGCCGGGGACTCGTCTGATGGTCAAGCCCACTCTCGTCACCAACAGCATCCGCTCCCGGAGAGAGGATGCGGGGATCACCCAGGCCGACCTGGCCGGCCGCATCGGCGTCACGAGGCAGACGCTCATCGCGATCGAGCAGGGCAGGTACTCTCCCACGCTCGAACTCGCCTTTCAGATAGCCCGTGCATTCGAGGTCGGCATCGACGACCTCTTCCAGTATCCGGAGGATTGAGATGGACACCGCAGCGATTCCCGCCACCATGACCGCCTGGCTTCGCACCGACTACGGCCCTGCCGCGGGCACGACGCTGCAGAGCGTCGATGTCCCTCGGCCGGGCAAGGGCGAAGTGCTGCTGAAAGTCAGAGCGACGGCGCTGGCCGCCGGTGATGTGCGGCTGCTGCTCGGGGACCCGCGATTGGCGCGCCTCGCCTTCGGGCTGCGCCGGCCCTCGCAGCCGATTCGTGGCATCGACGTCGCAGGCACCGTCGTCGCCGTGGGCGCGGATGTTCCGCAAGAACGCATCGGCGACGAGGTCGTCGTCGAGCTGAGTGCCGGAGGAGGGCTCGCTGCTTTCGTCGTGGCATCGGCCGCCCGGCTCGTGGCTCGGCCAGACGACGTCGAGCCCGGTACCGCGGCGACGCTCTCGGTGTCAGCCGGCACCGCGCAGCAGGCGCTCGACCTCGCGGGGATCGAAGCCGGCAACCGCGTGCTCGTGCTCGGCGGGTCGGGCGGCGTCGGCACCTTCACCGTGCAGCTCGCGGTCGAACGCGGCGCGGAAGTCGATGCCACATGCAGCGAGCCGAATCGTGCGCTCGTCGAACGGATCGGTGCGACGCGCACGTTCGACCATCGCGTCTCCCCGGCATCCGCTCTGCACGCAGGAACGTATGACGCCATCATCGACATCGTGGGGAACGAACCGCTGCTGTCTCTGCGCAATCTGCTGACGCCGAAGGGAACGCTGGTGATGGTCAGCGGAGCCGGTGGGAGCGTCCTCGGCCCTCTGCCGCGGATGCTGCGCGCCGCGCTCCTCTCGATCGGGTCGGGTCGTCGCATCCGCCCCCTTATGGCGATGCCGAAGCCGGAGATGACCGCCGCCCTCATCGAACTCGCGCGCGAGGGCATGATCACCCCGGTGATCGAGCGCACCTACCCGTTCTCCGAGGCGTCCGCCGCGCTCGCTCGCGTCGAGACCGGTCATGCGGTGGGAAAGGTCGTCGTCCGTGTCGAGGAGTGAGTCGTGATCGGGCGGCGCCGGTGCGTGGCTGGCGCTTCCACAGATTCAGATGTCAGAATGAACTCTGGCGTGCCTGCGTCGCATCTTCCCCGCTATTCTCTGCATTGAGCGGCGGGTCGAACTTCCGCCGGGCCCCTGGACAGCGTCCGCCGCATCTCTTTCGAGGAGCAAGATGTCGACGCCAGAAACTGTCACCGCACCCACCACCACCCGCATCGCGCATCACCGCCGGTACCTGATGTGCCGGCCCGAGCACTTCACGGTCAGCTACAAGATCAACCCGTGGATGGAGCCTGCGAAGCCCACCGACACCGCGAAGGCCGTCGCGCAGTGGCAGAAGCTCTACGAGCTCTACCTTGAACTCGGCCACGAGGTCGAACTGATCGAGCCGCTCGAGGGCTTCCCCGACATGGTCTACACCGCCAACGGCGGCTTCCTGATCGACGGGCGGGCGTACGTGCCGAAGTTCCGCTTCGTCGAGCGCGCCGGTGAGGCGCCGGCGTTCGCCGACTGGTTCCGCGCGAGCGGATTCGACACGGTCGAGCCGGAAGAGGTCAACGAGGGTGAGGGCGACTTCCTGCTCGTCGGTGACACGATCCTGGCCGGTACGGGCTTCCGTTCCACCGGCGACAGCCACCGCGAGGTTGGCGAGGTGTTCGGCCGGGAGGTCATCTCCCTGAACCTCGTCGACCCGCGCTTCTACCACCTCGACACGGCCATCTCAGTGTTGGACCCGGTCGAGGGTGCAGCGAACGGCGGTCCGGAGCGCGCGAACATCGCCTACCTGCCCGGCGCTTTCGACGACGCCAGCCGCGCGATCCTCGAGGAGCGCTACCCGGATGCCATCCTCGTCGCCGATGCGGACGGTGCCGTGTTCGGCCTGAACTCTGCCAGCGACGGCTACAACGTGATCATCTCGCCCCGCGCCACCGGCTTCGAGAAGCAGCTGCGCGAGCGCGGCTACAACCCCATCACCGTCGACCTGTCCGAACTGCTGCTCGGCGGCGGCGGCATCAAGTGCTGCACGCTCGAACTGCGCGCGGCGAATGATGCGGAGGTGAGCGGATGACCGCTTCGACCAGTCCCGTCGCCACCGAGGCGCACGTCGCCCAGAACTACAGCCCGCTGCCCGTCACGATCGCCTCCGGTGAGGGGGCCTGGGTCACCGACGCCGAAGGCAAGCGCTACCTCGACCTGCTCGCCGCGTACTCGGCAGTGAACTTCGGCCACCGGCATCCGGATCTCGTGGCCGCGGCGAAAGCGCAGCTCGACCGCGTGACGCTCGTGAGCCGTGCGTTCATGAGCGACCGCCTCGAGCCGTTCGCAGACGCTCTCGCCCGACTGTGCGGCAAGGAGATCGTCCTGCCGATGAACACCGGCGCCGAAGCGGTCGAGACCGGCATCAAGGTCGCCCGCGCGTGGGGCTACCGGGTCAAGGGCATCGCACCGGAGAGGGCGCGCATCGTCGTCGCCGCCGGCAACTTCCACGGCCGCACCACGACGATCGTGAGCTTCAGCGACGACGAGTCCGCCCGGGATGACTTCGGACCCTACACGCCCGGTTTCGACGCGGTGCCGTTCGGCGACGCTGACGCCATCGCCGCCGCCATCACGGATGAGACGGCGGCCGTGCTCGTCGAGCCCATCCAGGGAGAGGCGGGCGTGATCATTCCGCCGGAGGGCTATCTCACCCGCGTTCGCGAGATCTGCACCGAGAAGAACGTGCTGTTCATCGCGGACGAGATCCAGGCCGGCCTTGGCCGCGTCGGCGCGACGTTCGCGTGCGACCGTGAGGATGTGGTTCCCGACCTCTACCTCCTGGGCAAGGCGCTCGGTGGCGGCATCCTCCCGGTGTCTGCTGTCGTCGGCGATCGTGATGTGCTGGGCGTGATCCGCCCCGGCGAGCACGGATCGACGTTCGGCGGCAACCCGCTTGCAGCCGCCGTCGGCCTGCGAGTCGTGGAGATGCTGGAGACGGGCGAGTTCCAGGAACGGGCCCGCACGCTCGGCGCGCACCTCGACGAGGGGCTGCAGAAGCTCATCGGCAACGGCGTCACCGCCGTTCGCGTCGCAGGCCTGTGGGCCGGAGTCGACATCGACCCCGCACGCGGCACCGGTCGCGCGATCAGCGAGAAGCTGATGGAGCGCGGCGTGCTCGTGAAGGACACGCACGGTCAGACGATCCGCATCGCGCCGCCGCTCGTCATCCGCAGCACGGAGATCGACTGGGCACTCGAGCAGCTTCGGCTGGTGCTCGAGGGCTGACCGCAGGAGACGAAGCGGGGTGGTCGGTCCTGGACCGACCACCCCGCTTCGTCTCGTCGTGGCTGAAGCTCGTTGGCTTCGGTGCCCGCTAACGTGACCGGGGGAGGGGACATGACGAATCCGCCGAATGAGACCGTGGCGCCACGGTTCTCGTTGCCGAAGCCGCGTCCGGTCAGACAGCGCGGCATCCACGCGTTCGTGTGGGACGCGTGGCCGTGGGTGAACTGGCTTCTCCCGATCTTCTTCTGTTTCCACGGTTGGCTGGGCAGCGGCGGGTGGGAGACCCTTCTCCTCACTGTCCTCTCGCCGATCATCGTGCCTGTCTTCGCTCTGCTCGCGTCTTTGCCGAGGCTCATCCTGCGCAAACGTGGTCACACGACGGCGCCCGGTCCCATGGTCTGGTTGCTGTTCCTGAACGGGTGGAGCTGGTTCATCGCGCCGCTGACCATCCCGGGACCCACTGACGGGGCGACGATTCCGTCTCTGTTGCAATCGCTGGTCGTCGTCCCGCTCTCGGACGGGTTTCAGGGGCTGATGTTCATCGGCTGCTGCATCCTCGGAGCGCTTTCCTGGGTCGCGCTCCTCGTGCTCGCAGGCACGCTGCATCCGCTGCCGGCAACGGCGGTCGGCATATGGCGGATCATCTCGTGGGGCTCTGCCTTCCTCGTTCCGATGCTCTTCGCCGTCACCGTCGTCATCGGCGTGGGCACGACGGCGAACCACCTGGACGCTGCGTCCGAGACGAGCGGGCTGGTGCACTCTCGGTCGCTGCAAGATCAGGCCGAGCTCGCGACCGAAAGATACGAACAGACCCAGCAGGCGGTCTCAGAGATACGCGCGCTGATCGCCGACGACGACTGGCACATGCTCGGCGGACTCGAGCGCAATCCGTACGCATGCCGATCCCTGAACATGGACTGCTATCTCATCAATGCTGATTTCTCGCACGACACGGCCGGCACGGGACTCGACAGGGACGCGCTCATCGCCCAGATCGAATCGCTGGGATGGAAGCCAACGGAAGGCGGCCGACTGGTCGACGCCGACGGCCGCGAACTCCAGCTCAGCACCGATGAAGGAGGATTCGTCCAGGTGGACGTCGAGAGTCCATGGTGGTGGGGAGACTCGTGGGACATTCAGGATGTGTTGCCAGATCCTGGCACCCGCCCGGAGACGTACGCTGCTGACGAGTGGCCGAGTCTCTAGCTCCTTGATCCTGTTCAGGCCCGTTCTGCCTCAGTCCTGGAGAGCGCTCGCATCGACGCCGCGTCGGAGGGTCTCCGGAAGGAACCTGATGCCGATGATGCCGATCAGGCTGAGTGCGACGAGATAGCCGGCCACGAGCCACGGTGATCCTCCGGTGGCCGCGACCAGTGCGGTCGCGACGAGAGGCGCCGTGCCGCCGACGAGTGCCGCGGGGATCTCGCGCGAGATGGCGATACCGCTCCAACGCATCCGGGTGGGGAACAGTTCGGCCAGCATCGCGGCGCTGACCCCGATCGTCCCGCCCTGGATCACGGCGAGGCCGAGGATCAGCGACAGACCCACCAACCACGAGTTCTCGGTGTTGAACAGCAGGAACATCGGGAACGCGAACACGACACCGAAGATCGCGGCGGTCATGAGTACGGGCTTGCGGCCGATGCGGTCGGCGAGTCGTCCGCACAGCAGCGTGACCGGGATCGTGAGCAGTTCGGCGATCACGAGCCCGATCAGCGCATGCGTGGGGTCGACCGAGAGCGTGCCGGTCGTGTAGTTCAGCGAGTATGTCTGCACGACGTAGACCCATGGCAGGGCGAAGACGAAGAGTGCCATGCCGGGGAGAAGGATCCGCCAATGCGTGCGGACGGCTTCGACGAGCGGTGCCGACGTCACTTCGCCCTTGCGCTCGGCGGCCTCGAACGCCGCCGTCTCCTTCACCCGAAGGCGGAAGTACAGGGCGAATGCGACGATGGCGATGCTGGCGACGAAGGGGATGCGCCACCCCCATGCCAGGAAGAGGTCGCTGGGCATCAGACTCACCAGCGCGAAGCAGCACGTGGCCAACGCCATGCCCACGTATACGGCGGAACCGGGGAACCCGGCGACGAAGGCCCGGTTCTTCGTCGGTGCGGACTCGCTGGCCATCGTCATGGCACCGGCGAATTCCGCACCGGCCCCCGCGCCCTGGAACAGACGCAGCACGATCAGCAGGATCGGCGCCCAGATGCCGATCGTCTCGCCCGTCGGCAGCAAGCCGATGAGCGTGGTGGCCAGGCCCATCATCAGCAGGGTCGTGAGCAGAGTCGCCTTGCGCCCGATCCGATCACCGAAGTGCGCGAAGATCAGGCCGCCGATCGGTCGGGCGCCGAAGCCGACCGCGAAGGTCGCGAACGCGCCGAGGGTGCCGGCGAGGCTGCCGGCGCCGGGGAAGAACAGCGGTGCGAACACCAGTGCCGAAGCGAGCCCGTACAGCGTGAAGTCGTACCACTCGATGATGGTTCCGACCGAACTGCCGATGATGGCACGGCGGCGCTGGTCCTTGGTATCGAGTCCTGATCGGTCGATGTCTGCGGCGACGACGTCAGTCATGTCACTCCTTCGTGGGCGGTCTTCCCCACGGTAGAAGTCGGCATGGCGAACCGGCGATGTGCGTTTCGCACACGGTCAGTGCGACCGTATGCACGGACCGCACATCGGCGTTCGTGGATCGCTCAACGCACGGGTGGCTCTTGATCCTCGCCGTGCGACGGGACGTCCTGGTCGTCATGCGCCGAGAACTCATCCGCTGACACCAGATCATCGACGTCGAGCATGGCCGGTCCGGCATCCGCCCGGCTCTCTGCACCGAGCAGCTCCGCAGGGATGCGGATCGGCGTCGTCGGTGCGACCGGCAGCCCGAGGCGGCGCTGGAGATTGCGCAGCCAGCGGGGCTGCGCGCCGAGCAGCCCCGTCTCGTCGCGCGCCTCCACCTCGAGACCGTAGTAGTCGCCGATCTTGTCGATGAGCTGCGCCCGTTCTGCTCTGGCGTACGCCCGCCGTTCTCGGATGAACGCCACCATCGTCGACCAGCAGATCAGCAGCATCACGATGCTGAAGGGCAGGGCGATCGTGATGGCGGCCGTCTGCAGGGCGGTCAGGCCGCCCGCGAGCAGCAGGGCGATCGCGAGTGCCGCAGTGACCAGCACGAAGAAGGTGCGGATCCAGCGCTTCGGGTTCTGCTGCCCGCCGGTGGCGATCATGCCCATCACCAGTGCGCCGGAATCCGCCGATGTGACGAAGAAGATCCCGATGAGCAGGATGACGCCGATCGTGATGACCTGTGTTCCAGGAACGTGCTCGAGCATCTGGAACAGAGCGCCTTGCAGATCGACCTTGCCTTCAGCGTCCAACAAGGCGCCCGGCTCCTGAAGCTCGATCGCGAGTGCGGATCCGCCGAGCACCGAGAACCAGAGGATGCCGAGCAGTGTCGGAACGAGGATGACGCCGGCGACGAACTCGCGCACCGTGCGTCCCTTCGACACTCGGGCGATGAAGATCCCGACGAACGGTGCCCAGGAGATCCACCAACCCCAGTAGAACGAGGTCCACTGCGCCTGCCATTCCTCACCGGCCGTGCCCTGGAACGCGCTGACGTTGAAGGAGAGTCCGACGAAGTTCTGGATGTAGTAACCGATCGATTGGACGAAATCCCGGAGCAGGAACTCACTCGGTCCCATCACGAGCAGGTAGAGGACGAGGACACCGGCCAGAACGAGGTTCACCGTCGACAGCCACTTCATGCCCTTCGTGACTCCGGAGAGCACCGACGCGAGCACGAACACCGAGATGACCAGGATGATGATGACCTGAGTGGTCGCGTCGGGCTTCGTGAAGCCGGCGGCATCGAGGCCGGCGCTGATCTGCAGCACTCCGAGACCCAGAGAGGTGGCCACGCCGAACAGCGTGCCCACCAGTGCGATGATGTCGATCGCGTGACCCCAGCCGCCCTCGACGCGCTTTCCGAGCAACGGCTCCAGCGTCCATCGGATGGAGATCGGACGCTTGCGACGGTGGATGGCGTAGGCGAGGGCGAGGCCGATGACGACGTAGATCGACCACGCGTGGATGCCCCAGTGCAGATACGTCTGGCCGAGGGCCGCCTGCGCGAGCTGCTCCGGCGTTCCTGCGACGCCGGGCCGCGGGGTGACGAAGTGGGTCAGCGGCTCCGATACGCCGTAGAACACCAGCCCGATGCCCATGCCCGCGGCGAAAAGCAGCGAGAACCAGCTCATCAGTGAGAACTCCGGCTCGTCGTCATCCTTGCCGAGCTTGATGTCGCCGAACCGGCTGAAGCCGAGGTACAGGCTGAATGCCACGAACACGACGGCGATGAGCACGTAATACCAGTTGAACGCATTGACGATCGTGGTCTGGATGGTCTTGAAGAGCGACTCGGCGATGCCCGGTGCGATCAACGTGAACGCCACGAAGACGATCACGATCACCGCCGCCGGCCAGAACACCCAGCGCTGGACGGCGGGAAGCGTGCGGCGAGGTGCGGCCGCGGGATCCGCGGAGGCCGATGGGGGAAGGTACGTGCCCTGTGAGTTCTCCGGTTCGCTCATCCCCTCCACGCTAGCCAGATACGAGGATGAGCGGGAGTGTCAGTCCGCGCGCACGGTCCTGATCGGCGTGGTGGCCGCGGCGACCTCATCGCTGAACTCGACCGGGTCGGCACGCATGACCGAGATCGGTCGTGTCTCGTCCAACGTGAGGCGGAAGCGGGTGTTCTCCCGCCGGTGGAGTCGGCCGGATGCCAGCATCCATGTCACGCCGACCGCCATCGCGACGAGCCCGGCGATGCCGCCGAAGAGGATCGAGGCGCGGGGGCCGGCGGCATCCGTTATCCAACCGGCGATCGGCGCGCCGATCGGAGTGGAGCCCATGACGACGGCCATGTACAGAGCCAGCACGCGACCTCGCAGGGCGGGGTCCGTCGTGGTCTGCACGTAGCCATTCGCCGTCGTGAGCATGGTCACGGTCGAGAAGCCGACGAAGATGAGGACGGTCGCGTAGCTCCAGTAGTTCGGCATCCAGGACGAGATCACCGATGCCAGGCCGAAGCCTCCGGCCGCGATGACCAGCACTCGGATGCGCGCCCGATCTCGACGCGCGGCGAGAAGGGCGCCGACGAGCGATCCGATCGCCAGCACTGAGCTCAGCACGCCGTAACCATCCGCTTCTCGCCCGAACTCCAGCGCCATCGTCGAGGCGTAGATCGGGAAGTTCATCCCGAACGCGCCGATCAGGAACACCATGACGAAGGTCACTTTGAGGTCGCTCCGACCCCAGACGTAGCGGAAGCCCTCGGCGAGACCGGTTCGTCCGCTGTTCTTGATGCGGGGGAGCAGCTCGCGGGAGCGGATCAGGACGAGAGCGATCAGCATGGCGAGGAAGGTCGCCGCGTTGATCACGAACACCCAGCCGGTGCCGACCGCGACGATCAGAAGGCCGCCGACGGCGGGGCCGATGAGCCGCGCCATGTTGAACGACGCCGAGTTGAGCGCAACGGCGTTGGATGCGTCGCCCACTGAGACCATGTCGGACACGAACGCCTGACGTGCGGGGGCGTCGAAGGCATTCGTGATTCCGAAGGCCAGCGCGAAGCAGAACATCAGCGGCAGCGTCATGACTCCGGTGAGCAGAAGTGCGGCGACGCCGAGTGCGAGCGCCATGAGCACCGTCTGGGTGAGCAGGAGGATCTTGCGCCGGTCGAAGCGGTCGGCGACCCAGCCGGTGAGGCTCACCAGCACCAGCGGCGGGCCGAACTGCAGCGCCATGGTGAAGCCCATCGCGGTGGCGTCGTTGTCCGTCAGTTCGGTGAGCACCACCCAATCCTGGGCGGTGGCCTGCATCCATCCGCCGACGTTCGACACCAGAGCGCCGAGGAACCAGATCCGGTAGTTGAACGAGCTGAAGGATCGGAACATGGCAGTCATCGTTCGGCCACCTTCCGCATGAGGGCTGCCGCTTCCCGCAGCGTGCGCAGCTCATCGTCAGTGAAGTCGAACTCGGAGAGGGCGTCGGCGAGCGCGGCATCGCGCTTCTGCACAGTCGCGGTGACGACGGCGGTGCCGGCATCCGTGATCTCGATGTAGACGCGCCGCCGATCCTCGTCGCTCGGCACCCTGACGACGTGACCGCTCTCGGCGAGCCCGTCCACGATGTTCGACATCGTCGGAGCGCTCACCCGCTCACGCTGTGCGAGCTCGCCCACCGGCAGCCGACCGTTGCCGCGCAGGCACGCGAGCACAGCGAACTGCGCGTCGCTGATGCTGTCGACCGCGCGTTCGCGGCGCAGGCGTCGGGCAAGGCGGAAAGTCGCCAGGCGCAGATCGGTGGCGGTGGCGTGCAGAAGGTCATCCGATTCGATCATTACTTAGGTAGTCTAACTAAACTTCCTGAAAAAAGGGAGGGCAGAATGGGTGGCGTGAACATTGCACTCGAGCTCGCCGTCCAGGGTCCTGCAGGCGTGCGCGTCGCACGTGAGGTCGGTGCAGCCCGCGTCGAGCTGACTCAGGCGCTCGCGCTCGGGGGCCTCACCCCGTCACCGGCGACGCTCGAACTCGCTCGCGATGCGGCGGGGGATGACGGGCCCGAGATCCACGTGCTCATCCGCCCGCGTGCCGGCGGGTTCCACTACGACGCAGACGAGCTCGCGATCTCGGTGCGCGACGTCGAATGGGCGGTCGCGAACGGTGCGGATGGTGTCGTCATCGGCGCGCTGGACTCGTCCGGCGCGCTAGATCTTGATGCGATGGCGAGACTGCGGGATGCCGCGGGCGATGCGTCCGTCACACTTCACCGCGCGATCGATGTCACCGCCGACCCGGTGGCGACGCTGGAGCTCGCCGTCCAGCTCGGGCTGCGTCGTGTGCTGACATCCGGGGGAGCGTCGACCGCGCTCGAGGGGATGGATGCGCTGCGCGCACTCGTCGCTGCGGCCGACGGTCGGATCGAGGTCATGGCCGGCAGCGGAGTGGTGGCGACCGGAGCAGCGGAGCTCGCGGCCACGGGCATCGATGCACTGCACTTCTCGGCTAAACGCGCCGTCCACGGCGACAGCGCAGGAGTGCGAATGGGCTCCGCCTCGGACGGCGTCGGCGGGTACGAGGTCACCGATCGTGACGCGGCGTTCGCCGTGCGTCGTGCCCTCGCCCTCTGACGGGATCCGACGGGCTGTTCCTCGAGAGACCGCCGAATGTGACGGCGCATCTGACATGCCGCTGGCGCGCGCGTGACTGATCCGTAGACTCGACGCATGCCCCAGACTTCGGAGTTCACCGACGCGCACGGCGTCGCGATCGTCTACGACGTCCACGTGGCGGTGGGGGTGCCACGCGGAGTGGTGCAGCTTCTGCACGGCGTCGGCGAGCACGCCGGGCGCTACGGCGCGCTCATCGGCGCGCTCACCGGCCAGGGCTTCACCGTGTACGCCGACGATCATCGCGGTCACGGGAGAACCGGCATCCGCCAGCACGACGGTCAGACGGCGAAACTCGGAAAGCTCGGCAAGGGCGGATTGCGCGCGGCCGAGGACGCGATATGGCAGTTGACCGGCATCATCCGCGCCGAGAACCCCGACCTGCCCCTCGTGCTGCTCGGACATTCCTGGGGATCGTTCCTCGCACAGATGCTCGTCAACGACCATCCGGAGGCGTGGGACGCCGTGGTCCTCTCCGGTTCGGCACTGCGCACTCCTCGCGACCTCAATGCCGCACCGTTGAACGCTCGTTGGGAGGTCGCGGACGCGACCGGCTACGAATGGCTCAGTCGCGACCCCGCGGTGTGGAAGGCGTTCGACGACGATCCGCTCACCACGAACGTGCCGCTGCTGAAGCTGTTCGGGCCCGTCGAGGCGCTGAAGCTCTACGGCCGGCCGGCGAAGAACCTCGGTCGAGACATCCCCATGCTGCTGCTGGTCGGTCGCGATGATCCGGTCGGCGGTCCGCGCAGCGTGCACAAGCTCGCGGACGAGTACCGCAGCCGCTCGGGCCTCACCGATGTCACGACGCTGGTGTACCCGGATGCGAGGCACGAGATCTTCAACGAACTGCAGCAGGATGAGGTCCGCGCCGACCTCCTCGCGTGGCTCGACAAGCACATTCCGGCCCGGGACTGAGACCGCGCACGCCACGCGGCTTAAGCTGTACTCGTGCATGGTGAGTACAAGGTCCCCGGTGGAAAGCTGGTCGTCGTCGATCTCGAGGTCGAGAACGGTCGCCTGACCGACTTCCGACTCGCGGGAGACTTCTTCCTCGAACCCGACAGCGCGCTGGAGGACATCAACGCGGCGGTCAACGGACTGCCCGTGGAGACGGATGCCACGGCCATCGCCGCCGCGGTCCGTGAGTCGCTCCCCGCGGGGGCGCAACTGCTCGGCTTCAACCCCGAATCCGTCGGTACCGCTGTGCGCCGTGCGCTCGTCACTGCTCCGGGCTGGCGCGACTTCGACTGGGAGATCGTGCACGAGAAGGCGGTCTCGCCGCGTATGAACCTCGCGCTCGATGAGGTGCTCACGTCCCGCGTCGGAGAGGGCCGCCGCCGCCCCACGCTGCGGATCTGGGAATGGGACGAATCGGCCGTCGTCATCGGCTCGTTCCAGTCGTACCGCAACGAGGTCGATCCCGAAGGTGCAGCGAAGCACGGTTTCGACGTCGTGCGCCGCATCTCCGGCGGAGGTGCGATGCTCATGGCCGCGGGGCAGATCATCACGTACTCGCTGTATGTGCCGGCATCGCTCGTGCAGGGCCTGACTTTCGCCGACTCGTACGCGTTCCTCGACGACTGGGTGCTGCAGGCGCTGAAGTCGGTCGGTGTCGATGCCACGTACCAGCCGCTCAATGACATCGCGAGCCCGACGGGAAAGATCGGCGGCGCGGCGCAGAAGCGCCTCGCGAACGGTGGAGTGCTGCACCACGCGACGATCTCGTACGACATCGACGGTCAGGTCATGACCGAGGTGCTGCGCATCGGCCGCGAGAAGCTCAGCGACAAGGGCACGACCTCTGCGGCGAAGCGGGTCGATCCGCTCCGTACCCAGACCGGACTCAGCCGTGCCGAGATCATCGAGAGCTTCAAGGCGACGTTCCGTTCGCTGACCGATGCGGAAGACGGTGCGATCACCGCCGACGAGTACGCCGATGCGGAGGCGCTCGTGAAATCGAAGTTCGCGACCGACGCGTGGCTGCATCGCGTGCCGTGAGAGACGTTCCGAACCGACCCCAGCCCGAAGCGTCACCTGTGCGCGGTGCCGTCACGATCATCCAGGGCGACAATCTCGCGGCCGCACGCACTCTGCCCTCGGCATCCTTCACCCTCGTCTATCTCGATCCGCCCTTCAACACCGGTCGCACGCAGAACCGCCAGGTGATGACGGCCCGACGCACGTCTGGCGAAGCCGAGCCGACAGGGGAGGTCCGGCACGGCTTCCACGGGCACGAGTACGAGCGCGTGCGCGGGATGCTGCGCACCTACGACGACAGCTTCGACGACTACGGCGACTTCCTCATGCCGCGCCTGGAGGAAGCCTGGCGCCTGCTCGGCGATGACGGCACGCTCTACCTGCACCTCGACTATCGCGAGGCGCACTACGCCAAGGTGATGCTCGACGCCGTGTTCGGCCGCGACAGTTTCCTCAACGAGCTCATCTGGGCGTACGACTACGGTGCCAAATCCCGTCGGCGCTGGCCGACCAAGCACGACACGATCCTCGTCTACGTGAAGACCCCGGGTGCACACGTGTTCAACGCCGACGACATCGATCGCGAACCGTACATGGCGCCGGGTCTGGTCACGACGGAGAAGGCTGCAAGAGGCAAGCTCCCAACCGATGTCTGGTGGCACACGATCGTGCCGACGACAGGGCGGGAGAAGACCGGCTATCCGACGCAGAAGCCGGAGGGCATCCTGCGCCGGATCGTGCAGGCGTCGAGCAGGCCGGGCGATCGAGTGCTCGACCTCTTCGCCGGAAGCGGGACGACCGGGGCGGTGGCTTCCGCCCTCGGGCGTGACGCGGTGCTCGTCGACGACAACCCCGAGGCCGTGCGCATCATGACGAAGCGGATGCCGCACGCCGAGGTCACGACGCCCTGACCACGCGTCCGTCCTGAAGTTCCAGGACATCGTCGACAGCGGTGAACTCCGCGATGTCATGAGTGACGGCGATGACGGCGGAACCGGTCGCGGTGAGATGACCGATCGTCGTCGCGATGACCGCGCGCGAACGGGAGTCGAGTCCTGCCATCGGCTCGTCGAGCAGCACCAGGTCGGCGCGCTGCACGAGCGCCTGCGCCAGGAGTGCGCGCTGCCGCTGCCCGCCCGAGAGCGTGCCGACCGGCCGCCTGGCGAGGTCGGCGAGGTCGACGGTGCCGATGGCGTCCACGACGAGGTCGCGATCGACTCGGCGAGCAGGGCGCCAGGTGCCGAGCCGTCCCCACGTGCCCATCGCGACGATGTCTGTGACGTTCAACGGGAGATGCGCGGCGAGCGGTGTGGACTGCGGCACGAGTGCGATGCGGATGCCTGGTCGCAGATCCACGGCTCCGCGGTGAGGGGTGAGAAGCCCTGCCGCCACCTCCAGCAGCGTCGATTTTCCTGAGCCGTTGGCGCCTGTCACGGCGAGCAGCCTCCCGGCATGCGCTTCCGCGTCGACGCCGCGCAGAGCGGGGTGGCCGTCGCGATCGACGGCGATGTCGCGCAGCGAGAGTACTCGGGTGGTCGGCAGGAGGATCGAAGAAGAAGACACGCCCGCCATTATTGCAAATGAAAATCATTCTCAATAACTGCTACAGTCGCTCACTGTGTCCCTCCTGCTTGATCCCTTCACCGTCGTCTTCGTGCAGCGCGCGTTGCTGACCGGTGCGCTCGTCGCGGTGATCTGCGGTGTCGTCGGCACCTGGGTCGTTCTTCGCGGCATGGCCTTCCTCGGCGAAGCCATGGCGCACGGAATGCTCCCCGGCATCGCCGTCGCGACGCTGCTCGGCATCCCGCCGATCCTCGGTGCTGCGATCAGCGCGACGGGCATGTCGCTCGGGATAGGAATGCTCCAGCGGAGGGGGCGCCTCTCCGCCGACACCAGCATCGGGCTGCTCTTCGTGGCCAGTCTCGCGCTGGGTGTCATCGTGATCTCCGCTTCGCGAAGCTTCGCGACGGATGCCACGGCGATCCTGTTCGGCGACATCCTCGCCGCCGCGTCGACAGACGTGCTCACCCTCGCGATCGTGGCCGTCATCACGCTGGTCGTCGCTTTCCTGGGGCACCGCTCGTTCGTCGCGATCACGGTCGACCCGCGCCAGGCGCAACTGCTGGGACTCCGTCCCCAGCTCGCACACGTGCTTCTGGTCGGGCTCATCACGCTCGCGGTCGTCGCGGCGTATCAGGCCGTCGGTTCGCTGCTCGTCGTCGGCATGCTGCTCGGCCCCGCCGTCGCCGCCGGCCGTTGGGCCACCCGCATCCCCTCGACCATGGCGCTCGCCGCGCTCATCGGCACGGCATCCGTCGCCGTCGGACTTCTCATCTCCTGGCATGCCGGAACGGCCGCCGGTGCCACGATCGCCTTCGTCGCGATCGCATCGGCCGCGGCATCCGCGGCGCTTCATGGCCTTCTCGCTCAGATATCCGGGCGCCGTCGCGCCCTCGTCGAAAGGACCTCATGAGATTCCGATTCACCGCAGTGACCGGCATCCTGCTGCTCGCCTCGGCCGGATGCGCCGCGACGCCCTCGGCGCCTCCGTCGCCGGCGAACGAGACCGTCGGCGACGGACATGGCGAGATCGCCGGCGCGCACGAGCTCTCCGAGCCTGCGCTGCACCTCACAACCGTGGATGCCGACGGCGCAGTAGATCACCTCGATCTGCTCGACGAGGAGACCGAGACCCTCGCCGAGATCGAGCCGATCGAGGAGCTCGTGAGCGACGGCCGGTATCTCTTCGGCATCCGGGACGGGTCCGTCACGGTCGTCGACAGCGGTGTCTGGACGTGGAGTCACATCGACCACTTCCACTACTACGAGGCTCCGTCGCGCGTGATCGGGGAGATCGAGGGGAGCGGTCTCGCGACCGTGGTGACCGGAGACGTCGGCACGGGCATCCAGTTCGATGACGAAGCCGTGCTGATCGACACGCTCGCGCTCGCCGACGGCGAGATCGTGGAGGAGTTCCGCCTCCCCGTCGAACCGCACGCGGGCCTCATCGTCCCGCTGGCCGAGGGCGCGGTCATCACTGAGCCGGATGCCGATGGTGCTCCGCAGACGCTGCGTGTCGTCGACGCGGAGGGCGCGCCTGGGGAGAGCATCGCATGTTCGAACGCCGCGGGGACGATCACCACAGTCGTCGGAGTCGTCATCGGCTGCGCAGACGGGGCGGCGCTCTCGGTCGGCGGTGATCCTTCCGACTGGGAGCGCATCGCGTACCCGGCGGATGCTGCACCACCCGTGACCGAATTCGCCGGGCGCGAGGGTCGCCCGAGCGTGGCGGCGCTCGCCGGGCCCACCGGAGTCTGGCTGCTGGACACGCGTGAGCGGAACTGGACGTTCCAGAACGTCGGCGAGGAGATCGTGCGGGTTGCGGCGGTGAGTGACGACGCGGACCGGGTGCTGGCGCTCACCGCGAGCGGATCGGTGCTCGTGCTCGCCGGAGGCGAGGTCGTCTCGCGCACAGAACCGCTTGTCGCGGCATCCGTCGCTGACCCGGAGCTTGCGGCGGGCGTGACATTCGTCGTCGACCAGAACAGGGCGTACCTCAACGGTCCTGCCGAGCAGGCGCTGTGGGAGATCGACCCGGCGGACGCCGCACGCATCGCGCGCACCTTCGAGACAGTGACCATGCCGTTTCACCTCGCAGGGACCGGGCGATGAGCAGGAACCGGCCGATGAGCCGGAGCCGAGCGATGAGCATGGTCGGTCGCGCGGTCGCGGCAGTGCTCGCCGCGGCCTTCGCCGTCGGCGCGCTCGCCGGATGCGCACCCGGAGGCGGCGACCGCCCCAGCGTGTATGTCACGACGAACATCCTCGGCGACGTCGTGTCCGAGATCGCCGGTGATCACCTTGACATCGTGACACTGATGGCACCGGGTGCCGATCCGCACTCCTTCGAGCTCTCCGCACAGCAGGCGGCGGGGCTGCGAGACGCCGAGCTCATCGTGGCGAACGGACTCGGGCTCGAGGAAGGTCTCGCCCAGCACGTCGAGGCCGCGGCAGAAGAGGGTGTGCCCGTCATGGAAGCCGGTGAGCACGTCGAGGTGCTCGAGTACGCGGAAGGCGCCGGGCCCGACCCGCACTTCTGGACCGATCCTGCGCAGATGATCCTGGTCGTCGATGCGCTCGCACCGGCGCTCGCCGAGCTCGCCGGTGACGAAGAGGCCGAGGTCCTTGCCGCTGCTGCGAGCTACCGGGAGGACCTGAGCGCGCTCGATGAGCAGATGGCTGAGTCGCTTTCGGAGATTCCCGCAGAGCACCGCGCGCTCGTGACGAATCACCATGTCTTCGGCTACCTCGCTCGTCGCTACGACGTGACTCTGCTCGGGGCGGCGATCCCCGGCGGCACGACGCTCGCCGCACCCAGTCCCGCCGATCTCCAGGAACTCGTGGACGCGATCGACACCGCCGGCGTCCGCACGATCTTCGCCGAGTCATCGCAACCCGATCGGCTCGTGCAGGTGCTCGCCGAGGAAGCGGACCGCGAGGTCGCCGTCGTCGAGCTCATCACCGAGTCTCTCGCGCCGCCCGGCGAACCCGGCGACACGTATCTCGACATGATGCACGTCAACACCGAGCGCATCACCACGGGCCTCAGCCCATGACCCCCCGCCCGAGAGGGCGACACGAAAGGAAAACCATGACACAGCTGAAAAGAACCATGCGCTTCGCGGCGGGCGCCGGAGTCGCCGCACTCCTGCTGGCGGGTTGCAGTGCGGGGTCGGCCGCGGAGACCGACACCGTTCCCAGCAGTTCGGACGCACCGGCGGACGGCCCCCGCGTCGCTGTGGCGTACGAAGGCGGAGTGCTCATCGTCGACGGCGAGTCCCTCGAGGTGATCGATGATCTGCCGACCGAGGACTTCGTCCGGCTCAACCCCGCAGGCGACGGACGGCACGCATTCGTGACCACGTCGGAGGGCTTCCAGCTGCTCGATGTGCGCGAACCCGAACTCACCGACCTGGTGGTCGAAGCCGCCGCTGCAGGGCACGTCGTCCGTCACGGCGGCAAGACCGTGCTCTACGACGATGCGACCAGCGACACCACCATCTTCGACACCGACTCGCTCGCCGACGTCGACGGCGAGCTGCCGGAAGCGGACGTCGTCGAAGGGGTGGACGCGCACCACGGCGTCTCGGTGGTGCTGGAGGACGGAACGTTCGTCACGACCGTCGGTGACGCGGCCGGGCGCTCCGGCATCCGGGCCGTGGATGCAGGCGGTGCGGAGATCGCGGCCAGTGCGGAGTGCCCCGGCGTGCACGGCGAGGGCACAGCGCAGGGAGAGGCGGTCGTCTTCGGCTGCGAGAACGGTGCGCTCGTCTTCGACGACGGCGAGATCACGAAGCTCACCTCGCCCGATGAGTACGGCCGCATCGGCAATGCATATGTCTCCGAGAACAGCCCGCTCGTCGTGATGGACTACAAGGACGACCCCGACATGGAGGGCTACCTTCTCACCGACATCGCGCTGGTGGACACAGAGGCGAAGACACTCGAGAAGGTTGCTCTTCCGGAGGGCGTCAGCTACACCTTCCGTGGCGTGACGCGTGTCGAGAACGGTGACGCGGTACTCATCGGCTCCGATGGCAAGCTGCACCTCATCGACCCCGCGACCGGTGCGATCACGGCGTCCTACGATGCGATCGATGCGTGGGAGGGGCCGAGTGAATGGCAGCAGCCGCACCCGGCCATCGCTGCACTCGGCAACGTCGTCTACGTCACCGACGCCGCCAACAGCACCATCGTCACGTTGGATGCCGCCACTGGAGAGGTTCTCGCTTCCGCGGAGCTTCCCGAGGTGCCCAACGAGATCGCGGTCGTGGGCTAGCGTGACTCACTCCTGACCCGGCGTAAGAAGAGTTTCCGGGCTTCACCACGGGATGAAGCCCGGAAACTCTTCTTCGAACCCTTTCGCAGAGTAGGGCCTCGCGACTCAGAGCAATGCGAGCACGCTGTCGTACGCGGTGTCAGTGACGACGGCGTCCGCGCCCGCTCCGCCGAAGACCCGCGTTGTTCCCGGCTGCGCGCGCCACGGCGCCCAACCGGGATCGCCGGCGGTGATCAACGAAACCGCTGCACCGTGCAGTTCATCCGCGAGCGACTGCGGCGGATGCGGCCCGGTAAGGGCGTCGACGCGCACTCGGTCCAGTCCATCGAACCAGAACGGCACGTCGAGGCAGTGGCATGCCCAGCCCTTCGCAGACGAGACCCAGCTGAACCGGTACGTCCAGGTCGCGGCATCCACACTCTGCCGTGCTTCGGCCACCCGGGGGACGAGCACTCGGAAGATGTGGTCGCTGATGTAGCGCCCGACCATCGCAGCGGTGCCGAGTGCGCGCTGCGATGCGTTCGCCTCGAAGTAGGCGCGGCGTGCATCGCGGTTCCTGATGAAAGGACGCAGCAGCAGTGCCGGCGGAATCATGCGCAGCTTCGACTCTTCGCGCTCTGCAACCATCGTGAACTCATCGTCGGCGGCGCCCAGCAGCAGCGGCTTGTCGCCGCCGATGCCTGCGCGCAGCGCGTCGACGGTCGGCTGCGCGATGAGGTCGCCGTCGATCATCGGCCCCCAGGGCAGGCCGTTCGCGAGCTGATCCGTCAGCGCGGCGAGGCCGCGTCTGGCGCTCGCCGCCTTGGCCTGCAGAGAGAGCAGGGTCGCCTCATCCGCCGATCGGAATCCGTAGAGGTCGGCCGTGACGCCGGCGATCGCAGCCAGCCGCGTCGATCGCTCGCGCGCCTCGTCGAGTGGCACATCGGCCAACGCGCCGGAGACCGACAGCGCCTGGTGGAACAGGTGCTGGGTCGACGGCATCCCGAGAAGTGTCAGAACGGCGCCTCCGCCGGCGGACTGCCCGCCGATCGTCACGCGACCAGGGTCACCGCCGAACGCGGCGATGTTCTGCTGCACCCACTCCAGAGCGGCGATCCAGTCGCGCACGCCGCGGTTGTGCGGAGCGCCCTCGATGAAGCCGAAGCCGTCGAAGCAGAGCCGGTACGAGATCGACACCGTCACGACGCCGTCGCGATTGAAACGGCTGCCGTCGTACCAGGGGCTGGCCGGTGAGCCCTCCGTGTAGCCGCCGCCGTGAATCCACACCAGCACCGGCAGCGACGCATCCAACGATGGAGTGAACACGTTCACATTCAGCGTGCTGTCGCCCGGGATTGCGGGCTCAGGGATGAGCGTGTCCGTGCCCGTGGTGAGCAACGCGGTGGCCCCGTACTCCGTGGCGTCGAGGATCTCTGTCCACGGCTCCGGCGGCACCGGGGCCGCGAAACGCAGGTCGCCGATCGGCGGCTGGGCGAACGGGATGCCGAGGAAGGCGGCGGATGCCGCGGGTGTGCCGTGATCCCGCCAGAATCCGCGCACGGGGCCCCGAAGCCGTGGTGGCGATGGGGTCGTTGTTCATCGGTCGGCCGCCTGTTCGAAGGAGACTTCCAGTCTGGCGCGTGCGGCGGGCGCCTCGGGCGCGCCGATCCGTTCGATGAGCATCTCGGCGGCCACGCGACCGAGTTCCTGACCATCCACATCGATGGCGGGCGAGCCTGGTTCGTCCAGCGCCTCCACGATCGAGCGTTCCGAGCTGACCAGCGGCGGACGATCTCCCGCCATCAGGTACGAGAATCGCACGCCCAGACCGATCGCCGTCGCATAGGGGATGACCGCTGTCGGAGCGAACGCCCGCACCTCTTTCGCCGCCTGCGTCCCGGCAGCGAACGTCGAGGCGTAAGGCCCGATGACGGTCAGCTCGGCCCTGCCGCGGTGCGCCGCTTCCTGCACGGCGCGCGTGCGCTGGAGATCCTGCCACGACCCTTCCGGCCCGCCCACATACGCGATCCGGCGGTGGCCGTCGCGGATGATCTGCTCGACCAGCGAGCCGAAGGCGGACGCGGTATCAGCCACGACAGAGGTCACGCCGTCGATCTCCCGGTCCACGAGGACGGTCGGTGTGGTGCCGAGGGCGGAGCGGATCAGATCGTCCGTGCCGCGCGGTGCGACGACGATGAGGCCGTCGATCTGGCGTTCGAGGCGGGCCAGGCGAGGCAGCTCCGCAACGTTCTCCAGCGGGAACACGACGACGGTGAGCTGGTATCCGGAAGCATCGGCGCGAGCCTGTGCACCGGCGATGATCGGACTGAAGTAGCTGTTGTCAAGGGTCGGGACGGCGAGTGCGAGGATTCCGCTTCGACCGCCGGCGAGCAGTCGCGCCGCGTTGTTCACGACGAACCCGAGCTTGTCCGCTGCATCGTGCACTCGCTGCGCGGTTCCGGGCGTCACCAGTTCCGGGCGGGAGAAGGTGCGTGACGCAGTGGCCTTGGAGACTCCGGCGAGTCGTGCGACATCGGCGATCGTCGTCATCGCGACTCCTCTCGTCGGTTCTCCGCGTGTCCGGCTCGACACTTTGCCAGCCGACTCGGTTCCCGCTATCAAACCACGATGAGTGAAACCGGATGCAGATATTCGGCAGTCCGCGTGTTTCACCTATGTGAACAAAAGGGATTCGTCTCTTGCGTCCGATTTGTAACCGGTTACACTGATCGAGTCGCCCGAGGAGGAAGAAATGCGAAACAGAGCAACGCCCGCGCTGTTGTTGCTACCGGGGCTCGCCTTTCTGCTGATCGGATTCCTCGTTCCTTCACTCGCCATGCTGCTGGCTCCGCCGCGCACAGCGACGATCGACATCTTCGTTCGGATGGGCGAGATGCTCACCGATCCATACGACCTCGCGATCATCGGCAGAACACTGCTGCTGGGACTGGTCGTCACCGCGGTGTGCGTGATCCTCGGATTCCCGATCGCGTATCTCCTGGCCCGGTCGACATCGAAGTGGGCGGGAGTGTTCCTGGCACTGGCGATCTTCCCGCTGCTGCTGAGCAATGTGGTGCGCACCTTCGGCTGGCTCGTGGTGCTCGGTTCCAACGGGGCCCTCGGGCAGCTGCTCACCGCTCTCGGGCTCGTCGATGAGGCGCCGCAACTGCTGTACACGCCGCTGGCGATCGTGCTGGGTCTGACGCAACTCTTCCTGCCGCTCGCGATCATCACCTGCTATTCCGCGGTGTCCCAGGTGGATGCCGGTCTCGATGATGCGGCGAGGGGCCTCGGCGCGTCCCGTACCCGTACCTTCTGGGATGTCGTCGTTCCGCTCTCCCTCCCCGGCCTCGTCGTGGCGGCCACTCTCGTGTTCGCCGGATCCGTCACGGCATACACGACTCCTTACCTGCTGGGCGGATCCGGCAACCGGATGCTGTCGACGCAGCTCTTCTCATACGCGAGCGTGACGGTCGACTGGGCCGCCGCATCCGCCACGGCGTTGATCATGACCATCCTCGTCTTCCTGGTCTCGGCGATCTCGTCCATCGTCGGACGGAAGGGGGCCCACCGCATGAACACCCGCCGTCCGGTCGCCATGTCGTTGGCCGTTCTCGGCTACATCGTCATGATCGTGCCGATCCTTTTCGTGGTGGCGGTGTCATTCACGGAATCCAGGACTCTGAAGTTCCCGCCGGAGGGCTTCTCGCTGAAGTGGTTCGGCGCCGCGCTCAACTACAAGCCGTTCATGGGGTCGCTCATCACGAGTGCAGAGATCGCTCTGCTGGCGACCGTGCTCGCGCTCCTGGTCGGAGTTCCGGCGACGCTGGCCATCTACCGCGGAAAGCTGCCGGGCAAGGGGGTCGTGGAGGCGCTGTTCCTCTCGCCGCTCATCGTCCCCGAGCTGGTCGTCGGGCTCGCGCTCTTCCAGCAGCTCATCGTCACCTTCCGCATCGACAACTGGCCCGTGCTGCTGATCGGGCACACGGCCCTCCTGCTGCCCTATGCGGTGCGGGTCACGGGTGCGGCCGTGGCCGGTGCCGACCCCGCACTGGAGGAGGCGGCCAGAGGGCTCGGCGCCTCCCCATGGCGCACGTTCTGGACGATCACGCTGCCGATCCTGCGTCCGGGCATCTTCTCCGCCGCGCTGCTGAGCTTCATCACGTCGTTCAACAACGTTCCGCTCTCGCTGCTGCTGCAGAGCCGTACCACGCAGACTCTGCCCGTCACGATGCTCGACTACGTGCAGCAGAGCTACGACCCGATGGTCGCAGCCACATCGACCCTCATCCTCGCCGCCACCGTCGTCATCGCGATCATCGCGGAGAAGACGGTCGGCTTCGCCAAGATCTTCGGAGGCATCAACCGATGAACGCCGCAGCCCAGTTCGTGTCGGTCAGCCAGAGATTCGGCGACTTCACCGCGGTCGATGACATCGACCTCAGCATCCCGGCCGGGAAGCTCACGACCCTGCTCGGTCCGTCAGGTTGCGGAAAGACCACCTCGCTGCGCATGCTCGCCGGCTACACCAGGCCCACCGCAGGACGCATCCTCATCGACGGCGTCGACGCCACCACCACGCCGCCGGAGAAGCGGGGTCTGGGGATGGTGTTCCAGTCCTACGCGCTGTTCCCGCACATGACCGTCGCCGAGAACGTCGGCTACGGTCTCAAGCTGCGCGGCACATCCAAGGACGAGCGCCGCACCCGCGTCATGGAGAGTCTTGAGCTCGTCGGCCTCGCACACCTCGCCTCCCGAAAGCCCCGTGCGCTGTCCGGCGGACAGCAGCAGCGGGTGGCGCTCGCCAGAGCCATCGCGATCCGCCCCAAACTGCTTCTGCTCGACGAGCCGCTGTCGAATCTCGATGCGCGGCTCCGGGTGCAGATGCGCACTGAGATCCGCCGCATCCAGCACGAGACAGGGCTCACCGTCGTCCTCGTCACCCACGACCAGGATGAAGCCCTGGAGATGAGCGATGAGATGGTGCTGATGCGCGAGGGCCGCATCATGCAGCAAGGGGCGCCCGCCGACGTCTTCGGGGCCCCGGCAGACCGTTTCGTCGCCGACTTCCTCGGTTATGAGAACTTCGTCCGGACGGCATCCGGTCTGGTCACGGTGCGTCCTGAGCACCTCGTCGTCGAGACCGGATCGTCCGAGCGGCAGCACGCGCTCGCGCTGCCCGGCACGGTGACCGACGTCGCATATCGCGGCGTCGACCTGCTCATCACGATCGCTGCGCACGACGAATCGGGCCCGATCACCCTGCTCTCCGACATGCGTGCCGATGGGGCACCGCGGGTCGCCGTCGGAGACGCCGTGACCGCCGGTGCCGCTCGCGCGCACATCGTCGAACTCTCTGAATGACCCTCCCGAAAGGAATCATCATGCTGAATCGTCCCTCTCGCCTCGTGATGCTCGCGGCAGGTGCCGCGGCATCCGCCGTCGTCCTCGCCGGCTGCACGTCCTCGGAGCCGGAGTCCGACGCGGACGTGCTCGTCGTGAGCACGTTCCCGTTCGGGGTGGAGGAGCTGCAGGAAGCGGTCATCGACCCGTTCACCGAGGCGACCGGCATCGAAGTCGAGATCGCCACCGGGTCCAACGCCGACCGCCTCTCGCAATTGCAGCTGACGGACGGCGTCGACCCCGGCGTCGACGTGATGATGATCAGCGACTACTACGCCGCCCTCGGCCAGGAGGACGACCTGTTCCAGCAGGTCGACGCCTCGGCCGTGCCGAACCTCGATGAGATCGCCGACTTCGCCAAGGAAGACACCTACCTGGGCCCGGCCTACAGCTACCAGCTCAACGGCACGCTGTACAACACGGACGAGCTGGACGCCGAGGAGGCGTCGAGCTGGGATCTGTACGGAGACCCGGCGTACAAGGGCAAGCTCGCGCTGCCCGACATCTCGGTGACCGCGGGCCAGCTGACCATCAGCGGCGTCGCCACCGCGTTCGGCGACGGACCTTATGACGTCGACACCGCGTTCACGACAATGGGGGACTGGGCGCCGAACATCCTGCAGTTCTACAGCTCGTCCACCGAGGTGACCAACCTCATCACCCAGGGCGAGATCGTCGCGGCCGATTCACTGAACGGCTTCGCCACCGACGTGATCGCCTCCGGAGAGCCGGTCGCCTGGGTCGCGCCGAGCGAGGGCGCCTACATGGCGACCAACCGCGCCATGATCCCGACCGGTGCGGCGAATGTCGAAGCGGCCGAGAAGTTCATCGACTATCTGCTCGGCGTCGAGGCGCAGACGTCTTCCGCCGCCATCGTTGGAGACCTTCCGGTCAATCCTGCTGCGGAGATCCCCGATGAGATCCGCGCCGTCGTCGGCGACATCGCCGACGACCCGATCGCCGCCGGATTCGCCACCCTCGACCCGACCGAGCTGGTGCCGACGCGCACCGAATGGGTGGACCGCTTCGCCCGCGAGGTGACGGCCCAGTGACCGCACCGACGACCGGGTCGACCACCGAGCCGGTGACCGCAGCGGTCTCCGCGGACTGGATCCGCGATCTGCCCAAGGTCGACCTGCACTGCCATCTGATCGGCACGGTGCGTGCGACGACATTCGCCGAGCTCGCCCGGCGCGAGAAGCTCGACCTGCCGGACGACCCGGAGCGCATCTTCCGGGACATCAATTCGTTGCCGCCGGATCCGGCGCTGTACAAGAACACCGTGATCCCGGTTCCGCAGGGCCGCTCGGCCGATGAGCCCGAGGTGTCGTACTCGCTGTTCCAGGCATCCCGGTGGGTGACCGAGGCGCTTCGCGATGCGGATGACCTCACTCGTATCGTCTACGAGGCGTTCGAGGACGCGCATCGCAAGAGCAATACGCGCCACCTCGAGTTGTTCTTCGACGACGTGCCGGAGCATCTCTCGTCCTTGGGCTACCGGGGCAGCGTGGAGGCGTACGCCGAGGGCATCCGCCTGGCGGAACGCGACTTCGGGATGACCGGCCGCATGATCAAGGGGATCGACCGTTCCAAGAGCGGCGAAGAAGCGCTGCAGGGCGTGCGCCAGGTCGTCGACAACCCCAATGAGTACGTCGTCGGGATCGGGCTGGACAACCTCGAGACCGCGGGTCCGCCCGAGCGCTTCGCCGACGCGTATCGGCTGGCGGGGGAGGCCGGGCTCAGACGGACAGCGCACTCATCCGAGCATTCGCCGACGGCGCAGAACACCATCACGTGTCTCGATCTGCTCGGCTGCGATCGGATCGACCACGGCTACTACGTGCTCGAAGATCCGGAGGTCGTGGCTCGCGTGCGCGGTGAAGGCGTCACGTTCACCGTGGGCTCGACCACCTCGCGCCGCTCCTGGCGGCCGTGGCGCCGTGCCTCCATCCGTGCCATGCTCGACGCCGGTCTCGGCGTCATCCCATGCTCGGACGACCCCGGCATGTTCCCCACCACGCTGAGTGCTGAGTACGGCATCCTCAACGAGCAGATCGGTGCGACCCGCGCGCAGCTGAGCGAGATGGCGGTTCGCGCCGTGGACGCGAGCTGGCTGCCGGATGCTGAGCGGACCGCGCTGCGCTCGGAGGTGGCGCAGAGTATCGTCGTGCTTGATCGGCGCGACGGCCAGTAGGGTTCCGCGCTCCTCGAGGGAGAACCGGGCAGCGTCGTGCCGGTGACACGAAGTGCGTGCGCATGTGGGACACTTCGTGTCATACTGTCCCGAACGAAGCACGAGGAAACGTTGTGACAAGACCTCTGGCGGATCCGCAGACCCTGCTGCGAACACTGAACGCGAGAGCGATCCTGGAGGCGTTGGCACGACGAGGCCCCCTGACCCGTGCGGAGTTGATGGGTGAGACCGGGTTGTCGCGGACAGCCGTCACTCAGGTCCTTCGGATGCTCGAAGCTGGGGATGCCGTGGCATCCGCTGGGGTGGACCGGGAGACGCGCGGTCCGGCGGCGACCCGGGTCTCCCTTCACCCTGGGCTCGGAGTCGCGGCCGCCGTGCATGTCGACCACACCGCGATGCACGTCTCGCTGGTGGACCTGACCGGTTCGGTGCGCGCCCAACGGGATGCGCCGCTCGGCCACGTCGAGGATCGGGCCGCCGACATCGCCGCACTCATCACCGAATGTCGTCAGGCAGTGCATGCGCCGCTGCGACACGTCGTGGTGGCGATGCCGGGGATCGTCACCCCCGACGGTGAGATCAGAGACGACCAGGGTCCGGATGGCGGAGCCTTCCGTGCCGCCTTGGCCGCTCACCTCGGGTGCCCCGTTCGTATTGAGAACGACGTCAATCTGGCTGCGCTCGCAGAAGCGGATTCCGAGGTCGGGCGGGAGCTGTCGAGTTTCACCCTGCTGCTCATCGACGAAGGTCTCGGCGCGGGGACGGTGCTCGATGGTGAACTGCGCCGCGGCGCCGCCGGCATCGCGGGTGAGGTGCTCTACCTCCCTCAGCCGCCGGTTCCGATCGGTGCACCGGTGCTCAATGAGGCGGTCGTCGAAGATCTGGCGCTCGTGCACGGTCGTGATCCGGCTGATCCGCTGCTCGTGCATCTGAACGCGTGCGCGGACGGTGACGAGGCGGCGAAGGCCATGGTCGACGAACTGGCGAGGCGCATCGTGGTCGTCGCAGGCAGCGTGACGCTCGTCATCGACCCGCAGGCCTTCGTATTGGCGGGACATGCCGCTCATCCGAGCTTCGTCGCCGCAGTGCATCGGGCTGCGGAAGCCCTCTCGCACCTGCTCGCACTGAGATTCGTGACATCCGCGTTCGGACGCGAGGCGACGATGATCGGGGCGATCGGTCAGGCGGCATCCACCCTGCGGGAATTCTCGTTCTCCCGTTTCGTCTCGCCGGGCGGCATGGTCGGCCGATGACGGCGCCATCCGTGCTCACCACACGACTGGATCTCGCGCCGGAGTCTCGTGCGATCATCCTCAACGCGGATGACTTCGGCATGTGCCACGCGGCGAACGAGGCCATCACCGAGCTGCTGATCGCCGAGCACCTCGATTCGGCGACAGTCATGGTGCCATGCGCCTGGGCGCCGGAGGCGCTCGCGTTCGCCGCTGCACATCCTTCCCTGAGCGTGGGCGTCCATCTGGTGCTCACCAGCGAGTGGAGTCGATATCGCTGGCGCCCGCTGATCGGCGCGGGGACGAGCCTCGTCGATCCCGACGGCTACTTCCCGACCGATGTGCGAACGGTGGAGGAGAGGGCTTCGGTCGAAGACGTCGCGGCCGAGCTCGACGCCCAGGTCGAGGCCGCGCTCGCCGCCGGGGTCGACGTCACGCATATCGACAATCACATGGGGTCGGTCTACGGGCTGCACACCGGGCGCAACTTCCTCAGCGCTGTCTTCGACCTCGCCGCCCGACACGGGTTGCCCTTCCGTCTGCCACGCATCGCCGACGGTCCCGAACTCGATCCCGCGATGCAGCCGCTCCTCGATCACGCCACGCAGATGGCGGATGCTGCGGGGATCGTGATCCTCGACAGGCTGTGGACGCATCCCTTCGAGCTGGCCGGGGAAGGCACGGACGACGAGGAGACGTACGAGCAGATCCGCGACGGTTTCGTGGCGCTGCTCCGCGCCGTGCCGACCGGTGTGACCGAGATCTACCTGCATCCGATGGTCGACGGGCACGAACTGCGCGCCGCCGTCGACTACGGCGCGGCGAAGCGTGGGTACGAGCGGCGACTGCTCGCCGATCCTCTGGTTCACGAAGTCATCGAGAAGGAGGGACTCGTCCGGATAGGCTGGCGTGCGCTGCGCGACGTGCAGCGCCGACAGGAGCCATAGCGATGAGCCTTGCAGCGCGTATCCGTGATCGTCGTCTGGATGCCGCGCCCACCCGCGCTCAGTCGATGGCGTTCGGGGCTTCTGGATTCCCGATCCAGCTGATGTCGCAGACGTTCTCCGCGTTCGTCGTCTACTTCTACGTGGCTCACCTCGCCGTGCCGGCCGAGTGGGTGGCGGCGGCGATGATTGCGCACGGCATCCTGAACGCTCTGCTCAACCCGCTCGTCGGCGCTCTCTCCGATCGCATTCGCACACCGTGGGGGCGCCGGATTCCGTGGATCGGGTTCGGGATCGTGCCGCTCGTGGTCGCGTTCGCGCTGATCTGGATGCCGCCCGCGTCGTCGGCGGGTGGCCTGATCGTCTGGTTCCTCGTCGTCGTCGCCGTGTACGACATCGCATTCGTCGTGGTCGTGCTGAACATCTCGGCACTCTTCCCGGAGATCTTCCGCACCACGGCGGAGCGCGCCAGGGGCAATGTGCCGCGGCAGGTGTTCGCGATCGCCGGCATGATCCTCGGTACGGCAGGCGCTCCGCTGCTGTACGGCAGCATCGGTTGGCCGGGCATGGGGCTCGCGCTGGCCTTCGTATGTCTGGTGCTTTTCGTCTGGTCGTTCGCGGGCGGGATGCTGGAGCGCCGAGGTGAGGTGGCCGCAGAAACGCCGATGAAGTGGCGCGCGCAGCTGCGTTATACATTCGCCAACCGTGCGTTCGTGCCGTACGTGCTCGGGTCGCTGTTCGTGCAGACCGCGATCGCGGTGATCCTCGCGGCGATCCCGTTCTATGTGCGGTACTCGTTGCACGCCGCGGAGGGCGAGGGCAGCATCCTGCTCGGAGTGATCTTCGTCGTCGCCATCCCGGCGATCTTCCTGTGGAGCAAAGTGGTGCAACTGACGTCGCCGCGGGCGTCGCTGCTGTGGGCGGTGGGGGTTTTCGGTGTCGCCGTGCTCGGCTACCTGGTGCCTGCCTCTGTTCTCGGTGCCGCATTGGTCGGTGCCGCCGTGGGTGTCGGTGTCGGCGGACTGCTGCAGCTGCTCGAGGTCGTGCTCGCCCAGATCATCGACGATGACGCCGCGCGCACCGGTCACCGTCGTGAGGGCGTGTATTTCGGGGTGAACGGGTTCGTGGTGCGCGGATCAGTGGTGCTGCAGGCCGTCGTCGCCGCGTGGGTGCTGAATGCGAGCGGGTTCGACGCCGCGCTCGGCGATGCGCAGCCGGATGCTGTGGATGGCGGCATCCGGATCATGCTCGCCGTCGTGCCGATGGGCTTCACCGCACTCGCCTGGGTGTGCTTCTTCCTCTACCCGATCCGCGCGCGCGACCTCGTCGCAGCACCCTGAGACGGACTACTGCGCCGCGCGGCGAGCTTCCCAGCCCGAGCGGACCATCTCGTCGACCGTGTAGCGCATCTTCCAATCCAGATCGCGCGCGGCGAGCTCGCCGGTCGCCACGATGCGGTCGGGGTCGCCGGGGCGGCGGGCGCTGATCTCCGGGGTGAATTCGATGCCGGTCACACGCACCACGGCATCCATGATCTGCTTCACGCTCAGGCCGTCGCCGGAACCGAGGTTGTAGGCGGCCTCGATGCTCTCCCCGGATGCCAGACGCTTGGCCGCAGCCACGTGCGCGGCCGCGATGTCGCCGACGTGCACATAGTCGCGCACGTTCGTGCCGTCTTCGGTGGCGTAGTCGTCGCCGAAGATCTTGGGCGTCTTGCCTTCGATCAGCGCCTCGAACACGATCGGGAAGAGGTTGTGCGGGCTGACGTCGTAGACGGTCTCGTCCGCGGATCCGACGACGTTGAAGTAGCGCAGCGACGTGTGACGCAGCGGATGCTCGGACTCGGCCGTCGCGATCGCCTGGTCGCGCAGCATCCATTCGCCGATCAGCTTGGATTCCCCGTAAGGGCTCGCCGGCTTCTTCGCCGTCTCCTCGACGACGAGCGGAACATCGGGGGTGCCGAAGACGGCCGCGGAGGAGGAGAAGACGATGTTGCTGACGCCCGCGGCTTCCATCGCCTCGAGAATCACGCGTGTGCCCTCGACATTCTGCGCGTACGTGTGCAGCGGTCGCTGCACCGAGACGCCGGCGTACTTGTAGCCCGCGACGTGGATGACGCCCTCGGCGTCGTGATCGCGGAGCGCCTTCTCGACCAGATCGCGATCGAGGATGCTGCCCTGCACGAACGGAACGCCCTCCGGCACGAACGCGGCGATGCCGCTGGACAGATCATCCAGTACGACCGGAGAGAGCCCGGCATCCGCGAGCGAGCGCACGACGTGCGCTCCGATGTAGCCGGCTCCGCCGGTGACGATCCAGGACATGGACTTCCTCTCCTCGAAGCATCCATTCTTTCAGTCCCGACGCAGTCCGCCGAACGGTGGTCAGGAAGCGGAGACCAGGGCACGGGCGGCCTGGCGATGCTCGGCGATGAGCTCATCGACGTCGAGGCCCTCGACCTGTCCGTCCCGCACCCTCCATTCGCCGCCCACCATGACGCGGTCGGCGCGCTCGGCGCCGCACAGCACAAGCGCCGCGATCGGGTCGTGGGAGCCGGAGAACGCGAGGCCGTCCAACCGGAACATCGCGAGATCGGCCTGCATCCCCGGTGCGATGCGGCCGATGTCGGTGCGGCCGAGAGCCGAGGCCGATCCTGCGGTCGCCCAATCCAGCACGCGTGCGCTGGTCACCCTTTCGGTGCCGTACCGCAGCCGCTGCAGATAGAGCGCCTGGCGGACCTCGCGGATCATATTGGAGGCATCGTTCGATGCCGATCCGTCGACGCCGAGTCCGACCGGCACTCCTGCCTCTTCCAGCTCCACGATGCGGGCGATGCCGCTGGCCAGGCGCATGTTGGACGTGGGGCAGTGCGCGACCGCCGTGCCGGCGGTCCCGAGCGCGTTGATCTCGTCATCGTTGAAGTGCACTCCGTGCGCGAGCCAGGTGCGATCCGACAACCACCCGACCGACTCCAGATACTCGACGGTGCGCATGCCGAATCGGTCCAGGCAGAACTGCTCCTCGTCGAGCGTCTCTGCGAGATGCGTGTGGAGGCGCACGTCGAGTCGCTCCGCGAGCGTTGCCGAATCGGCCATCAGTGACGTTGTCACAGAGAACGGCGAGCACGGCGCGAGGCCGATCTGCACCTTCGCGCCGGCGCCGCGCTCGTGGTAGCGCTTCACCAGCCGCTCCGAATCCGCGAGGATCACGTCCGGGTCCTGCACCGTCTGCTGCGGAGGCAGCCCGCCGTCGTCCTCTCCGAGCGACATCGAGCCGCGGGTGAGCATCGCGCGCATGCCCAGCCTGCGAGTGACATCGACCTGGATGTCGATGGCATCGTCCATGCCGGTGGGGAAGAGATAGTGATGATCGGCGGCCGTCGTGCACCCGGACTGGAGCAGCTCCGCCATCGCCACGGTCGTGGCCAGCTCCAGGGCGCGAGGGGTGAGCCTGGCCCACACCGGATACAGGTTCACCAACCACCCGAACAGGGGGAGGTCCGCGACCGGTGCCCAGGCCCTGGTGAGGGTCTGGTAGAAGTGGTGGTGGGTGTTGATGAGGCCGGGCGTGATCACGTGCGCGCCGGCGTCGAACACCTCATCGACGCGCGGTTCCTCCCCGCGCCCGACGAGCTCGGCGATGGTGCCGAGTCGCGTGTCGACGACGATGCCGCGCGCGGCGAGCGCGGCATCGGCATCCGTTCCCAGATGAATCGCGAGTGGGTCGCGGAGCCAGATTCTTGTCATCGGTGTCGCCTTTCCTCTGGCGACACGGGGCTGGGGCTCGGGCCGCCAGCTCAGGTTTCTCGGCGTCTGCTGTTCCGCCGACCGGCCCGTGGAAGGGCCGGCGATCGTACGCTAGCACGGGACGTCATTCGGTGTTAGCATCACTCCAACCGCAGACATGGAAATTAAATTCCATAATACGGAATCGCGCGATGAGCGTGAAACCATGACAGACGCACCTCAACGGAGAGATCAATGTCGAGAACGCCAAAAGTCCGCCGCCCCGAAGACGAGAGGCTCCGCCTCGGTCCGACCTTCGCCTATGGGCTGCAGCATGTGCTGACGATGTACGGCGGGATCATCGCCGTGCCGCTCATCATCGGCAATGCCGCCGGCCTCGCGCCGGGCGAGATCGGCCTTCTCATCGCATCGTGTCTGTTCATCGGCGGCCTCGCCACGATCCTGCAGTCGTGGGGCGTGCCCTTCTTCGGATCGCAACTGCCACTCGTGCAGGGCGTCTCGTTCTCGGGCGTCGCGACCATGACGGCCATCCTCACGGCAGGCGAGGGGCTGCCCGGCGTGTTCGGCGCCGTGATCGCGGCATCCATCGCCGGCCTCATCGTCGCGCCGTTCTTCGCGATGATCGTGCGGTTCTTCCCGCCGGTCGTGACCGGCACCGTGATCACGACGATCGGGCTGACGCTGATGCCGGTCGCTGCCGGTTGGGCGATGGGTGGCACCTCCCCTGAGGACCCGAACTGGGGCAGCCTGCAGAACATCGGCCTGGCGATGGGGACGCTGCTCGTCGTGCTGGTGCTGAGCAAGGTCGCGTCTCCGACCGTCTCGCGCCTCGCCATCCTCATCTCCATCGTGCTCGGCACCACGTTCGCCGGTGTCGTCGGCTGGGCCGACTTCTCCAACATCGCAGACGGTGGGATCGTGGCGCTGCCTCAACCGTTCGCATTCGGGCTGCCGACGTTCGGCATCGCCAGCATCATCTCGATGTTCATCGTCATCATCGTGACGATGACCGAGACCACTGCAGACATCATCGCGGTCGGGGAGATCGTCGGCACCAAGGTCGATTCGAAGCGGATCGCCAACGGCCTCCGCGCCGACATGATCTCCTCCGCCATCGCCCCCGTGTTCAACTCGTTCACGCAGTCCGCGTTCGCGCAGAACGTCGGCCTCGTCGCGATCACGGGCGTGAAGTCACGGTTCGTCGTGAGCGCTGGTGGCGTCATCCTCGTCGTGCTCGGGCTGCTGCCGATCGTCGGCGGACTGGTGGCGGCCGTGCCGCCGCCCGTCCTCGGTGGCGCGGGCATCGTGCTGTTCGGGTCGGTTGCAGCCGCCGGCATCCGCACGCTCGCCAAGGTGAACTACGAGGGCAACATGAACATGGTGATCGTCGCCGTCTCGCTCGGCTTCGGCGTGATCCCGGTGGTCATGCCCGGCTTCTACGATGCTCTGCCGAGCTGGGTGGGCATAATCCTGCACTCCGGCATCTCATCGGCCGCGATCATGGCGGTGCTGCTGAACCTGCTGTTCAACCATCTCGGCGGGAAGTCCGCCGAGCGCTCCGCATTCATCCCCGGCTCGGGGCGGGTCATCCGTGAGGAGGATCTGGCGCGACTCATCGCGAACGAGACCCTCTTCGACGGCGACACCATCAAGAACGGCAAGGTTCTGGATGCCGACGGCGACGAGGTTCCGGTCGTCACCGCCTCGCAGGAGGTCGTCATCACCGACGCGATCAAGACCGGGAAAGTCCGCAGCCGGGACGACGTGCGACGGATGCTCGCGGAAAGGGACGCCTAGGCGGTCAGGAATCGCGGCGGGCACCGGCAGCGGGCGTCACCGTGAAGATGTGCGGTGACGCGAATCCGGATGCCGCGAAGGCGGCGGTCACGGCATCCGACACGGCCGGTACTGATTCCTCCTCGACCAGCGCGATGGCGGCGCCGCCGAAGCCGCCGCCGGTCATGCGTGCGCCGATCGCGCCTGCCGCCAGCGCGGCGTCGACCGCGGTGTCGAGTTCTGGAACCGAGATCTCGAAGTCGTCGCGCATCGAGGCGTGCGAGGCGACGAGCAGGTCGCCGATCGCACGGGCACCGCTCTCGCGCAGCGTGCTCACCGTATCCAGCACGCGCTGGTTCTCGGTCACGACGTGGCGCACACGGCGGAACGTCACGTCATCCATGAGCCCCTCGGCGCGGGCGAGGTCGTCGACGGACACATCACGCAGTGACGGCACGCCCATGATCGCGGCGCCGTGTTCGCAGGAATCACGCCGCTCGCGGTAGCCGCCCGTGGAGTGCGAGTGCTGCACGCGGGTGTCCATGACGAGGATCGCGAGCCCGGCCTCGGCGACACCGACCCGCACGAGATTCGCGTCGAGCGTGCGGCAGTCCAGGAAGATCGCGGCATCGGGTTCGCCGAGCATCGACGCCATCTGATCCATGATCCCGGTCGGTGCGCCGACGGCCTCGTTCTCGGAGCGACGGCCGATGCGGGCGAGTGCCGTGCGGTCGAGTCCGGCGTCCCAGAGGTCGTTCAAGGCGGATGCTGTCGCACTCTCGATCGCGGCTGAGGAGGAGAGCCCGGCCCCGACGGGAACGTCGGATGAGATCGCGATGTCGACACCCGCCCCTGCGGCTCCGGCCAGCTGCAGCGCCCACGCGACGCCGAGGGGATATGCGGCCCACTCGGCGACTGCAGGCTCTTCGCCGGCACGCGTGGGGAACAGCGTCGTGAGCTCAGCGAGCGCGACCTCGACGGGCGCGTCAGCGGCGAATGTGGAGGCGACCCGGATGCGGTCGTCGTCGCGCATGCCGACAGCGGCATATGTGCGATGCGGGATGGCGAAGGGCAGCACGAAGCCGTCGTTGTAGTCGGTGTGCTCGCCGATCAGGTTCACCCGGCCCGGTGCGGACCAGATGCCTGCAGGCGCGTGGCCGGTGAGCTGCTCGAACAGGACGGATGCCGCGTGCGCCGGCTGAAGGTCGGTCATTCGGCGGCCCCCTCAGCGCGTGCGATGGCCTCGCGGATCCGCGCAGCGGATTGCTCCGGTGGAATCTCCGCAGTCCAGGCCCACATCGCGGCCTCGGATCCGGCGAGGAACTTCAGCTTGTCCGCGCCGCGCCGCGGGCTCGTGAGCTGCAGGTGCAGACGCACCGAATCGCGGCCGACGTTCACGGGAGCCTGGTGCCATGCGGCGATGTAGGGAGTCGGGGTGTCGTAGAGCGCATCGATGCCGCGCAACAGGCGCAGGTAGAGCGGGGCGAGTTCGTCGCGCTCGGCGTCGGTCGTCTCGGCGAAGTCGGGCACGTGGCGGTGCGGCATCAGGTGCACCTCGACGGGCCAGCGCGCTGCGAACGGTACGAACGCCGTCCAGTGCTCGCCCTCGAGCACTACCCGCTCCGAGCCCTGCTCGAACTCGAGGATGTGCTGGAACAGATCCGGCGCCGTGCGATCGATGCTGTCCAACAGCCGCTGGGTGCGTGGGGTGATGTAGGGGTAGGAATAGATCTGGCCGTGCGGATGCGGCAGTGTCACGCCGATCGCCTCGCCGCGGTTCTCGAACGGGAAGATCTGCTGGATGCCCGGCAGTTGCGACAGTGCTGCGGTGCGGTCTGCCCACGCCTCGATGACGGTGCGGGCGCGCGTGACCGACTGCGTGCCGAACGAGCCGGAGTGGTCAGGGCTGAAGCACACGACTTCGCAGCGGCCGACCGAGGTGCGGGTGCGGCCGAGTCCGAGGGCGTCGAGGTCGTCCAGTCCGCGCGGCGGGTTGCTCGCGGCGGGGGCCGTGCCGAGGGCTTCGGCGAGGGCGGGGCCGAAGGCGGGGGAGCGGTTCTCGAACACCGCGACGTCGTAGAGCGACGGAACCTCTGACGGATTCGTCGGAGACTGCGGGGCCAGTGGATCGGCGTCGGCGCTGGGCATCATGACGCGGTTCTGACGATTCGCGGCGACCGTGATCCAGTCGCCCGTCAGCACGTCGAGTCGCATCGTCGCGGTGTCGGGTCGCGGGTCGAGGGTGCGAGCGTCGACGGCGCGCTCTGATCCCAGGGTCGTGCCGGGATCGTCGTAGTAGATCAGGTCGCGGCCGTCAGCGAGGGTGGTGGCGCGTTTGACGACGCCGGCGCTGAGTTCGGTCGTGCACAACTCGGGAGGATCTTGAATGTTCACGTAAACACGCTACCTTCCCGGCGGTGGTAACGTCAACATTGCGAAGTTGTACGCGGCACGCAGCCACGAGGCAAGTAAGAGGGGGAGCCGGATGGGCGACTGGGCAGAGCTGACGGGCAGGTCCGGGCGCGCTCCGCGGCCATCGTCGGGCCGCGTCTCGATGGCCATGGTCGCCGACCGGGCAGGTGTCTCCGGGCAGACGGTGTCCAGAGTCGTCAACGGCAGTCCCCGTGTCGACCCTGCGACGCGGAGCCGCGTCGAGAACGCGATGGCCGAACTCGGCTATCGCCCGCATCGGGCCGCCAGAGCACTGCGCACTGGGCGCACGCAGACGATCGGCCTGGTCGTCACGACGCTCGCCACGGTCGGAAACTCGCGGATGCTGCAGGCCACAGCCGAAGCGGCGGAAGAGCGCGGCTACGCGCTGCTGCTTGTCACTGCGGGGGACACGGTCGCTGGGGCTTTCGAGCAGTTGCGCGATCAGGGCGTCGATGGTGCGATCGTGCTGAACGAGGCGTCGGCACTCACTCGCGCCGGTGATCGGCCTGAGGGTCTCCGTCTCGTCGTCGTCGACGCGCCAGCGGCATCCGGATTCCGCGTGGTGCACAGCGACCACGCCGGAGGTGCGGCGGCGGCGACGAGCAGGCTCCTCGCTCTAGGTCACGAGAACGTCTGGCACCTGGCGGGTCCGACAGCCTCGTTCGCCGCTGCCGAGCGCGAGCGCGGCTGGCGCGAGACTCTGCAGGCGGCAGGGATCGCGCCGAAGCCCGTGGAGCGCGGCGACTGGTCGGCCGAGTCCGGCCACGCCGCGGCAGGGTCGCTGTCGCAAGCCACCGCTGTGTTCAGCGCGAACGATCAGATGGCACTAGGTCTCGTCCGCGGGCTCGCGGAGCAGGGCCGTGCCGTGCCGGATCAGGTCAGCGTGATCGGATTCGACGACGTGCCGGATGCGGCGAACTACCGCCCGCCATTGACGACGGTCCGCCAGGACTTCGCGGCGCTCGCCGTGGCTGCGGTCGACGCGCTGGTCGCGGAGATCGAAAACGCTGGGCCCATCCCTGACGGCGATGCCCAGAGCGTCATCCCCACGCATCTGATCGAGCGGAACAGCACCTCGCGGGGCTGATATACGGAGAGCCCGTAGAGGCCCGTCGTTGCGTGGAAGGGGCTCAGGCCCCTGCGCCGAGAAGCGCCGCGACCTCGGCATCCTCAAGCCGCCCATCGGCGACGACGCCGCGGAACGAGAGCGTCACGCTCGCGCCGGCATCCAGCAGCAGCGGTTCCTCCCAGGCGAGAGCCGAACCGATCCCCGGGTAGTCGGCGACTCGCACGAACCAGGGGTCGGATGCGGTGCGTGGGTCATCGGCGGCGAGTGCGACGGTCGCCTCGCCATCAGGGAATCGAGCGCTGAACGCAATCCACGGTGACTTCGCGCCATGCGTGGCTTCCTCGCCCGATGCGTCAGAGGTGCGCACATCGACGTGTGATGCGGAGGGGAAGCGCCAGGCGAAGCCGCCGTAGCCCCCGCCGACGCGCCCATGAGTGCCTGGGCTGCCGAGCTCGACCGGCTCGTCGAGCGCGCGCAGGTTCGTTCGGGCCACGAATCTCCAGGCGCGCGGGTCGGGCGACGAATGCACGCGCCACGACGTCTCCTCTATGAGCAGCGTCGCACCCGTCGGTGTGATCCAGTTCGCGGTGGCGGAGAAGCCGTCGTCGGTGCGGGTGAGCGCGGTGGTCTCGATCCGCCCATGATCGGCGCGCCAGCGGTAGCCGAAGTCCTCGGTGTAGGTCGGTCCGCCCCAGAAGTTCACGCCGTTCGCGTGCTGCACCCCGATCGATGCGCCGAGATGCCAGTCGTGATCGGCAGGATGCGCGTCCGTGACGACGACCCCGCCCAGGGTGCGGACCGGATGCAGGAACGGGCGGGGCGCAGACGTCGGCGTGACAGCAGAGCCGTCGTCCCGAACCGCCACGATGCGCGCGTCGACCGCGATGTCCTCGGTGGTGCCGGAGGGCGCGATCTGCGCGAAGGGTGCATGCACTTCGCTGAACAGTGCACCGGCACGCGCGGCACGCTCGACCCAATGCGCGATGTCGTCGACGGTGACGCGGTCTTCGGCCGTCGTGATCGATGCATCCGGGATACGGATGGGATCGGGCGCCCTGCGCACGGCTTCGAGCACTTCCATGTATGCGCCGGTGCCGATGAGTGGCGACGAGAGAGGCGTTCCGTGGTCGCGGTGGTCGAGGAGCTCTTCGAACAGGTCGGTGCGTCCGGTGCGCACGACGTGGCCGTCGGCGTATCTGAGGTCGTCCGTCGTGTACGAGAACGTCACATCCTCGCCAGGTGTGCGCACTTCGATGAGGGGCTCCGCGAGCTCGGCAGATGCCAGGGTCAGCGCGCCGGTGACGATACGGCCGTCGGCGAGCGTGATCCGGACGCTCGACGTGTCATCGGCTTCGATCTCGGCGGCGCGGTAGAGCTCGAGTTCGACGTCGGCGATGTCTTCTCTCCGCCGCGCGCCCGCGATGTGCAGCGCGGTGGCGATCGCATGCGAGATGGCGTTGGTGAGAACGCCGTCCACGACCGGCTGCCCGTTCAGCACCCGACGTCCTGCCCACGCCGAGCGGGTCCAATAGGCACGGTCGCGGCTCCAGTGCGCCCAGGTCGCCACTGAACTCGGAGTGCCCAACGTGGCGATCTCGGCGAGGGCGTGCGAGCCGAAGCTCTGGAACCCGACCTGGATCGCGCGGCCTGTGCGCTCCTGGAGTGCGAGAAGTTCGGTGAACTGCTCCATAGTGGCGACCGGGGGCTTCTCGAGATAGACGTCGGAGCCTGCTTCGAGCGCTCGCGCGGCAAGGGCGAAGTGCGTGTTCGTCGGGGTCGCGACGATGACGATGTCGGGGCGGACGCCCGAATCCAGCGCCGCATCGAGTGTGGGCCAGCTCGGCACATTCGATCCAAAGCCCTCGGCGGGGCCGCCTTTCGGGTCGGCGAGTGCCACCAGTTGTATTCGGGATCCGAGACGCTCCAGGTTCCGGAGGTGGACAGCGCCGAATCCGTGGGCGCCGACGAGGAGGACGGCGGCGGTGGCGCGGGGTGTGTCGGTCATGTCATCTCCACTGGAGCGGATGCTGCACTCATTCATCTCCAGCGTACTGGAAAGCGTTTACTCGGAGGACCCTCACGCTGCTGCTTGCGGCATGCCCATTCCGGTGGCAGACTCTTGGAAAGCGTTTACCCGCTTCCCGCACACTCAGTCGGAAACACAGAAGGATCACACATGTCACAGGCGACGACCCGCGAGATCGGCATCATCATGAACGGCGTCTCCGGGCGCATGGGGTACCGGCAGCACCTGGTGCGCTCCATTCTCGCGATCCGTGACCAAGGCGGCATCGAACTGGCCGACGGCACGAAGGTCACGGTGAAGCCGATCCTCGTCGGACGCAGTGAGGCCAAGCTGGCAGAGCTCGCCGCCCTGCACGGCATCGATGACTACACCACCGATCTCGATGCGGCCCTCGCCGATCCGAAGTGGGAGATCTACGCCGATTTCCTCGTGACGAAGGCGCGTGCCTCCGCCATCCGCAAGGCCATTGCCGCCGGCAAGGCGATCTACACCGAGAAGCCGACGGCCGAGTCGCTGGAGGAGGCGCTCGAGCTCGCCCGTCTCGCGAAGGATGCCGGGGTCAAGACCGGCGTTGTGCACGACAAGCTCTACCTGCCGGGCCTTCAGAAGCTCAAGCGCCTGATCGACTCGGGCTTCTTCGGCCGCATCCTCTCGGTCCGCGGAGAGTTCGGCTACTGGGTGTTCGAGGGCGATTGGCAGCCGGCGCAGCGTCCGAGCTGGAACTACCGCACCGAAGACGGCGGCGGCATCATCACCGACATGTTCCCGCACTGGAACTACGTGCTGGAGAACCTGTTCGGCGAGGTCAAGAGCGTCTACGCGCAGGCCGCGACCCACATCCCCGAGCGCTGGGATGAGAAGGGCGAGAAGTACGTCGCGACCGCGGAGGATGCCGCCTACGGAATCTTCGAACTCGAAGGCGGCATCGTCGCCGAGATCAACTCCAGCTGGACGGTGCGGGTGAACCGTGACGAGCTGGTGGAGTTCCAGGTCGACGGCACGCACGGCTCGGCAGTCGTCGGACTGTTCGGCGCGAAGATCCAGCCGCGCAACGCCACCCCGAAGCCGGTGTGGAACCCCGATCTCGAAGACTCGCACGACTACGACACCGACTGGCAGAGCGTGCCGACCAACGACGTCTTCCTCAACGGATTCCGCCAGCAGTGGGAGGAGTACCTGACCTCGTTCGTCGAAGGCACCGACTACCCGTTCGACCTGCTCGCCGGCGCCAAGGGCGTGCAGTTCGCCGAGGCGGGGCTGACATCGAGCGCCGAAGGCCGCAAGGTCACGATCGCGCCGTTGACGCTGTCATGAGCAGCCTTCGACTTCTCGCGCCGGACGGCACGACATCGGATGCTGCGCTGAATGATTCCGGTATCTACACCCGCCCCACCGCGCCACTGCAGAGCCGCGTCGCCTACGCCGCCGCGCACGTCGTTCCCCAGGTGCACGCCGACAACACTCCTGGACAGCCGGCCGATATCGACTGGGACGCGACCCTTGCGTTCCGTCGCAACGTCTACTCCTGGGGGCTCGGCGTCGCCGACGCCATGGATACGGCACAGCGCAACATGGGGCTGGATGCCGCCGCGACCCGCGAGCTCATCGCCCGCAGCGCTCAGGTCGCGCGTGAAGAGGGCGGATCGGTCGTGGTCGGCGTCAACACCGATCACCTTGCGTCTGATCACGGCATCGAGACGCACATCACGCTCGACCAGGTCATCGACGCCTATAAGGAGCAGCTGCACTTCACGGAGGAGCAGGAGGGGGCCGGCCCAGTGCTGATGGCATCGCGCCATCTCGCGCGGGTGGCGACGGGGGCCGATGACTACCGTCGCGTGTACCGAGAGGTGCTGCAGTCGGCGACCGTGCCTGTCGTGCTGCACTGGCTCGGCACCGCATTCGACCCGGCGCTGGAAGGCTATTTCGGCGCGAAGGACTGGCAGACGGCATCCGAAGTGCTTCTCCAGGTCATCGCGGAGAACCAGGACAAGGTCGCCGGCGTCAAGATGAGCCTGCTCAACGCGGAGTCCGAGATCTCGGTGAGAGAGCGTCTGCCGCATGGCGTGCGCATGTTCACCGGCGACGACTTCAACTACGTCGGTCTGATCGGCGGCGACACGATCGGCGAGGGTGACGGCCATTCCGACGCGCTGCTGGGTGCCTTCGCGGCGATCACACCCGTGGCATCCGCCGCGATCCAGGCACTCGACGCCGGCGATCCGGACGCGTATCGTCGCATCCTCGGTCCCACCGAGGAGCTCAGCCGTCAGGTGTTCGCCGCGCCGACGTTCTACTACAAGACCGGCGTCGCATTCCTCTCCTGGCTCAACGGGCACCAGCCCGCCTTCCAGATGGTCTCCGGCCTGCACTCCGCCAGGAGCCTGCCGCACCTCAGCCGCATCGTCGAGCTCGCGAACGCCTCGCTCGCCCTCGAGAACCCCGAACTCGCTCGAGAGCGTTGGCACGGGATGCTGCGACTGAACGGCATCGATGCGGGAGGGGCGGACGCATGAGTGCCCCGGACCCGCGCCTGTCGATCAACCAGGCCACCATCAAGTATTCGAACCTCGAAGAGGCGCTGAGAGTCACCGCCGGGGCGGGGATCCACGCGATCGGTCTCTGGCGGGAGCCGGTGAACGAGGTCGGACTCGACGTGGCGGCGCGGATGCTGGCCGACTCCGGTCTGCGGTTCTCCACGCACTGCCGTGGCGGGTTCTTCACTCTGCCGGACGGTCCGCAGCGCCGCGCGGCGCTCGACGACAACCGCAGGGCGATCGAGGAGACGGCGACGCTCGCCGCCGCCGGCGCCGACGGTTCGACCGCCGTGCTCGTGCTGGTCGCCGGCGGTCTTCCCGAAGGCGACCGTGACCTCATCGGCGCGCGGGAACGGGTGCGTGACGCCATCGGTGCGCTGGCACCAGACGCGAAGGCCGCCGGCGTGACGCTGGCGATCGAGCCGCTGCATCCGATGTACGCCTCCGACCGCGCCGTCGTCTCGACGCTGGGGCAGGCTCTCGACATCGCCTCCGACTTCGATGCCGAGGTCGTCGGCGCCGCTGTCGACACCTTCCACATCTGGTGGGATCCTCAGGTGCTCGAGCAGATCGCGCGCGCGGGCCGCGAGGGCCGTATCGCGACGTACCAGGTGTGCGACTGGAAGACCCCGTTGCCCGCAGATGTGCTGCTCGGGCGGCACTACATGGGTGACGGAGTGATCGATTTCGCCTCGCTCACCCAGGCCGTGGTCCAGACCGGCTACGACCGTGACATCGAGGTGGAGATCTTCAACGCGGACATCTGGGCCGATGCCCCGGAGCACGTGGTGCGGCGCACGGCCGAGGCGTTCACAGCGACAGTGTCGCCGCATCTGCGCTGAACCTGTGTGCCCATCCGCTTGAGAGGATGACGTCATGACTGCGATCCGTCCTGGCCTGTGCTCGGTGACGTTCCGCGCGCTCGCACCTGAGCGCATCGTCGACCTCGCTGCGGATGCCGGGCTCGCTGCGATCGAGTGGGGCGGCGACGGACACGTGCCCCCTGGCGATCTTGTTCGCGCTGAGCAGATGGCGAGGGCCACCGCGGATGCCGGACTCGTCGTCGCCTCATACGGCTCGTACTTCCGCGCGGAGGCCGATGAAGATCTCACACCGATCCTCGACAGCGCAGAAGCCCTCGGCGCCGACCGTGTGCGCATCTGGGCGGGGCGACTCGGCTCGGTCGAGGCGACCGCTGACGAAAGAGCATCGACCATCGCACGACTGCAGTCCGCGGCATCCGAGGCGCAACGACGGGGTATCGGCCTCGCCCTCGAGTTCCACGCCGGAACGCTCGCCGACAGCGCTCCGGCGACGCTGAGCGTGCTGAGCGAGGTCGACAGCACGGCGCTCAGCACGTATTGGCAGCCGACGGTCGCCGCATCCGATGACATCGCACTCGCCGAGTACGAGGCGGTCGCGATGCACACGAGTGCTGTGCACGTCTTCTCGTGGTGGCCCCAGACCCAGCGGCTGCGCTTGCACGAGCGCGGCGAGCTCTGGCGACGCATCTTCGCTGCCGCGGCGGCGCAAAGCGCCCCTCCGCGCGACGCGCTGCTCGAGTTCGTGCCGGACGACGACCCTGCCCTCCTCGCCGCGGAAGCCGCGACGCTGCGGGGCAGCATCCGGTCCGCTTCCCCTCGTTAGGATCAACGCATGACCCCTCGTGAATCGCGTCCGCGCTCCGATACGCCGACGCTGCACGATGTCGCACGCGAGGCGGGGGTGTCGCTCGCGACGGCCTCTCGCGTGCTGAACGGCTCAGCACGCAAGGTCGCCGAATCGTTCCGCGAACGCGTCGAGGCGACGGCCGAACGGCTGGGTTACACCGCGAACGCCTCTGCGCAGGCCACGGCGCGTGGAACGTCCGCGGTGATCGCCCTGCTCGTCGCCGACATCGCCGACCCCTATTTCGGACAGATCGCCTCCGGTGTCGCGCGCGGCGCTGATGAGGAGGGCCTGATCGTCACCATCGCGATCACCGAGCGCGACGAGGCGCGTGAGAGGAAGATCCTGCGCGCGCTGCGCGGACAGCACCCCCGCGGCGTGATCCTGGCCGCATCGCGCACCGACGACGGTGAGAAGTCCACGGATGAGGAGCTGTCGGCGTTCAGGTCTCTGGGCGCGCGCACCGTGACGTTCGGACCGGGCGGGGATCGCAGCATCCGGATCGACAACCACGGTGGCGCCGAGCGTCTGGGGCGCGAGATGGCTCGCATCGGATATCGGCAGGCGATCGTGATCGGGGCGGCAGAGGGCGTGCGCACCTCCGACGACCGGCTCGGCGGATTCCAGGCCGGATTCGCTGCCGGCGGCGGCACGGTCTCGCGGGAGTATCGGGGCCGCTTCGCTCGCGAGTCGGGCGTGACGTCGATGGCGGCGGCGCTCGCCGACGGCGTGGAGCCGGGGACTCTCGTGTTCGCGCTCAGCGACGTGATCGCCGTCGGAGCGATGACGGCGATCCGTGACGCGGGACGATCGGTCGGCGGCGACATCGCGATGTGCGGGTTCGATGACATTCCCGTGAGCCGCGATGTCACCCCGCAGCTCACCACCGTCGGCGTGCCGCTGAGCGACTTCGGCTACCAGGCCTTCAGAGCGACGGTCGACGACGAATGGCAGCAGTCCGAACCCCCGCTCGAGGTGCTCGTGCGTGGGAGTACCCCGGGCCTGTCGGACACACCGGATCAGCCGAACGCACCGGGTCTCGCGCGATGACCCGCGTCGTCATCGCACCGGACAGCTTCAAAGGGACGATCACGGCGGCGGATGCTGCGGAATCGATCGCGCGCGGATGGCGTTCTGTCGATCCGGCGACCGAGATCGTGCTCAGACCGATGGCCGATGGGGGAGAGGGCACTGTCTCGGCGTTCGCCGCTGCGGTCGCAGGTTCCGAGCGGATGCCTCTCACCGTCGACGGCCCTGCTGGAGCGCGAGTGGAGACGGACTGGCTGCTGCTTCCGGCATCCGAAGACGCACCGCGCGGCACCGCGGTGATCGATCTCGCCTCGACGTCGGGGATCGAGCTGCTGGACGAGTTGCGTCCGTTCGATGCCCACTCCGGTGGATTCGGCCAGGCGATCGCCGCTGCGCTCGATCATGGCGTCTCCCGGCTCGTGCTGGGGATCGGCTCGAGTGCATCGACGGACGGCGGGCTCGGGATGCTGGCCGCGCTCGGCGCGCGATTCATCGATGCCGAGGGTCTGGATGTCGAGCCGGGCGCTCGCGGCCTGCTGCGTGTCGCAGCCGTCGACCTTTCGGGGCTTCGAGCCGCGCCGGAGGTGCTCGTGCTCTCCGACGTGACGAATCCGCTCACCGGCGCTCGCGGCGCCGCTCATGTGTTCGGGCCGCAGAAGGGCCTGGTGGACACTGCCGATCGCAACAGCGTCGACGCTGCGCTCGCGCACCTCGCCGACCTGCTCGGGCTGGATGAGTCGACCAGCGGAGCAGGAGCGGCCGGCGGCGTCGGCGGTGCGCTGGTCGTGTGGGGTGCCCGACTGGTCCCCGGCGCGGGTGAGGTGGCTCGGCTCATCTCGCTGGCCTCTGAGGTGCATGCTGCGGATGCGGTGATCACCGGCGAGGGCTCCTACGACGGGCAGTCCGGCGACGGCAAGGTGCCCTCATTCGTCGCTGCTCTCGCGGCGGATGCCGGTGTGCCGGCACTGATCATCGCCGGACGCATCACCGTGGATGCCGATCGCGGTCTGTTCGCGGCATCCGCTTCGCTGACCGACCTCGCCGGTTCAGCAGACGCTGCGCTCGCCGAACCAGCGCACTGGCTCACCGCCGCAGGCGCGGTACTCGCGGAGAGCGTTTTCCGCACAGATTGACATGGCTGTGCCGGAGACATAAACTCGCTCCATACTCTTTGGGAATACGCTTTCCCATCGCACCCCACCCGCAGACGAAGATGTCGAGGATTCCATGTCGTCACCCCAGAACGCCACCATGACGCTTGCCGTCGCGCAGGGCAAGGATCGCGATCCTCGCGAGCCGAACGTGATCGTCGGCTGGCTGTCGCGCAACTGGCACCCGGTGGTCTTCGTCATCGCCGTGTTCGCGCTGTGGTGGGTCGCAACCGCCCTGAAGTGGGTGCAGCCGTTCATCATCCCGTCCCCGGCTGACACCTGGAACGCCTTCGCCGACAACTTCGCGTATCTGATGCAGCACACCTGGGTGACGACGTACGAGACGGTGATCGGGTTCGTCATCGCCGTGATCATCGGGCTCTTCGTGGCCGTCGTCATGGTCTACTCCAGGGGCTTGGAGCAGACGCTCTACCCGGTGATCCTGTTCGCTCAGGTCATCCCCAAGATCGCGATCGCCCCGCTGTTCGTCGTCTGGCTCGGGTTCGGCGCGGAGCCGAAGATCCTCGTCGCCGTCCTGATGGCGTTCTTCCCCGTCGTGATCTCCGGTCTCGCGGGCCTTCGCACGGTCGACCCCGAGATCCTGCAGCTCGCCTCCACCATGGGCGCGGGAAAGTTCAAGACCTTCCTCAAGGTTCGTCTGCCCGCATCACTGCCGGAACTGCTGTCGGGGCTGAAAGTGGCTGCGACCCTTGCCGTCACCGGTGCGGTCGTCGGCGAATTCGTCGGCGCGAACGAGGGGCTCGGCTACGTCATCCTGCAGGCCAACGGAAACCTCGACACCGCGATGCTCTTCGCCGCGCTCATCATCATGTCGCTCATGGGCGTCATCCTCTTCGGCATCATCCAGATCGCCGAGAAGTTCCTCATTCCCTGGCATGCCTCCAAACGCGATGTCGCGTCAGCCACCGTGCGGCTCTGACCGCTCTCCGAACCCCGCACCCAACAGCACCCAACGAAAGCAGGAGTCTGATGAAGAAGTCAGGAACCGTCCTCAGCTCGATCGCTCTGATCGCTGCATCCGCGCTCGCCCTCACCGGCTGCGGGGGCGCGAGCGAGACCCCGTCAGGCGACGGAGGTGACGCGCCCGCTGAAATGACCGATGTCACTCTCATGCTCAACTGGTACCCGTACGGAGAGCACGCGGCGTTCTACTACGGCGTCGAGCAGGGCATCTTCGAGGAGCACGGCATCAACCTCACCATCGAGGCCGGTCAGGGATCCACGAAGACCGCGCAGGCTGTCGGACAGGGCCAGGTCGACTTCGGCTGGGCGGACACCCCCGCAGTGCTCGCCAACATCGACAAGGGCGTCGCGATCAAGAGCGTCGGCGTCTTCCTGCAGACCACGCCATCGGCCGTGCAGGTCTTCGCAGACTCCGGCATCGAGAGTCCCGAGGATCTGAAGGGCAAGACGATCGCGGTCTCGGCAGGCGATGCGCCGACCACGACGTTCCCTACGTACCTCGAAGCTGTCGGGCTGAGCGAATCCGACGTCACGCAGCAGAACCTCGACGCGACGGGCAAGATGGCTGCGATGCTCTCCGGACAGGTCGACGGGCTGATCGGCTTCGCACACGACCAGGGCCCGACGATCGCTGCGAAGAGCGGCAAGGACGTCGAGTACCTCCGCTACTCGGACGCTGGCCTGAACTTCTTCAGCAACGGGCTCGTCGCCCCGACCTCGACGATCGAGAGCGATCCGGAACTCGTCAAGGAGCTCGTCGCCGCGACGTCGGAGTCCTTCATCGCCGCGCAGGAGGATCCGGAGGCGGCGGTCGCCGCGATGGACGGCAAGGACCCGCAGATGCCCGAGAAGGACGTGCTGCTGGACCAGTGGGAAGAGACCATCAAGCTGCTCACCACCGACGCCACCGAAGGCAAGGCGCCTGGCGTGAACGCGACGGAGGATTGGGAATCGACCCTCACGGTGCTGACGGATGCCGGCCTCATCTCCGGTGAGGGAGACGTCGACACCTACTTCGACGCGTCCTTCGCGCCCGGCGAGTAGCGAGATCTCGGATGCCGACGCAGCAGATTCAGGAAAGAGCAGACATGGCGCAGACACCCAGCAGTGATTCCGTGCTGGAGATCAAGGATCTCGCGATCACATTCGCGTCCAAACGCGGACAGGTCACAGCGCTCGAAGGTGTCGACCTCGATGTGAAAGCGGGGGAGTTCATCACGATCGCCGGCCCGTCCGGATGCGGCAAGTCGACGCTCCTGAAGGCTGTCGCCGGTCTCACCACTCCCAGTGGCGGATCGATCAAGCTGCGCGGGGACGAGGTTCGTGGTCCGCGCCAGGACATCGGGTTCGTGTTCCAGCGGGCCGCTCTGCTGGAGTGGCGGAGCGTGCGGGGCAACATCCTGCTGCAGGCGGAGATGCGCGGCATGAACATGCGCAAGGCGCAGGCACGCGCGGACGAGCTGATCGAGATGACCGGACTCACCGGCTTCGAGAAGGCGCTTCCACATGAGCTGTCCGGCGGCATGCAGCAGCGGGTGTCACTGTGCCGTGCGCTGCTGCACGAGCCCGGCGTGCTGCTGATGGACGAACCGTTCGGCGCGTTGGATGCGCTGACCCGCGAGCGGATGAACGTCGAGCTCAACCGGATCACGAGCCAGACCGGTACGACCGTGCTGCTCGTGACGCATTCGGTGGCCGAAGCGGTGTACCTCGCCAGTCGCGTCGTCGTCATGAGTCCGCGGCCCGGCCACATCCTCGAGGAGCACCGCGTCGACCTGCCGGCCCAGCGCGACTATGCGGCCGTGCTGGAGACGCCGGAGTTCCACCGCGTCTCCAGCCGCGTGCGCGAGCTGCTCGGGGCCCCGGCCGTCGCCGACTGAGGTCCCGCGGTCGTGTCAGTCGCCGAGCGCGGCCGACACGACCGCGCGAGCCTCGTCCTGGACCTCGGCGAGATGCTCTGCGCCGAGCAGGCTCTCGGCATAGAGCTTGTAGACGTCCTCGGTGCCTGACGGACGCGCGGCGAACCATGCGTGCTCGGTCTGCACCTTCAGCCCGCCGATCGCCGCACCGTTGCCCGGTGCGTGCGAGAGCTTCGCCACGATCTTCTCGCCGGCCAGCTGCGTCGCGCCGACGGCATCCGGAGCGAGCTTTCCGAGGGTGGCCTTCTGCTCCGGCGTTGCAGGAGCATCGACGCGCTGATACGCGGATGCTCCGAACGCCTGCTCCAGTTCGGCATAGCGCTCAGACGGAGTCTTGCCGGTCACAGCGATGATCTCGGCCGCGAGCAGGCAGAGCAGGATGCCGTCCTTGTCGGTCGACCAGACAGAGCCGTCCCGGCGCAGGAACGATGCACCAGCCGACTCCTCACCGCCGAATGCGACGGAGCCGTCGAGCAGCCCTGGCACGAACCACTTGAAGCCGACCGGCACCTCCAGCAGTCGGCGACCCAGCGACTCGGCAACGCGGTCGATGATCATCGATGAGACGAGGGTCTTGCCTATCGCGGCATCCCGCGGCCACTCCGCGCGGTGCGAGAACAGATAGTCGATCGCGACCGCGAGGTAGTGGTTGGGGTTCATGAGCCCGGCGTCGGGGGTGACGATGCCGTGACGATCGGCATCGGCGTCGTTGCCCGTGAGCACGTCGAAATCCCCACGTCGAGCGACCAACGACGCCATGGCATTCGGCGAGGACGGATCCATCCGGATCTTCTCGTCCCAGTCCAGTGTCATGAAACGCCAGGTCGGATCGACCTCGGGGTTCACGACCGTGAGGTCGAGACCGTGCACCTCTTTGATGAGCTGCCAGTACTCGACGGATGCTCCGCCCAGCGGGTCTGCGCCGATCCGAACGCCAGCAGCCTTGATCGCATCCACGTCGATGATCGTCGGCAGGTCACGCACGTACGCGTCACGGAAGTCGTAGCTCGGAAGCGAGTCCCAGTCGATGTCGGCGAAGCTCTTGCTCTTCACGGCCTCGAGGCCGCCCTCGATCAGCTCATTCGCCCTGTCGGCGATCCAGCCGGTGGCATCGGCATCGGCGGGGCCGCCGTGCGGCGGGTTGTACTTGAAGCCGCCGTCGCGCGGCGGGTTGTGCGACGGTGTCACGACGATGCCGTCGGCCCGGCCCGCAGCATCCGGAGCCAGATCGCGGTTGTACGTGAGGATGGCGTGGCTGAGCGCCGGGGTCGGCACATACGAGTCGCGAGAATCGACGCGCAGGTCGACGTCATTGGCGATCAGCACCTCGATCGCACTGCGCTCCGCCGGCAGCGACAGCGCATGCGTGTCACGGCCGAGGAACAGCGGGCCGGTGATCCCCTGCGACTGGCGGTAGTCGACGATCGCCTGGGTGGTGGCGAGGATGTGCTGTTCGTTGAAGCTCTTCGACAGGGAAGAGCCGCGGTGGCCGCTGGTGCCGAACACCACGCGCTGCGCCGGGACCGACGGATCAGGAACGCGGTCGTAATATGCGGCGATCAGTTCGTCGACATCGATGAGGTCACTTTCCTCCGCGGGGAGGCCGGCACGGCTCGTCATGAGTTCAGTCTGCCCCGATCTGGTGTCGAACGCATCATCAGGAGCCGGGCCCTCAGCGCATTGACAAACTCTGGAACCACGGGTGGGGCTAGGGTGAAACGCGTGACTGAACGCCGTACCTACAGCTACCTCGGACCCGCGGGAACCTTCACGGAAGCCGCACTCGATCAGGTGGCAGAGGCGTGGGGCCAGGAACGACGGCCGGTGCTCAACGTCGGCGAGGCGCTCGCCGATGTTCTCGAGGGCCGCAGCCACGCGGCGATGATCGCGATCGAGAACTCCATCGAGGGCGGTGTCTCCACCACGCAGGACGCACTCGCGACACTGCCGGGGCTCCGCATCATCGGCGAATACCTGGTGAAGGTGAACTTCGTCCTCGTCGCCGCTCCTGGCACGAAGCTCGAAGATGTGACGTCGATCGCCGCGCATCCGGTCGCGTACGCACAGTGCCATGGATGGCTCGGAGAACATCTGCCGAGGCACTCGCATGTGCCTGCCGCCAGCAACGTGGCATCCGCGATCGGAGTGCTCGACGGCACACTGCCCGCGCAGGCGGCGATCGCTCCTCCGGGGATCGTGCAGCATTACGACGTCGACGTGCTCGCCTCCGAGATCGGCGACAACACCTCGGCGGTGACGCGGTTCGTGCTCGTGACCCGCACCTCGGCACCCGCGGAACCCACCGGTGCCGACAAGACATCCCTGATCGTCGAGCTTCCCAACGATCGCCCTGGCGCACTGCTCGAGATGCTCGAGCAGTTCTCGACCCGCGGCATCAATCTGTCGCTCATCGAATCACGGCCGATCGGCGATGAGCTCGGCCGCTACCGGTTCGTGCTGGATGCGGACGGGCACGTGCAGGATGAGCGGATGGCGGATGCGCTGCTCGGCATCCGCCGCTTCAGCCCGCGCGTCGTGTTCCTCGGCTCATACCCCCGGGCGGACCGGCAGATCGTGCACTACCCCGACCGCTATGCCGACGACGTGTTCGTCGAGGCGCGCGATTGGTTGCGAGACCTGCTCTCCGGCGCACCGGAGGAGTGAGCCCCGCTCAGTGCTCCTGGTAGCGAGGCCAGCCGCTGCCGGGGCGCATGTGCGAGTACAGCGCACCCTTGGCGACTTCGAGTGACGGATAGCTGCCGGTCTCGGCATCCGCCCCGCTCATCACGACGACGTATCCGTCATCTGAATGACGGATGCTGCCGACGACCCCGTTCGTTCCGTACGCAACCCAGAGACCTCGGGTCCTGCTTTTCACAGACGCAGTAGTGCTCATCTTTGAACTCCTTCCGACACTGCCGACCGTACCCCCACGCCTCCGATAAGGCCATAGGTGCACGCCGGAACTACAGCGCGGCGGCGATGAGCTTCAGTGTCTGTGCGCGACCGGCGGCGGAGTCCATCGGCTCCGCGTCGTACGCGCCTGCAACAGGAGAGAGCATGACCTCGTCGACGCCGTACTTCTCGGCGAACGCGCGCACCTCTGCGGCGACCGATTCCCCAGTGCCGACGAACCAGCGCTCCCGTGCCGCCTGCACGACCTGCTCGGTCGCGGCGTCCGCCTCGGCGATGCCGGCGGCGATCGCCTCTTCCACGGTCTCGAGCGCCGTGAGCGGCTTGTTCAGGCGCAGACGCGACATCATGCGCAGCTGCGGCAGTGCGCGAGCCTCGGCCTCCTCTGCTGTGGGGGAGGCGACGGCGTTGACGGTGAGGAACGTGCGCGGCGTTGGATGCGCCTCGCTGGGCTGGTACCCGGACCGGTAGAGGTCGAGCGCCCGCTCGAGTCCCTGGCCGGAGAAGTGGTTGGCGAAGACGTACGGCAAGCCGTGGGATGCTGCGAGCTGCGCCGAGTAATCGCTCGAGCCGAGCAGCCAGACGATGGGCGCGCCGGTGGCTGCGGGCGTCGAGTGCACGGTGTACTCGCCGCCGGAGGTGAAGCGCACTGTCGCGCCCTCACCCGACAGCAGCAGCGAGATGTCCTGCACGTAGCGCGGGAACTGTTCGACATCGCTGGTGGTGCCGGTCGTGCGCAGCAGCTGCGTGATCACGGGGTCGCTGCCGGGTGCGCGCCCGAGACCGAGGTCGATGCGGCCCGGTGCGATGGCCTCGAGCGCGGCGAACTGCTCGGCGACGATGAGGGGTGCGTGGTTCGGCAGCATGACGCCGCCCGAGCCCAGTCGCATCCGCTCGGTGCGTGATGCCGCGGCCGCGATCAGCACCGGGGGAGTGGTGGATGCCACGGCCGGCATGTTGTGGTGCTCGGCGAACCAGTAACGGCGGTAGCCGAGCCGGTCGGCGATCTCAGCGAGACCGAGGGATGCGGCGATCGCCTCTGCACTGGTCTGGCCGGTGCGCACCGGGACGAGGTCGAGTACGGACAGGGCAGGGGCTACGGAAGTCATCACCGGACGCAACAGAAGGGGAGGGCGGGGAATTCCCGTCCTCCCCTTCTCGGTGACGCAGTCGGCCGTCGGTTGAGCTTCGGCCTCACGCCGCGTCAGGCGAGCGCCGGCTCGACCGACGTGAAGGCGCCGGAGAGTGCCCGTGCGCCGAGGCGGTACTTGATGTGCCAGCCTGCGCTGTAGCTCTGCTCGGGGAGTCCTTCGAGCAGAGCGATGTCAGCTGGCCCGAGTCCGTCCCGAGTCGCCTCGCGCAGAAGGTCATCCTTCGTGGCCGGATACTCCATGTCGGCGAGGAACTGACTCATCTCGGGAGAAATGCGCATCTCGATACTCCTTTCATCGTGTTGATCGGCTCAAGTCACGCGTCGATGGACTGCCGGTGCTCTCTGGATTCGATCTCGATCTTGCGGGGCTTCGCTCGCTCGCTGACAGGGATGATCACCGAGAGCACGCCACTCTCGTATGAAGCACTGATTCCTTCGAGATCGACGCCATCGCCGAGCGTGAACTGACGCAGGAAAGTTCCCGCGCCTCGTTCCCGCGCGAGCCAGCGGACGCCCTCCTGGTTATCGGCTGTGCGCTGCGCTCGCAGCGTGAGCTGCGCGCCGTCCAGATCGACGTCGATCGAACCAGGATCGACGCCGGGGAGATCGGCGTGCAGGACGTACCTTTCTCCATCGCGGAAGAGGTCCACCGGCATGAGCCGGGGCGCGCGAACGGAGTCGAGCACGCTCGCGGCGAAGCGATCGAGCTGACTGAATGGATCGAATGACATTGCCATGAGTTATCTCCTTCCATGCGGCCCGTGCGGGCAGTTACGGATACTTATCTGCATCCGTGCTATAGATTTGTTATAGAACAACGACCGAGAAAATTGCAAGCCTCTAAGGAAGTTCTCAGCATGGCCGAACGAAAGTCCTACACTCCGGTCTACGGCATCGCCGTGGCGGCGGCGCTGGTCGGGTTGCCCGAGGCGACTCTGCGTCTGTTCGAGAGCAAGGGGTTGCTGACACCGTCGCGCAGCGACGGCGGGACTCGCCGTTACAGCGACGACGACATCGAGCGGATGCAACGGGCGGCCAGGCTTCGCGACGACGGAATCAATATCGCAGGAATCAGCCGAGTGCTCGACTTGGAGGACGAGAACGCAGAGCTCCGCGGACAGCTCGACGAGTCATCGGAATGACAGACCGAGGCCTCCGTCTCGGTCCGTGACGCTCCCGTCGCGCTCACTGTCGGCCTCGCTAGCATTCACTCATGGATGCCACCCTGTTCTACGTGCTTGTCGGAGCGGTCATCGTGGCGGCGATCGCCCGATGGCGCGGATGGCCGGCTCCTCTGCTCGTCACGGTCGTCGCACTCGCGGCATCCTTCCTCCCCTTCGTGCCCGAGATGGCGATCGACGGGCACGTGCTGCTGAATCTAGTGCTCCCACCGCTGCTGTACTCGGCGGCGCTGGACGTGTCGTTCGTAGGCTTCAAGCGCAGCCTTCCGCAGATCCGTCGCCTTGGCATCTGGCTCGTGCTGATCACGGCGCTCATCGTCGGACTGGTCGCCTGGCTCATCTTCCCTGCACTCACGCTTCCCGGCGCGTTGCTGCTCGGCGCGATCGTCGCCCCACCGGATGCCGTCTCCGCCGCAGCCATTGGCCGCAAGCTCGGGCTGCCGAGGCGCGTCATGACAGTGCTCTCGGGTGAGAGCCTCATCAACGACGCCACCTCGCTGACGCTGTACCGGGTGTTCGCGGCGATCATCGCCGGTGCGACGCTCACGGTCTGGGACGGGATCTGGCAATTCGTGCTCGCGGTCGTGATCGGCGTCGTGATCGGCCTCGTGTTCGGCATCCTTCTCCACCAGCTGCGCATGCGCGTCGCCGACCCCGTCGTCATCGGCACCTTCGGGTTGCTCGTGCCGTTCGGGGCGTACGCGATCGCCGAGCACCTCGGTGGCTCCGGCGTGCTCGCGGTCGTCGCGATGGGCCTGTACGTCGGATACAACGCCCCGCGCACCGACTACACGACGAGGCAGCAGGAGGCGCCGCTGTGGCTCTCGGCCGATCTCCTGCTGGAGAGCTTCGTGTTCGCCTACATCGGCTTGCAGTTCCGTCGAGTGCTCGATGATCTCGGGGATGAGTCGGTGGAGCACATCCTGTTGCTCTCGGGTGCCGTGCTGCTGGTCGTGCTCGTCGTCCGTCCGCTCTTCATCTACCCCGCGCACGCCTGGGCGAGTTTCCAGGATCGGCGCCGCCTCGCCCGGTGGGATCGAACGGTCACGTCCGGAGCCTTCGACGAGCGTCGGCGAAAATCGAAGCGATGGGGGTCGTACAGCGCGGAAGAGCTGCGCACGCGCATCGTCAGGGAACGGATGGCGGGGCTGCAGCTGACCTGGAAGGACAACGCCGTCATCTCCTGGGCGGGCATGCGCGGGGTCGTGACCTTGGCGACGGCGCTCGCCGCGGCCGACATCGCAGAGCTTCCGACAGGGCCGTCGCATGCGATCGTCATCGTCGCCTTCATCGTCACTGTGGGCACTCTGCTGCTGCAGGGACTCACGCTGCCGTTGCTGATCCGCCGCCTCGGCGTGGCGAGCGATGTCGATCACGAAGCCGACGTGCAGGCTCTGGCCGCAGTGCGCGCGCGCAGCAAGCAGGCGGGCAAGGCCTTCCTCGCGGAGCAGCGCGCACTATGGGAGCAGAAGTACGGCGAGATCGATCTGCGGGCGTTCGACGCGTTCGCGAATCGTATGACCAAGGTCGAGACCGACACCGATCATGCCCAGGAGACGGAGGAGTCGGTCGCGCGGCCGTCTGCTGAGGATCTGGTCGCGCTGTCCCGCGGATGGCTGCAGGTGCGGCGCGAGGTGCTTCTCGAAGAACGCGACGCGGGGAACATCGACGAAGAGGTGATGCGGGAACTCATCACCGCGATGGATGCGGAAGAGCTGGCGCTCGACACCCGCGGCGCGATGCGGCTTCCCGGCCGCGCCTGAGTGGCCGCTTGCGCCGCGGCGGGAGCGTTGCTGTTGCTCGAGAAGGGACTTCTCGAATGAAAAGGGACTTCCTGCATGAGACTGGACGCGGGAACGCACGTCTCATGCAGGAAGTCCCTTCTCGTGCCTGGACTCAGCGAGCGGCGGCGGGCTCAGCTTCCACGGCGTCCTCGTCCGAGTCATCCGAGTCGTCCGCGAACGGCAGGCCCTCACGGGGAGCGTTGTACAGCTCCTCGTCGAGGATGCCCTCGCGCTTGGCGACGATCGTCGGCACGAGCGCCTGGCCTGCGACGTTGACCGCCGTGCGGCCCATGTCGAGGATCGGGTCGATCGCCAGGAGCAGTCCGACGCCCTCCAGCGGCAGGCCGAGAGTCGACAGCGTCAGCGTGAGCATGACGGTTGCTCCGGTGGTGCCGGCGGTGGCGGCCGAGCCCAGGACTGAGACGAGCACGATCAGCAGGTACTGGATGAAGTTCAGTTCGATGCCGAAGAACTGCGCGACGAAGATCGCGGCGATCGCGGGGTAGATCGCCGCGCAGCCGTCCATCTTCGTGGTCGAGCCGAAGGGGACGGCGAAGGATGCGTACGAGGCGGGCACTCCGAGGTTCCGCTCTGTGACGCGCTCGGTGAGCGGAAGCGTGCCGATCGAGGAGCGGCTGACGAATCCGAGCTGCACAGCGGGCCACACGCCGGTGAAGTACTGCTTGATCGAGAGTCCGTGGACCCTGACGAGGATCGGGTAGACGACGAAGATCACCAGGGCGAGACCGATGTAGACGGCGGCGGCGAACCACGCCAGCGAGGCGAGCTTCTCCCAGCCGTACTTGATCACGGCCGAGCCGATGAGGCCGAAGGTGCCGAGTGGAGCGATGCGGATGATCCACCACACCACGCGCTGGATGACCTTGAGCAGCGACTCCGTGAAGGCGAGGAACGGCTCGGCCTTCTTGCCGGCCTTCAGCGCGGCGATGCCGACGACGGCGGCCACGACGATCACCTGAAGGATGTTGAAGCTGATGCTGGATTCGACGGTGCCCGCATCCGCGTCGAACGAGCTGCTCACACCGATGCCGAGGAAGTTCTCGGGGATGAGGCCGAGGAGGAAGTTCCACCAGGTGCCGACTGCATAGGGCTCGCTCGGCTCCAGGCCGTCACCGGCGCGCGCACCCGGCTGGATCACGAGACCCAGCACGATTCCGATGGTCACGGCGATGAACGCGGTGATCGCGAACCAGAGCAGGGTCTGCCCCGCGAGGCGCGCGGCGTTCTGCACGCGGCGGAGGTTCGAGATGCTGGCGACGATCGCCGTGAAGATCAATGGCACGACGGCGGCACGCAGGATCGTGACGTACGAGCTGCCGATCGTGTCGAGCGTGGCCGACAGGCCGTTCGGGTTCTCCGCCGTGGCGCCGAGGTTGCGTCCGATGAGCCCGGCGGCGATGCCGAGCACGAGGGCTGCGAGGATCTGGAACCCGAACGACGTCAGCAGCTTCCGTGCGGGGCTGCGGGTGTCCGGCGCTTTCTGGGCGCGAGTGGTGCTGCTCATGAGACTCCAAGTCGAAGGGCGCTGGATGTGCGCCGTGCGGATCAACGTTAGGAGCAGTCATGCGTTCTCGGTGCGGAGATGACGAAGGATGACGGCTGCCGGGGCATCCGTCATCCCTGCGATGTCGCGCGACCTGCCGTCTCAGGCGCGGGAGATCACTCCGCGGGGGCTCACTCGTGCGGAGCGAGCACGAGCAACTCGCCGACCTCGCAGCCGAGTGCGTCGCAGATCGCCCGCAGCGTCGAGTAGCGGATCGCCCGTGCCCGGTCGTTCTTCAGCACCGACAGATTGACGATGCTCACCCCGACCCTCGCGCTCAGCTCGGTGAGCGTCATCCCGCGTTCGGCGAGCAACTCATCGAGTCGGCAGTGGATGCCGGTGTCCTCCTCTTCCGCAGCAGGAGTCATACGAGACCCTCAGCATCTTTCTGAAGCGCTGTCCCGCGGCGGAACACGATCACGAGCACGCCGACTGCGATGGCCGCAACCAGGAGCGGGACGGTCGCGAGATTGAATGCGGTCTGTCCGCGGAAGTCTTCGTCGATCGCGGCGAAGACGCCGTTGAGGCCCATGTTCCGGAACCAGTACTCGCCTGCCCAGGCGAGCAGCAGGCTCAACGACAATGCGAACAGCAGCCGCACATTCAGTTGATCGAAGACAGTTCCGCGCAGCATGCGGATGCAGCTCCACGCCCCGAGAGCGGCGGCGGCGGCGAGTCCGAGCGCGCCGAGAACGATGGCGAGGACGAGGCAGATCACGCTGACAGTGTTGACGTCCGCCACCACGAGCGTGCCGCTCGTGACGGTCGCCTCCGTTCCCTCACCGAGTCGCGTCGTGATCACCTGGGCTGGAATGTGTGCATCGACGGTGATGGCGCCCGGCGTCGCGAAGAGGGACACGACGGCGCTCGTGCCTCGGAACGATACGAATGCGATGACGAGTGCACCGACGATGATGCCGGTCCAGAGGTCGGTCCGATCGCGTCGGGCCTGCAGTTCGGGTGTACGGGCCATCATCACACCAATCCTTCCGTCTCGCGGTGCAGGCGCCGGCCGACTTCGAACGCGGTGGCCACGAGTGCAAGGGCGATGCCCCATCCGATCGGTGCGGGATCCAGCTGGTAGAGAAGCATCCAGAATCCACTCGTGTCGACGCCGGATGCCGTCAGCTGCTCGACCACCTGCGCGCGAGCGATCGCACCGAAGAAAGGGGCGACCGGTCCTGCGATGACGAGAGCGAATGCCGCGGTCGCGAGCACGGGTACCATCGACCGCCGGAACACCTGCTGCCGGATCAGTGACAGTCCCAGCCACCACAGCGCCGCGCATACGATCACCGTCGCCAGAGCGGGAAGCACGGCCTCCGCGAGCAGCAGCCAGCGGGTACCGGCATCCAGCGTCTCGAACGAGACCACCGATTGCGTGTACTCCGCCGCAGCGACGCCTTCGGCATCTGCAAGTGAAGTCATCTGCGCGCCCTCGACGGGCAGGCTCACGGGAACCGGCGACCCGAAGATCTCGATTCCCGCTCCGACGGCGCCGACGATGGATGCGATCCCGATGCTCACGGCACCGGTCGCGACCAGGCCGAGCGCCACCGCCTCGCTGAGGGACGGGCGTCCGTTGCGCTTGTTCATGAGACCCTCCATATCGATTATCGTTGTTATCGACTCCCGTTAACATAACGATTGTCGATAACGCCGTCAAGCGGGTCGGGAGATTAGCTCACCGGCGTCTTCGGCAAAACGCCCTGTTCGAACATCCGCCGGCAGGCGAGAGTCGGCGTGTGCTTGCTCTTGCGTCAGCCGTCGTCTACGGCATCGTCGACTTCGCCGGTGGCATTCTGTCTCGCCGGGTTCACTACGCATTCGTCGCATGGGTAGGGCAGATCGGCGGAATGGCGTTCGCTTTCATCGCAGCAGTCGTGGTCCCTGCCCGGCAGGTCGGAGTCGAAGATCTGGCGTGGGGAGCACTCTCCGGAATCGGCAGCGCGGTAACCATGCTGTTTCTGAACCGCGCCCTTGCGCGTGGTGCCATGAGCGTCGTGCTGCCCATCAGCGCCGTGACAGGAGTCGCGCTCTCCGTGCTGTGCGGAGTCTGGTTCCTCGGCGAACAGCCGGCGATGCCCGCCTGGTTCGGCATCCTGCTCATGCTGCCCGCGCTCTGGTTGGTATCCGGCGGTTCAGGTGACGGTCATCGTCCGGATGGAGTTCGAGACGGCCTCATCGCGAGTCTCGGCGTCGCTGTTCAATACATCGGGCTGGGCTTGGCTGGGCAGGAAAGCGGATTGTGGGCGGTGTTCGCTGGACGCGTCGCCGCCGTCGTCGTTCTCACACCGGTGCTCGCAACCGCAAAGAACGTACGGCCTGTGACGGGCAGAGACACGACGAAGGCGTTGCTGATCGGCGCCGGCGCCGCGCTCGGGCTCACCTTGTACCTGTTGGCGACCAGGGAGCAGCTGCTCGCCGTAGCCGTGACACTGGCTTCTCTGTACCCGGCGATTCCCGTTCTTCTCGGAATCGTCGTGCTGCATGAGAAACTCACTGCTCGTCGCGTCGTCGGTCTCGCCGCCGCGGGCGTAGCCGTCGTGCTGCTGAGTGCAGGGTGAGGCGCTATGCCGACGGCGAACACGGGCTTGCCGGGCCCGTACGGTCGTTACTCTCGATGTACAGGCGCTGAAGAGCCGTCTGGCGTCAGTGCATTCGCCCCGTGCGAACCAAGGAGTTGACAATGTTCGAGAGATTCACCGACCGTGCCCGTCGTGTCGTCGTCCTCGCCCAAGAAGAGGCGAAGATGCTCAATCACAACTACATCGGCACTGAGCACATCCTGCTCGGCCTCATCCACGAGGGTGAAGGCGTCGCCGCCAAGGCCCTCGAGAGCCTCGGCATCTCCCTCGACGCCGTGCGCGAGCAGGTGCAGGACATCATCGGTCAGGGCCAGCAGCAGCCCACCGGCCACATCCCGTTCACGCCGCGCGCCAAGAAGGTGCTCGAGCTGAGCCTGCGCGAAGCGCTGCAGCTCGGCCACAACTACATCGGCACCGAGCACATCCTGCTCGGCCTCATCCGCGAGGGTGAAGGCGTCGCCGCTCAGGTGCTCGTCAAGCTCGGCGCAGACCTGAACAAGGTGCGCCAGCAGGTCATCCAGCTGCTCTCCGGCGCTCCTGGCCGCGAGCCCGCAGCCGTCGGCGCGACCACCAACGACAGCCAGCAGGCCGCCCAGGGCGGATCCGCCGTGCTCGATCAGTTCGGCCGCAACCTCACCCAGGCCGCCCGCGACAACAAACTCGACCCGGTGATCGGGCGCGAGAAGGAGATCGAGCGGGTCATGCAGATCCTCTCCCGCCGCTCCAAGAACAACCCCGTCCTGATCGGTGAGCCCGGCGTCGGCAAGACGGCCGTCGTCGAGGGCCTCGCCCAGGCGATCGTCAAGGGCGATGTCCCCGAGACGCTGAAGGACAAGCAGCTCTACTCGCTCGACCTCGGTTCGCTCATCGCCGGTTCCCGCTACCGCGGTGACTTCGAGGAGCGCCTGAAGAAGGTCACCAAGGAGATCCGCACGCGCGGCGACATCATCGTCTTCATCGACGAGATCCACACCCTCGTGGGTGCGGGTGCCGCCGAGGGTGCGATCGACGCGGCCAGCATCCTGAAGCCGCTTCTCGCCCGTGGCGAGCTGCAGACGATCGGTGCGACGACGCTCGACGAGTACCGCAAGCACTTCGAGAAGGATGCTGCGCTCGAGCGCCGCTTCCAGTCCATCCAGGTCGCCGAGCCGAGCCTGCCCCACACGATCAACATCCTCAAGGGGCTGCGCGACCGCTACGAGGCGCACCACAAGGTGCAGATCACCGACGGCGCGATCGTCGCGGCTTCCAACCTCGCCGACCGCTATGTCGCCGACCGCTTCCTGCCGGACAAGGCCATCGACCTGATCGACGAGGCCGGCGCCCGCCTGCGCCTGTCGATCCTGTCCAGCCCGCCCGAGCTGCGCGAGTTCGACGACAAGATCGCCGCTGTGCGCGAGCAGAAGGAAGCGGCATCCGAGGAGCAGGACTTCGAGAAGGCCGCATCGCTGCGCGACGAGGAGAAGAGCCTCCTTGCCGAGCGCCTGCGCCTCGAGAAGCAGTGGCGCTCCGGTGACGTCGCGACCGCAGCAGTGGTCGACGAGGGTCTGATCGCCGAGGTTCTCGCACAGGCCACCGGCATCCCGGTGTTCAAGCTCACGGAAGAGGAGTCCTCGCGACTCGTCTTCATGGAGAAGGCGCTGCACCAGCGCGTCGTCGGGCAGGAAGAGGCCATCGCGGCGCTCTCCCGCACGATCCGTCGTCAGCGTGCCGGCCTGAAGGACCCGAAGCGCCCCTCGGGCTCGTTCATCTTCGCCGGCCCGACCGGCGTCGGAAAGACCGAGCTCGCCAAGGCTCTCGCCGAGTTCCTGTTCGACGACGAAGGCGCGCTTATCTCGCTCGACATGAGCGAGTTCGGCGAGAAGCACACCGTCTCGCGGCTGTTCGGTGCCCCTCCAGGATTCGTCGGATTCGAAGAGGGCGGCCAGCTCACCGAGAAGGTGCGCCGCAAGCCCTTCAGCGTGGTGCTGTTCGACGAGATCGAGAAGGCTCACCCCGACATCTTCAACTCGCTGTTGCAGATCCTCGAAGAGGGTCGCCTCACCGACGGCCAGGGTCGCGTGGTGGACTTCAAGAACACGGTCATCATCATGACGACCAACCTCGGCTCGTCCGCGATCGCCGGCGGCCCCGTGGGCTTCCAGATCGAGGGCAACGCGCAGACCAGCTACGAGCGGATGAAGGGCAAGGTTGACGAAGAGCTCAAGCGGCACTTCAAGCCCGAGTTCCTCAACCGTGTCGATGACGTCATCGTCTTCCCGCAGCTGTCGAAGGAAGAGCTCGTGCAGATCGTCGATCTGTTCGTCAAGCGCCTCAGCGACCGTCTGCTCGACCGCGACATGACGGTGGAGCTGTCGCAGCCGGCCAAGGAGCGTCTCATCGAGATCGGCTTCGACCCGGCCCTCGGCGCTCGTCCGCTGCGTCGTGCCATGCAGCGCGAGATCGAGGATCAGCTATCGGAGAAGATCCTGCACGGCGAGCTCAACCCCGGCGACCACGTGAAGGTGGATGCCGCGGACGGCAAGTTCCAGTTCGAGACCGCCCCGCGCGGCGAGAAGGTCTCGGTCGGCATCAACACCGGCGGCGCGATCACGTCGAGCCCCGACCTGGCGGCCGCTTCCGGCGAGTGAGCCTCTGAGCGAGAAGAGGGCGGATGCTTCGGCATCCGCCCTCTTTCGTGTCTGGTGCACGTCGGTCTGCCACGCTGGGGAAAACCCAGACGGCCAAGCGTGTCGGCGGCGAGTCGTATCCGGACACGCCGACCCTCGCCATTGTCGTCTGAGTTTTCCCGTCAGTGGGACGGCGACGGGGCGCCAGCGCGCGAATACGAGGCTGGAGACGCGCCGAGATTAGGCTGGACACGTGAGCGAGTACACCGTCCGCCCGGCGCGCAGCGCCGACATCCTCGGCATCCACACTCTGCTGGAGCCGCTGGTCGAGCGACGGATCCTGCTCGGCAAAGATCTCGCGGTGCTCTACGGCGCTGTGCAGGAGTTCGTCGTCGCAGAGCGTGACGGTGAACTCATCGGATGCGGTGCGCTGCACGTGATGTGGGAGGACCTCGGCGAGGTGCGCACACTGATCGTGCGCGACGACTGGCTGCATCACGGCGTCGGGCGCGCCCTGGTCGAGGGTCTCGAGGATCGGGCGGTCGCGCTGGGACTGCAGCGGTTGTTCTGCCTCACGTTCGAGGTGGAGTTCTTCACCCGTCGCGGTTTCGCACCGATCGGCGAACAGATCGTCGATCCCGACGTGTACTCGCAACTGCTGCGCAGCCCCGACGAGGGCGTCGCAGAGTTCCTCGATCTCGCGCACGTGAAGCCGAACACGCTCGGCAACACGCGCATGCTGAAGCATCTGTGATGGCACGCCGCCGCAAGACCGACGCCGTGTACCGGCGACGCCGTGTCGTCGTCTTCGGCGGTCTGATCATGCTGATCCTCGCGCTGGCCGCGGGTATCTGGCTCGCCATCGCACAGCCGTGGACGGATGCCGGAGCTGAGCCTGCTCCCACGTCGTCGCCGAAGCCGTCGGCGTCGCCCGCTACGGAGACCCCGGCCCCGACGGATACGCCGTCGCCCGAACCGACCGCGGATGAGACTCCGACGGCCGTGCCGTGTCAGGCGGGTGACGTCACCGTCGAAGCCGTCACGGATGCCGACACTTACCCCGCCGGCGCGTTGCCGCAACTGTCCATCTCGCTCACCAACACGGGCGCCTCGGACTGCACGATCGACGTCGGCTCGACAACCCAGGTCTTCACCGTGTCCAGCGGGAGCGACACGTGGTGGCGCTCCACGGATTGCCAGGAGAGCCCGAGCAGCATGGTCGTGACGCTCGCGGCGGGGCAGACCGTGACGAGCGCAACGCCTCTGCAGTGGGACCGCACGCGCTCGGATGTGGCGACGTGCGATCAGGAGAATCGTCCGCGCGCTCCTGGCGGAGGGGCGTCGTACCACGTCGCCGTTTCGATCGGCGGCTTCGAGGGCGCGGAGACGCGACAGATCCTGTTGTACTGAGCGCAAGAACTTCGCATGAGCGTGGAACATCGACCTGGATCCGCAGATCTGGTGCTGACAGCCCCAGTCCTTTGGGATACCATTGACTCGACTCTCGGGATTCTTCGGTGCAGGCCATCCCCAGTGGCGTCGTATTCAGCGTCCCCAGCGCTTCGACACTTCACCGTTCGAGAGTTCGAGGGCCCTTTCGAGTACTCCAGTCCCCAATGGAGGATTCGAGAGGGCCCCAATCGTTTCCGCGTTCGTCGTTCCGCGCGAATCCGCCCGACCATCAAAGTCCTTAGGCTGGATGCATGGCAGCGAAGAAGTCGAAGGCGGCGAGCAAGAAGCCGGCACCGGAGGAGTTCCGCTCCGAAGCGCTCGCACAGGCGCTCGAGAAGCAGGACATGGCGGCGGTCGCGCTCGCGCTGCGCCACGGGACGACGGTCGTGCCGTTGCTGAGATCGGGTGACCGCGACAATCCGCTCGACGGCGGTGAAGTCTGGACGTACCGTGACGAGGCAACTGGAGACGTCGCCCTGCTGCTGTTCAGCGATGCCAAGAACAAGCCGGCGAATCTGCCCCCGGGCGTCGGCATCTACTCGTCGGAATGGCTGCGGGCGTTCTTGACCACGCATCGCGAGACGATCACCACGGTCTTCCTCGACATCGCGGGGCCCCATCCGATGCAGGCACCGCCGGACGAACTGCTCGCCGCACTGGACGCGTGACGCGCTTCCCGCACGATGACGGACGGACGCGGAAGGGGCGTCAGAACGGCGGAAGGTCGTCTTCGCGACGCGGCTTCGCCGGATGCGAGGACCGACTGCGTGATTTCACGTCGTTCAGCGCGGCGTCGAGAGACTTCGAGCGCTCATCGATGACCTGCTCGTAGCCGAGCCTCTTCGCCTCCGACCGCCGTTGCGTGGCCTGGGTCACCGCGCGCACCTCGCCGGCGAGGCTGAGCTCGCCTACTGCAGCGATCGTGCGCGGCACCGAGAACTGCTGGATCGACCCTGCCACGGCGATAGCGATCGCGAGGTCGGCAGCGGGCTCTGTGAACCGCACGCCGCCGACGGTCGACACGTAGACGTCGAGCTTTCCGGTGGGGATACGGCCACGCTTCTCGAGGATCGCCAGCACCATCGCCACGCGTGCCGAGTCGAGCCCTGACACCACTCGACGGGGATTCGGCGCCGTGGACTCCACGGTCAGAGCCTGCACCTCGACCGGCAGGGCGCGGCGGCCCTCCATCGCGATCGCGACGCATGTGCCGGGTTCTGTCGAACCATGACCGAGGAACAGCCCGCTCGGATCCGGCACCTCGGCGATGCCATCGCCGGTCATCTCGAAGCAGCCGACCTCATCGGTCGGGCCGAAACGGTTCTTCAGCGCGCGGATGAACCGCAGTGCGGTCTGCCGATCCCCCTCGAAGTGGCACACGACGTCGACCAGGTGCTCCAGGATGCGGGGACCGGCGACCTGCCCGTCTTTCGTGACATGGCCGACGAGGATGATCGGAAGGCTCCGCTCCTTCGCGACCCGGATCAGGGTGGCTGCGACTTCGCGCACCTGACTGGGCTGACCCGCTGCTCCGTCGGAGAGGGAGGACGCCACGGTCTGCACCGAGTCGACGATCACGAGCTGCGGCTGCACCTCATCGATGTGTCCGAGGATCGTGGCGAGGTCGGTCTCGCTCGCGAGGTACAGCTCATCGTGCAGGGCGCCGGTGCGCTCGGCGCGCAGCCGCACCTGCGCCTGGGACTCCTCTGCGCTCGCGTACAGCACCCGGCGTCCGCCGCGTGCGGCCTGGGCGGCGACCTCCAGGAGCAGCGTGGACTTGCCGACGCCCGGCTCACCGCTGAGCAGTATCGCTGCACCGGGGACGATGCCGCCGCCGAGTACGCGGTCGAACTCGCCCACGCCGCTGGAGCGACGAGGAGTGTCGATCGTGCTGATCTGGGTGATCGGGCGTGCGGCGCGGTCCGCGCCCGGCGTGAGAGGGGTCATCTGCCGCAGGATGCCGGTCTTCGCGGCCTGCTCCTGCACCGTGCCCCACTGCTGGCATTCGCCGCAGCGGCCGGCCCACTTCGAGGTGGTCCACCCGCACTCGGTGCAGACGAACGCGGGCGGAGCGGGGCGACGGGTTGCCATCCTCTCAGGCTAGTCGGGGGATCGGACAGCGGCGCATGCTGCATCTCGATACCTCGCCGCTATCGACCGCATCAGACATCCCTATCGCCCAGAAGCCGATTCTCCCCATATCCCGAACCATCTCACGGGATACTGGATGAAACGCCGATGACGTCTCGTCTGCGGGCCGCTTCCGGCCCACTCCCGGGTGCAGGCAATGCACCTTCGAGAGAAGGAGTCCTCCGATGGAGTGGCTTGATCCACTGGTTCTATCCCGATGGCAGTTCGGTCTCACGACCATCTACCACTACCTGTTCGTGCCCCTCACGATCGGCATGGCCGTCTCGGCCGCGATCTTCCAGACAGCGTGGGTGCGCACCGGCAAGATCCACTACCTGCACCTGACCCGCTTCTTCGGCAAGATCTTCCTCATCAACTTCGCGATGGGCGTGGTGACCGGCATCGTGCAGGAGTTCCAGTTCGGCATGAACTGGTCGGACTACTCCCGCTTCGTCGGGGATGTCTTCGGCGCACCGCTCGCATTCGAGGGGCTGCTGGCCTTCTTCTTCGAGGCGACCTTCATCGGGCTGTGGATCTTCGGCTGGGACAAGCTGCCGCAGAAGCTGCACCTCGCCACCATCTGGTGCGTCTCGATCGGCAGCATCCTGTCGGCGTACTTCATCATCGCCGCCAACGCGTTCATGCAGAACCCGGTCGGCTACGAATACAACCCGGTGACGAACCGCGCCGAACTCGTCGACATCTGGGCGCTCATGACCAATCCGGTCGCCCTCGCCGCGTTCCCTCACACGATCTTCGGCGCGTTCATGTTCGCCGCCGGTGTCATCATCTCGGTGTCGGCATGGCACCTCATGCGCGGCCAGCACCTCGACACGATGCGCATCTCGCTGAAGTTCGGACTGTGGGGGATGCTGGTCTCCACGGCGGGCGTCGCGCTCACCGGCGACCAGCTGGGACTCGCCATGTATGCCGCGCAGCCGATGAAGATGGCGGCGGCCGAGGCGACGTTCAACACCGTCTGCGGGGCCGACGCCTCATTCAGTCTCTTCACGCTCGGTACGCCGGACGGCACCTCCGAACTGTTCTCGATCCGGGTACCGTACCTGCTGTCGCTGTTGTCGACGCACACGCTCGATGCCTGCGTGCACGGCATCAACGACCTCAACGCGGAATACGCGGCGCAGTACGCAGACCTCGGCATCGACAACTTCGCGCCGGTGCTGTGGATCACGTACTGGGCGTTCCGCTGGATGATCGGCCTGGGCATGCTGCACGCGTTCATCGCCCTCGTCGGGCTCTGGGTCACGCGTCGCGGGGCCAAGAAGCCTCCCGCGAAGTGGATGTGGAAGCTCGCGATCTGGTCGTACCCGCTCGCCCTGCTCGCGAACATCGTCGGCTGGGTCTTCACCGAGATGGGCCGTCAGCCCTGGATCGTGTTCGGTTTGATGAGCACGCGCGACGGTGTCTCGCCGGGCACATCGGGGCTCGAGGTGCTGATCTCGCTGATCGCCTTCACCGCGATCTACGCCGCGCTCGCCGTGGTCGAGGTGCGCCTGATCATCCGGGCAGCCCAGAAGGGGCCGGACACGACCGAAACCCACGACGAGGCGGCACCCGCACCGTCGGCCGTGTACTGATCGGAAGGATGCGAAATGGATCTTGCAACGCTCTGGTTCGGCATCATCGCCTTCCTCTTCGTCGGCTACTTCGTGCTCGACGGCTTCGACTTCGGTGTCGGCATGTCACTGCCGTTCCTCGGCGGCGTGGGTAAGAACAGCGACGACGTGACGCGCCGGCAGATCATCAACACGATCGGTCCGGTCTGGGACCTCAACGAGACGTGGCTGATCGTCGCCGGCGCCTGCCTGTTCGCCTCCTTCCCGGAGTGGTACGCGACGCTCTTCAGCGGCTTCTACCTGCCGCTGCTGCTGATCCTGCTCACGCTCATCCTGCGCGGCGTCTCATTCGAGTACCGGCACCAGCGCGACGGACTGCGGTGGAAGCAGGGCTTCGACCGCATGATCATGATCGGCTCGGCCGTGCCCGCGTTCCTCTGGGGCGTCGCTTTCGCGAACATCATCCAGGGCGTGGCCCTGGATGAGCGGCACGTGTTCATCGGGACGGTGTTCGATCTGCTGAATCCGTACGGACTGCTCGGCGGTACTGTCACGCTGCTGCTGTTCTTCACGCACGGCGTCACTTTCGTCGCGCTCAAGACGGACGGTCAGCTGCGGACGGATGCCAGGCGCCTCGCCTTCCGCGCGGGCCTCGTGACGCTGGTCGTCGCGGCGGTCTTCCTCATCTGGACGGTGACTGCGCACTTCTCGATCGCGGTACTCGTGCTTGCGGCGCTCGCCGCGGTGTCGCTGGTGCTGTCGATCGTGTCGAACCTGCGGGGTCGCGAGGGGTGGGCGTTCGGGTTCGGCGCGGCCACCACACTGTTCGCCGTCGTCATGCTGTTCGCCGCGCTCTTCCCGAACGTGATGCCGTCGACGATCGATCCGGCGTACAGCCTCACGATCGAGAATGCGTCGAGCACCGAGTACACGCTGACGATCATGAGCTGGACGGCTCTGGTCGCCCTGCCCCTGGTCCTGCTGTATCAGGGCTGGACATACTGGGTGTTCCGCAAGCGCGTCACTCGCGCATCCATCGAGGGGGCACCGGCGCACGCGTGAAACCCGTCGACCCGAGGCTGCTGCGGTACGCCGGTGCCGCGCGAAGCTTCTTCGTCCTCGCCGCGGCGATCGGCGTGCTGCAGACCGCGGTGGTGATCGCGTTCGCGTGGTTCCTGACGGATGCCATCACGGGAGTGCTGTCCGGGCGCTCGGTCGTGGCGTCACTCGTCTGGCTGCTCGGACTCGCGCTGCTGCGTGGTGCGCTGATCGCGGCATCCGACGCGGCCGGCACGGCGGCTGCGGCTCGCACGGGCATGCAGCTGCGCACCGCACTGATCCGCGCGGTCGGCCGCCTCGGTCCCGGCTGGCTTGCGCAGCGCAATCACGCCTCGCTCGCCGTCACCGCGGGGCACGGACTGGAAGCGCTGGACACCTACTTCTCCCGCTACCTGCCGCAGCTCGTGCTGACCGTGATCGCGACGCCCGTGATCGTGCTGGTGATGTGGTGGCAGGACTGGCCGAGCGGGCTGACTGCGACGATCACTCTGCCGCTGATCCCGCTGTTCCTGATCCTCATCGGTATCGCGACCCGCACGGTGCAGCGCAAGCAGTGGCAGACGCTGCAGCATCTCGCCGCGCGCTTCGCCGACACTGTGCAGGGGCTTTCGACGCTGCGGCTGTTCGGGCGCGACCAGCGAGCCGCGACGCAGATCGGGGTGACGGCCGACCAGTACCGCCGCGAGACGATGAAAGTACTGCGGTTCTCGTTCCTCTCCGGCTTCGCGATGGAGCTGCTCGCGTCGCTCGCCGTCGCCCTGATCGCCGTGGCCGTGGGGTTCCGACTGCTCGCGGGGGAGATGCCGCTGGAGATCGGGCTGTTCGTGCTGCTGCTCGCGCCCGAGGCGTTCCTGCCGATCCGGCAGGTCGGGGTGCAGTTCCACGCCGCATCGGAGGGCGTCGCGGCGACAGAGGACGTGTTCGAGGTGCTCGATGCCGCGGATGCCGGACCTGTGCGCTCGCACAACTCCGGAGCATCTTCGGCGATCGCCGATCTTCCGGCTCCGGAATCCGGAGGATGGGCAGAAGCTCCGGAGTTACGCGTCGTCGACTTCCGGGTCCGCGACCTCCCGCCCGTCTCGTTCGACGCGAAGCCGGGAACGATCACCCTGATCGAGGGGCCGAGCGGCTCAGGGAAGTCCAGCCTGCTCGCTGCCCTGCGCGGCGCAGCCGAGTTCGAGGGCACGGCCACGTTCGCGGGGGACGACGTTCGCACCCTCACCCCCTCCGACTGGCTCGCGTGGGCCGGCCAGGCATCGGGGCTGATGCAGGGCACGATCGCCTCGAACGTGGCGCTGGGCGATCCGGACCCGGATGCTGACAGCATCCGCAAGGCGCTCGACGCCGCATGCGCGGGCGATCTGGATTCCGCGCAGGAGCTCGGCGTGCAGGGGAGCGGGCTGTCCGGTGGACAGGCGCAGCGCGTCGCCGTCGCGCGGGCGCTGTACCGGCACGCAGCCGATCCCGCCCGTGTGCTCATGCTGGATGAGCCCTCGAGCGCGCTGGATGCCGGCACCGAGGCTCGACTGTGGGCAGCGCTGCGCGATCGTGCGGATGCCGGTGCCACGATCCTGCTCGTCTCGCATCGGCGATCGGCGCGGGCGGTCGCCGATGACGTCGTGGCTCTGGCGGTGCGAGTATGACGAACGTCCGGGCTGTTCTCGGTCTCGCCCAGCCGCCGGTGCGTCGGTTCCTGCCAGGACTCATCTGGGGCGTGCTGTCAGCGGCCGCAGCGGTGTCGCTGCTCGCGGTCAGTGGCTGGCTGATCGTCAGCGCCTCGATCGTCGACTCGCTCGTGCCGTTGTCCATCGCTGTGGTCGGCGTGCGCTTCTTCGCCGTATCGCGTGCGGTGTTCCGCTATCTGGAGCGGCTCTCGGGACACGATGCGGCGCTGCGCCAGCTCGCGACGACCCGTTCCGACATGGTGCGCAGGCTCGTCCCGCTCTCACCCGCCGGCCTCGGACGCACTGATCGAGGACAAGTGCTGTCGGCACTCGTCGACGACGTCGAGAATCTTCAGAATCTGCCGCTGCGCGTGGTGCAGCCGGTTGCGGTCGCTGCCGTCGTCGCGATCGGGGCCGTCGGCTTCATCGCCTTCATCTCACCGATTGCCGCTCTCACGCTCGCGGTGTGCCTCATCGTCGCCGCGGTCGTCGCGATCGGACTGGGCTGGATCTTCGGTTCTCGCGCCGAAGCGCGCGTGTCGATGCAGCGTGCGGAGCTCTCGGCATCCCTCGTCGACTATCTCGGGAGCCTGGATGTGCTCCTCGCATACGGTGCCGAGCCGCAGGCGCACGAGCGCATCCAGCGCGCAGATGCGATGCTGCGACGCACCGTCACGCGCGCGTCACTGGCGCAGGCGGTCGCGGCAGGCGTACTGTCCGTGCTCGCGGGAGCCGCATCGGTGTGGGCGCTGGCGGCGGCATCCCCCGGCCTTGCGACGGGCACGATCGACGGACCGTGGCTGGCGGTGGTCGTTCTTGTGCCGATGGTGGTGTTCGAGGTGTTCGGCGCGGTGCCGATCGCTGCGGCTTCTTGGCGGAGTGTGCGCGCGAGCGCCGAGCGCATCGTCGATGTGCTGCCCGCGGCCGTGCCGGACGAGCTGCGTTCGGATGCCGGATCGGATGATGCTCCGACAAGCACGGCGCTGCGACTGCGCGACGTGCGCACGTCGTGGCCCGGCGGCGCACCAGCGCTTCTCGATGTCTCGCTGGAGGTCGCACCGGGGGAGCGGGTGCTGGTGTCGGGCCCGAGCGGCGCGGGCAAGAGCTCGCTGGCGGCCGTGCTGGTCGGCTTCCTCAGATCAGAGGGCGAGTTCACGGTCGGTGGGACGGATGCCGCGAGGTTGTCGGGCCCTGCTCTTCGGCGCATCATCGGCCTGTGCGAGCAGAGTCCGCAGCTGTTCGACGAGGACATTCGTCAGAATCTGCTGTTCGCCCGCGACGATGCGTCGGATGACGAGCTGATGGCCGTGCTCGATCGGGTGGGGCTCGGTGAGTGGGTGCAGGAACGCGGGGGACTGGACGCGCGGGTCGGCGACCGCGGCGCGCTGGTGTCGGGTGGTCAGGCCCAGCGGATCGCTCTCGCGCGGGCGCTGCTGCGCGGATTCCCGGTGCTCGTGCTGGATGAGCCGACAGCCGGGGTCGATCCGGAGGCATCCGATGCGCTGCTGCGCGATCTGCTGGGTGCTGCCGGCGATCAGTCGGTACTGCTGATCTCGCACGTCGAGCCGCCGGCGGGAACGGTGGATCGGGTCGTGCGGATCGAGGGCGGGCGCACGGTCTGAGCCATGCCCTCAGCCGTAAAGGTCGGCGGGCGGCTCCATCACGATGCCCTGTGCTTCGAACGCCTTGCGACGCTCCTCGATGCGCCGGTGCATCTCGACCTGAGCCTCATCGACCAGCTGCGGGTCGAGCGCGACGCTCTGCGGATGCTGATCGCCGTGGTTCTGCTCGATGTAGGCGTCGAGCTCGGGGCCGGACGTCCATGACGTGATGAGGGAATAGCGAGGAGCAGGGCCGCGGTGCCACACGGCGTGCCAGAAGCGCTGGGTGTCGACGATGATCCGGCTGCCCGCAGGCAGCGGCAGCCGCACTTCGGTGCTGGGGTCGAAGCGGTCCTCGCGCAGGATGAGGAGCGAGTCCGGGTCGTCGGTGAGATTGAACCAGGCGCGGACGACCCAGCCGTCGCCGTCTTCATTCATGCGGTTGTTGTCGTCCTGATGCAGGTTGTAGATCGCGTCGGCGTAGGTGTTGGGCTGCAACTCGATCACCCGGCAGCGGCCGACGTTCGCGCCCGGCTCTTGCGCTCGTCGGACGAGGTTCGGCGCCTTCTCGACCTGGGACGGGATCCAGACGCCGTCCTTGTCGGTGCGCGGGGGTGTGTGGTTCCAGAAGCCGTTGCACTCGACGTCGCCGGCGTAGCTCGCGAGAGGTGCGAACCGTGTGATGCCGGAGGATCGCCAGCCGACGTATTCGAGGTCCAGCCACTCCGCGGGGTCGGCCGCCTGGCCGTATCGGTCGAGGGCGACGTATCCCGTCTCCTGCAGCGCCGATGACGTGATGAAGCTCATGTGGTGAACCTTTCCGGGCCGGCGTCTCCGTCCGCTCGTAAGGCCATCCTAACCAGCGGGCGTCGACGGCGCAGGATGCCGCGGCTGACGCCACCCGGGCGGATACCCTGGATGCATGACTCAGCCGCAGGGCGCCCTCCTCGTGGGCAGCGTGAACTACGACGACGCCGAGACCACGATGCGCACGGCGGCGGCGCTGTTGGGTGATCGGCTCACGCGCATCCCCGACGGTGAGGTCGGCAAGCGGTTCCACTGGATCATGTTCCAGCCCGACGTGCTGGGCGAGGCCGTCGGCATCGAGCGGGTGGGCGAAGAGCCGATCCCGTTCAAGGCGGGGCTGGATGCGCGTCCGCTTCGCATCGCCGACGGCGTGGACGCGGCAGGCATCGTGCTGCCGCCCCTCGGATATGCGGATGCCGCGATCGAGTCGTATGCGGTGTTCACGAGGTTGCGCGACGAAGGCGCCGTGCCCGCCGGCATCCGTTTCCAGGTGTCGCTGCCGACTCCGGTCGCGATCATCTCGTCGTTCTTCTCCGGTGATGACCGTGCGGCGTTCGAGCCGGTGTACACGGCGGCGATGCTGCGTGAACTCGACGAGATCGTGGCGGCGGTGCCGCACGACGATCTTGCGGTGCAGTGGGATGTCGCCAGCGAGATGGGCATCATCGAACATGCTGCCGGATACGGCAAGGTGATGGATGCGTGGTGAGAGGGCGACCCCTTCGATGGACTGGTGGCGCGGCTCGCCGTGCTCGTGGACGCGGTGCCGACCGACGTCGAGGTCGGTGTGCACCTCTGCTACGGCGACGCAGGGGAGAAGCACTTCTTCGAGCCGACGGATGCTGGAACCCTCGTCCGCTACGCGAACGCGGTGGTCGCGGCATCCGCCCGCGAGCTGAGCTGGCTGCACCTGCCGGTGCCCATCGCGCGCGACGACGCGGAGTACTTCGCGCCGCTCGCGTCGCTGGCGCCGGTCGCTGAACTGTACCTGGGGCTCGTGCATCGGGAGGATGGCGCCGAGGGGGCGCAGCGGCGGATCGCCGCGGCATCCGCTGTCGTCCCCGTGTTCGGCGTGGCGACGGAGTGCGGCATCGGACGCGCGCCGGAGGGAACCACCGAGGGCATCTTGCGCACCCACGCCGAGGTCGCCGCCGCCTGGTGAAGACCGGCCGCTCCGCGAGAATTGATTTGCAGCATGAGACTTGCGCTCCCAGGCCCCTTCTCATGCTGCAAATGCAGTCTCGCGCCCCGAACGCGCCGATTCGCGCGTAGGCCCGTCGTCGCGTAAACTCTTCCGCGGTGACGTGTCCGAGCGGCCGAAGGTGCAACACTCGAAATGTTGTGTAGGTTCACCCCTACCGTGGGTTCAAATCCCACCGTCACCGCCATGGAAACCCCCGAGAAATCGGGGGTTTCTTCGTGTGCGTGGCGGGGCAGCGCCGGGCTGCAGGCGGTCTTGCTCGCGGGGGCAGAGGTCTCGCACTACGAGCTGCTCCCATGGAACGCCTCCCCGTGGTGAGCTGCACACACCGCGACCGATGTGCGCAGCGGGAAGTCACTCAGGGCATCGGCCCAGGCAGCGCCCGCATCGCAGCTCCGGTCGGCCATGCATGATGGGCGATCTCATTCGAAGACCGGGCTGAGGAAGCGGCGCTCGTAGCGGCGGATGCACTGCGTCCTGCGTGCGAACTCGAACGCCTCCACGCATTCGGGATCCGTTTTCGACGCCGTGCGATAGGTCTCGTAATCCGCCAAGGATGGGAACGTGAACAGTGCGAACGCTTCGTCGTTGTCGCCTTCGCTCGGCATGAAGTAGCCGTGGTGGGTTCCGCCGTGCTTCGCCACCAATCGGATCCACGTCTGTCCGTACTCGGTGAAATCGTCCAGTTTGTCCGGGTCGATCTCGTAGCGCAGGTGAATGGTGATCATGTCGATCATCCTCTCAGAGACCCGCGGTCGCGATTGGCGCCCGCGCGACAAGCGATCAGTCAACGTGCTGAGCATGGGAGAGGATTCGCGGCGACGGACCGCTCGGCTCTCGTGAAAGCGAACCGACAGTTCGGGTGAGAGCGTCCCGGAGCCACGCGATCGCAGGATCATCCTCGTCGCGCGGATGCCAGTAAACGCATTCGGTCATCGGCAGCGTCATATCCTCGGGCAACTCGAACACTGAGAGATGAAGAGTACGAGATGCCTTGGCCGCCAGCATCCGCGGAACCATCGCGACCATGTCGGTGCCCGAAACGAGCAGCGGTAGCGCGGCAAGGCCGAACAGCCGGGCTCCGATGATGTAATCGACTCCGGCTCGGCGCAGCACATCCTGCACGCTGTCGTGGTCGGGGTCGTTGAGGTACGCGAGGGCATGCGGCACGGAGGAGAGGTCTGAAACGGTCGGATCGGACCGGGACAGTGCTGCGTTGTCCGGATCGGCGATGAGTACGAAGTCGTCGGTGAAGAGCTCTCTGCTGCGGCCGGGAAGGTTGAACCCGACCGGCCCGACGATGAGATCGAGATGGCTGTAGGGGGCGAGCGTCCCGTCCCTCACCGGTTGGGGCGCGAAGTCGACCGATGCCCGGGGCGCGTCCTGGGAGATGGTTCGTAGCAGTGGACCAGCGAGGATCGCCGTCATGTAGTCGGTCGCTCCGATGACGAATCGGCGCTCGGTGCGAGACGGATCGAAGCTGAGTTTGCGGTCCACGACCGGTGTGAGCTCCGCGACCGCGTGTGTCACCGCTGGCAGCAGGTCGCGGGCGAACGGGGTGAGTTGCATGATTCGGCCGGTGCGTACCAGGAGGTCATCGTCGTAGTGGCGACGCAGCCGGGCCAGCGCCGCCGAGGTCGCGGGCTGGCTCAGATGCAGGCGCGCCGCTGCCCGAGTGACGTTGCGCTCCTCCAGCAGCACCAACAGTGGTCTCAAGAGATTCAAGTCGAAAGCTGCCACGGGTCTCCTCGGTAGTATCCACGCGATGGATATGAACCATGAAAAGGACGGGATTGCATGAATAGTACCCGGCTGTGACGATTGAGCTTCGCGCGACCCGAGCGTCGGAGCGCGACCTTCAATGTCGAAAGAGGAACGCACATGACGCAGTCACAGACCCTGGAAGATAAGGTCGTGGTCCCGCCGAAGGGCGAGTTCAGGCGAGGATGGCCGACCCTCGTCTTCAGCACGATCGGCGCCGGCGTCGGTCTGAGCGCGCTGGGGTACATTCTTGGCACCCTTGTCGTCCCACTCCAGGAGGAGTTCGGATGGGGACGCGGCGAGATCAACCTCGCATCTCTCGTCAGCTCGCTCGGTCTGGCTGCTGCTCTTCCGTTCGTGGGCAAACTGCTTGATCGTTTCGGGGTCAAGCGGGTCGCTCTGATCTCGATACCGCTCTTCGTCGTCGTACTGACTCTGCTGAGCGTCCTGACCTCGAGCCTGATGACGTTCCTCGCGTTCTACGCCATGGCGGGATTCCTGGGCGCTGGCACGTCCGCCGTGACGTATTCGAAGGCGGTCGTCGAGAAGTTCAACAAGAACCGCGGCATCGCGCTGGGAATCGTCGCGGGTGGGCTCGGGACAGCAGGTCTGCTCCTGCCGCCGCTCATGGGCATCGTGATCGCCAATGGTGGCTGGCGTGCTGCATACCTGACGATGGCAGTGCTGGCTGCGTTGCCATTCGTTCTCGTATTCTTCGCCCGGTTGAGCGCGCCATCCGCCGTCGTCGCAATCGACCGCACGACTCTTCCCGGCCTCACGTTGCGCACCGCAGTTCGCCGACGCGAGTTCTGGAGCCTGTGCGTCGTCTTCTTCCTGCTGGGCTGGGCGCTGCTGACGATGATCCCGCACTTCGTGCCCCTTCTCATCGACTCCGGCGTCGACCCTGTCCGGGCGGCATTCCTGTCATCGCTCGTCGGTGTCGGCACCGTGATCGCCCGCCCGGTGATCGGCTGGCTCTTCGATCGCTTCAACGCGATCTACATCGCCGTTCCGCTGTTCGCCGCTGCCGCGCTGGGATGCCTGCTGCTCCTGTGGGCCGGCCCCGGTGCAGCACCGTTGACCGCCCTCCTCATCGGCATCGGGTTCGGCGCTGAGATCGACCTGATGTCCTATCTCAGCTCGCGATACTTCGGCCCGCGCGCGTTCGGTGCGTTGTACAGCATCGTCTACAGCGTGTTCATGATCGGCAGCGCCTTCGGGCCCGTGATGGCAGGCTTCGCGTTCGACGCCACCGGCACCTACAGCATCCCCCTCATCGTCGCCGCGTCGATGATGGCGGTCGCCGCAGTCGTGCTCTTGACTCTGCCTCGCTTCAGTAAGGACTCCTGATCGTGACCGCGACCCCGAGCATGCAGGAACTCGCATCGGGAGTGTGGGCGTACGTCCAGCCCGACGGAGGCTGGATGATCAACAACATGGGCGTGATCCTCGGGTCGAGTGGCGCGACGAGCGTCGACGCGACATCGACGGAACGACGCACCCGCGACTACCTGCGCGCCATCGGACGGGTATCCGAGGCGCCGGTGAAGCGGGTGGTGCTCACCCACTCGCACCCGGACCACTGCAACGGCACCTCCTTGATACCCGACGCCGAGATCATCGCCCACCGCAACGTCGTCGACGACCTGCAGCGACCGCATGCGCTTGCCCCGCACATCTTCCAGTCTTTCGAGCAGGGCGCGATCGAACCGCGCATCCCGACCCTCGTCTTCGAAGACACTGTGACCATCGACCCGGGCGGGCGACGTATCGAGGTGCGCCACCCCGGAGGGCCCGCACACACCCGCGGTGACGCGTACGTATGGCTCCCCGACGAGCGTGTGCTTTTCACGGGGGACCTGGTCTTTCACGGTGGGACGCCGTTCGCGCTGTCTGGTTCGCCTGCGGGGTGGCTACGTGCCATCGAGCAGATGGCGGTCCTCGACCCGGAGGTCGTCGTTCCCGGGCACGGGCCGGTGGGCGGTCCGGAGCTCTTCGGGCCGGTCGCCGACTACCTGCACTTCCTCATCGACGCGGCGACCGAAGCCCGCGACCGTGATCTGACGCCGTTGGAGGCAGCTCGCGCCCTCGACCTCGCCCGGTTCGGCGATCTCATGGAACAGGAGCGCATCGTCGGAAACCTCCATCGCGCTGTCGCAGAGCTCGACGGGGTCGAACCGGACTTCGCGAGAGCCTGGCAGGACATGTACGAGTACAACGGAATGCGGCCTCTTGCCTGCCATGCCTGAGGATTTCGCCGCCGCCCAAGAGACACAGCAACCCCCCGCAGATCGAATGGAGATGTCGGCATGAGAATCGCGCGCTGGACGCACAACGGACACGTCGGTGAGGGGTTCGTCATCGACGACCGCGTGATCGGATTCGCGGATGGGGAATCAGTAACCGAGATCCTCGCGCGTGGCCTTGAGGGAGCGCGGGAAGCGCAGGAGCGGGTCCTTCACCAGCTGCGAGAGTCGGAAGCCCCGGCTCTGCTGCTTGCGGACGTCGCACTTCTCGCCCCGCTCGTGCCCGCCTCCATCCGGGACTTCGTCGCCTTCGAAGAGCACGTCGAGGGAGTCTCCGCCGGGGTGGAAGGCAAGAGTCACGTCGCCCCGGAGTGGTACGAGGCTCCGACGTTCTACTTCACCAACCCGCACACAGTCCACGCTCCGGGTCAAGAACTGCGACCACCTGTCACCGAACGACTGGACTTCGAACTCGAACTGGCGGCGATCATCGGTGCTGCACCTGCAGTGGGGGAGTCGAATCTCACCGCCACGGATGCCGCATCCGTCATCTTCGGCTACACGATCATGAACGACTGGTCGGCCCGCGATCTTCAAGCCCGAGAGATGCAGGTGAGGCTTGGTCCAGCCAAGGGCAAAGACTTCGGTACCGTGCTGGGGCCATGGATCGTCACCGCGGACGAATTCGAGCAATACCTCGACGAAGAGGGTTTCCTTCAGCTCCGTGCCGAAGTCCGGGTCAACGGCGAGCTGCTCGGCGAGGACCTCATCTCGAACATGGGATGGCCGTTTCCTGAGCTCGTCGCCTACGCGTCGAGAAACTCGCGAGTGATCTCCGGCGATGTCCTGGGATCGGGAACAGTGGGCAATGGCGGATGCCTCGGTGAGCTGTGGGGGCGCAACCAGGGGCTCGTTCCGCCTCCGCTGAAGGAGGGCGACGTCGTCGCTATGTCGATCGAGGGCATCGGCGACCTCGTCAATCGTGTCGGTGCGCCACAGGCTGCACCTGAGCTCCCGCCTGCGCGACGCCGAACGCGCCAGCGCCACCGCACCCACCGCGGGACCGCCTGACCCGATCGTCGCGCGGAGGCAGACGCGAAGAACAGATGACTTCGCATTTCGTGCAGCGTATCGACACTGTCGATGGTGCGCATAAGCGATATCCCGTTTCCGGATGCGTCCGCCTCCTGTCTGCTGGAAGTGCCTCGCATCCGACGAGGCCGCGTGGCTCCGGGCGGAGCATTCGCGAATCGGCGTGCTCGATGAAGAGCGCGCTGCCCCCCCCAAGGAGGTTCGATGACGAACGTCACTGTAGACAACCAGGAGAGCACGCCGCTGCGGCGGGCGGGCGGTTGGCAGGCGGTCTTGCTGCTCGCTGGCAGCTGCATGCCCGTTCTCGGTTCGGTGCTGATCACCCCGGTGCTGCCGCAGCTGTCGGCCCATTTCGCCGATGTGCCCGCATCCGAGATCCTCGTGCCGATGATCGTGGCGATCCCCGCGCTCATCATCGCGATCTTCGCGCCGTTCGCCGGGCAGATCGTCGACCGGCTGGGTCGAAAGATGCTGCTCATCATCGCGATGCTCGCATACGCGGTCGTGGGTACGGCCCCGGCGTGGCTCGAGGGGCTACCGGAGATTCTGCTGAGCCGCGTGCTGGTCGGTGTGTGCGAGGCGGCGATCATGACTGTGTGCACCACGCTCATCGTCGACTACTTCCATGAGGAGCATCGACGCAACAAGTATCTGGGGCTGCAGACGGTGACCACCACTCTCGCCGCCACCGTCTTCATCGCCCTGGGTGGCGCGCTCGGCGTCGGCGGCTGGCACACCCCGTTCTGGGTGTATGCCGTGAGCATCGTGATCGCGGTGCCGATGATCTTCTCGCTCTGGGAGCCCACGCCGGCGGAGGCCGGCGACACACGCGTGGACGTCGTGGCGAGAACGCGGATCCCGTGGCGTCGCATCGCCGCCCCGCTCGTGGTCACGCTCTTCGGCGGGTTCACGTTCTACGTGATCATCATCGAGGCCAGCTACCTCGTCGTCGGTACAGGTGTCGCCCCGACGGACACGGCCACGATCGGGCTCGTGGCTGCGGTCGCATCGCTGGCCACCGCGATCGGCGGCCTGATATTCGCACGTCTGCGACGGTTGCGGGCGGGGAGTCTGACACCCGTCGCCTTCGGATTGCAGGCGGTCGGGATGCTGATCATCTGGGTCGTCCCCGGCCTTGCGGGAGTCATCATCGGGGCTGTCGTCGCCTCCTTCGGCGCGGGGCTGCTCCTTCCGTCCCTCGTGACATGGGTCGTGGCCTCGACGACCTTCGAGGACCGCGGCCGGGTGGCAGGGTGGTGGACTGCTGCGTTCTTCCTGGGCCAGTTCCTCACGCCGATCCTGATGGGCGCCATCAGTGCAGCTGTCGGCGGCCTGTCGGTCGCCGTCGGCATCGTGGGCATCGCCGCCGCCGTCGTCGCCGTACCGGCATGGTTCGCGACGCGTCGCACGGGAGCATCCGTCCCGTCCGTATGAGGCACGAGGGGCCGGGATCGTCGAGATCCCGGCCCCTCGTGTTCACGGCGAGGTTGGTGGATCGTGCATCGCACGGCCCTGTGCGGCCTCCGCGAACAGCCCACGCATCCAAGTGTGCTCGGGATCGCGATCATGCACCGGATGCCACCACATCGCGTTGAGCACGGGGGTGGCATCGAACGGCGGTTCGTAGAGGGTGATCCCACCGCTGCCGAGTGCCGCATCGGCAAGGCCGGACTGGATCAGGCCCAGTCGATCCGTGCCCGCGATGAAGCGCGGCAGTGCGACGAAGCTCTCCACGACTGCGTCGATGTGCGGCTCGATTCCCAGTTGTTGAAGCTGCCGACTGGCAGAGGTGAACGCGGTGCGCGACTGGTAGGTGAAGACCCAACGCGAGCGCGACATGAGGTCCATCGTGAGTCCCTCGGCCGCGCGCTCGTTCGTGTCGGAGGCGACGATGAGCCAGCGATCCCGCCATAGGTCGAGGTATGGCAGATCTGTCAGGAAGCCGTGCGGGATGAGGAGCCCATCGACAGATCTCAATCGGGTGTCGAGCTCGTCGATGACCGTCGGCGAATGCAACATGAAGCGGAATCTCACGCCGGGTGCGCGCTCCGCCGCGAGCGCGGACACTGCGGCGCCGATCGTCGCGAAGGCGTAGTCGGACCCGTAGATGGAGAACTCGCGGGCAGAATGCTCGGGCGTCCAGTCAGCATGGGTGTCGAACACCCGCCGGGCGGATTCGAGGGCGGTGGAGGTGTGATCGGTCAGCCGGATCGCGAGCGCGGTGAGCTCGTAGGCGTTACCGCGTCGAGCCAGCAGTGGATCGTTGAAGTGCGTGCGCAAGCGCGCGAGCGACGCGCTCAATGCCGGTTGGCTCAGATGCAGTCGCTCAGCCGCTTTGGTCACACTGCGCTCCGTGAGCAGCGCGTCGAGGGCGACGAGGAGATTGAGATCCAGTCGGGATAGCGGAGGGCGCTCGGGCATTGCGGTTCTCCCTGTGACCGTGCAGGTCATAAACGACATCTATGTCGGGGATAGCTAACCACGGATTCCCTGATGCGCAACGTCCGCGCAGAGTGGACCTCAGAGAAAGCCCCTTGGAAGGATCGAAGATGATCAAGCTGCTGTCCCATCTGTCGTACGTCGCGATCACCTCGCCAGACGTCGAGGCGTCCGTCGCGTTCTACGAGTCCCAGGTCGGACTGACCGTCGTCGATCGCGTCGACGAAGCCGTCTATCTCCGCTGCTGGGGCGACTATTACAGGTACTCCGTCGTCGTCCTGCCCGGCGACGAGCCGTCGTTGTCGACCATGGCGTGGCGTACCTCGAGTGCCGCCGCGCTGGAGGAGGCCGCAGCCCGCATCGAGGCCGCGGGCATCCAGGGCGAATGGTTCGACGGCCCTGCCATCGGCCGCGCCTACCGCTTCACCGGACCGTGGGGGCACAACATGACCCTGCACTGGGACGTCGAGCGCCATCAGGCTCCCGAACAGGCCGCGTCGATCTACCCCGACCGGCCGGAGAAGCGCAGCAAAGTCGCCGGCGCGCCACGCCAGCTCGATCACGTCACGATCGCGACGAGCGACGTCGACGCGTTCGCCGCGTGGTACAACGAGGTGCTCGGCTTCCGCATCATGGCCAAGACCGTCCTCGACGAGGCGCCGATCTCCGTTTTCTCCGTGCTCACCACGAACGAGAAGTCGCATGACCTCGGGGTCGTGCTGGATGGCTCGACGAGGGCAGGACGCATCAATCATTACGCGTTCTGGGTCGACACCCGTGAGGAGCTGCTCATCGCTGCGGACGTGCTCATGGAGAACGGATACCCGATCGAGTACGGACCGTCGATCCATGGCATCGGCGAACAGACGTTCCTCTACTACCGCGAGCCTTCGAGCCTGCGGATCGAGCTGAACACGGGCGGCTACCGCAACTACGTGCCGGACTGGGAGCCCAACACCTGGAAGCCCTCGCTCGGTTCGAACAACTTGTACCGCAACGGCGCGATGCCGATGTCGATGACCGAGTCGTTCCCAGCAGCCGACGGCCCGAGCGCCACGGAGGAAGGCGTACCGGACGAGATCAAGGACGCCTTGTTCAACCCGTACGCCAAGCAGGGGCGCGGCTGATGCCGCTTGACGCGCCGTTCGCGCTGGCCCGATTCCGCAACGGCGAAGACGCGTGCCTCGGCCTGGTCGCAGGCGAGCGCATTCGGGCTCTCGACACCGAGAGCCTCGGGGCCGCCGACCTCAATGACTTCCTCGGGGCACCCGACTGGAATCGACTCGCGGCACTGGTCGCGACCGACAGCGGGGCGTGGACGGATCTGGCCGATGTCACGCTGACGGCACCGGTGCAACCGCGCCAGGTGCTGCAGACGGGGGCGAACTATCGCCAGCATGTCATCGAGCTGGTCGCCGCGGGTCTGACACAGAACTCCGATCGCACGCCGGAGGAGGCTCGGGAGTCCGCGGCGAAGATGATGGATGAGCGCGCCGCGCACGGCGAGCCGTACTTCTTCATCGGGATGCCCGCCTGCGTCGTTGGCGATGACGTTCCCCTCGCCCTGCCCGCCTACAGCTCGGTGCACGACTGGGAACTGGAGCTTGCGATTGTGATCGGCCGCGAGGCGTTCCGCGCGTCGCGGGAAGACGCGATGGATCATGTCGCCGGCTACACGATCGTCAACGACATCACCACACGCGACCTGGTGTTCCGCAAGGACATGAAGGAGATCGGCACCGACTGGTACCGCGCCAAGAACGCACCCGGGTTCCTGCCCACAGGCCCGTTCCTGGTGCCTGCGCCCTTCGTGGACGAGGGCGACCTCGGGCTCCGCCTCGAACTCAACGGTCAGGTGATGCAGGACGGGAACACCAGCGATCTGCTGTTCGACATCGCCGCGCTCGTCTCGGGCGCGAGCCAGACGATGCCGCTGCTTCCCGGAGACCTGCTGCTCACCGGCAGCCCCGCGGGCAACGGCCAGCATTGGAAGCGGTTCCTGCGCGACGGCGATGTGATGACCGGCTCGATCAGCGGACTGGGTGCCCAGGTTGTGCGCTGCGTCGCGGAAGAGGCCGGTCGGTGAGCGGGCGCAGCGAGATAGACCGTTCGTCGGAGAATCCCGCCGTCTTCTGACATTCGCACTCGTTCAAGAACAGAGAGGTTCTGACATGACCGCAGTCCACAAGGTCGCCGTCGCCGGCAGCGGCGTGGCGGCGATGGCCGCCGCCATCCAACTCGCGAAGGCCGGTGTCGAGGTCGACGTGTTCGAGGTGAAATCGGAGTTGAGTGCGCTCGGCTCCGGCATCTCCCTGCAGGGTAACGCGCTGCGCGTGTTCGATGCCCTCGGCGTCTGGGAGGACGTTCGGGCGGCCGGCTACCCCTTCGAAGGCCTGAACCTCCGGGCTCCGGGACTCGGAGCGCCGATCGTCGCCGAGCTTCCCGATGTGAAGACCGGCGGTCCCGACTACCCGGCCGGAATGGGGATGCCTCGTCCCGAACTCGCCCGCATCCTGCACGAGCACGCCGCGAAGGAAGGGGTGCGCGTGCACTTCGGATCGGGAGTGACCGGACTGGATTCTCGCGTCGATGGCGTCGAGGTGTTCGTGAACGACGAGTCCGCCGGGACGTTCGATCTGCTCATCGGCGCCGATGGGCTCAACTCGAGAGTCCGTACCCTGATCGGCATCGACACCGCGCCCCAGCCGACCGGCATGGGCATCTGGCGCTCGTTCGTGTCGCGACCCGACGACGTGGTCCGCAGCGAGCTGTACTACGGCGGCCCGGTCTACATCGCGGGCTATACCCCGACGGGCGAGGACTCGATGTACGCGTTCCTCGTCGAGAAGGCCCAGGACCGCAGCGCTGTCACCGACGCGCAAGCCGTCGAGATCATGCAGGGCGAGTCGATGGCCTACCAGGGGCCGTGGGAGTCGATCCGCGCCGATCTCTCGGCCGGCGCGCACGTGAACTACACGTGGTTCACCTCCCACATCGTGCCCGCGCCGTGGAACCGCGGTCGCGTCGTCATCATCGGTGATGCCGCGCACAGCTGCCCCCCGACGATCGCACAGGGGGCGGCTCAGGCGCTCGAGGACGCCTTCGTCCTCACGGAACTCCTCGTCTCCCGGGATGAGGTCGATCAGCAACTGTGGGACGAGTTCCACGCCCGGCGGCTGCCTCGCGCCCAGGCGGTGGTGGAGGCATCCGTCCAACTCGGTCAGTGGCAGCTCGACGGAGTCCGAGATGCCGACGTGCCCGGCCTCATGTTCGGCATCGCGCACCGCATGGCGGAGCCGGCATGACTGCTCCGGACGAGCGGATGCCGGTCACGGATGTCCACGCGCACCTCCTGCTGCCCGGCCTCCATGCCGAGGTCGAGCGCCGAGACTCCGCAGGCGTGGGGAACGCCGCGGCCCTCGATCTGCGCCGCAACGGAGCGGAGAGCCAGGCGGTGTCGGGGCCGATGGTGGGCGCCCGCATCCCGAAGCTCACTCAGGTCGGGGTTCGGCTGGCGTCGATGGATGCCCAGGGGGTCGACCGGCAGTGGGTCAGCGTCTCGCCGAATCACTTCTACCCCTGGGCGAACGAGCAGTTGGCGGTGTGGATCGCACAGGAGACGAACCGTCTGGTCGCTGAGCACGTCGCCGCCGCGCCCGACCGCCTCACCGGACTCGGCGTCGTGCCCCTGCAACACCCCTCGCGCATTCTCGAATGCGTCGACGATGCGGTACTCGGTCGAGGTCTCGCTGGCGTGGAGATCTCATCGTTCGCGGGCGATGTCGAACTGTCCGACCCGCGACTCGAGCCGTTCTGGTCACGGGCCGAGGAGCTCGGCGCGGTGGTCTTCCTCCATCCGTTCGGGTGCAGTCTGGATGAGCGCCTCGATCGCTTCTATCTCGCCAACACCGTCGGCCAGCCGGTCGAGAACGCAGTCGCGCTGTCGCACCTGATCTTCGCAGGAGTGCTGGACCGTCACCCCGACCTCAAACTGGTCGTCGCGCATGGTGGCGGGTATCTGCCGACCGCGATCGGACGTTCCGATCACGCCTGGCGCGTGCGCCCGGATGCCCACGGATGCGCCCACCCGCCGTCGAGCTACCTGCGTCACATCTGGTTCGACACTGTCGTGCACGACCCTCTGGCCCTTCGCCATCTCATCGAGGTCGTCGGCGCATCCCAGGTGGTGCTGGGCAGCGACTTCCCGTTCGACATGGGCCTGGACGATCCCGTCGGGACCGTGCGCGGCGCCGGCCTGTCCGACGACGTCGCTCGTCGGATCCTCTCCGAGAATGCCGCCGCGCTCCTCGAAGCCGGGTGAAGACACGAGGAATGCACGCCGGCGTCAACGAGATTCCGTGACCCAAGACCGTCGCAAGATTTTACAGACAGGTGTGCGAAAAGTGTAGGATGCTGGCATGCAGAGCGGCACACCGTCGAGAGCGGTCGATCCTCGCCCGGCCCGCACCCGGGCTTCGATCTACGCGGCGGTGGCGGAGTTGGCGCTCGAACCTGAGCAGGGCGTCTCGGTCAACGCGATCCTTCGCATGTCGGGCGTGAGCCGCAGCGGTTTCTACGCCCACTTCACGGGTCTCGATGACCTGCTCGTCGCGATGGTCACCGAGGCGTACCGCGACATCGCCGCGACGTACAAAGCCGCCAGTGTTGCTGACCCCGCGGGGGCGGCACGTCGAGCGCAAGAGCAGCTCGTCGCGTTCATCAGCGAGCGGCGCGCTTTTCTTCGCGCGTCGCTCGAATGGCCGGTCGGCTCCCGCGCCCATGAGGTGATAACCCAGGCGTACGCAGAGGGCGTCCGCGACGCGATCGTGGCTAGAGGGGATGCCGCTCCGTCCGGGATCGACCTCGACGACATGGCCACTTTCATCGCCGGCGGGGCAATCGCGATGCTGACGAGATGGATCCGCGAAGGGGACGACAGCGTCCCGCAGAGCCTGTTGGTCGATCGACTTCTCGCTGTCCTTCCCGAATGGCTCATCGGCTCGGGTTGAGCTCGATCAAGAACCTCTCCGCACTCTTCCTATAAGAAAGGCAAGACAAGAAATGACTAGGACCTACGTCGTCACCGGGGCCGCATCGGGCATAGGCAAGGCCACCGTGGAACACCTCCGCGCACAGGGCCATACCGTGTTCGGGGTGGACATCCGCGATACCGACATCATCGCTGATCTCAGCACCGACGACGGCCGCGCATCCCTGGTGGAGCAGGCGAACCGCTTGTCAGGTGGGCGGCTCGATGGTGTCATCGCTGTCGCCGGCCTCGTCGCACCCAAGCCGATCACTGTTCGTGTGAACTACTTCGGCGCCAAAGCGACCCTTGAAAGCCTCCAGCCACTGTTGACCAAGTCCGACGCCCCCCGCGCGGCGGTGGTCGCGTCGATGGGCGCTCTCACAGAAGTCGACGATGATCTCCTCGCCCTACTTCTCGCCGACGACGAGCCGGGAGCAGTGGAAGCTGCCGAACGGCTCGGCACGACCACTCTGGCAACCGGCATGAGCCCGATCTACGCCACGACGAAGAATGCCATCGCTCGGTATGTGCGCATCCATGCAAAGGATGATCAGTGGTCCGGCGCCGGCATCGCACTGAACGCGATCGCTCCCGGTGTCATCGAGACCCCGATGGTCGCCGCCACCCTCGCCACCGAAGAAGGACGAGCCGCGATGGCCGAGGGTGCACCCGCTCCGCTCAACGGACCAGCCGCACCCCCGACTGCGCCTGCGGCGCTGCTCGCGTGGTTGACCAGCGAGGAGAACTCGTTCGTCACCGGCCAGATCATCTTCATCGACGGCGGAGCCGAGAGCATCCTGCGCCCGGAGCTCGTCTGACTCAGTCACACCGGTGAGGTCACCGCAGCGTCGGGACCGGTTCGCGCTGGAGCAGACCACCGCGAACCCGTCCACGTCCACAGGGGCTTCGCCCGATGGACGTGGACGGGCAGCGCCCCGCGGTCACACGGTCCGAAGGGCGGCTGTCGGTGACAGCCTCGCCGCGCTGATCGCGGGATAGAGGCCCGCGATCACGCCGACCACCAGCGCCACGATCGGGCCGCCGACGAGCACGGCCACCGGTATCGTCGCCGCCTGTCCCTGGATCGTCGCGTAGGCGAAGACTCCGAGCGCCCCGCAGATCACCCCGGCGAGGCCCCCCAGACCGCCGAGCACGATGGCCTCCGCCACGAATTGACCCGCGATCTGACTCGAGCGCGCGCCGAGGGCCCGCCGGAGTCCGATCTCCCCCCGGCGCTCCAGCACCGCCACCACCATGGTGTTGGCGATGCCGATGCCGCCCACGAGCAGGGCTATCGCCGCGAGGCCGACGGCGAGGCCGGACAGCGAGTCGTTCGCGGTGTCCCGCGCCCCGGCGAGATCGCCGACTCCGGTCACCTGCACGTAGGGCGAACTCGGGTTCGCCGCTCGGGCGATCGCGTCGCGGACCTTCTCCCCGGTGTCGCCGTCGGCCATGCGCACATAGATCGAGGCGATGGTGTCATCGCCCTTCGCCGACACATGCTCAGCCGCCCAGCGATCACCGAGGAATGCGCTCGCGTCGATGGATTCGGCGAGACCGGCCGAATCGAGGATTCCGATCACGGTGTACCACTGCTCGCCGATCCAGACGCGCACCCCCGGCTCCGTGACGCCCATCCGTGCGGCAGCCGCCGACCCGAGCACGGTCACCGGCAGTGACCGGTCGGTCTCGTCGAACCAGGAACCCTTCGCGATTGATCCCTCGACCGACGACAGGAAGTCCGGACTCGCCGCATACGCGGTCAACCCGTTGCCCTGACTCTTCGGGATGAGGTCGTTGCGGTAGACGCCGGTACCGTCCGGCACTTTCTCGAGCACACCCACCTGCTCGACGCCGCCGACCCTCTCGATCATCCCTGCAGCCGTCTCTGGCAGCGCGACCGGCTTGTTGTCGGGCCCGTAGCCGGGCTGCACGACGAGCATGTTCGCGCCGAGTTCGTCGAGCTCGGCCAGCAGTTCGGCCTGGTTGGATGCGGCGATGCCGGTGATGGCCGTGAGTGCCGCGATACCGACCGCCACACCGAGCGCCGACAGCGCCGTGCGCATCTTGCGGCTTCGTGGTCCGATGAGCGCCGTGCGGATGCTGTCCGCGATGGTGAGCCGCGGCATCCGCTCGCCCCTGCGCCTCATGCCGCCACCTCTTCCCGTTCGCGCTGACCCGTGTCGCTCACGATCCGTCCGTCATGAATGCTGACCTGCCGTTGCGCGCGCTCGGCGATATGCCCGTCGTGCGTGATGATCACGACCGCCGTGCCCGAATCGGCGATCGAGGTGAGCAGTTCGAGGATGCGCTCGCCGGTGGTCGAGTCGAGCGCCCCGGTCGGCTCATCGGCGAACAGCACTGACGGCTCCCCGACGATCGCCCTGGCGATCGCCACCCGCTGCTGTTCTCCACCGGAGAGCTGGCCCGGCCGATGCCTCATACGGGCACCGAGGCCGACCCGCTCCAGGGCAGCCGCCGCACGCACGGCACGCTCCGCCGCAGGCACCCCCGAATAGAGAAGCCCGAGTGCGACGTTGTCCACCGCGCTGAGCGCCGGCAGCAGGAAGAACTGCTGGAAGACGAACCCGATGCGGCGGGCGCGCAAGGACCGCGCGCTCGCGCTCGGCGAGAGCCGCGGCATCCGTTCCATCGATCAGCACGGTGCCGTTCGTCGGGTCGTCGAGGGTCCCCATGATCGCGAGCATCGTGCTCTTCCCGGACCCGGATGCTCCGACGACGGCGACCAGCTCGCCACGCTCGATCGCGAGGCTCATGCCGTGCAGCACTCGCAGCGGCGGGCTGCCGGGGTACTCCTTGATCACGTCGACGAGCTCGACGACGGTGCCCGGCGTCATTGCGCCACCACCACTGCGTCGCCGACGGCAAGTTCTCCGCCGACCACCTGCACCTTGGTATCGGCGATCAGACCGACCTCCACGGACACTCGTTCGACCTTGCCGCCCTTGCGCAGCACATCCACCGCATAGCCACCATCGGTCGTCGCCACGAGGGCAGTGACAGGCACGACGAGCGCATCCTTCACCTCCGAGGTCGCGAAAACGACCTTGACCGCCCGCAGCCCGATGCCCTCCGCGACGGCAGGATCATCGAACTCCACGTTCGCGGTGGCCGGCGTGGTCTCGCCCTCTGTCTCGGTCGGCTGGCCGCCGGGGTCGACGGCGGTCACCGTGGCCGGCGCCTCCGTGCCATCAGGGAGGATGACGGTGACCCGCGTCGCAGGCAGGATCTCACGCGCCTGTGCGTCGGTGAGCTTGACCACCACGCGCAGGGTGGTGCTCGTGTAGGTCAGCGGGCTCGCCTCGGCGGCATCGCCCAGCTGTGCCTTGACTGATTCGACGCGCACGGACGCCGCGGTGATCGCGACGACGTCGCCCAGCTTCACGACGCCGTCCTTCGTGACGCCGAGGGACTTCTGCCAGGCCTTGACGTTGGCTTCCGTCACCGCGGTGAACTCGTCGTCCACCGTCATGTCTTTTCCGAAGCCGAGGTCGGCGAGTGCCTGCTCCAGCTGACGGACGTCGGGACCGTTCTCGACGCCGAGACCCAGGTCGCGCCAGAAGGGCCGGTCGCCGCGCATAGCGATCACGGGCTTCCCATCGACCTCGTAGAGCACCTGTCCCACACCGATCACATCGCCGGCGGTCGGCAGACGCGTGATGGTTCCGCCGCGACCGGGCAGGGCGATGGACGCCCCGTAACTGAGGTTCCCGTTGAGCCTCAGGTCGGATGTGAGCGTGGTGAGCTCTGCCTCGGCGGTGACCGGCTTCTCGCTGTCGTCCGGAGTGTCGGCCGCAGAGCTCCACGGCTGCAGCACCGCAAGCGCCGCCGCCGCGGCCACGAGCAGCACCGCGACGGGCACGATCACCTTCGTCAGTCGGCGGCTCATTCGCTATCCCCTGACTGCAGGGGCGTCGCCGCCATGAAGGCGCCTTCGAAGTACTCGCCCACCAGAGCGAACCAGTCGAAGTCGGCGGATTCGACGCTCTCCGGCGTGAACATCGGCGGCATGTCGCCCACGGCCTCCGCGCACGCCTCGAGGAGCGTCCGCGCCTCGTCCTCGGTGATCCCGACCGGGAGCTCGAGCATGCCGTCGGCATCGGGGTCGGCGAAGTCCGTGAAGCCGTTCTCCCTCGCGCACGAGGCGAAGGCGAGCCCCGACTCGATGAGATCCTCCTGCGAGATCGACATCGTCTCCGCCCCCTCGGACGCCGACATGTCGGGCTCGGGCTGGGAGAATTCCGGGATCTCTTCTTCGCACTTCTCCCAGGCGGCACGCTGGCCGCCCTCTTCCGGATACCCGGACGCGGCAGTCGACGCGAGCCATGTGCCCTCATCGTCCGAGAAGACCATCGTCATGGCCATCTCGTCGCCTTCGCCTGCTTCCACGGACATCATGCTCTCGCTCGATTCGCCCATGGAACCGTCACCAGGTGCATCCGGCATCAGCAGACCCACCTGGCCGCCTTCGATGATCTTTGCCGTCTGACCCTCACCTGTGAGGCAGGTCACGAACCGGGTGGCGGCCGCATCGTCTGCGCCGTCATCCGCGTCGTCGGCGGGTGCGCCGGCGCATGCAGCGAGCGCGAAGAGCGCCAGGACAGCGGGCATCACCGCCAATGAACGGAGTGCTTTCGAGTCGAACATGACATTCCCTTTCTCGCGGTCGCAGCTCATCCGCGACGTGCAGTCAGTTCTACGGATGCGATGGTTTGCTTTGGGTATGACGGCACCTAACCGGGAACTAACCGCGGATCGCGCACCCTTGGAGACGGGAGGTGCCATGCGATTGCTGCTGGTGGAAGACGAGGCCGACCTGGCTGACACGCTGGCCGACGGCCTGCGCCGCGAGGGATATCTCGTGGATGTCGCACGCGACGGCGCGAGCGCGCTGACCGCGGCGGCATCGACCGACGTGGACGTGATCGTGCTCGACCGCGACCTGCCGGTGTTGAGCGGCGACGCGGTGTGCCGCACGCTGGTCTCGCAGGAATACCCGGCGCGCATCCTCATGCTCACCGCAGCCGGAACCCTCAACGACCGCGTCGAAGGACTCGACCTCGGTGCCGACGACTACCTCGCCAAGCCGTTCGCGTACGTCGAGCTGCTCGCCCGCATCCGCGCACTCGGCCGCCGGTCGCAATCAACTCGCCCGAACGCGGTCCTGGAGTCCGCTGGTGTGCGCCTGGACATCGTCCGGCGCATCGTTGAACGCGACGGCACACCGATCCGACTCACCCTCAAGGAGTTCGGGGTCCTCGAGACGCTGCTTGCCGCGGGGGGCGGCTACGTCAGCTCGGACGACCTGCTCGACGAGGTCTGGGATGAGCCGCGTGAACGCACGCGCGGCGTGGTCAAGATCGTGGTGCACACGCTGCGTCGTAAACTCGGGTCGCCCGCGGTCATCCAGTCCGCGGCGGGCCACGGCTACCGAGTGGGGACGGCATGAGACGCATGAGCTTCCGCACCCGGTTGGTGATCATCATCGCCGGGGTGTTCATCGCTGCGGGCGCGGCACTGCTCACCGTGCAGTACCTGGTGGTGCAGCAGCTGTTCTCCTCGGCGATCACCATGACAGCCGAGAGTTGCGTGCCCGCGCTTTCGGTCACACGTGTTGTTGACGGGACGACGGGAGGCGATGAGACGGACTTCAGCGATGTCGAGCCCCTCACCGACAGCTCCGGGATGTCGTACGGGACCGCCGGCGACGGCTGCAGCTACTTCGCCGACACCACCGCCGACTTCCAGCTGGCCACCCCGATGGCGTCGCTGTCGGTGGACGCGGCGGAAGCGGTCGAGGGCGCAGTGCTCCAGCAGTCGACGTTCCTCGCCGATGAGGTCGGCGGCGGGCTGCTGCTGTGGTCGGTCGTGGTGCTCGTGGGCTTCACAGGCGTCGCCGCCGCGATCGCGTTCTGGCTCGCGCGTCGTTCGCTCGACCGCATCGGCGAGGTCACGGCTGCAGCGCGGGACATCTCCGAGCGCGATCTCGGTCGTCGACTCGACCTGCCGGGGCCGGACGACGAGATCAAGGAGCTGGGAGACACGATCGACGGGATGCTCGACCGGCTGCAGTCGGCCTTCACCGCACAGGATCGGTTCGTGGCGAACGCGTCGCACGAGCTGCGCACCCCGCTGACCACCACTCGAACAGCCTTGGAGATCCCGCTCGAGCAGGGCGTCGTCCCGGAGGCGCTTCAGCTGAACATGCAGCGAGCGCTGCGGGCCACCGACCAGAGCGAACGGCTCATCGCGGCGCTGCTCGCTCTCGCTCGTTCGCACAACGGGCTCGAGCATGTCGAGCCGGTCGAACTCGGTGTGCTCATCGAGGAGGAGATCGAGGACCTGGACTCTCAGGAGATCGCGGTGCACACGAACCTCCGCGACGTCACCGTCGATGGCGACATGATCCTGTTGGCCAGGGCCGTGCGCAATCTTCTCGAGAACGGCATCCGTCATAACGCCCCGGGCGGCGAGCTCTGGGTCCGATGCCGACGCGAGCGGGGACGCGCCATCGTCGAAGTCGAGAACACCGGTGCCCCGATTGCCCCGGCCACGCTGGAGCTGCTCACTGAGCCGTTCTACCGTGGCGATGCGAGTCGCACGTCTGCAGGCCCCGACGGCACCGGTCTCGGGCTGGCGATCGTGCAGAGCATCGCGAAGACGCACGGCGGCGAGGTGCGTCTGCGCGCCCGCAGGGGCGGCGGCTTGATCACCTCGCTCGTTCTCCCGCTCTGACCCGCGGAATCGGGCGTCCTGCACCCGCTCTCAGTGCGTTTCGTCGACGGGCGCCGGCACTGTCGCCCGCAGAGTCCACCCGTCTGACATCTGAACAGATTCCAGTTCGCCGTGATTCTGCGCGAGGCGCTGTCGCGCGCGCTTCAGGCCCCGACCGCTCGCTGGACTGTCCGACGGCGTCGTCGATGAAGGAGCGAGGTTCGTCACGACGAGCTCCATCGCATCGCCGTGTTCGAGTATGTCTATGCTCGCGGACTGCGATCGCGGGGCGTGTTTCATGATGTTCGTCACCGCCTCGATCGCGGTCTCCGTGAGCACCCGCTCTGCCGCTGGAGTGACGCTGAGCGGGGTGCGCGGGGCGGTGACCCGCGTCGGGATCCCGGCATCGTTCAGTAGCGCCCCGAGGGACGAGATCGCCTCCACGACGTTCCCGTCATATCGCGTCGGGTGGGACTCAGGCCCTTCGGTCGCAGTGTCCCGCATCAATGAGAGTAGAGATTGGATGCTCTGGAGAGCCTGCTCGGCGGAGTCCTCGATCGTGGTGAGGGAGAGTTGACGCGCCGCATCATCCGGCTGCTTCGGCAGCGCGCGGGCGTGGAAGAGGATGAGCGTGAGGTCATGAGCGATCCCATCGTGGAGCTCGTCTGCGATCCGCTCCTGCTCCTCGCGGGCGATCGCCTCGAGATCCTGCTCCACCCGCTCGCGTTCAGCGAGAAGGATCGTCTCTCGCGCAGCGACGAGACGGAACGCGAGGCCGGCCAGGAACGCGATCACCGCGATGCCCGCTATGGCGTAGATACCGCCCTGAGTCAGCGTCGAACTGCTGGTGGCGACGTAAGCGCTGAGCGCACCCAGCAGAACCACATGCGCGATGATGACCCACGCAACGCAGGTCGCGGTGACCAGGCTGAGCGCGATCGCGAGTTCAAGGAGGTCTCCGCCGCTGCCGGTGAACACGACCCCGATGCTGCTGATGAGCATGACGATGTATGCCGCAGTCGACGGACGCCAGGCGAAAGCGGCCAGACCCGCGTAGAAGGCGATCGCAAGAAGATCGAGTCGCGTGAATTCACCGCTGGCGACGATGAACCCGACGGCGACGCCGACGAGCACGACGACCGCCGCGATCAGCAACAGCCTGGCGACGGGATGGAGCGTGCGCTGCTCCCAGAACCTGCGACTGCGGATCATCCGTCCGACGGACAGTCGCGTGCTGTCCCCAGCGTTCAGCCGCCGACGGTGCTCGGGGGTCAACGACTCAGGCACAGATGCCGAAAACTTGGCACAGCCACTGCCCGAGATCGGCGTTCGCACCGGTGATCATCCCAAGGAGGGTCTGCGTGCCGAGCAGGTTCAGTCCCACGCTCTTCTCCTTCAGTCGGAATGCTGATCCGACCACCCTACGTCTCGTGGACTCCTAGTCGCGAGAACGTGGCCCCAGGGCCAGGGCTTCGCCGGCAACCTCGCGATACCGTAAAGAGGTGAGTGAAGTCGTCCGCGTTCTCGTCGTCGACGACGAAGCGCTGGTGAGGCACGCTCTGCGCGCGTTCATCGCGGACGACGACCGGGTCGTGCTCGTCGGCGAAGCGACCGACGGCTCCGAAGTCGTCGAAGCGTGCAAGGCGGCGAGTCCTGATGTCGTCCTGATGGACATCAAGATGCGCGAGGTCGGCGGAGTCGAGGCGACCAAGCGTGTGCTGGATTGGAACCCGCATTGCCGCGTCGTGGCGCTCACGACTTTCACCACGGAGTGGCGTGCGCTCGAGGTACTGCGGGCCGGGGCGTGCGGGTATCTCGTGAAGAACTCCACCCCGGAACAGATCATCGATGCCATCGTGGCTGCTCACGCCGGCGACCGTGTCGTCTCCCCCGAGGTGCAGGAGCGATTCGTGCGGGCGGCGATCGAGGCGGGCGAGAATCAGGTCGCTGAAGCGCCTGCGCTGAGCGATCGCGAACGGGAGATCATCGAGCTGATCGCCAGAGGTCTCTCCAACGCCGAGATCGCCGACGCGCTCCACTATGCCGAAGGCACTGTGAAGGCCGACATCCGTCATATCAACCACCTGTGGGACGTCGAGAACCGCCTGCAGATCGTCCTCCGGGCCACCGCGCTCGGCATCATCAGCCTCTGAATCAGCGCCCGCAGAATCTAGCCCCAGGGCCACGAAGCGGTCGGCCGTCTTGATGAGCCCGCGGGCAACGGTCACGATGGATGCGGGTAACGCCGTCGGTGAAGCCCGTCCGCGATCACTGCGGTCCGAGCAGAGAGACGACGATGACCCAGACAATCACCCAGCGCCTGACCATCGCGCTCCCACTCGTCGGCGTCGCGTTCCTGCTCGCATCGTTGTTCCTGCCGGTGCAGTTCGCAGCGATCGCTTGGGGCCTCGCGATGATCAGCTTTCTCGTCGCTCTGACATGCGCGCTTCTCGAACAGCGCCGTCGCAAAGCGGAACGATCCGCAGCTCGATAGGAAGTCAGTGCGCTGAGCGCGGCTCCCGCTCAGGCGAGCAATTGCTCCCGCACTTGGCGACGGAGCACCTTGCCGATGAGTGAGCGGGGGAGGTCGTCGACGACGGTGATGCGCCGGGGCACCTTGTACGGGGTGAGCCGGGTGCGGCAGAAGTCCCGCAGTGCATCCGCGTTGAGCTCGGCGCCCTCTCGGAGCACGACGGCAGCGGCGACTTCCTCGCTTCCGCTGGATCTCGGGAGGCCCACGACGGCGGCAGCGACGACGTCGGGATGCGCCTCCAATGCACTCTCCACCTCGCTGGGCGACACGTTGAAGCCGCCGGTGATGATGAGCTCCTTGAGTCGGTCGACGATCGTCACGAACCCGTCGGCGGAGACCTCGGCGATGTCCCCGGTGCGAAGCCAGCCGTCTGCAAGCAGGGCGTCGGCGGTGTCTCCCGGACGCCTCCAGTACCCCTGGAAGATCTGCGGACCGCGGACGAGGAGTTCGCCGCGCTCGCCGGCCGGCATGTCGACGGCAGGGTCCGCGGGGTCGACGACACGGATCTCGGTACTCGGAAACGGCACGCCGACAGTTCCGGGACGGCGGGTGGTTCCCATCGGGTTGCCGAGCGCGACGGGTGAACTCTCGGTCATGCCATAGCCTTCGACGAGAAGACCCCCGGTCGCCTCCTCCCAGCGCTGCACCGTTGCGACGGGAAGGCTCATCGCGCCGGATATCGCGAACCTGACCGTCGAGAGATCGATGGTCCCACGGGACGCCGCGCGGGCCAGCGCGTCATAGATCGGCGGTACGGCCGGAAGGAAGGTCGGCGGGCTGGAGCGCGCCGCCTCCGTGACCAGACCCAGATCGAATGCCGGGAAGAGGACGAGTCTCGCTCCGATGCTCATCGCGAAGGTCAGGCACAGCGTCATGCCGTAGGCATGGAACAACGGCAGTACGGCGTAGAACGTCTCCTCGCCATCGACGAGTCCCGGCACCCATGCGCGCCCCTGCATCGCATTGGCGCGGAGGTTCGAATGGGTGAGGATCGCTCCTTTCGGAGTGCCCGTGGTCCCGCTCGTGTACTGCAGCAGCGCGGTGTCACCCAGCCTCGGCCCTGCTACGCGCCGCGAGAGCCGCTTGTGACTGACCAACTGCTTCCAAGCGACGAGGTGTCGTGCTTTCGGAGTGCCGGTCAACTTCGCTCTGGCCGCACGCGCCTTCGGCACCGGCAGGCGGAGTGCCAGGCGCTTTGAGATGGGCATCGCCGCCGTGATGTCGACGCTCACGATGTGCTCGATCTTGAGGTCTGCGGGAAAGTCGGCCACATTGTCGACGGCCTTGTCCCAGACGATCGCGACGCGCGCACCGTGATCCTCGAACTGGTGCCTCAGCTCTCGCGGCGTGTAGAGCGGGTTGTGCTCGACCACGATCGCACCGAGACGGAGCGCTGCGTAGAAGGCGACGACGTGCTGCGGACAGTTGGGCAACACCAGGGCGACTCGGTCACCTTTACCGACTCCGATTCGCCGTAACCCCTCCGCCGCGCGTTCGATCTGCTCTCCGAGATCGCGGTACGTCGTGACGGCACCGAAGAATTCGAGCGCCGGACGTCTCCCGAACGCCTTCACGCTCGCCGACATCATCTCCGACAAGGTCTGCGTCGGCTCTGGGATCTCCGCCGGCACGTCTTCCGCATAGGAATCGAGCCATGGCCGTGATTCGAGTGGATGGGCGGTCATGATTCCATCCTGCCTCGAACCCTGCTGTCTGTCAGCCGTCTGCGATCCCGTCAGTCCTGTTCGCTGATCGTCCCCTGCCCCCAGAAGGCGTCCTCGCTCGCGGCATCCTCGGAGAACAGATGCACCTCGACGATCTTTCCGTCGCGGACCGTGAGCAGATCGATGCCGGCCATGTCCATCGCGGCATCCGCTCGGTGTCCGGAGAAACGAACGGGCACGGCGACGAGCTCGCCATTGACCATCGCCGGGCCGGTGACGAAGAGCGCGAAGGTTCCTTCGCTGGTCTCGGTCATACCGCCGAGAAGCGCGCCGACCCCCTCCAGCCCGGTGTGCGTGCCGGAGAACCGGTTCGATCCGGGCTGGTGCCATACGACGCTGTCGCTGAACTGCGCCATGACAGTGGGAAAGTCGCCGCGTCCGAGGGCGTCGAAATATGTGTTGGCAACGGTTTCGGGGGTCGCATCGGTCATCTTTGTCTCCTTCGTCGGGGGGATGCTGCAATGATTACATTTGGTAACCTGTTACCTCAACGTAACCATGGAGAGAAGTTCTGATGTCCGATCCGGTGTGGAACGTCATGTTGGCCAGTTGCCCCTCGCGCACCTCGCTGGCGAGGGTCGCGAACAAGTGGACGGCCATGATCGTGATCGCACTGAGCGACGGGCCGGCCCGGTTCGGCGCCATCCGTGACAGAGTGGGCGGCATCAGCGGCAAAGTGCTCGCAGATACCCTTCGGGACCTCGAGCGCGACGGCCTGCTGACGCGAACCGCGTATGACGAGATGCCTCCTCGGGTGGAGTACGAGCTCACGCTCCTCGGCCTGACTCTTCGCGAGCCGCTCACCGCGCTGGGTCGGTGGGCCGAGCACCATATCGAGGAAGTGCTCGTCGCCCGCGATGCCTACGATCAGCGCTCTGCGGACCCCGTCACGAGCTGAGCGCGCACGCAACGGGGTGGGCGTCAGGCATGAGCGGAGGCGCCCCGGGCAGCCGACTCGGGCAGGTTCCCCTTGCGAAGGGGCGTGCCCGTCTCGAGCGCCTCGACCCAGGTCGCGGCCGGAGCGACGGCGGCCCAGTTCGAGTTCAGCAGAGCCATCAGGGTCGTGTGCACGGTCTCGGCGTCGACCGATCCTGCGTCGTTGGCGATGTCGATGGCCCCGGTAGCATCGGCGATCACCTCTACCGTGATGCCGCGGGTTTCGGCGTCCGCCGCCGTGGCGAGCACGCAGTTGTTCGTCATGTAGCCGACCAGGGTGATCGTGTCGATATGAGCCTCGACGAGCCATTCGTGCAGGCCGGTGCCGGGAAAGACCGAGCTGTGATTCTTGACGATCTTCTTCCACGCATTCGAATCGCGATCCTCCAGCGACGCGTGCAGCCGGAATTGCGGCGTCGTCGGATTGAACACCGGCGCGTCGTCTCCCGCGGTGTGCTGCACCATGACCACCGGGATCCCGGCCTGTTCTGCGGCGTTGATGGCATAGGCGATCCGCTGGATCGATTCCTCCCGCGGCGGATACTGGATGCGCAGGAGGCCGGTGAAGTATTCCTGCTGAGGGTCGATGACGACGAGGGCGCGACGGGGAGCGGGCATGAGTTCTCCTGGTGGACGTGAGCGGATCTTGCCATCCAGCCTCCGCCACGCGAACCCGTGCCACAATTGGCACGTATGCACAATAACGATGAGTCCGTGCCAAAGCGCGGGATGAGGATCGCCGTCTACGCGTTCGAAGGCGCGACGATGTTCCATCTCTCCGTCCCGCCCATGGTCTTCGGCGAGGTGACTCGCCAGCATCTCGCGGAGTGGGAGACCATCCTGTTCAACGAACAGGGCGCGGACATCACCACTGCCGAGGGGTATCGGATCGGTGGGATCCACGACCTCGAAGATGCGTCCGGCGCAGATCTGATCGTGATCGCCTCTTGGTACAGCGACCTCCGGGCTCCGTCCGCGCCGCTGGTCGAGATGTTGCGGCACGCGCACAGGAGCGGCGCAGCGGTTGCCGGTCTCTGTCTCGGTGCATTCCCGGTCGCAGACAGTGGTCTGCTCGGATCCCGCCCGGCCGTCACCCATTGGCATTCCCTCGACGAGTTCAGCTCTCGTCACCCAGGAACAGAGATCGACCGTACTGTGCTGTACATCGATCACGGCGACGTGATGACGTCGGCTGGCACTGCCGCAGCCATCGATGCCTGTCTTCATTTCGTTCGTTCCCATCTCGGGTCGGATGCGGCGAATCAGGTGGCGCGCAGCCTCGTCGTCGCGCCGCATCGCAGCGGGGGGCAGGCGCAGTACATCCACCGACCCGTCCCGGAGCTGAACTCCCTGAGTCCGATCTCCGAGGCCCTCGACTGGGCGACCCGGCATCTTGAGGAGCGGATAGGTGTTGCTGACATGGCGCGCGCTGCGCGGATGAGCCTTCGCAGTTTCATCCGCGCGTTCAAAGAGAGCACCGGAAACACGCCGGCGGCCTGGTTGCGCGAACGTCGCCTGGATGAAGCTAGACGGCTGCTTGAACTCACGGATCTCGGCATCGACGGCATCGCGTCGAGGTGCGGTTTCGCCAGCCCCGTGACGTTGAGGCAGAACTTCGGGGTCGCGTACGCCACGACGCCCTCCGAGTACCGACGCCGCTTCAACGCCCAACGGAGAATCGGCTCCGCAGCCTGATCTTCCCGTTCACGCGGGGTTCACCGCGCATCCCTAACGTGAGCGAGTGAATCACGACCGCTGGCGCGCAATAGGCTTCGGCCTCGGTGTGCATTTCCTACGATTCGGCGTGATCATGGGAGCTCTCGCGCTGGCTCCCTTGCTGGGCATCTCGGGCTGGTACCTGGGCCTCGCGGCAAATGTCGCCTGTGTGGTCTTCGCCGTCGTGCTCGTGAGCGTACGAGGGCTCTGGCGTCGCGCCGGCTTGTTCGCACTGTGGCGTGGGCGCACCGCTCTGCTCCTTCTTCTGCCGTTCGTGATCGAGGTGCTGCTGTGGGCGGTGCCAGGTGGTCTCGTCGAACGCCCGCCCGGGTTCGGGCTGTGGGCACTCACCCTGCTCATGGTCGGCCTCAATGAAGAGCTCATCAGCCGCGTCGTGGTGCTGGAGAGGATGCGAGAGTCGTGCGGACCCGTCGGTGCTGTGGCACTCACCGGCGCTCTCTTCGGTCTGCAGCACCTCTCCGCGTTCGCCACCTCGAACCGCACGGTCGATGATGTACTCCTCAACGTCGTCGTCTCGGCGTGTTACGGGATCGGGCTGGCCGCGTTCCAGTATCGATTCCGCTGGGTGCTCCCGCTCGTGCTCGTGCACGGCGGTGCTGACTTCACGACGATCCTCTCGGCGAATCCGCTTCCGGATGCCGTCGTCGTGATCACCTGCGTCGCCTTCGTCGCGACCGCAGCGCTGACCCTGCGTCCGCTGCTGGGGTCGAGAAGAAATTCTTCGGACGATGTCGATCCGCGCGTCATCCATTCGACGTACTAGTGAGAGGGCCGACATCCCGTGGCCCAGAACCGAGAGGATCAATCATGACTCAGTACTTCTTGACCGTGCCGCACGACTCGGCGACCGAACCGACGATGGAGTCGATGCAGGAGTTCGACCCGGCGGAGCTCGCCGCTGTCATGGCGGCAGTCGATGAGTTCAACACCGTGCTGAAAGACTCCGGTGCTCTGGTCTTTGCCGGCGGCCTGTACCCGCCTTCGACCGCGAAGACCGTCGATGTCTCCTCTGGTCAGACGCAGGTGCTGGACGAGCCGTTCGTGGAAGCGGCGTCTTACGTGGGTGGCTTCTGGGTGATCGAAGCCGCTGATGCCGACGCCGCCGTCGAATGGGCGATCAAGGCATCGAACGCGCTGCAGTGCCGCATCGAGGTGCGTGCGTTGCAGGAGGAACCGGAGGCGTAGGCGACCGCGGGATCAGCTGGTCTGCTGACGTCGTGATTCGCGCAGCATCGACACGATCTCGCGGGGGCGATAGCGCAGATACCGCCCCTGCGGTCGTGATCCGCGCGTGAGCGCGTCTGTTCCGCCGTCGCAGTAGATGATCTGTCCCGTCATGAACCGGTTCTCGGGCGAGGCCAGGTGCACGAGCAGATCGGCGACGGGCCCGACCGGGCCCGGAATGCCGAGGGGTTGCGGCAGCGCGATTTCCAGCAGAGCGCGGTCGCGCTCCCAGGTGCGCATGACGATGTCGGTGGCGATGATGCCCGGTGCCACTGCATTGAGGACGACTCCTCGGCCGGCCCACTCAGGGGCCACGGATGCGGCTCGGACCCAGTGATTGAGAGCGATCTTGCTCGAGCGATAGATCTGACTGCCGCGTCCGGTGCGCACGAGACGGTGCGCCGTGGCGAGAGCTTTCGCCTCATCCCCGCGAATGCAGGCGCGCAGGAGAGCGCGGCTGCCGCGGTTGAGTGTCGAGGACGATGACACGACGACCGCGGAAGGGGCCTCCGAGGCGGCGAGTGACTCGCGAAGCCCTTCCAGAACTGCAATCGTCCCGAAGTAGTTGAGCGCGATCGTCTCCGCTCGGGCGGATCCCATTCCCGCAGCGGCGACCAGACCATCCAATCTGCCGTCGCCGCGCGCACGGACCTCATCGAGCAGATGAGCCCGCCCGGAGGGTGCGGTCAGGTCGGCCTGCACATCGACCGAGCCGCCCATCCCGCAGGTGATCACCTCGCCTCGAGCGGCGAGCCGCTCGGCCACCGCCTTGCCGAGACCGGAGTCTGCACCGGTGACGACGTAAATCCGCGCTCTGGATCCCATGCTCCAATCCTGAGCTAATAATTGCATATCTGCAATCTTCTGCCGAAGACCCGTAGATTTGACGCATGTCACCGAACATCGCGAACGGGCATGAGGCGCGTCGTCGGCGCACACGCCGGGCGCTTCTGGACAGCGCACTGCACCTGTTCGAATCCCAGGGCTACTCCGAGACGACGGTTGCCGAGATCGTGCATCGCGCGGGAGTATCGGAGCGCACCTTCTACGTGCATTTCCCCGCGAAGGAAGATCTGCTCTTCTCTCACGTGCAGGATTTTGCGGAGCTGGCATGGCGCGTAGCCCACGAGGCTGACTCACCGCGACCCGTCGACAGGGTCCACGCTGCTGTCCAGGCCATGATCGACGCAGCGTGCCGTGGTGACGTCGCGCGGCTCGCTCGCATTCGTGTGAATGCGGCGCTGGGTGGAGAGATTCCACGATCGCTCGCTGCGCAGCTGATGAACCTCGCGCGGGGACTCGCCACACGAATCGCTGCGGAGACTGATACTCCCGTTGAGACGGTCGCGCCGATGGTCGGCGCCGCGATCGGCGCCGTCGAAGGCGCAGGGTTGATGAGATTCAGCGATGTGGAGACTGGCGGGAGCAGGCACGAAGAGATGAGTCGAGCACTGAATGCTGCGCTGCACGGCTTCCGTCCGCAGAGCACCGTGGATCCTTGAGACGCCGCTAGCGGGCCAGCGCGAGCGCTGTCAGCTCGGCTCTCGTGCTGGCGCCGACTTTCCGCAGCAGGTTCGACACGTGGAACTTGACGGTGTTCGCGCTGATCCCGAGTTGGACGGCGATCGCCTGGTTGCGCTCCCCAGCGGTGACGAGGCGCAGCACATCGTGCTCGCGCGTCGTGAGGGATGCACCGTCGGCGAGCGGCTTGGTGTCAGAACGGGGATCCAGCGGGAGACGCACATCGACGGAGGACCCCCACCCCGGGGTGGCGTCGACGCGCAGAACGCCATCCAACGATGTGACTCGCTCGGCGATCGGCCGAAGCGTCTCATCGTGCACGGTCAGATCGCCAGGCCCGTCGTCCCGGATGCTGACCAGAAGGTTCAGCCCGTCGCAGTCCCACTGCACCCGAACACGGTGCACATCGCCCCCGTCGACCAGCCCGAGGATGGTGTTGCGGACGATCGCCCGCGCGGCGTGGGCGACCTCGCTGGGCAATGCGCGTCCTGTGGCCGGCGGCTCGACGAACTGGATCTCGAGTGAACCGAAACGCTCCAGGGGTCGCAGGTCGCTTCGCAATCGAGCGAACGCTCCGACGACCGGTTCGAGTATCGAGCTTCGCTGTTCGTCGGCCTCGGTCCGCAACCGCACCAGCGCTGACGCCGCGGTGTCTATCGCGGATGACCGCGCTGACTTGTCATCAAGCCGCGGCGAGCGCAGGATCGCCAGTAGCGACTCGAGCTCCAGCGCGTGGCGATCCGCCTGATCCGCGACGGTCCGATCGAGATCCACCAGCAGCCGACGTGAGCCGGGGGAAGCCTCTTCGCTGTCCATGGCACCAACCTACCCGGAAGGCCCCCACCCGTCTGGGCGGGAGCCGACCTCGATAGTCCAGCCGGAGCTCAGAGCGCCGCCGCTCCCGCTTCTGCGACCGAATGATCCTGCTCGCCGGAGCCGCCGCTGACGCCCACTGCGCCAACGACCGCGCCGTCACGCACCAGCGGGATGCCGCCGGCGAAGATCGCGACCTTGCCGCCGTTCGTGTTCTGGATGCCGAAGAACTGCTGGGTCGGCTGGGAGTTGTCGCCGAGGTCTTTCGTCGAGATGTCGAAGGCCTTCGAGGTCCAGGCCTTGTTGATGGAGATGTTGACGCTGCCGATCCATGCGCCGTCCTGTCGCACGTGCGCGACGAGGTTGCCGCCGGAATCGACGACGGCGATGTTCATGGGCTGGCCGAGCTCCGTGGCCTTCTTCTCGGCTGCGGCGATGACGCGACGTGCGTCTTCGAGGTTGACACTGGTCATGATCTACTCCTTGATGTATCCGTTGGGGTTCAGGACGTACTTCGTTGCGGCGCCCGCATCGAACTCTGCGTAGCCCTGAGGCGCCTCATCCAGCGTGATCGCCTTGGCATTGACCGCAGCGGCGATCGGCGCCTTGTCGTGCAGGATCGCCATCATGAGCTGCCGGTTGTACTTCATGACCGGGCACTGTCCGGTGGTGAACGACAGCGACTTCGCCCAGCCGGTGCCAAGACTGATCGAGAGCGATCCGACCTTGGCTGCATCGTCGACCGCGCCGGGATCTCCCGTCACGTAAAGACCGGGGATGCCGATGGCGCCACCCGCTCCGGTCACATCCATGAGCGAGTTGAGCACGGTTGCCGGGGCCTCCTTCGCCTTCGCGCCGTGGCCCTCGCTGCGCGCTTCGAAGCCGACGGCATCGACCGCAGCATCCACCTCCGGCACGCCCAGAAGCTGATCGAGTTGGTCGGGCACCGAACCCTCTCCGACATTGATGGTTTCGCAGCCGAAGCTGCGCGCCTGTGCGAGGCGATCCTCGTTCATGTCGCCGACGACGACGACGGCAGCCCCGAGCAGCTGCGCGCCGACCGCTGCCGCGAGGCCGACTGGCCCGGCGCCGGCGATATAGACCGTGGAACCCACGCCCACTCCGGCCGTGACGGCACCGTGGAATCCGGTCGGGAAGATGTCGGACAGCATCGTCAGGTCGAGGATCTTCTCGAGCGCCTGATCACGGTCGGGGAACCTCAGCAGGTTCCAATCGGCGTAAGGCACGAGCACGTACTCCGCCTGACCTCCGACCCACCCGCCCATGTCGACGTAGCCGTAGGCGCTGCCCGGCCGATCGGGATTCACGTTCAGGCAGATCCCGGTCTTGCCCTCCTTGCAGTTGCGGCAGCGGCCGCACGAGATGTTGAAGGGCACAGAGACGATGTCGCCGACTTTGATGAACTCGACATCCGGGCCCGCCTCGACGACTTCGCCGGTGATCTCATGGCCGAGCACGAGCCCTTCGGGGGCGGTCGTGCGTCCGCGCACCATGTGCTGATCAGACCCGCAGATGTTGGTCGCGACAGTACGGAGGATGACGCCGTGCGGGATCTTACGGCCGACGTTCGCGGGATTCACCCCCGGTCCGTCGTGAAGCTCGAAGTCGGGGTAATCGGTGTCGATCACCTTCACGACGCCGGGCCCCTCGTAGGCGACCGCTCTGTTTCCAGACATCTTCGTCCCTCCTGTCGTGCGGAGGATCTCCGCACATCCAGACTGTCCCAGACGTGCCGAGGGCGATACCTACTCTCGAACCGTTTGCACCTACCCGTTCAGGCAGGTTCCGGCTCGCTCAGGCAGGTTCCGACGGCTCGGTCTTCCACTCGGCGATCGTTGCGCGGGTGCGGGCGGCGGCATCCTCGACCGTCATGCCCTGCGCGACGGCGAGCCCCACGAGATACGTCGTCAGCGGGCCCGCCGGTCGCGTGACGCCGTGGGCCGCATCGCGCGTCAGGTCCAGCAGGAGGCCGATCGGATGCTCGTCGGCGCCGAGTCCGAGAGTATCGGCGAGAGTGACGACCCAGGCATCGAGGTCTTCGGGGGCATCAGACATGATTGTCCTTTCGCGTGCTTCGATACTCCTCGATGGCAGCCCAGGTATCAAGATCAAGGGCAGTGCCGCCGTCATCGACGGTGTGGAGGCGGACACCGGCGAGGAACTCGCGCATCGAGGATCCCGTCGCGTGCGGATGCTGCGCAACGGCGCGCTGCAGAGCGGATACCCGATAACGCCCGGCGAGCCACTGCACCCGACCCTCCGCGTCCGCGGAGACGACCGCATCGGCGTCGTCGGGAATCGGCACTTCGGACAGGCGCTCCACGAGCTCGCGCGCGCGGGGGAGATCGCATGCGAGCAGCCACGCCTCCATCGCTCCTGACCCCTCGAGCGCCACGATGGCGGCGGCGGTGGCTGCCGCCGGCCCTCCGAAAGGAGGCTGTTCGCGCACGACGCGAACACCAGGACGGCCGATATGGCCCGGGCCGACGGCGATGATCGGCGCGCACCCTCGAACTGCTGCGTAGACGTGATCGATCAGCGGGATGCCGTCGATCTCGACCGACGCCTTCTCGACCGACGCCTTCTCGACCCGGTTCAGTCGAGCAGACCGCCCGCCAGCCAGAACGAGCGCTGCCGCAGCGGGCTCGTTCATGCCAGGACCATCACCGTCACCGGCTCGCCTTCTTCCACCCGCACGGTCTCTGCGGGAATGACGGCGAACGCGGTGGCGGCGGCGAGGGACGTCACCAGATGCGAGCCGCTCCCGCCACTCGTGGCCGGCCGGACGATCTCGTCGTCGAACACCGCGGGCAGGATCTGCACTCTCCCCTTCGGGCTGGTCCACGCCGCGCCGGCTGTGCGGATCACCCGAGGGCGGTCGATCACGGCGAAGCCGGCCATCTGCCGGAGCGCCGGCCGTACGAAGACTTCGAAGGATGCGGCGACGCTCACGGGGTTTCCTGGAAGACAGAACGCGAGCATTCCCTCGTCGAGCACGCCGAAGCCCTGAGGCTTCCCCGGCTGCATCGCGACCTGACTGAAGCGCACCCCGCGCTCTTCGCCGAGTACCGCCTTGACCACATCGAATGCGCCGACGCTCGCCCCACCCGACAGGATCACGACATCGGCGTCCGTCGCATCCAGCGCACGCCGGAGGGCAGGCGGATCATCCGCGACGGTTGCGGCACTCGTGATGATCGCGCCGGCCTCGCGCACGGCTGCGCTCAGCAGAACGGAATTCGATTCCGGGATCTGCCCTCTTCGCGGCGTGCCGGAGGGGGCGATGAGCTCGCTCCCCGTCGAGATGATCGCGACCCGAGGCGCGCGATGCACCGTGACCTGCTCGATTCCGGCCGAGGCGATGGCGGACAGCTGCCACGGACCCAGGCGTGCTCCGGATGCGACGGACACCGCACCGGCAGAGGCGTCCTGGCCGCGGCGGCGAATATGCGCGCCGGGCGCTGGTGCGACGAGCACGGTGATCCGCTCGGGCGCCTCGGCACGGATTGCTGTGCCGAGATCCGTCTGCTCCAATGGCACGACGGCATCCGCATCCGAGGGAATGGCGGCACCCGTCATGATGCGCACCGCCTCTCCGGGGCCGATGGCGGGATCTTCGTCGGACCCCGCTGCCACGTCGGCGACGACCGTGAGGATGGCGCCGGCGGTGGCATCCTCACTGCGAACGGCGTAGCCGTCCATCGCGGAGTTGTCGAAGAGGGGGACGGGCCAGCGACTGGTCACATTCGCGGCGAGCACCAGGCCCTGCGCGTCAGCCAGGCCGCAGGGCACCGACGGCAGGCGATGGGTTGCCTGGAGGATGCCCGCGAGATGCTCTTCGATAGTGATCATCGGACCCACGCTAGTCGAGGCGATCGGCTGGTCACTCCCCGCCCTCGTTCTCGCCGCGGATGAGCTTCTGGATCTGTTCTTCGGGTAGCGGCTGAATCGAGCCCGACGACATGTCGATGTCCGGATCCGTCGGCGATCCGCCGATCGTGCACACGGATTCCCCGTCATAGCCGTTGGTCTGAGCGGGTACGAGCACGAGCCACTCCGGTGTCACTGTGCGCTTCTCGATCCGGGCCCCGGAGGCATCGAACACGACACCGGGGTCGTACACGGATGTCGTCACGTCGATGCAGATCTGCACCAGCTCGCTCTCGGTGAACGTCGGCGGAGTCTCGGGTGGCTCCGGCGAATCGGTCGTCGGGGCAGGCGACGGCGAGGGCGAGGAAGGGGTGGGTGACGTCGAGGTCTGCTCCGCGGTAGGGCTCGGCTCGGAGATGGACGCTTCCGGCGCGCAACCCACGAGAGCCGCGCCGGCGAAGAGCACGAGAGCGACGACGAGGGCCGGTGCCAACCGATGCGAGGTCATGGTCTCATCGTAGAGAGCGCGCGCAGATATCGATCTCCCATTCTCGCTTCGGGCGCGTCACTCGATCTGGAGATACCCGCCCCACCCCGAGCCGATGAGGATCCGGGTCTTGACCCGGCCCGTCCCATCACCCGGATACAGGTAGAGCTCACCCGACGAGGTGCGCGCGATCAGGTCTGGGATCTTGTCCCCGTTGTAGTCGACGCCCCCGGTGAAAGCCGTCATCGCGCCCCAACCACTGCTGACCGCGACTCTGGTGTCGAATCGACTGCCGAGCCCGGCGTAGAAGTAGAGAGTGCCATCGTTCGCGACGGCCATGATGTCACCGAGGCGATCGCCGTTGAAGTCGCCGCCGGCCATGAACTTGACGGTGTTCCACCCGTTCCCGACGACCGTGTACGGTCCGGGGAGTGCGCCGGCGCCGTTTCCGCGATAGATCGTGAGAGCGCCGGCCGCTGAGGTGCCGAGTACGTCCTGGTGGCCGTCGCCCGTGTAATCAGCACCTGAAGTCACATGCAGCATCCCGTACCATCCGGTGCCGGGCGTGCTGTATGCACCGAAACCACCTGTGGCGTTCCCCGCGTAGTACTCGAGCACTCCGTCGCTGCGGGCGACCAGCATGTCGGCTCTGCCGTCGCCGTTGAGGTCTGTGTGGGTCAGGTGCCGGTGGATTCCCCATGCACTCGTGATGACCGACCCCTTGGAGAACCCGCCGGCGCCGTTGCCCGCGAGGAACTGAAGATCGCTGTCCGCGGCGATCGCCAGGAGGTCGGCCTTCCCGTCGCCGTTGTAATCGCCAGTCAGCGCCGGCGCGGGCGGGGCCGTGCTGAGCCCGGGGAAGACCAGCGGAATCGTTCCGCCTCGTGTGACGGTCGACAGGCAGACGAAGCCCTGGTTGATCTCGGAGAACACGGATCCGTTCCGCCACACCTCGAAGTGCAGATGCGCGCCCGTCGAGTTGCCGGTGCTGCCGACGATGCCGATCTGCTGGCCGCGGACGACCTGCGTTCCCGGCGCGACGGTGCCGGGTGCGATCATGTGGGCGTACCGCGTCATATATCCGCCGGCGTGTTCCACATCTACGTAATTGCCGTATCCGTTGCTCCACGCGCGGGTCCTGACGACGCCGTCATATGCGGCGAGGATGGGGGTGCCGCCCTGGCCGGAGATATCGATGCCGTCATGCTTACGGTAGTCCGATCGGCATCCGTCGCCCACTTTGGACTGGATGGTGCCCGATGCCGGGTAGACCATCTGGCCGTCCGTCGCTGCCGATACCGGGGTCACGGGCGCGAGCGCGGGCACGATCGTTCCGACGAGCACTGCCACCGCGGCCAGCATGGCGACACGCGCCAGACGCCAACGTGACGTTCGCTTCATCTTGAGTTCTCCCCGGTTCGCCCGGCCCTAGGGACGCCGTGTCCACCGCCGTCACATTATCAGCGGGTGTGCCCTCGACCGTGCTTCCAACAAGCTCTCGCGCGTCGGCACTGCGCTGCGGCGTGAGCAGTATCGAGACGGCGTCGATATGGACGACGGATGATGGCTGACGACTCAGTGGGTGCGACTGCGGATGCGGTGCACCGGCTGCGCGTCCGACCGATACGTTAAGTCCATGCCTCAGCCCCTCCGCACGTTCGGGCGCATCCTCGCGCGGCACTGGCCCGCGCTGATCGCGTGGTACCTCGGGGGAGAGGCACTGCACCAGCTGCTCGTGCAGCTCGCCGGATTCGTGGGCGGATATACGACGCTCGGCGGCCTGCTCCTGCTTCCACTCGCCGTCGCGGCCAAGCTCATCGCGTATGTCGCGATGTATCTCACCGTCCGGCGATCGCTTCCGCACGTGGTGCGTCCTGAGGGCGAGGGATACCGGGAGTTCGCGGTGGCGATCCTGGTGTCGATCCTGCCCTTCTTCGCCTTCTACTCCGCATGGGGGATGCTGAACGCCGACCTGATCGAGTTCTTCAACATCGCGAGTTCCGTCGCCTTCTTCGACACCAAATTCGATGCCGAGCAGCTCGCGGATCGTGGCGGTCGCGTCTCGGTCGGGGCGCTCCCGATCGCCGTGCTGGTGATCGCGCTCGCGTTGCGGCTCGCGTTGTCGAAGTACAGCAGTCGTCTCCCTTCTTGGACGCTGGCGCTCGCCGCTTATGCGGAGGTGCTGTGGACCTTCATGCTCTTCACGCTCGTGGTCCAGTGGTGGGCGGGCGTCGAGGAATGGCTCGGAGGGACCGTCGGAATGGGGTGGCTGCAGGGCATCGGCGATTGGTTCGCGATCAACATCGCGCCGGTCGCCGCCCTCTGGGAGGGTGTGCAGTGGCTCATCGGCGTCCTCGCCGCCGTGCTGCTCGTTCCCGCCGCATGGCTCGCGGTCGCCGGGGTCATATATGGAACGACGTTCGATTCCGCACCTGCAGTCGTCCAGCGCGGTCTCGCCGCGCTGCGCGGGACAGCCGCAACGCTGTCGCGGACCCTGCTCCAGCGCTTCGAAAGCCTGTGGGCGGCGGTCGCCGTCGTCTGGCGAGGAGGGCCGGTGATCTTCGGCGGTGCTGTGCTCGCCTACGCGCTCTGGGCTCTCGCAGAGCGGCTCGGCACGCGTGGACTCCTGCAGCTCATCGGAGGGCACGAGACGTGGTTCTGGTCGGCCTTCCTCCCTCTCATCACGATCGCCGTCGCCGTGATCGCTGAGCCGTTGCGCGTCGCGATCGTGGCCACCGTCTACGACGCGGTCATCGCGCGCCCCGAAGCGGGCCTGGAAGCTCGCGAGATGGAGGCCGGCGCTGGGGTTCACACGCTCCCGTCACGGCTCGACGGTGAAGCGGGTCACCTCGCCGAGTTCGCCGGGAATGTCGAAGTGGAAAGGGCCGACGGCATCGTCCGGGATGAGGAAGACAGCAAGGATCGTGTAGGAGAATGATTCCTCGCGGCAGGAGGATTCGCCGGCGTCGTACGGCACATCGAGCTCGGATCGGGCATCCAGCCAGACTCGTTCTCCTTGCGTCTCGGAGAGTGTGAACGCCTGGCACCAGGTCGATTCCGCGCCTCCACCGGCGTTCAGGCGAACGCTGACGGTGTGCATTCCGCTGGGGGCCTTGAACTCGTCGAAGCGTGCCGATTGCAACGACATCGTCTGGCCGGCGATCTCGACGTTCTCGCCCTCCGCGACGTCCGTGACCGTCTTGGTCTGGGTCTGGATCGACGGCAGCACGTCCAGCCAGAGATGCACCCCGACCGTGGCGACTGCCGCGACAGCGAGCGCTGTCAACGCGATGCGCTGTCTTCGCCACCAGCTCACGATTCCCCCAACGTCGGCGCTTCGAGGTCGACGTCATTCGCCGTTGGCAGGTCCTCGAGCGAGATCGGCAGCACGACGACATCGTCGAGCACCGGGGTGGAATAGGACGTGGTCAGGCGTACCTCGGCCCTGCCGTTTCGCACGTCCGGCGGGAGCTCGAACGCCAACGTCCCCACGGTGTCGATGCCGACACGAAGATCGGCCTCGGTCATCGAGTTCCCTGGACGCTCGCTCGACTGGAAGACCCGATCGCCGATCACGAGGGTCGCGAGCTGGATGCGGGCATCGACCTCGGTCCGGGGTGCGGATGCCGCGACGGTGACCACGAGCCAGTTGCCGTCCGCATGCCACTCCGCGTCGGCGACCGTCACTCGCTCGCTGAACGACGCGTCGAGCACGGAGGCGATCAGAGTGCGCGAGGTCGCCGGATCCCCGTCGCCTGCGCTGCGGATCAAGAACGGCGCGCGATACACCTCGTCGCCAGGCGTATTGACGGTGATGACTCCGGCCGCGAGCGCAAGCGCTGCGCCGATGAGCCACGGAAGGGCGCGCTTCACCTTCCCTCCTCGGCATCCACTGTGATTCTGGCGGCGAGGTCGCCGCGCACCCAGTTGATGTGATCCGCTGACAGGATGACCCGCCCGCGCGTCTCGACGGCGTCGTACACATCGAGGTTGACGACGCCATCTGCGAAAGCATCCTTCGACGCGATCCAGGCGATCGTCACTTCGCTCGGCACTCCTGGCTGCAGGACGACAGAGCCGGCGGACCCGTCACCGCGCCACACCCCGACGGTCTTCGCCGATTCCACGCCGGGCAGGCTGAGAAGTGATTCGTCCACGCCTACGAGGCGCGATACGACCATGTCTGCACCCCTGCCGACGCCGATCGGCAGGTTCGTGAGATTCTCCAGCTGCAGGCTGATGACGACCAGCGTCTCGCCAGGGTCGGCGCTCAGCGATTGTTCTTCGACCTCGTCGGTGAGTTCTGCCCCGAGCACGGTGACGGCGTAGAGCGGCATCCGTACTTCGTCGCCCGCAGAGAGGGGAGTCGGAGTGGTGTCGCTCCGATCGAGGCCGCCGAATGCGATGACCGTCACGACAAGGACAGCGATGGCGCCTCCGGTGATCCACACCGGGATCAACCGCCTGCTGACCGCGGTGCGAGCGGCACGGGAGACGATGCTGCGCGCTCTGCCGGTCACATCCGCCACCCTGGTCACGGAGTCAGCCTATCCAGTGGGGCGGTCCGGGCGAGATCCGCCCTGTTTAGTTGACATCGCGCTACAGTTGACATTCTGCAACTAAGGTCGTATCGTTGATGCAGATCAACTTTCAGGAGCTTTCACTTTGACATCCCACACTCCACCCACCTCGGAGACCGCACGCTCCGCGCGCGAGGTCTTCACCGCGATCTCCGGCCTCATCGTCGGCATGTTCGTGGCCGTGCTCTCCGGCACCATCGTGTCGACGTCCTTGCCGGTCATCATCGCCGACCTCGGCGGAACACAGTCCCAGTACACCTGGGTCATCACTGCGAGCCTGCTGGCGACCGCGGTCTCCACTCCCATCTGGGGCAAGCTCGCCGACCTGATGGATCGCAAGATCCTCGTCCAGCTCTCGCTCATCCTCTTCACCGTCGGCACGGTGATCGCCGGGTTCTCGACCGACACCAACATGCTCATCGCGGTGCGTGTCATCCAGGGCATCGGCGTAGGCGGCCTGATGTCGCTCGTGATGATCGCCGTCGCCCTCATCATCTCGCCGCGTGAGCGAGGCAAGTACATGGGCGTCGTGGGCGGCATCATGGCGCTCGGCACGATCGGTGGTCCGCTCCTGGGCGGTCTCATCACCGACACGCTGGGTTGGCGAGCCAACTTCTTCGTCGGCGTCCCCTTCGCGATCGTGGCGCTGATCCTTCTGCAGTTCACGCTGCACCTGCCCAAACCTCAGCGCGGCGTCAAGGTGTCGATCGACTACTTCGGCATCGTCCTGCTCGCCGTCGGTGTCTCGACGCTACTCATCTGGGTGTCGATGGGTGGCAGCCAGTTCGAATGGGATTCGTCGACGAGCGTGATGCTCGCCGTCATCGCCGGCGTCACCATCCTCGGCTTCATCGCTGTCGAGTTCTTCGTGAAAGAACCGATCGTGCCGATGTCGCTGTTCCGCAACCGCACGTTCACGCTGTCGGTCATCGCTTCGATCGCCATCGGGGTCTCGATGTTCGCGACATCCGTCTTCCTGGCGCAGTACTTCCAGTTGGCACGTGGCGCGACGCCGACCGAGTCGGGCCTCATGACGATCCCGATGATCATCGGCCAGATGGGCGCTTCGATCATCATCGGTCAGCTCGTGAGCCGGTTCGGCAAGTGGAAGGGCTGGATGATCACGGGTTCCGTGCTCGCGACCATCGGCGTCACCTTCATGGCGACCCTGCGCTACGACACGCCGTTCCCGCTCGTCGCGATCTACATGTTCGTGCTCGGCGCAGGTCTCGGCATGGTCATGCAGAACCTCACGTTGATCGTGCAGAACGACACGCCTCCCACGCAGCTGGGTGCCGCCTCGTCGAACGTCAACTTCTTCCGCACGATCGCCGGCACCATCGGCGTCACGATCATGGGCTCCGTACTGTCGACCAGCGTCGGCACGTACATCTCCGGCGGTCTGAAGGGCTTCACCCCGACGACGCCTGACGAGATCGATGCTCTGAAGCACCTCGCGTCGGGCGACGTCCCGAACATGTCCGAGATGCCGGAGGCGATCCGCACCATCGTCGAGTCCGCATACGGTCACGGCATCGCAGAAGCCTTCATCCTCGCGATCCCGCTCGCCGTGCTGTCGATCATCGCGATCGCGTTCATCAAGAACAAGCCGCTGTCGACGAAGAACGCCGCCGAGCTGCTGCGCGATCAGGCTGAGGAATCGGCGATCGAGGTCGCCGAGGCCGAAGTGGGCGCGACGACGTCGACCGGCACCATCCGTATCAGCGGCGCGGAATCCGCCTCTCCATCGACGGGGTCCGTCACCGTGCTGGAGCGCGAAGATCGCGAGAACGGGCGCTGACATGGCTGCCGGCGACACTGCGGTGCTGACTGACGTCGACGACGCGCTCGCGGAGTTTCAGGGGCACCTGAACCTGATATTCGCTAGGGCTCGATCGCTCTGGAAGGAATCAGCAGCGCGGATAAACCCCGAGCTGCAACCATCCGGATACAAGTTGCTGGCGTTCATCGCACGTGCGGGCAGCGCCAACGCGCATCAACTGGCCGAGAGCTTCGAGATGGACAAGTCGGTCGTCAGCCGTCAGGTGCGGATGCTGGAGGACCTCGGCCTTCTGGAATCGCGTCCTGACGACACCGACGGGCGGCAGCGAGTGCTCACGGCCACCCCGACGGCGTGCGACATGCTCGCAGAGTTGAGGGGCGACCACGCGAACCGGCTGCGGGAGACGCTCGCCACGCTGACGCCGGAGGAGATCCAGGCGGCGTCGAAGGTGTTCCGCCTTCTCGCCGAGGTCTGAGCGGCGGCGTGCACAAGCCCCACCACGGATTCACGTGGTGGGGCTTCGCCGTACACTGGCGAGCATGAGTGCGTCGCCCCCTGAACCCGTGTCCTCCGGCGCCGCGGCATCTGTTCCTGAGGCTGCGGGGGGAGCGATCGAGGGCAGCGAACTCGACCAGGCCGTCTCGAGGGTCGAGCATGAGCTCGGCCGGCTGTTCGCACGTATCAGGGTGAGTTGGCGCGAGGCGGCCGTGACGGTGCATCCTGACCTGCAGCCGCTCGGTTACCAGGTGCTGACCTCGATCGCGACGGGGAAGGCGACGTCTGCCGGTGCGATCATCGAGAGGTTGCAGACCGACAAGTCCGCCGTGAGTCGCCAGGTGCGCCAACTGGAGGAGTTGGGACTCGTGGAGAGCGTCCCCGACCCTGACGACCGGCGTGCGCGCCTGCTGGTCGCGACGGAGCTCGCGCAGGAGCGCGTCTCCATCGCTCGTGCTCGCTACGAGGGGCGCATCGGGGAACGCCTGCGCACCTGGTCGGCTGCTGATCTCGAACACTTCGTGGAGCTGCTCGGCGCGCTGGGTCGGTGACTCGCGCTGCAGATCAGGTGTCGCGTCACGGCCAATAGTTTGTAATATGGTGGAATTAAGTAACACAGTTCCACTGTGAGACGAACGAGGCGAAGGAGCCGCATGACTGTCATCCAGCTGTCCGAATCGTGGGTCGTCACGGCGATCGGAGGACCCGCGCCGGCGGAGATCATCAACAGGCCGATACCTGCCGATGTGCCGGGCAGCGTGCACCTCGATCTCCTTCGCGCGGGGCTCATCGCGCCGCCATTCGATGGCGCGAACGAGAGCGACCAGCAGTGGATCGGCGACGTCGATTGGCGATTCGAGACCACCTTCCGATGGCACGACGACGGAACCGAACGACAGGAACTCGTCGCAGAGGGTCTCGACACTCTCGCCACGATCACGCTCAACGGCGTCGAGGTCGGGCGTACGGAGAACCAGCATCGGTCCTACCGTTTCGATATCGGCAGGGCCCTGATCGCAGGGGAGAATGCTCTGCGCATCGATTTCGCCGCCCCAGTGCCGGCAGCGCACGCACGCTCCGAAGAACACGGGGCGCGTCCGCACGTGAATCATCACCCTTACAACGCCTTGCGCAAGACGGCGAGCAGCTTCGGCTGGGACTGGGGGATCGATGTCGCGACGAGCGGCATCTGGAAGCCGATTCGCATCGAGACCTGGTCGGTCGCGCGGATCGCATCGGTGAGACCCCTCGTCGACGTCGACGGAACCACCGGAATCCTCAACGCTCATGTGGTGATCGATCGCGCCGATGCTCTGAGCGCCGGACCACTGCGCCTCGAGGTCGAGATCGCGGGGCGCATCGCGACCGCAGATGTCGCGGCGGGCGAGGCTTCAGCGCACGTGCGCGTGGAGGTGCCGGACGCCGAACTGTGGTGGCCGCGCAGCCATGGCGCGCAGCCGCTCTACGACGTGGCCGTGCGCCTGGTGGGGACAGGGCTGCGGGACGAAGCGTGGAACGGACGCGTCGGGTTCCGGACGGTTCGTGTCGACGTCGCACCGGATGAGCAGGGCAGTCCTTTCGCGGTGTACGTGAATGAGCGGATCGTCCAGATCCGCGGCGCGAACTGGATTCCGGACCACGCCTTCCTCACCGAGGTTGATCGAGACCGCTACGCGCGCCGCATCGGTGACGCGGTCGATGCGAACATGAACCTGCTGCGCGTCTGGGGCGGCGGCATCTACGAGAGCGACGACTTCTACGATCTCTGCGACGAGCAGGGAGTACTCGTCTGGCAGGACTTCCTCTTCGCGTGTGCCGGATACGCCGAGGAGTCGTGGCTCGCTGGCGAAGTGGAGGCAGAGGCCAGGGAAGCGGTCACCCGTCTGTCGCCGCATCCGTCGCTCGTCATCTGGAACGGCAACAACGAGAACATCGTCGCCTATGCCGAGTGGCCGGGATGGCGGCAGAAGGTCGAGGGCCTGACCTGGGGAGAGGGCTATTACCGACGCCTGCTGCCCGGAATCCTGGCTGAGCTCGATCCGACACGCTTCTATGCGCCGGGAAGTCCGTACTCGTTCTCGTCCTACGTCAGCCCGAACCTCGACACCCACGGCACCGTGCACATCTGGGATGTCTGGAACACGAAGGACTATGCCGCCTACCGTGACTGGACGCCGCGCTTCGTCGCCGAATTCGGCTTCCAGGGGCCGCCGGCGTGGACGACCCTCACCGACGCCGTCCATGACTCACCGCTCGACGCCTACGGCACTCAGATGCTCGTGCATCAGAAGGCGCACGACGGAAATCTCAAGCTTGAACGCGGCTACCTTCCGCATCTGCCGAAGCCGGCGACGATCGACGACTGGCACTGGGCCACGCAGCTGAACCAAGCGGCGGCGGTGCGGTTCGGCATCTCCCATTTCCGCTCGCTCGCGCCCTATAACACGGGGTCGATCGTCTGGCAGCTCAACGATGACTGGCCCGTCATCTCCTGGGCAGCCGTCGACTTCGAAGGGCGACGGAAGCCGCTCTGGTATGCACTGCGAGCCGTCTACGAACCGAGGCTGGTCACGATCCAACCCCGCGACGGCGAGCTCGCGGCGATCCTGCTGAACGATACGGACGAGGCGTGGTCGGGGGAGGTCATCGCCCGCCGCGTCGACTTCGACGGGACCGTACGCGCCGAAGTGCGTGTGCCGGCGACGGTCGAGGGGCGAGGGGCGGTCACCATCCCGATCGCGGCGCAGTTGCAGACCCCGGATGACGCGAAGCGCGAGGTCCTCGTCGTCGAAGCGGGTGGTATCGGCAGGGCGGTGCACGACTTCGTCGAAGTCGTCGAGCAAAGCCTCGATCCGGCGCCGTTCGGCATCGAGGCGGCGCGTGTGGCCGATTCCGTCCGTGTGCGCGTCACGGCACGGAGCTACGCACGCGACACGTTCGTGCTCGCCGATCGTGGACATGTCGATGCCATCGTCGACAGCGGTCTGATCACTCTTCTCCCCGGGGAGGCTCACGATTTTCTCGTGACGGGCGTCCCCGCGGATGTCGATCCCACCGTCTTCGCCGGTCCGCTGGTGCTTCGCCACGCGGGTGATCTGCGCACTGCAGGGGACTGATTTCCCGGTTCCCCGAGGCACTTTTGTTTCGTCATGAACAGAACCCGCTTGACGGAGTTCGTTTCAGTGCGTAACAATGGCGTCCTCGGGGACTCGTTCTCCCACCCCCTGCACCCGCACCGGGTTCGTCAATGCTGACGGTCTACGCCTCGGCGTAAGGAAAGGACCAAAGATGATTCTTCGCACAACTCGCAGACGACGCGCATCGCTCGCGCTCGTCGCGGGCGTCGCCGCTCTCGGCCTCGCCCTCACCGGCTGCAGCTCTTCCGGTGCGTCCGGCAGCGGTAGCTCGACGGAGGCGGACACCCTCATCGCGTACACGGGTCAATCCGGCGACTACCAGCTCAACTTCAACCCGTACTCGCCGACGAAGATCGGCGGCCTCGGCACGATCTACGAATCGCTCTTCTTCGTGACGAACGTCAACACGGAAGACTACGTTCCGCTGCTCGCGACCGAGTACACGTGGAACGAGGACGGCACGCAACTCGATGTCACGCTGCGGGACGGCGTCACCTGGAGCGATGGCGAGGCATTCGACGCCGACGATGTCGTCTTCACCTTCCAGCTGCTCCTCGACACTCCGGCGCTGAACACCAGTGGCTTCAATGGCGCCGTCACCAAGGTCGACGCGACGCACGTCACCCTGACATTCCCCGAGCCGGCCTTCGTCACGGGCCCCGAGCTCCTCGGCAAGACGTTCATCGTGCCGGAGCACATCTGGAAGGACATCGACCCGGCCGCCGATGTCAACGCGGAGCCGGTCGGAACCGGCCCGTACGTGCTGAGCAACTTCAAGCCGCAGGCCTTCACGCTCACGGCGAACGAGGACTACTGGGACGGCGCGCCCGCGGTCACCAACATCCGTTACCTGTCGCTGTCGGGCAACACTGCGGGTGCCGACGCGCTGGCAGCGGGCAACATCGACTGGCAGACCGGCCCGGTTCCCGATATCGCCAATGTGTCGAAGAACTATCCGGGCTACGAGGCCATCACCATCCCGCAGAATCAGATGGCGCTGCTCACCTGCTCCAACGCTGAGCTGGGTTGCGAAGGTCCGCAGACCGACCCGGCCGTGCGCGAGGCGATCTACTACGCGCTGAACCGCGATCAGCTGAATTCTCTCGCATTCCAGAACACGGCGAGTGAGATGTCACCGACGTTCGCGCTGCTGCCGGCACAGGAGCAGTTCATCTCGGATGCCATCGAAGAGAAGGTCGTGCCGACGGCGCCCGACCTCGACAAGGTCGATGAGATCCTGACCGGCGCCGGGTACGAGAAGGGGGCGGACGGGCTCTACGCGAAGGACGGCGTCGAGTTGAAGCTCACGGTCGAAGTGGTGACGGGATGGACCGATTACATCACCGCGATCGACACGATGGCGCAGCAGCTCAAGGCGGCGGGCATCGGCGTCACCGCAGCGCAGTCTTCCTGGAACGAGTGGACGGAGAAGAAGGGCAAGGGCACGTACCAGCTCGCGATCGACTCCCTCGGGCAAGGCGCGGCGAGCGACCCGTACTACCTGTACAACAACTTCTTCTCCTCGGCCAACACGGCCCCGGTGGGGGAGACGGCTCCCGTCAACGTCGCGCGCTTCAGCGATCCCGCCGTCGATGCTGCGCTGGCTGTGCTGAAGCAGACCAGTCCGGACGACATCGAGGCGCGTCAGGCTCAGTTCGACATCATCCAGGCCGCGATCGTCGCGAACCTGCCGTACATCCCGATCCTCACCGGCGGCACGACGAGCGAGTACAACGCGGAGAAGTTCACCGGCTGGCCGACCGCCGACGACCTGTACGCCTTCCCGGCGGTCTGGGCGTCACCGGATAATGCGCAGATCTTCAAGGCGCTGAAGCCGGCGGGCGAGTGAGCATGGCCGAGGAGGAGTTCACCGGGACGGAAGGCGCAGCCGAATGAACTACTACGTGCGCAAGCTGGGCTTCTACATCGTCGCCCTCTGGGCGGCCCTGACGCTCAACTTCCTCATCCCGAGGCTGCTGCCGGGAAATCCGGTCGACATCCTGCTCGCCAAGCTCCAGCAGCGCGGCGGCACGGTGACGGCCGAGACCAGGGCGGCCTACGAACTCCTCCTCGGCGGCAACACCACAGAGCCGCTCATCGTCCAGTACGGCAACTATCTGGTCAACGTCTTCCGTGGTGAGCTCGGTGTCTCGGTCACCTACTTCCCGGCACCGGTGACCGAGGTCATCGGGCAGTCCCTGCCCTGGACGATCGCCCTCATCGGCATCGCGACCGTGCTGTCGTTCATCCTCGGGGTCGGCCTCGGCGCACTCGTCGGATGGAAGCCGGGAACCTGGCTCGACTCACTGGTTCCGGCGACCACGCTGCTGGCGGCGGTGCCGTACTTCTGGCTCGCACTCATCCTGGTGTACTTCCTGTCGTCCGGTCTCGGCCTCTTCCCCTCCCAGGGCGGCTACGACGTCATACTCGACCCCGGCTGGAACGCGGAGTTCATCGGATCGGCGATCTTCTACGGCTTCCTCCCCGCGCTCACGATCGTGATCGCATCGCTCGGTGGATGGCTGCTCGGGATGCGGAACATGATGGTCTCGACGCTGTCAGAGGATTACATCCTCACCGCCCACGCCAAGGGACTCTCGAACGGTCGGATCCTGCGCGGATATGCCGCGCGCAACGCGGTGCTGCCATCGATCGCCGGATTCGCGATGTCGCTCGGGTTCGTCGTGTCGGGGTCGATCGTCACCGAGCAGGTGTTCTCCTACCCCGGCATCGGCTCGAAGCTGCTCTCCGCAGTGACGAACAACGACTACGCGCTCATGCAGGGGGTATTCCTCTTCATCACCGTCGCGGTCCTGGGGGCGAACCTCATCGTCGACCTCTTCTACGGAATCATCGACCCGCGTACGCGCGCTCGGAGCTGATCGTCATGACCAACATCGCACCTCCACAGGGGAACTCGCTCGCAGACGCGACCGAGACCATCGTCACACGCGCGGCGCGGGAGCGGAGCGGGCGTGCTCGCCGATCTCGTTCGGCGCTCCGGCAGATGCTCCCCACCTTGACACCGTGGCTCGCGTTCGGACTCTTCCTCGTCGTCGGGATCGCCCTCTTCGGTCTCGTCGCCCCGTTCTTCACCACGGATCCGACCGTCATCCGCGACATCGGGCTGACCGGGCCGTCCGCCGAACATCTCCTCGGCACCACGCAGACCGGGCAGGACGTCTTCGCCCAGCTGGCGATCGCGACGCGCGGCTCTCTCGAGATCGGACTCATCGTCGGGGTGCTCGCGACCGTGCTCTCGGCGTTCTTCGGAATCCTGGGCGCGTACATCGGCGGATTCGCAGATGAAGCATTCTCCCTCCTCTCGAACGTCTTCCTGGTCATTCCAGGACTCCCGCTCGTCATCGTCATCTCCGGTTTCGTCCCTGCAGAGGCTCGCGGGCTCTGGACCATCGCCGTCGTCCTGGCGATCACGAGCTGGGCGGGGTCCGCACGCGTACTTCGCGCGCAGACCCTGTCGATCCGGAGCCGCGATTACGTCGACGCATCGAAGGTCGCCGGTGAGCGTGCCTGGCGCGTCATCGTGGTCGAGATCCTTCCGAACCTGCTGCCAGTGCTGGCCTCGCAATTCGTGTTCGCCGTGATCGCCGCCATCCTCGGAGAGGCGGGTCTCTCGTTCCTCGGGCTCGGCGCCTCCAACTCGTCGACGCTCGGCACCATGCTCTTCTACGCGCAGAACGGGTTCGCGCTCTCGCTCGGAGCGTGGTGGTGGTTCGTCCCACCAGGGCTCGTGATCGCCCTGTTCGGCATGGGCCTGTCTCTCGTGAACTTCTCGATCGACGAGATCATCAACCCCAAGCTCAAGACTGTGCGACTGCACGCGCGCCGAGCCCGTCGTGCGCGGCGTTCGGCGCGCGGGATGGAGAAGAAATCCCGATGAACGCTTCGACCGCCCTCGCAGAAGAGGGACGACAGAACTCAGAGCGTCGCACTGTGCTCACCGTCGAGGACCTGTCGGTCGTCTACGAGGTCGATCCGCCGGTGACGGCGGTGTCCGGTGCGACGTTCCAGCTCGCGGCCGGGGAGATACTCGGCCTCGCAGGTGAATCAGGTTGCGGCAAGACGACGCTCGCCTACGCGATCAACCGGCTGCACCGGCCACCGGCGCGCATCGCCAGTGGCAGTGTCACCTTCCACGACCGCGACGGTCTCGATGTCGACCTGCTCGCGCTCGCCGACGACGAGCTGCGCGCCTTCCGCTGGTCGAAGCTGTCGATGGTGTTCCAGGGAGCGATGAACGCGCTCAACCCGGTCATCAGTGTTCGCGCGCAGCTCGAGGATGTGCTTCGAGCACATCGCCCTGGCATGACCAGGACGGAGCGGCGAGAGCGCGCGGCCGATGCACTGCGCCGCGTCGGCGTCGACCCGTCGCGGCTGACATCGTTCCCGCATGAACTGTCCGGCGGCATGCGGCAGCGTGTGATGATCGCCATGGCGATGATCCTCGAACCGCATGTCATGATCATGGACGAGCCGACGACCGCGCTCGATGTCGTCGTGCAGCGCGACATCCTGCGGGAGATCGTTCGGCTGCGCGACGAGCTCGGCTTCGCCGTCGTCTTCATCACTCACGACCTTCCGCTGCTGTTGGAGATCAGTGACCGGATCGCCGTGATGCTGCGTGGTGAGATCGTCGAGCTTCGCGACGCGGACGACATCTACCAGGATCCGCACCACGAGTACACCCGCAAGCTGTTGGGCTCGTTCCCGAGCCTCAGCGGATCACGCGGCTCGTTCATCCGCACCGGTATCGACAACGAGGAGGCGAGCGCATGACTCGTGTGGAAGTCAGAGATCTCGTCAAGGAGTTCAGCATTCGCGAGGGCCTGCGCCGCAAGCGCTTCCGTGCGGTCGACCGTGTCTCCTTCGATCTTCTCCCCGGACGAACAATCGCGCTGGTCGGGGAATCGGGGTCGGGGAAATCGACGATCGCGCGGATCCTGTCGAAGCTGGAGACTCCGACGTCAGGGGGCATCGACGCGAGACGGGAGGACGGTTCGCCCGTGCCCTCCCGTCACTACCGTCGGCACGTGCAGATGGTCTTCCAGGATCCGTTCGCCTCGCTCAACCCCTTCCACTCGATCGAGCACCACATATCCCGGCCTCTGCAGATCCACAGGGTCACGCGCGGTGCCGATGAGACGCACGAGCGAGTGCTCGAGATGCTCGCGCGAGTTGGCCTCGACGAGTCGTTCACCTCTCGTCGACCGCACGAGCTCTCGGGCGGGCAGCGGCAGCGCGTGGCGATCGCCAGAGCTCTCGCTCCCGGAGCGCAGGTGGTCCTCGCCGACGAACCCGTCTCCATGCTCGACGTCTCGATCCGGTTGGATGTGCTCAATCTGCTCGGCCGCCTGCAGCGCGAAGACGACCTCGCCGTGCTGTACATCACGCATGACCTGGCCACCGCCAGGCACTTCTCCGACGAGATCCTCGTGCTCTACAAGGGACGTGTCGTCGAGCGCGGCCCCGCGGATGCCGTCATCCTCGACCCGCACCACGAATACACGCGACTGCTGGCGACCGCGGCTCCGGATCCGGAGCGCATCGGCAAGATCGTGAGTGGTGAGGGTGCACCGGACCGGTCCCTGCTCGACAACTCGGTGTGCTTCAACCACTTCACCGGGGAATGGGAAGGAGCGCGCGAGCCGGCGAAGGCCTGACCTCGCGGCCGGCTCTTCTCCACCTACTCGACACGAACGCGCAGCACCCTGGCCGAGGGCTCGTCCGTCGTTGTCGTCACGTGCAGTGCACCGGCCGAGCGATCCCAGCTCCACGACCACGTGCCGACCTCGGTCGGGAAGAACGCTTCCACCGCGATGTCGCGCCCGAGCGCCCAGGGCAGCGACAGCGTCGCAGAATCGGCGCCCGAGCGACGCCACACGGACACGTACGCGTCGTCCTGTCGCTGCAATCCCAGTGCGAGCCATTCATCGGACCAGCCGGGCAGGCCGAGGGGCCATATCGGCTGCCGTTCGCGGATGTCGGTGAGCACGGTCCTGTGCGCAGTGACCGCTTCGCGGACGCTGGTGCGCTCGAGTGCGGACATCCGGTTGAGGTAGCCGGACAGGTACATGCGCCCCAGCACACCGTTCACGAGTGCGAATGTGCGCGCTTCGTCGCTCATCCCGGCCTGCGGGTACGCCCAGTTCCCGGCCTGCTCAGGGAGGATGGCGGCGGGGGCGGCGGCCGCGATCGACGCGTATGCGACCGGATCCTGCTGATCGGATGTCGATTGCAGGTGCAGTCGCGAGAGCATCGCGTAGTCCATGCGCATGGCCCCCGAGGCGCAGTTCTCGATGAGAAGTGCAGGATGTCTGGCCTGCACTCCGTCGAGCCAGTCGAGCAATGCTCGGGCATGCTCGAGCAGGCCTTGCCCCGGCGCGAGGCCGCCGAGGTCGGTGCCAGGACCCGTCATCGTGTTCTCGTCCATCTTGATGAAGCCGACGCCGTACTCCTCGACGAGCCTGTCGATGACGCCGTCGAGGTGTGCACGGGTGGCGGGATGGCGGAGATCGAGGAGGTGCCGCCCGTGTTCGCGGATGCGCACACCGCCGCGACTGAAGAACGCATCGTCGGGGAGCGTCGTGGCGAGCGGTGAGCGCACGCCGATGACCTCCGGTTCGAGCCAGAGCCCAGGGACCATGCCGCGGGTGCGGATGTACGCCGTCGCCTCGGCGATGCCACCGGGGAAGCGGCGCAGCGACGGCTCCCAGGCGCCGACGCCGTCCCACCAATGGCCGTCGGCATACCACCCGGCATCGATGCAGAAGTACTCGGCTCCGGCGTCGGCCGCTGCGTCGATGAGGGGGAGGAGCTTCTCCGTCGTGGGGTCGCCCATGAGCGTGTTCATGTAGTCGTTGAAGATGACGGGAAGGGCATTATCGGCTGGGCGCCGGTGGCGGATCGCGCGACGCTGCTGGGTGAGGGCTCGCAGGGCGTCCTCTGCCGAGCCGAGGGCGACGGCGACGGACGCGGGTGCCGAGACGAACGTCTCGCCGTCCCGCAGACGCACGCTCCACTGATGCTCCTGATCGGTGGGACCTGTGAGCAGCAGATACGCACCGTGGCCGTTCTCGCCGATCTCGGAGAGCCAGGGGCCGTTGTGCTCGATCTGCCAGGCGAGCGAGTAGCCGGAATCGTCTGCCGCGATGGCGGCAGTCGGCACCTTCTCGCCGCTCGACCACGATCCGCGATTGCCGAGCGAGATCCGTGTGCGCGGCGCTTGATGATGGTGCGCCGCGCGTCCGACATCGGCGAGTCCAGCCGTGCGCAGCGGCTCGACGCGCCACCGACTCTCGGCGATCCAGTCGTTGTCCGCATGAGCGAGCAGAAGACGGTCGACGGATGCCACTCCGGCGTCGGCGAGGAATGATCCCGTCGCGAAACTCGACACCGCATCGAGAGTGAGATCCGAGTCGACCGTGACCTCGGTCCAGGTGCGAACAGCGGTCGCCGATTCGTGCGCTTCGAACACACTGCTCGTTCGGACGCCCAGGGCGGGATCCTCCTGAAGTATGCGCAGTTCATGCCATCCCGCGCGCGCTGATTCCTGATGCGAGACGTACCGCAGAGTGCGGCCGATGATCGTATCGACGTGGCGGAAACTGCCGGGGAAGCGCCCATGCCCGAACGCCGTGAGCTCCACGAGCGGTTGCTCGCCGTGGCCCGGCGCCAGCACGGGTGCGGGAGCCGGCGAGTCGGCCGGTCGGAGGGACAGCACCGAGACAGGCCCGTCGGTCGGTGCGGCGAAGCTGAGGGTGATGCGCGGGGCGCGCCAGATGATCTCGGTTGGGCGTGTAGCGGGCACGGCGGATCCTCGGTGATCTCGGATGGAAGATGGCGGGCGGCGCCCGATGTGTAGTGTGATTCTTCCAGCGCGCTAGACCGAGCACAAGACAGTATGTTTAGCAGTGTGACAAAGGTGAGCCGGGAAGAGTGGCGAAGATGACTGACGATGGCGACGATCTCATCGACAGCGTGGACGAAATCGACAGCGTGGACGAAGACGTCGAGATCGACAACATGACGCCGGCCATGCGTGCCGCGCTCCTCGAAGTGCTCATTCATGGTGCCCTGCCTCGTGCGGAGCTGGCCAGGCGCTTGCATCTGTCCCGTGCGAGTCTGACGCGCATCACGCGCGTCCTCGTCGACGGCGGGCTGCTCGCCGAGGGTGAGACGAGGCTCATGGCGTCGACCGGGCGCCCGTCCGAGATGCTCACACTCAGAGCGAATGCGCGGCACTTCCTCGGCGTCAAGCTCACGGGGGATCGCCTCTACGCCGTGGTCACTGACCTCTCCGCCTCGATCGTCGCGTCGGCGGAGCGCCCTCTGTCATCGAAGGAAGTCGTGGACGTCGTCGCCGAGATCGCGGATGTCGCCCGCGGGTTCGCGGCGGAGTTCCCGCGGCTCACGTCGATCGGAATCGCGATCGCCGGTCGCGTGAGTCAGGGATCGGAGGGCGCTGTGGTGGAGCAGTCGGCGTTCCTGGAATGGTCGGAGGTGCCGTTGGGGGCGCTCGTCACCGAGGCGACCGGATTGGCCTGCGCCGTCGAGAATGACGTCCAGGCACTGACCGCGACCGAGCATTGGTTCGGAGCGGGAGCAGGGCTCGACGACATGGCGCTCCTCACGGTCGGGGTCGGAATCGGATGCGGGCTGGTGGTCAACGGGAAGCTGGTTGAAGGCGCCCACAGCCGTTCGGGCCAGATCAGTCACACCATCGTCGATGAGGCAGGCCCGCACTGCGGTCTCGGGCACCGTGGGTGCGCATCCAGTGTGCTCGTGAACGACGCCATCGTGGGCGCATATCGCCAGCCGGGCGTGGACTATCCCGGCGTCGTGGCGGCGGCACGCGGCGGTGACCCGATCGCCCTCGCGGTCTTCGCTGATGCGGGGCGCGCGTTGGGCGTTCTCGCCGCAGGCGTGGTGAATCTCGTCGATCCGCAGAAGGTCGTCGTCACCGGTGACGGCATAGCGGTGGTCGAGCTCGCCGGCGACGCCGTGCGAGCGGCGCTCGAGGAGCGGTTGGACAGGGAGGCCGCACCCGTCGACCTCGATGTGCGCACCTGGGACTTCTCGGAGTGGGCGCGCGCGGGTGGTGGGCTTGCCATTCGGGCGATGCTCACATGACCCAACTTTGTTTCAGCATTTGACAAACACTCGCTTTGGCGACAATCTGTCTCTGACGACGATGCCGTCGAGACGGAGGCCCTGTTCATGTTCCGATGCTGGAATTCGCCGAGCGCACACCAGGCGGATCTCCTGTGACTGTTTCGCGGTTCCACAGCGCGGGTTCTGCGCTCATCGTCGCCTTCCGAGAAGAGGGACTGCCGGAAGTACTGCACTGGGGTGCAGACCCGGGTGCGGTCTCCGCGGATGCGCTCGCCTCACTGGACGTGGCAATGGCGAGACAGGTCTCCGCAAGCGCGCTCGACGTGCCGTGGCCGCTCACGATCCTCCCGACCGAACGTGACGGCTGGTCGGGAAGGCCCGGACTCGCAGGAACATCCGATGGGGCGCCGTTGCTGCCCGGATGGCGCGTCGTCGCCAGCGAGATGGACGAGCACGGCTTCACGCTTCGCGCCGAGGCGGACGGGCTCGTGCTGAACAGCGGTTTTCGTCTCGATGGGGCCGGTGTGCTGCGCATCGATCATCGCATCGAGAACAGCGGCACATCCACCGTCGGTCTCGCCGCACTCGAGGCCACGCTGCCCCTCGCCGAGCGCGCGACGGAGCTGCTCGATTTCGGCGGCCGCTGGACCCGTGAACGCACGCCGCAGCGCCGTGGGATCGTGATGGGGAGCCATGCTCGCGAGTCGCGTCGTGGCCGCACGGGGCACGACGCTCCGTTGATCGCCATCGCGGGAACGCCCGGGTTCGGCGACCGCAACGGTGAAGTGTGGGGCGTGCATCTCGCGTGGAGCGGGGACGCCGTCTATCGCACGGACCGTCTTCCTGAGGGGCGCAGCGTTCTCGGGGCGGGTGAACTTCTACGGCCGGGCGAGATCGTGCTGGCGCCCGGTGCGTCCTTTGCCTCACCGACAGCCTGGTTCGCATGGAGCGATGCCGGTCTGGATGGTATCTCCTCGCGTTTCCACAGCTCGCTGCGCGCGCGTGCAGGCCACCCGCAGACGGATCGTCCGGTTGTGCTCAACACCTGGGAGGCGGTGTACTTCGCGCATGACCTCGGTCCGCTCGTCGCGCTGGCCGATGCGGCTGCAGACATCGGCGTTGAGCGGTTCGTTCTCGATGACGGGTGGTTCCTCGGGCGACGCAGCGACAGGGCCGGGCTGGGGGACTGGCTGGTGGATCCTGCCGTGTGGCCGGATGGGCTGGATGCGATCGTCGATCATGTGCGCGCACGGGGAATGGGTTTCGGACTGTGGGTCGAGCCGGAGATGGTGAACCTCGACTCCGACCTCGCCAGGGCGCATCCCGACTGGCTGCTCGCACCCAGCGGGCACCGTACCCGCTCCTGGCGCAACCAGTACGTGCTCGACGTCGCACGACCCGAAGTCGCCACGTGGCTGCTGGAACGGCTCGACGCGCTGCTGAGCGGCTATCCGATCGAGTATCTGAAATGGGATCACAATCGAGATCTTCTCGAAGCGGTCCACGTCGGATCGGCGGGCGTGGATGCTCAGACGAGGGCGGTCTATGCGCTTCTCGACGAGTTGCGTCGTCGGCACCCGTCGGTCGAGATCGAATCATGCTCCTCTGGTGGTGCACGCGTGGATCTGGGCATCCTCGAACGCACGGACAGAGTGTGGGCATCCGACACGAATGATCCGGTCGAGCGCTCGCGGATTCAACGGTGGACGGAACTGCTGCTTCCGCCCGAGCTCATCGGCAGCCATGTGGGCCCCGCCAGAGCGCACACGACAGACCGGGTGACCGACCTGCGATTCCGGATGGCGACGACGCTGTTCGCCTCGGCCGGCATCGAGACCGACATCACGCGCTTCTCCGCGGAGGAACGCGACCAGCTCAGCGCCTGGATCGTGGAGTACAAGCGGCTGCGTGAACTCATGCACACGGGGGAGCTCGTGCACGGTGAGACGTCGGACGAGGGAGCTGTGCTCACGGGTGTGGTCTCCGCAGACCGAGCGCGCGCACTCTACCGGCTCACCAGAGAGTCATCGGGGGAGTGGGCGGTGCCGCCGGCGCTGCGGCTGCCCGGTCTGGATCAGACCGCGACGTATCGCGTACGTGTGCTTCCCGCACTCACCGCCGCGCGCTTCCTCGACGTGGAACCAGTGCCGTGGACAGCGGCGGGCGAGGTCGTGCTCCCCGGTTCGCTCCTGTCTCAGGTCGGAGTGCGCACCCCGCTGCTCGCTCCGGCATCCGCACTGGTCATCGAGGTGGAGGCGGTCGACTGATCGTCGCCACCACGTTTCGGCCCTCGCGATACCCTTCGGACTGTCGGCCTCTGGAAGAATCGAGACGTGCCGACGCAATCTTCACAGCCTCCCGAAATTCGTATCGCAGTCTTGGACGGGCCGGATGGCGAAGTCGTCGGCGACCTGGTGCGCACGTATCTCTTGCACACGGAGCATGAGAAGGTCGAGCGCGGTCTTGCGCAGCCGACCGAGCACGGTGCGCTCCCGTCTGCCTACCGCGGTGAAGCCGACGACCCCGCCCTCGCGTACGCAGGATCACACGTGCTGGTCGCCGAGCTCGACAGTCGAGTCGTCGGCGTCGTCGTGGTGAAACCCGGCGACGAAGCAACCGAACTCAAGCGCTTGTGGACAGACCCCGGCGTTCGGGGGCGCGGCGTGGGTTCGGCGCTTCTCGAAGCCGCGATCGCGATCACCCCCGGCACGATCCGGCTCTCCGTCTGGGACTGGAGGCCGGATCCGATCCGGCTCTACGAATCACGTGGGTTCACTCGGGTGCCGTCATGGGAGGCGCGGGAGCGCTTGGTCTGCATGGAGCGCAGCTAGACGACTCAGCTCACCCGCCTGGGCGTCCACGGGCTACCCTGATCTGCGGCCGTTCATGGCCTGAGCGGGGCTTCGGCGTCCACGGGCTGCGCCGGCACGCGCCTGATCCCGATCCACGAGATGACTCCGCCGAGCGCCATCAGGGCCGCCGTCACCCATGCGGCGTTGTGGAAGCCGTCGAGGTCGAGGGCGCCGCCGACGATCGTCGACAGCATGGCGACGACGATGAGGCCCGCGACGCGGGAGATGGCGTTGTTGACGGCGGATGCGATGCCGGAGCGGTTCTCGTCGATCGCCCCGAGGACGGCGGAGGTGAGCGGTGCGACCGTGAGGGACAGGCCGAGCCCGAGGACGATCATCGAGGGGAGTACCTGCCACCAGTAACTGAAGTCGTCTGCGACCGTGAGCAGGAGCAGAGCGCCGGCCGCCATCAGCAATGGCCCGACGGTCATGAACAGACGCGGTCCGAGCCTGCCCGCCCAAGATCCGGCCTGCGAGCTGAGCAGGATCATCAGGATCGTGATCGGCAAGCTCGCGAGGCCTGCCGCAGTCGCCGAGAGCCCTGCGCCCTCCTGCAGATAGACGCCGATCACGAACCCGTTGAGGGAGAGGGCGGCGTAGATGAACAGCGTGGCGAGGTTGCCCCAGGCGAAGTTGCGGGCGCTGAAGAGGGAGAGCGGCATCAGCGGTGCGGGCGAGCGCGGCTGGCGCACCAGGAAGGCGATGAAAAGCGCGACGCCGATCGCACCGGGCAGCCAGATCGCGGGTGAGGACCAGCCGAGGTTGGGCTGCTCGATGAGGGCGAACACCACCGCGCCGAGACCGACCGCGCACAGCATCCCGCTCCACCAGTCCACGCGCGCACCGCGCGGCTGATCGGGCAGTTGCAGTCGTGCGAGCAGGAACAGCGTGATCCCGATCGGGATGACGTTGATGAGGAACACGAACCGCCAGGACAGCAGGTCGACGAACAGGCCGCCGAGGAGAGGCCCGGCGATCTGCGCGCCTGTCGTGAAAGCGGTCCACACGCCGATCGCCCGCGACTGCAGCTCGCCACGCATGGTCGCCATGATGAGCGCGAGCGAACTCGGCACGAGCAGCGCGCCGGCCGCCCCCTGGAGGGCGCGGGCGATGATGAGCGTGAGCGGCTCTGGTGCGGCGGCCACTGCGACCGACGCGAGGCCGAAGGCGATGAGTCCGATGCGCATGATGCGCACGCGACCATACGCATCGGACAGGGAGCCGGCCAGCAGGATGAGGGCACTGAGCGTGATGAGATATGCGTCGACGACCCACTGCTGGGTCGTGATGCCGCCGCCGAGTTCGTCCTTGATCGCAGGAAGAGCGACGGTGACGACGGTGCCGTCCAGGAAGGTGACGAAAGACGCGAGGACGGCGATGGTGATGACGAGCCGCTGGATCGACGAGAAGGCTGGCACGGTGACGAGACTACGCCCTGGCGGAGTGGCCGGGGCGGATCCGTGAGCGATCAGCGTTCAGCCATCGACGCCTGCGCCGAACAGGATTACGCTGGCCGCAGGCGGGCCCCCTGCCCGCTCTCGACGGCGAAAGCCCTGATGAAAGCGGTGCGCGATGGATTCGATGATGATGGGTGCCATGTCGGCGGACATGAAGGCGATGCCGGGAATGGCGGCCATGGACATGGCGGTCATGCAGGCGTGCATGGATGCCTGCGCAGCATGCGAGCAGGCCTGCACGGTCTGCTCCACGCAGATGATGGACTGCGCGCCGGCGTGCATGAACTGCGCCGATATGTGCAACACCATGATGCGGTCGATGATGCGGATGCAGGGGATGACGCCGGCGGTGACGATGGCGATGCTGGACGCCTGCATCGCGATGTGTCAGATGTGCATGGAGGAGTGCATGGAGCACGCGGCGCACAGCGAGGTCTGCAAGATGTGCGCGCAGTCCTGCAAGGCGTGCATGGATGCCTGCATGGACGTGAAGAACATGATGATGGCGACCGCCTGAGCTGACCGTCTGACGCGGCCGCTGGGCTGTTCAGCCGACGGCGACGTTGAACTGCGCGCGCCCGACGGAGAGCACGTTGTACCGCGAGTGCAGAGCCACTGGCGTGCCCTCCGGCGCCTCGAGCGCGGCACCCGATGCATTCCAGATCGACCGCGTATCGCCGTCGAGCGAGCGAACTCGCAGCTCGCCGGTGACGGCATCCGCATGGTCGACGATGCCGTCGATCCAATCGCTCGGCGTCGCCGACGCGAGGCGCGCCTGAATCAGATGCAGGGCATGCCCCGGCGCGAATGAGGAGCACACATCACCGTGGTCGCACATGCACGCCGCACGCTCCGTCACCTCGAGGGGTGAGCGGCGGTGCAGCGGGGTGGACACGATGATCTCCTGATTCTCTGGACTGTTCACGCAAGGTTAGGTCGACTGCGTGCTGCGGAGAAGTGAGAGCGACACCTGGGGAAACATTGCGGCGCGGAGATCGCAGGTCGTGAGGGCGCATCTGCGATGCATGGGCGCGGGACATATGTAGTACGGGTCAGATGTGTCACTACGAACATATCTGAGCGTGCAACGCCGATGCGAGTATCGACCGAGCAGTCGTCACCGTCGACGACGCGGAACGGATCGAGATGAGCACCTCAGCGGAACACGACATGGCGGCGGAGAAGCCGGCCCCTGGCATTCGCACGATCGTCGCGTCGAGCGTCATCGGCACCACAGTCGAGTGGTTCGACTTCTTCGCCTACTCGACGGCCGCCGCACTCATCCTCAACGCGCTCTTCTTCCCCGACTTCGATCCGCTCGTCGGCACGATCCTCGCCTTCGGCGGCATCGCCGTGGGGTACTTCGGCAGGCCCCTCGGGTCGATCGTGTTCGGCCATTTCGGTGACCGGATCGGACGCAAACGGATGCTGGTCGTCTCGCTCGTCACGATGGGAGCCGCGACGTTCGCCATCGGGCTCCTGCCGACGTATGCCGTGCTCGGCGTCGCGGCGCCGTTGCTGCTGATGCTGCTGCGCTTCATCCAGGGCTTCGCGCTCGGCGGCGAATGGGGCGGTGCGGTGCTCCTGGTCGTCGAGCACGCATCGCCGCGCAGGCGGGCCTTCCTCGGCAGCTTCCCGCAGGTCGGTCTTGCGCTCGGGCTGACGCTGTCGACGCTGATCTTCATACCGCTGGTGGCGCTGCCCGGCGACGCGTTCCAGAGCTGGGGCTGGCGAGTGCCGTTCCTGATCAGCGCGGTGCTCGTGCTGGTCGGCCTCTTCATCCGCCTGCGCATCACCGAGACTCCCGAGTTCGAGGCTGTGCGCCGTTCAGGGCGCGAGGTGCGGGTGCCGCTGTGGGAGACGCTGAAGACGCACCTGGCGCAGGTCGTACTCGCCGCCCTCAGCTTCGCCGTGATCGGTGCCGTGTTCTACATGCTGTTCACGTTCAGCCTCACTTACGGCACGCAGTTCATCGGACACGAGCAGTCCGAGATGCTCGCGATCGCCACGGTGTGCTCCGTCCTCGCTCTCATCGGCCTCCCCCTCGCGGGCTGGCTGGCGGATCGGCACGGCGTCTGGCGCGTCTTCGCGATCGGTACCGTGATCTCGATCGTGCTCGCCTTCCCCGCGTTCTGGCTGATCGACACCGGCAGCCTCGTCGCCGCGTACGTCGCGTACATCGCCACGACGGTCGGTTTCTGCGCCACCTACGGCACGATGGGCGTGCTCTACGCCCAGGCCTTCGATGTGCGCATCCGCTACACCGGAATGTCGCTGGCGCTGGGGATCGGCACGATCGTCGGCAGCGCATTCGTCCCGATGATCTACCTCGAGCTGCTCGATGTGTTCGACGGAGGCTCATGGGCGATCGCCCTCTACATGGTGGTCGCCGGTGTCGTGACCCTCATCGCCTCCACGCTCCTGCAGATGTTGAACCGGCGTCGCGGCGACACGGACGCGGGCTACCCCGCCGGGCAGAACACGGACGAGACCGAAGAAGTCGAAGAAACCGCAGGAACCGCAGGAGGAGACGCTCGATGATCGACGATGAGACACGCACATGGCTGAACAGCCTCGGCCGATTCGATGCGGCGCCAGGGTCGCTCGCCGGCATCGTCGTCGTCGACGTCACACGCGTCGTGGCAGGGCCGTACTGCTCGATGATCCTCGCCGACCTCGGCGCCACCGTCATAAAGGTCGAGCATCCAGACGACCCCGACTACACCCGCACCTTCCCGCCGATGCTGGAGCGCGAGGACGCCGATCCTTTCAGCGGCTTCTTCGCGCAGTACAACCGCAACAAGCTCGGTCTCACCGTCAACATGCGTCATCCTGAGGGCAAGAGCGTTCTGGAGCGTCTGGTCGCGAAGGCCGACGTGCTCGTGGAGAACTTCCGCCCTGGCACCATGGACCGGCTCGGTCTCGGCTACGAACGCCTGCGCGAGGTGAATCCCCGACTCGTGTACGCCGCGCTCAGCGGGTACGGACAGTACGGGCCGTACCGGACCAGGCCCGCGTACGACAACAGTGCGCAGGCGACAGGGGGGCTCTGGTCCATGAACGGTCCGGCCGGTGGCGCGCCGACCCGCATCGGGACGATCATCGGCGACCTGGGAGCGAGCCTGTACGGGGTGATCGGAGTGCTCGCGGCGCTCCGCCATGCCGAGCACACCGGGGAAGGTCAGCTGGTGGACATCTCGCAGCAGGATTCCGTGCTCACCCTGACCGAGAACGCCGTCGTCTCGTACACGACGGAGGGCATCATTCCGGAGCCGCTGGGCAATCAGCATCCGTTCGTCCGCCCCTATGAGCTGTTCGCGTGCAAGGACGGGTTCGTCTTCTTCGGCGGCTACACGGACAAGTTCTGGAAGATCTCGTGCGACATCTTCGGTGAGCCGGGGGAGTACGACGAGCATCCCGACCTGCAGAGCATGGGCGCGCGGTTCAGGGAGGACGTGTACCAGGAGCAGGTAAAACCCATGGTCCAGCGCTGGTTCGCGGGCCGGACGAAGGCGGAGCTGGAAGGCATCGCGGGAGACCTGGTGCCGTTGAGCGCAGTCAAGGACATCAGCGAGGTAGTGGGGGATCCGCAGATCGCGGCCCGCGACATGGTCGTGGATGTGGAGTACGACGGCTACGGGATGCTGCGCACGTTCGGCTCGCCGGTCAAACTCGATCGGACACCGCCACGCGCCCGCGGTCTCGCGCCGGACAAGGGCGAGCACAGCACCGACATCCTGCGTGACTTCGTGGGGCTGACGCAGACGGAGATCGACGCACTGCGCGAGGCGGGAACGATCTGATGGGCCGGATCGCACTGGAGCGGGACGGCGCTGTCGCGGTCATCACGATCGATCGCCCTGAGAAGCTCAACGCGTTGACTCTCGCGATGTACGAACAGCTCGGAGAGGCCTTCGCGGAGGTGCGTGACGATCCACGGATCGGCGTCGCGATCCTCACCGGCGCGGGGGAGCGCGCCTTCTGCGTCGGCGCGGACCTCGGCGAGTCGATCCCCGCGCTCACCGACGGGCGTTTCGATATCAGCGAATGGGATGCCGCGCATCAGAAGCACTCCCGCCTGGACAAGCCGGTGATCGCTGCGATCAACGGCCTCTGCCTGGGCGGGGGGTTCGAGATCATGCTCTCCACAGACATCCGCATCGCCTCGGTCGACGCATCCTTCGCTCTCCCGGAGACGGGGGTCGGCGTGGTGCCGGCCGGCGGCACGCTCGTACGGCTCACCCGGCAGATCCCGTACGCCTTCGCGATGGATCTGATGCTGCGCGGCGAGCCGATCGACGCGGCTACGGCGGAACGCTACGGTCTCATCAACCGCGTCGTCGCTCCCGCGTCGCTCACCAGCGCCGCCCACGCGGTCGCCGAGGATCTGCTCGGCAGGAGCCGTGCGGCGATGGCCACCGTGAAGCGCGCGGTGCGCGAACTCGCCGATCTGCCGTACCCCGACGCGTTCCGGCGCGAGGCGGTGCTCGGCCAGCAGGCGTTCGACAGCGATGATGCGCGTGAGGGTCTGGCCGCGTTCGCGCAGCGGCGGGCGCCCGCATTCCCCTCGGCCACGCTCTAGAATCCGAACAGCGCGCCCGTATCGCTGCGGTCGCCGAGTGCGGAGAGGATGAGTCCGTGGACGCGCAGATCACCGGCGACTCGATCGAGGTCGCCTCGGCGGTGCTGACCGCGGCAACGGCGGAGCCGGGACAGATCCCCGAAGATCTGCGACGGATGCTCGCGGATGCCGACGGCCGTGCGCTGCTCGGTCAGCTGCGCAACGCGCAGCTGACCCAGGCGCGGCTTCGGCGTCGCGCCGCAGAACTCGAGGCGCTGTTCTCCACCGCACGGGAGCTGGTGCGGCTGCAGGATGTCGACGAGGTTCTGCAGCGACTGGTCGAGCGCGCGCACGAACTCATGGGCACCGACGTCACGTACCTGTCCGAATTCGAGACCGGATCCGGGCAGCTTCGCGTGCGGCATTCCAAGGGCACGGCGACGCCGGAGTTCCGAGACCTGCTCGTTCCTGCCGGCTACGGACTCGCGAGCCTTGTCGCCCGAACCAGGGAGCCGGTCTGGGTCGCGCAGTACGAGCAGATGAGCGACGCTCCCCATGACGAGCGGATCGATGCGGCAGTGCGCGCCGAGGGCCTCGTGTCCTTCCTCGGTGTTCCGCTCGCGGTCGGCGATGAAGTGCTGGGTGCCCTGTTCGCGTGCAACCGTTTCCCGCACGATTTCTCGCCGGAGCAGGTGCTGCTGCTCTCGGCGTTCGCCGACCACGCCGCATCCGTCCTGCACAGCGCGCGGGTGCTCGCCGACGCCGAGAGCGCCAAGGAGCGCACCGAGCAGGCCAATCGCGAACTCGAGCGGAACCTCGCCGCAACGGAGCTCGCCGGCGTCGTCCATGAGGAGCTGACCGGTGCGGTGATCTCGGGTGGAACGGTCATCGACATCGTCGCCACGCTCGCGCGGCGTCTGGGCGGGAGAGTGCTCGCGCTGGATGCGCAGGGGCGACCGCTGGACACCGGCATGGCGTCGGGGCTCGACGATCTGCCACCGCTGTCCGCGTTGACGGCGGCGATCGGACGGAGCCACGAGAACGGCCATGCGTCCGAGGTGAGCACGGCGCGCAGCGAATGGCTGGTCACCGCGATCATCGGCGCCGACCGCGTGCTCGGAGCCATCATCGCCGAGGATCCGCACGGCCTGCCGGAGGACGTGGCGCGGCGCACGCTCGAACGCGCGGCCCACGTGGCGGCTCTGGTGTCGTTCAAACAGGATGCGGTCGCCGCGATACGTGCCGAGCACAGGGCTCGGTGGCTGCTGTCTGTGCTCAGCGGCGACGTGCGCGCATCCGCCGACGATGTGCTGATCGCGCCGCCGGCGCACCTGACCGGGTGCACGCTCATCGAGCTCGCAGGTCTCGGCGGGGGCTCAGCGGTCGCGGTCGCTGAGCGCGCGGTCGGCGACGATGGACTGGTCGCTCAACTCGACCGCAGGATCGTCGTGTCGTGGACCTCGCCGGATGTGATGGCGGCCACCGAGCGCGCGCGTCGTGTCGTGGCGGATGCAGTGCGGGAACCGAGCATCTTCGCGGTCGCCGTCGTCCGCGACCTCGTCCCGGGAGAGCTCCCGTCGATCGTGAGGCGATTGACTGCAGACGTCGACTTCCTCCCTGCACTCGGAGTGACGGGCACGACCGTGTCATCCGATGCGTTCGCCCCGTATCACGCGCTCGTCCCGCACGACCCGCAGACCGTCTCCCGATTCATCTCGGATGTCGTCGGCCCTGTGATCGCCTGGGACGAGCGTCGCGGCACCGTGCTGTTCGACACGCTCGCGTCGTACTTCGACAGCGGTGAGAACAGGGCTGTCGTGGCCGATCAGATGCACATCCACGCGAACACGGTGCAGCAGCGGCTGGAGCGCGTCCGCGCACTGCTGCACGGCGACATGGGCGATCCCGAGTTCCGATTCCGGCTGCAGTCCGCCGTGCGTCTCGAGCGGCTCAGGCGCAGCATCCGAGAAGCAGCCGGCAGCTGAACTGCGGGATGCCGATACGGCGTCCCGCAGGCATCGCAGAGTATGTGATCGCGGACATTGAAGCGATGGCGACTGTGGTCGGCCAGACATGTCTGCAGTCGATTCCTCGCGGCTAACCTCGCAGAGAACCAGGGGCCAGGCAGAGTCGCCGCCCCGCCAAGGAGATCGCGATGAAACGTCACCTGCGCCTGCCCATGCTCGGCATCGTCGCCGCCCTGACCCTCGTGCTGGCGGCCTGTGGCAGTTCCTCCGGCACCGCCGAGGACGGACCCGGCGAGGGCGGCGAGCCCATCGCCGGCGGCACGGCGACATATGCGATCGACATCCAGCCGCTCGGCGGTGGTGTCGATCCGATGGTCGCCACAGCTCTCGCGGCCCAGACCATCATGGACCAGGCCTACGAGACGCTCCTGACGCGCGACGCATCAGGTGAGATCCGACCCGGACTCGCGCTCGAGTACGACCAGCCGGATGAGCTGACGTACGTGTTCACGCTCAGGGATGATGTGAAGTTCGCCGACGGATCGGAGTTCACCGCCGATGACGTCGTCTACTCCTTCGAGACGTACCAGGCGGCGACGACCAGCAAGAAGACCTACCTGCTCGGCCTGTCGTCGGTGACCGCGAACGATGAGCACACCGTGACCTTCGCCTTCAGTCAGCCGAACGGCACCTTCCTCAACGCTGTGGCGCACCGCGAGACGTTCATGATCGTCGGACGCGAGGGCTACGGCGGCGCCACCGAGGAGGAGCGCCAGACCCGGACGTTCGGCACCGGCCCGTTCCAGCTGACCGCGTGGGAGGACGGCGTCTCGATGACGCTGTCCAAGAACGACCACTACTGGGAAGAGGGCAAGCCGTATCTCGACGCGATCGAGATGCCGATCATCGCCGACGAGGCGACCCGTCTGGCGGCGTTGCAGCAGGGCACTGCGGATGCCGCATGGTTCGGTGACGGCAGCATCGCCGACCAGGCCGTGAGCGCCGGCTTCACGCTGGGCGATCCCGCCTTCACGCAGACGCTGCCGATCTTCATCAACCCGGAATCGGGACCGCTCTCGGACGTGCGCGTCCGCCAGGCCGTATCGCTCGCGCTCGACCGGCAGGCCCTCGTGGATGTCGCCATGCTCGGCCACGGCGAGGTGTCGCTCGTCGTCCCGGCCGGTGACCCTGCGACTCCAGGCGTAGATGAGGACACGCCGAACCACACCAGGGATGTGGATGCGGCGAAGGAGCTGCTCGACGAGGCCGGCCAGCCGAACCCCACGATCGTGCTGTCGTACTTCTCGGATGCCGTGCAGTCGCAGCATCCGATCTACGAGCAGATGCAGCAGCAGCTCGCGGAGGCCGGCATCACGCTCGACCTGAAGGCCACGCCCGCCTCTGAGCTCTCACCGATCTTCACGGCGGGCGAGACCTTCACCGATCTCGTCTCGCTGCCGTGGAGCTACCGCGCCGACCCGACGTTCTACTTCGACCCGTTCCTCTCAGACGCAGGTGCGATGAACCACTGGGACGGCAACGCGGATGCCGACGCCGCGAAGGCTCTGCTCGCCGAGGCGAAGGCCACTTCCGACGCCGAGGAGAAGGCCGATCTGATCGAGCAACTGACGACCGAGGTCGCCGACCAGATGCTCATCCTCATCCCGATGGCCGTTCCGCAGAAGTTCGAGATCTGGAACCCCGACACGTTCCAGGGGTACACGACCGACCCGTACGGATCGCGCTACAACCTGAAGGACGCCTGGGTCATCCACTGAGGGACGGCTGAGGGAGGTCGGCTCGCTGGAAGAGGGCGATCGGAAACCTCGTCGAAACGGGGCGGATCCATGTGCGTCATCTTCGCGCTCCCACCGTGCGTCCTCCCTATCGAGACCGACTCAACATGGGTCTTCGATCCATATACGAGCGGCCGTGCGCTCCCACACACTGGCGTGAATCGAACAGCAGAAGGAGCAATGAAGCGTCATGGAATCATTCGAGGTCGCCGTCGTCGGGATGGGCGCGCTCGGCAGCGCCGCCGCGTATCAGCTCGCCCGTCGCGGGGCGAAGGTCGTCGCCTTCGAGCAGTACGACCTCGGACACGTCCGTGGCGCATCGCACGACACCTCGCGGATCGTCCGGACCTCGTACGGTGCACCGCAGTACGTGCGACTCGCGCAGTCCGCCTACCGTGACTGGGCCGACCTGGAAGCGGAGTCCGGTGAGCGGCTGCTGACCATCACCGGCGGAGTGATCTTCCTCCCGACCGCCGGCCCGTACTCGGCATCCGATTTCACGGCGGCACTCGAGGAATGCGAAGTGCCGCACGAACTGCTCAGTCCTGCCGAGGTTCAGGCGCGCTGGCCGCAGTTCCGGGTGCCGGAAGGCGTGGAGACGGTCTACACCGCCGACACCGGAATCGCGCACGCCGCTCGCACCGTCGCCACCCTGCAGATGCGCGCTCGTGTGCACGGTGCCGACATCCGGGACCGTACGCGCGTCGAAGGACTCGTCCCGGACGGCGGTGGCGTGATCGTGCGCACGGCGAACGGCGACTTCCGCGCGGGCAAGGTCGTCGTCGCGGCGGATGCCTGGACCAATGCGCTCCTCGAGCCGCTCGGCGCGGCCATCCCGCTGGATGTCATGCAGGAGCAGGTCACCTACTTCCAATCGTCGCGGCCCGAGGAGCATGGCGGTGACCGATTCCCCGTCTGGATCTGGGAGGACGAGGAATGCTACTACGGGTTCCCGACCTATGGCGAGCCGACGATCAAGGCGGCACGCGATGTCTCGTTCAACCGGATGACGCCGCAAGAGCGCACGTACGTGCCGTCTCCCGAACTCACCGCGCAGCTCGCTGATTTCGTGCACGGCCTGATTCCGGATGCCGGAGGGGAGATGCGCACCGTCACCTGCCAGTACGCGCTGACACCCGACAGGCGTTTCATCCTGAGTCCTCTGCAGGATCATCCAGACGTCATCGTCGCGCTCGCCGCGGGGCACGGGTTCAAATTCACCCCGGCCATCGGAAGAATCCTCGCCGAGCTCGCTCTCGACGGAGAGTCCACCGACGACATCTCGATGTTCGCCGCCCCGGCGACGGCGCGTTGACGCCGATGGAGGTTTCGCCCATGAAGGGCTCGGCTCCGTGGGCTGAAGCACCGTTATCCTCCCCTGGTTGCGGCAGTACGGTGACGGCTATGTCACCGGAGACAGAGAAGAGCTGCTGAATGGCGCGCTATATCCTCACGCGAATCCTCTCTTCGCTGTTCGTGCTGTTCGTGCTCTCGGTGCTCGTCTTCTCGATGGTGCGCATCATTCCCGGCGATCCGCTGGCGGCGTTCGCGGATCCGGCGAATCCCGATCCGGCTGCTCTGGATGCGCTCCGCACCAAGCTGGGCCTTGACCGCCCGTGGATCACGCAGTACTTCGTCTGGCTGTTCGGTGTGCTGCGCGGTGACTTCGGCGCCGCCATCACCGTCCCCGGATCCGTGTCGAGCCTGCTCGCCGCACGGTTGCCCATCAGCCTCATGCTCGCCGTCATGGCGACAGTGTTCGGGGTGATCATGGGCATCCCCGCTGGAATCCTCGCCGCGACCCGGTGGCGGAGGCCGAGCGACAACATCGTCCGCGGCACCTCATTCGTCCTCCTGGCCACGCCCCCCTTCGTCCTTGGCACCGTCCTGATCCTCGTCAACTCGTTGACGCTGAAGCTCCCACTGGTCGGGTTCTCAGGTGCGGCGAACGATCCGCTTCGCGCGATCGGTGTGCTGATCCTGCCGGCGCTGCTCATCGGGCTCGTGCTCGCCGCGATCATCGCCCGGTACACGCGAGGGACGCTGCTGGACACTCTGGGTCAGGACTTCGTGCGTACTGCTCGCGCGAAGGGCGCCTCCCCTGGTCGGCTGGTCGGCCGTCATGCCCTGCGCAACGCGCTGATCCCGGTGACGACAGTGGTCGGCATCGAGCTCGCGGCACTCGTCGGCGGCACGGTCGTGATCGAGGCGGTGTTCGCGATCCCCGGTGTCGGCTCGCTGCTGCTCACCGGCATCCGCTCATCCGATTACCCCATAATCCAGGCCACTGTCCTCCTGATCGGAGCCGTCTACGTGCTCATCAACTTCATCGTCGATCTGATCTATCCGCTGATCGACCCACGAGTGAGGGTGCACGCACGATGACTGTCACCCGTGAACTCGCCATGGTCAAAGCCGCAGGCACCCGCCGTCGCCGGGTCAAGCTCGGCCCCTCGTTCTGGAGCGGTGCCGGCATCCTCATGATGATCCTCGTCCTCGCAGGGTGGATGAGCTTCTGGCCGCCGCACGATCCGTTCGTCGCAGCAGGAACACCGCTGTCGGGACCGAGCGGATCGAACCTCCTCGGCACCGACAATCTCGCCAGGGACACCTTCACGCGTCTCGCACTCGCCGCGCGAACGAGCCTGTTCATCTCCGGCGCCGGTGCGCTCCTCGGCGCGGTGGTAGGCACGACCTTCGGCCTCATCGCCGGCTACGTCGGTGGATGGGTGGATGCCGTCATCATGCGCATCGTGGACGCCATGCTCGCATTGCCGGCGATCCTCGTGGCCCTCGTGGTCGGCGTCGTCATCGGCAACGGTCCGATCCCCCTGATCTTCGCGCTCGGTCTCGTGTTCGCGCCGGGCTTCGCCCGGGTGATGAGGGCGCCGGTCATCGCGATGCGCGAGCGCGACTTCGTGCTGGCCGCAAGGCTGAGCGGTGTCCGCGGCTCTCGCGTCATCGTGGAGCACCTGCTGCCGAACGTGCTCACCCCGCTGTTCGTGCAGTTCGCCTCCGTCGCCTCGCAGATCGTGCTCATCGAGGCGGCGCTGAGCTACCTCGGCCAGGGCGTTCAGGCGCCAGAGCCGTCGGCCGGCCGCATGATCAGCGAGTTCACCCGGTTCATGCAGTTGCAGCCGCTGCTGATCATCCTGCCGTCGCTGGTCATCATCCTGCTCTCCGCCGCCTGGAATCTGCTCGCCGACGGACTGCAGGACTGGCTCGCCCCGCGTCGCGAGCCGGCGTTCTCCCTCACCGGCGTGAAGAAGCGCCGCGCACCGCGCAAGACGTCTGTCCGCACCGATGAGACAGCACCAACCCGAAACACCGACACAGAAGAGAGTCAGCAATGAACAAGAGATTCCTGACGGGAGCGGCGGCCGCCGCCGTGGCCGTCCTGGTACTCACCGGCTGCACCTCCGGCGGTGGCGACGCTGCCGGCCCTGCAGAACCGGCCGGCGACCCCGTCGCCGGAGGCACCCTCACGTGGGGTGTGCCAGCTGAACCGTCAGCAGGCGGAATCGACCCGATGGTCGCCTCTGCCATCGCGGCCGAGGTCATCGACTCGATCGCCTACGACACCCTCCTCACCCGCGACGACGACGGCACCATCCAGCCGGCACTCGCGACGGAGTGGGAGCAGGTCGACGAGCTGACCTGGGTCTTCCAGCTCCGTGACGACGTGACGTTCGCCGACGGCACCCCGTTCGACGCGGGTGACGTGGTCTACTCCTTCGAGACTCTCAAGGCCGGCAGCCGCAACGCCACCTACCTCAGCAGCATGGAGAGCGTGGAGGCGACCGGCGACCACGAGGTCACTTTCCACTTCAGCCAACCGGACGGCACCTTCCTCGATGCGGTCTCTGCTCGACAGACGTTCCTCATCGTCGGTGAAGAGGCGTACGGCGGGGCCACGGAGGAGGAGCGCCAGACCCTCAGCTCAGGCACCGGCGCCTATCAGGTGACGGAGTGGAAGCAGGGCGTGTCCATCACGATGGAGAAGAACGAGGACTACTGGGGCGAGGAGTCGTATCTTGACACCATCGTCTTCGAGTTCTATCCCGACGAGAACACGCTGCTCGCCGCCGTACAGCAGGGCAGCGTGCAGGCCGCGTCGTTCATCGACGGAAGCCTCGCGCAGCAGGCGGAGTCGGCCGGATTCACGCTGGGGGATGCCGCGTTCCGGCAGAACCTCGCGATCTACATCAATCCGGAGGCCGGTCCGCTCGCTGACATCAATGTGCGTCGTGCCTTCGCGCTCGCCCTCGATCGTCAGGCGCTCGTCGACACGGCGATGCTCGGCAACGCCGGGGTCTCGTTCGTTCCGCCTGCGGGCGACCCCGGCGCTCCCGATGCCGCGGATCTGCCGTACTACACGCGGGATGTCGATGAGGCCAAGAAGCTGCTGAAGGAGGCCGGCCAGCCGAACCCCGAGATCACGCTGAGCTACATGGGCGATGTTGCCGCCGCGCACCACCCCGTCTACGAGATGATGCAGCAGCAGCTCGAAGAAGCAGGCATCACCTTGAACCTCGAGTCGACCCCGCTGTCGGAGATCGCACCGATCTTCACGTCGGGGGAGACCTGGACCGATCTCGTCGCGATTCCCGGCAGCCCCCGTGCATCCGCGGTGTTCTACCTCGAGCCCGTGCTGCTCCCAGGAGGCGTGTACAACCACTGGGATGGCAATCCGGATGCGGAGAAGGCGCGACAGCTGCTGATCGAGGCGAAGGCCGCGGCCACTCCCGAGGAGTACGCCGACCTCGTCGACCAGCTCGCGACGGAAGCCGCCGAGCAGGTGCTCGAGATCGTGCCGGCAGCGGTCCCGGTGTACTTCGAGGTCTGGGACAGCAGGAAGCTGCAGGGCTACGAGAACGACGCGTTCTATTCGCGCTCGGGGCTCGACACCGCCTGGTTGGTGCAATGAGCACCGAGACCGACGCTCTCCGGGTGGAGGGTCTGACCATCGCCTACGGTGGCGCACCGCCCTCGGTGACCGACGTCTCGCTGCGTGTGCGCAAGGGCGAGATCGTCGGCGTCATCGGCGAGTCCGGCAGCGGCAAATCCAGCGTCGCCCTGGCGATGATGGGTCTGCTGCCGGACTCCGCGACGGTCACCGCTGACACCATGTCGGTCGCAGGATCGGAGATGAACGACGTCACCGAACGCGATTGGGGACGGGTGCGCGGGGTGCGGGCCTCGATGGTGTTCCAGGAGCCGATGGCCGCGCTGAACCCTTGCATGCGGATCGGTGCGCAGATCGCCGAGGTTCTGCTCATCCACGGCGTAGCCGACAAGCAGACGGCACGCGCCAAAGCGCTCGACATCCTCAAGCTCGTGCAGATGCCGGATGCCGAGCACCGCATGAGCTACTACCCTCATCAGCTCTCCGGCGGGCAGCGTCAGCGGGTCGTCATCGCTATCGCCGTCGCGGCTGATCCCACCCTGCTCGTCGCGGACGAGCCGACCACGGCGCTGGATGTCACGGTGCAGGCGCAGATACTCGATCTCATCCGCAACCTCCGTGACGAGACCGGCATGGGCGTGCTGTTCATCAGCCACGACCTCGGCGTCATCGGTCAGCTCTGCGAACGCATCGCGGTGATGTATCGCGGACGCATCGTCGAGTACGGATCGACGGAGCGGATACTGGATGATCCGCAACATCCGTACACCAGGGCATTGCTGGAGAGCATCCCGCGCCCTTCGGTGCCGGTGCGCTCTTCGCTGGCGGTCATCCTGGCCGACAACGACTTCGATCAGGTTCCGGCCGTTCTGGAGGAGGTCCAGTGAGCGATGACGTCCTGCGGGTGAAGAACATCACCCAGCGCTTCGGTCACGGTGAGCACGCCATGACCGCGCTGGACGACGTGAGCCTCGACGTGCGCAGAGGAGAGACGCTGGGCCTGGTGGGTGAGTCGGGATCGGGTAAGAGCACGCTCGCCCGCGCGATCCTGCTCATGCGCCGGCCCACGGCGGGCAGCCTGGAGTTCGACGGCGAGGACGTCACCGGATTGCGGGGGCGCGCGCTGCGCCGCCATCGCCGCCGGATCCAGATGGTCTTCCAGGATCCCAACGACTCGCTCGACCCGCGCTTCACGATCGGCCGCTCGGTCGCCGAACCGCTCGTCGCGGCGGGCATGGCGACGTCGGAGCGACGGATGCGAGTGTACGAGGCGCTGGAACAGGTCGGCATCCCCATGGATGCAGTGACCCGCTATCCGCATGAGTTCTCCGGTGGACAGCGGCAGCGCATCGCCATCGCCAGGGCGATGGCGGCTGAGCCGGAATTCATCGTGCTGGATGAGCCCACGTCCGCGCTCGATGTCTCGGTGCAGGCCCAGGTGTTGAATCTGCTCGTGCGTCTGCAGGAGCAGACGGGCGTCACCTACCTCTTCATCACGCACAACCTCGCGGTCGTGCACCACATCGCACACCGGGTCGCCGTGATGCACAACGGCCGCGTGGTCGAAGAGGGCACGGGTGAACAGGTGATGAGCGATCCGCAGCATCCGTACACACAGGGGCTGCTGGAGTCGATGCCGGTGCTGTACAGGACCTGAGGAATCACATGTTCGTGCAAAGGCGAGGCGACAATGCCCACGAATGGGAGCTGTACCGCGGCGCAGGGCGCATCGGCATCGAGTGGTACTTCAAGGAGACCACGAGTCTGCCGATCTCCGTGATGCAGTATCACCTCGAGCCCGGCGCAGAGGAGGGACAGCACTTCCACCTCGAGGGCGCGGGGGACAGCTGCTCGCCGGGCAGCTCGGACGAGATGTACGTCGTCACCGCGGGGGAGGTCGTGATCAGCTCCGATGAGCAGCGGCGCGTCCTGCGTGCCGGCGACGCCTTCTATGCTCCCCAGGGCGCACGCCACGGAGTGCGCAACGAATCCGATGCTCCGGCGGAGCTCATCCTCGTCTTCGGTCCGCGCGGTCCGCACCCCTTCACACAGACCGGTCGGGAGGCGTTCGACGCCGAAGCGGACCGGTGAGCGCTGCTATCCGCGTCGGGACTGCAGCCGCTCGCGCAGCTCATCCAGACGCACGGCGATGCCGAGTCGGAACATCCGCTCGTCATCCCGCCACGATGAGCCGAGGATGTGATCGAGTCGGTCGAGGCGCTGCAGGATCGTGTTCGTGTGGAAGTTCAATGCTCTGGCGGTGCGCGTCGGGCTGGCGTTGTTGCGCATGAACGCACGCAGCGTGCCGAGCAGGTCTGCGCCTCGCTCCGCGTCATAGTCCCGCACGGCGCCGATGGTGTCGCGCAGGAACGCGCTGAGCGCCAGCGAGTCGGTGTCGAGGATCGCCGAGTAGGGAAGGAAGTCGTCCACATCGGCGGTGATGCCGGTGATCTCCAGCGCGGTCAGCAGGCGTGCAGTGCGCATCGCCGATTCGAACGCCGCTGTGAGGGCGTCGGGTGATCTGCGGGGTACGACCGCTGCGACGGGATGCTCGATAGCCGAGGCCACCTGCGCCCGGAGGCGCTCCGGGTCGAACGCGTCATCGCGCGCGGAGGAGTGCGCGGCCACGACGAAACCGCGGTACTCGCCGACCAGTGCCCGATCATCGAGCTGGCGGCCCAGAGCCCGCGCGGCGGCAGTCTGCTGATCTCCGGGGACGGAGAGCAGCAACAGCGAGTCCAGGTCGCGCAGATCGACGCCCAGTCTTCGGGCGCGGCGCTCGACGTCAGGACGCCGCTCCGGCACGTCGTCGAGGATGTCCGCGATGAGCTCGCTGCGCACCCGATGATCTGCACCCGATGCCGCCTCCTGCTGCAACTCGAGCAGAGCACCGACCTGAGCTGCGCGTTCGACGGTGCGGAAGTCGACGGCGCCGAGTTCGAAGTCTCCGTCGCCGAGCAGCAGCGCCCCGAAATGCCGGGTTCCCGCGGTGAGCGCGGCCACTGCCCTGACGCCGGGTCCGGCGACTGCGACGCAGTGCCCTGAACGCCGGCTCTCCGCGATCGCCTCACGTGTCGCGTCATCGGGAGCCAGCATCCTCGGGGCGAGCGGGAGTCCGGCAGCCGCGATCACGTGCTCCTGCGCGTCGAGGATCGCGACGGCTCGCCCGAGAGCAGACGCCAGGGTCTCGGCGACGGGCGCGAACCCGCCGCCCGCGAGCACCGCCTGGACGAGTTCCTGGTGCACGGTGTTGGCCCGGTCGCGTTCGACGAGGTGCGCAGTGAGGCTCTCCAGGGTGCGGCGGCTGGCGTCCTCAGACTCCTGCAGGCTGCGGAGGGTCTGGGTGGTCTGCAGGATGATCGAGGCGTGGTCCGCGACTGCGGACAGCAGAGCGACTTCCTCCTGGCTGAAGTGCGTGGCGGCGCGGTTCGCGACGAAGAGGACGCCGAGCACGTCGTCGCTCGTGAGCATGGGCACTCCGAGCAGCGCCACGAGCCCTTCGGAGGACACAGCGTCGTCGATGCCGGAATCGTGCCGTTCCGCGGCGTATGCCGAGTAGTCGGACACCCACTGCGCCGTGCGCGATTCGACCACGACGCTCGCGAGTCCCCGTCCGGGCGGGACCCGCAGGGACTGGAACGAGGCACTCACGGATCCGCTCGTCTCCCTGACCCGCAGTTCGCGCGTCTCGGGGTCGAACTCGGACAGGTACGCGAGATCGACGCCCATCATCTCGTGCGCCCGTTGCACGAGACGGGCGAGCACGGCGTCGCTGTCGCGCAGCTCGGCGAGCTCGCGGGCACTGGAGAAGAGCGCCGACAGTTCGTGCTCCCTGCGACGCAGGCGCGAAAGCTCGCGCTGCGACCGGCCGACGCGCTCCGCCAGGTCGGATGCATCGGCGCCGGTTGCCCCGATCACGTGCAGCGCGTCGCTGACGGCGGTGGGGCCGACCAGATCGGGGTCGAACGCGGCATCGAGCAGAGCGGCGATCGCGTTGGAATCCTCACTCATCCGGACTCCTTCCTCGCTGGGCGGCGCCGCTCGGCGCACCACTTCAGTGTCGAGCATCCCAGGTCTGCCGAGCAACGTGGGCATCCTGGCTCAGCGGCGTTCTTCGGCGCGGCGTTCTTCCGCTCGATGGGCCGTGCGCAGCAGGGCGTGCGCAAGATCCGGCCACAGCTCGTGGGGGATGAGGTGGCCCATGTCGGGCTGCACCTGCAACTCGGAGCCTGCGATCGCCTCGGCGATGTCGACCGCCGAGAGCCAGCTCAGCACATCGTCCTCCCGACCATGGAACACCAGAGTCGGCGCGGTCACTCCTCGCAGGTCCTCGAGTCGCTCCGGCGCGCGGCGCAGCGCAGCCCATTGCCTCGAGAAACCCTCCGGCGCATAGCCGCGGTCGTAGGCCTCGCCCGCCTTCGCGATGTGCCACGCCACCTGGGGGTCGTAGCGCGAGGGCGGCGCGGACGACACCGCTTGTTCGGCGAAGGCCACCGCCTGCTCTCTTGTCACGCGCACGGGCGGCTGCAGCAGCTCCGGACGTTCGCCGTGAAGGACGTATCGCGGGCTCCGGCCGGGGATCGTGGAGAGCAGGCCGAGGCTTCGGACGCGCTCCGGATGCTGGATCGCCACCATCTGCGCCATCATCCCGCCCATCGAGTGACCGGCGATGTGCGCCGAGTCCACGTCGAGGTGATCGAGGATGCGCACGATGTCGTCGCCCATGTCGGCCAGCTCGTAACCGCCGTCGACGTCGTCCTCGCCGCCGAAGCGCTCGGAGAATCCGATGTCGCGGTTGTCGAAGCGCACGACCCGCAGTCCTCCAGCCGTCAGATGCGCGATGAACTCCTCATCCCAGCTCAGCAGTTGCGCTCCGCCGCCCGAGACCAGCACGAGCAGTGGGTCCGTCTCGGCTCCGAACACCTCGTAGTACAGTCGGACTCCGGTGGCATCGGTGTAGGGCATCGGGTCTCCTCGGTGGGGTCACATCGTCGGGTCCTGTGACTCTAGGTCCGCATGCCTCGCGCGGAGAATGGGTCAGGCGCACACATAAGCGCCAGGTCGATGAACTATTCACCCATAGTCAGCCCGTGCGGTGCTCACGCCACGATCTCGGGATGCCGCCCATGGTGACCGGTCAGCTCCTCGAATCCCTGCGCGGCGAGCAGAAGATCGACGTCCTTGCCCGGCGCCGCGACGAGCTGGATGCCGACGGGCAGTCCTTCCGGCGTGAAGCCGCCCGGCACCGAGATGGCGGGGCAACCCGTCGCGGAGATGATCGTCGCGGCACGCATCCAGTCGAGGTAGTCACGCATAGGTGTGTCATCGATGTCTCGCGGGTACTCGATGCGCGCATCGAACGGCGCCACTTGGCTCGCCGTCAGCACGAGCAGATCGTGATGAGCGAAGAACGACTCGATCGCGCCTTGCAGGCGGACGCGCGCCGCTTCAGCGGATACGATCTCGTCCACAGTGAGGGCCAGGCCCAGCTCCGTGTTCCAGACGACGGTGTCCTTCACCTGCGCGCGGTGGCTGCGGACGATGGCGCGGTAGTCGCTCACGAAATCGAGAGCGCGGACGACGCGGAAGACCTCATCCGCGTCGCGCAGATCCGGGAGTGCGTCGTCGATCTCGGACCCGGCGGCGGCGAACACATCCGCGGCAGCGCCGACGACATCGGCGACCACGGACTCGACGGGGATCAGCCCGTTCAGGTCCGTGGAGAAGCCGATGCGCAGCGAGGCGAGCGCGGAACCGGGTTCATGGTCGTCCGGTGCGGAGAACTCCGAGCGGATGAAGACCGATCCGGGCTCACTGATGGACTGGGGTGCGCCGGAAGCCGGCCCGGAGGCCGCCGCCATGAGGAGCGCGACGTCGCTCGCCGTGCGTGCCATGAAGCCCGGTTGCGCAAGCCACTTCCACGGGTCGGCGGGCAGGGCATGCGGGATGCGGCCATTCGAAGGACGCATCCCGACGATGTTGTTGAACGAGCCGGGAGTACGCAGCGATCCGCCCATGTCGGATCCGTCTCCTGACGCCTGGATGCCTGCGGCGATCGCGGCCGCGGCGCCGCCCGACGAGCCGGCTGCGGACTTCGTCGTGTCGTAGGGATTCACCGTCGTGCCGAACAGGGGATTGAACGTGTGCGATCCGGCGGTGAACTCGGGGACATTCGACTTGCCGCTCATGATGACCCCCGCCGCGTGCAGGCGCGCGATGATCAGCGCATCCTGCGTCGGCACGTTGTCCGCGAGAAGCGGTGAACCGCGAGTCGTCCGCAGCCCTGCCGTGTCGGTCGACTCCTTGTGCGTCAGCGGTACACCGTGAAGCAGTCCCAGCGGCTCGCCGCGCGCGTATCCCTCGTCGGCGAGCTTCGCGCGGTCGTATGCGCGCTCGTCATCTCTCGTGACGATCGCATTCAGCGCCGGGTTGACGGAATCGATGCGCGCCAGCTGGTCTGTCAACGCCTCTCGCGCGGAAAGTTCACCGGTCGCGATGCGCGCGGCAAGCTCGCGGGTGCTCAGCCAAGTGAGCTCGGATTCGTGCACGGTCATCGGCTCCTCCTTCAGTGATCGATCCTGGCCGGACTTCGTTACGAACGCATTACAGTTTTTAGAATTTATTAAAAGTTAAGCAACCATAGCTCAACCGCACTCCCACCCACACGCTCGAGGAGGACTTCATGCGAGGTCTGTTGAAAGGCGCACTTGCTGCATCCGTGCTGGTCACGCTCGTCCTTACCGGATGCAGCAGCCCAGAACCTGAGGAAGGCGGGGGAGCGCCGGCCGAGCTCGTGGTCGGATCCACCGATCCGGTTCCGAACCTCACACCAGGGCGTCAGAGCAACGCGTTCGGTCTGACCCTGTCGATCTTCAGCCCGCTCACTTTCTTGGATGGCGACGGCGAACTCAGCTACTTGGCCGCCGAATCGGTCGAGAGCGACGATCAGATCGATTGGACGATCACGCTTCGTGATGGTTGGACCTTCCACGACGGCACGCCCGTGACGGCTCAGGACTACGTGGACACCTGGAACACGGTCGCGTACGGGCCGAATGCGTTCGAGAACTCCGGACAGCTCTCCGTGATCGAGGGATACGCCGATCTGAATCCCACCGAGGGCGAGCCGACGACAGACGAGCTCTCCGGTCTGGCAGTCGTCGACGATCTCACTTTCACGGTCACTCTCGAACGAGCCGACAGCCAGTTCCCGATCGAGCTCTCGCAGGCGCAGACCGCTTTCTACCCGATGCCGCAGAGCGCCTTCGACGACCTGGAGGCATATGGCGAACAGCCGATCGGCAACGGCCCGCTCATGCTGAGCGCGGCGTGGACGGAGGGCGAGCCCATCGTCGCCGAGCGCTACGCGGACTATGCGGGCGACGAGCCGACGGTCGACAAGATCACGTGGGTTCCCTACACGGATCGACTCACCGCGTACACGGATGCACTCGCCGGGAACGTCGACATCACGTGGCTGCCGGCCACGCGCATGAGACAGGTGACCGACGATTTCGACGAGGAGAACATCTACAGTTTCGCGGCGCCGGGCATCAGCTACCTGGGCATCCCGTACTGGGATGCGCGATTCGACGACATCCGCGTCCGTCAGGCGATCTCGATGGCCATAGATCGGGAGGCGATCAACGACGCTCTCTTCGGCGATCTGAACGCGCCGGCCACGGCGTGGACGCCGTCGATCATGCCAGGTAACCCCGATGGCATCTGCGGGGAGTTCTGCGAGTACGACCCCGAGGCCGCCGCGGCGCTGCTTGAAGAGGCAGGCGGATTCGAGGGCCAGCTCACGCTGCACTTCCCCGGCGGGGCAGGACACGACGACCTCTACAACGCCATGGCGAACTCACTGCGCCAGAACCTGGGCATCGACGCCATCGCCAAGCCGTCGGTCGGGTGGGCGGAGTTCGGTCAGGATCGCAACAACCAGGTGCTCGACGGCCCGTTCTTCTCCCGCTGGGGCGCTCTTTACCCCAGCCAGCAGTCGACGTTGAGAGCGATGTTCTCCGCGGCGCCGAACTGCAACAACTGCGGTGGCGAGCCGAATCCAGACGTCGATGCGGCGCTGAACGAGGCCGATGCCACCGGCACCGAGGACGGGACGGCGTATGCGAAGGCACAGGAGTTGATCGCGGAGCAGTTCCCGATCATCCCTCTGTTCGAGGAGTCGTACAGCTACGTCACATCCGACCGGATCGCAGGGCTGACGGCTTCCGCCGTGGGCGAGCCGATACTCACCCAAGTCGTCCTCGCCGAGGACTGAGCGGTACCGACTGCACACCATGATCAGATTCATCTCTCGCCGACTCCTCGAACTCGTCATCGTCTTCTTCGGTGTCACGTTCGTCATCTACTGCGCGGTGTTCGTGCTCCCCGGAGACCCGATCGCCGCGTTGGGCGGGGAGAGGCCGCTGCCCGAATCGGTGCAGCAGCAACTGCGATCGCAGTACGGATTGGATCTGCCGCTCTGGCAGCAGTACCTCAACTACCTCGGCGGGCTCGCTCGCGGCGACCTCGGAACGACGTTCACCGGTCAGTCCGTGAGCGAGCAGATGGCCAGCCGCTGGCCCACGACGATCACGCTGGCACTCACGGCGTGGTCGTTGACGGTGCTCATCAGCATCGTGCTGGGGCTGGCGGCAGGTCTTCGACAGGGGTCGGCGGTCGACAGGACGGTGCTGCTCGGGACGATCGTCGCGGAGTCGGTGCCCATCTTCGTGATGGGCATCACAGCGCAGTACATCTTCGGGATCAAACTCGGGTGGACACCGATCGCCGGCGTCGCGGACGGATGGCCTCGCGCCTACATCCTCCCCGCGCTGATCATCGCGATATACGGCCTGGCCGGGGTGTCCAGGCTCATGCGCGGAAGCGTGGTCGACACCATGCAGTCGGATTTCGTCCGCACGCTGAAGGCGAAGGGCATGTCCCGCCGCAACATCGTCGGAGTCCACGTGATGCGCAATGCTGCGGCGCCCGTCGTGAACGTCCTTGCCATTCAGCTCGGCGGACTGCTCGGCGGGACGGTGGTGATCGAGGCGATCTTCAACATCAACGGCGTGGGGCAGCTGCTGTACAAGGCCATCCAGGATCAGCAGGGGACGCTGGTCGTCGGCGTGGCCACCACGCTGGTGTTCATCTTCCTCGTCACCAACGTGCTCGTTGACGTGCTCTCCTCCGTTCTCGACCCGAGGATCCGAAATGACTGAGCCCGCCACGGTCGCCATCGACGGCAATCTCGATCGAGCGACCACGCAAGGCCTCTGGGCGACGCTGCGCGGCCGCATCCAGTTCTGGGTGAGCGTCGTCTTGCTGGCCATCCTGACGCTCATCGCCGCCGTTCCCGGTGTGATCTCCGGCTTCTTCGGCGAGAGCGACCCTCGCGCGTGCGATCTGCTGGATTCGAACCGCCCGCCGGGACCAGGCCATCCCTTCGGCACCGATGTGCAGGGATGCGATGTGCTGGCGAACGTCCTGTTCGGGACGCGCACTTCGCTGTTCATCGGGCTGGCGACGACCGCGATGTGCCTGGTCATCGCCATCGCACTGGGAACACTGGCCGGATACCTCGGGAGATGGGTCGATGCCGTGATCGCGCGCAGTGCGGACATCGTGCTCGGATTCCCCTTCCTGCTCGGGGCCATCATCGTGCTCAACACCGCCCCCGACCGGTCGCCGCTGCTGCTGTCCGCGGTGCTGGCGTTCTTCTCGTGGCCCACCTTCGCCCGGCTCATCCGGAGCTCCGTCAAGGAGGTGCGCGAGCGCGAGTTCGTGCAGGCCGCGCACGCCATGGGCTTCTCGCAGATCAGGGTGGTGCTCAGTCATGTACTGCCCAACTCGCTGGCGCCGACGCTGGCGATCGCCGCCACGATGGTGGGCGGCGTGATCGGAGCGGAGGCCACACTGACCTTCCTCGGTGTCGGCCTCGTCCCTCCCACGATCTCCTGGGGCGTCCAGCTCTCGACGGCGCAGTCGTACTTCCAACTCGCCCCGAACACGGTCGTGTTCCCCAGCATCTTCCTCACGATCACCGTGATCAGCCTCATCATGCTCGGCGACGCGCTTCGCGACGCACTCGATCCCCGGGGGCGCTCATGAGTGTCGACGTCCCCGCCGGGTACGAGCATCTAGCCTTTGAGGACGCGGACGGCGTCCGCATCCGACGACGATCCACGGTTCCCGTGGAAGAACGCATGAGGAGTGCAGCCCCATGGAGATGAATGAACTGAGCGACGAGATCCGCACCTTCATCGATCGGTTCACCGACGCATGGGAGCTGATGCGGGGCAAGCGGATGACAGGACGAGTCCTGGCACTGCTCATCATCACGGATGAGCCGTATCTGTCGTCGGTGGATCTCGGGCGCCTGCTGGACACGAGTCCGGGGACGATCTCGACAGCGACGCGCGCGCTCCTCGGCTCCGGCTACATCACCAAGGTCTCCAAACCCAACAGCCGGGTCATCCACTTCCGCGCAGAGGACGACGTCTGGGGTGCGTTCCTCAGTCGCGAGAAGCTCGGTCTGCAACGCATGGAGGAGGTTCTGCGCGCGGCCCGCTCGACTCCGGCGGGCTCCGAACCGGCGCCGGCTCGGCGTCTTCGCAACGGCAATCGCTACATGGCGTGGGTCGATCAGCATCACCGCAACGTGCTGAAGCAATGGCACATGTACCGCGATCAGGAGGAGGATGCGCCACCGCCGCAGGATCTCCCCGAGGAGATGCAGGCCGCGATCAGACGCGCCGACCCGGAGGAGAACCCATGAGCGCCGTGCCTCTGCTCGCCGTCGATGAACTGTCGGTCGACTTCCGCTCTCGGCGGGGAGAGACACGGTCCGCGCTGTCAACGGCATCTCGTTCGAGATCTTCGAGAGCGAGATCGTCGCCGTCGTCGGCGAGTCCGGTTCGGGCAAGTCCGTCACCGCGATGAGCGTTCTGGGCCTGCTGCCGGGCAACGCGCACGTCACCGGCAGCATCCGGCTCGCCGGCGACGAACTGCTGACGCCGGACGGGAAGGGGCTGGAAGGCATCAGGGGCAGACGCATCGCGATGATCTTCCAGGATCCGTTCGGTGCGCTCGACCCGGTGTTCACGATCGGATTCCAGATCAGAGAAGTCCTGCGCAGGCACTTCCCGGAGCTGAATGCCCAGGAGCGCAGGCGAAGGACGATCGAGCTGCTCACCGCTGTCGAGCTGCGTGAACCGCACAAGCGCGTCCGCTCGTATCCGCATCAGCTGTCCGGCGGCCAGGCGCAGCGCGTCGTGATCGCCATGGCGCTCGCCTGCGACCCGGAGATACTCATCGCCGACGAGCCGACGACCGCCCTCGACGTGACGGTGCAAAGGGAGATCCTCGATCTTCTGACGCGTGTGCGTCAGAAGGCGGGCACAGCCGTACTCGTCATCACGCACGATATGGGCGTCGTCGCCGACGTGGCCGATCGTGTCGTGGTGATGAGGAACGGTCAGATAGAGGAGACTCAGCGAGTCGAGCGCCTGTTCGCCGAACCGGAGGCCGCCTACACCAGGAAGCTGCTGCAGTCCGTGCCCAGACTCGACGTGGCCGACCGTGCATCAGCGGCCGGAACGGACGCCGTCCTCGCCCTCGATGACCTCACGGTCGAGTACAGGCAGCGGTTCCAGTCCGTGACGGCGGTGTCCGGTGCGAGCCTCACCGTCGCCCGAGGCGAGGTCGTGGCCCTCGTCGGTGAATCCGGTTCGGGCAAGTCGACCATCGGCAAGGCCATCACCGGGCTCGCACCGGTGAAGAGCGGGACGATCGTCGTCGACGGAGTCGACGCGGTGAACGCCGGCCGGAGGCAGCGGATCGACCTGAAGAAGAGGATCGGTGTCGTCTTCCAGAATCCGATGGGCGCCCTGGATCCGAGGTGGACGATGGGCGAGTCGATCGGCGAGCCCCTCCGCGTCCATCGCGGCATGAGGGGGAATGCGCTCAAGAAGCGGACCGATGATCTGCTGGATGCTGTCGGCCTCTCCCGTTCGTGGGCGACGCGGTACGCTCACGAGCTCTCCGGCGGGCAGCGGCAACGGGTGGCGATCGCTCGAGCTCTCGCCCTCGATCCCGTCCTGCTGATCGCGGACGAGCCGACGTCCGCGCTGGACGTCTCGGTTCAGGCCACAGTGCTCGACCTCTTCCGGACGCTGCAGAAGGAACTGCAGTTCGCGTGTCTGTTCATCAGCCACGACCTCGCGGTGGTCGACAGCCTCGCGGACCGGATCGTGGTCATGAGCAATGCGCGCATCGTCGAGCAGGGCACGCGCCATCAGATCCTTCTGCATCCGCAGGAGGACTACACCAGGCGCCTCCTGGACGCCGCTCCGGTGCCGGACCCCGATCAGCAGCGCAAGCGAAGGGAAGAACGAGTAAGGGTATGACCAGAATCAAGAGCCTGCAGCTCGTGACGGACGACGAGATCGTGGAAAGGGCGGCGGCACTTCCGGACTTCGCGGGCTACCCCGGCGTGGACGAGCTTCTCGAGCAGATCGAGGAGATCGCGCGAGAGTTCCCCGGGCTGGTATCGGCGGAGCGGATCGGGACGTCACGCCTTGGGGAACCGATCACGATGTACACGGTCGCTCTGCGCAGCGCCGACGAAGCCGGACCCCTGGATGCGCCTTCGAAGCGCTGCCTCGTGGTGGGCGGAGTGCATCCGAATGAGCCGATCGGCTCTCACACGATCATCCTGCTGCTGCGCGATCTGCTCGGCGACGCCTCGTTGCGAGAGCGACTGGACACCGTCTGGCACTTCATCCCGTGCGTGGATCCTGACGGCATGCGGCTCAACGAGGGGTGGTTCGACAACCCCTCCGACAGTGAGACGTACTTCCGGCACTTCTACCGTCCGCCCGGTGACGAGCAGGTGGAATGGACATTCCCGATCAACTACAAGTCGAAGTACTTCGACGCGATGCTCCCTGAGACCCAGGCGCTGCAGCGCGTGATCGACGAGATCCGCCCCGACTTCTACGTACCGCTCCACAACTCAGAGAGCGGCGGCGCATACTTCTATGTCTCGGAGCCGATCAGCGAACTCGTGCCCCTGCTGCATCGTCTGCCCGCTGAACTCGGCATCCCGCTGCACAGGGGCGAGCCGGAAGCCGCGCACTTCACTGAGCTGGCTCCGGCGATCTTCGAGTCGGGCACGTCTCAGGACGTGTACGAGTGGCGTGAGGCGAACGGACTGGATCCGGTCCCCACCGGCGCCGCAGGTCAGTCGTCCACGAGTTACGCCCGAAAGCACGGCACCGTCTCCCTGATCGCCGAACTGCCGATCTGGCGCACCTTCGGAGCCGACGACACGAGCCCGTCGACGTCGAGCTATGCCGCGCTGCTCCAGGAGGCGGGAGAGGCACTGAGGGAGACGGGAACACGGTTGAGCGCACTTCTGGCCGAAGTCGAGCCGCACCTGACGTTGAACTCGCCGTTCCTGCGCAGCGCCAGGGTCTTCGTCCCCGGCATGACGAGGGCGGGCGAGCTGATGATCGCGCGATCCGCCATGAAGGAGAATCAGCGCACCGCCTCGGTCGCGGAGCGTCCCATGTCGGTCGTCTGGATGTACCGGTTGCGGTTCGGGGGTGCTCTGCGCCGCGCATTGAAGGCGGAGGTCACGGCAGGATCCGCCGGACTGCTCGTGAGGCACGCCGCGCGGGAACTCGAGCGCGAATGGAGCGGGTGGCTGGAGCAGCGGCTGATAGACGAGCAGGCACAGGGGATTCCCGTCAAAGACGTCGTCGGCGTGCAGTACGGCGCGATTCTCGGACTGGTCGCTCACGCGCCGTACCTCGACGCATCCGACGCATCATGACCACGACGCTGCCTCGAATCCTTCTCGAACCCGGGGATCCCGCAGAACTCGTGGTCGATGTCCTCGTCGTCGCGCTCGAGAATCGTGCGGACTCGATCGAGGTGCGCGCGCCGTTGCTCGCGGAGGCCGCGCAACGCTCGCTGCGGGAGGCTGCGCTGGCGGTCGGGCACAGGGCGAAGCGGGAGGCCACCGCCCGCATCCCCGCTCCACCCGGAGTCTCGGCGACCTCAGTGCTCTTCGTCGGACTCGGCGACACCGGTGGGGCGAGTCAGGGTGCTGACTTCCGCAATCTTCTGCGCCGTGCAGCCGGATCGGCGCTTCGCTCCCTCAACGCTGTCGACTCCGTGGCTCTCGCCTTTCCGGTTGGTGACGCCGAGGACGCCGAGACGGTGGCGACCGGAGCCCTGCTCGGTGCCTATCGGTACACCGCCTATCAATCCGATGCGTCAGGCAGGACGATTCCGGCCACGCTCGCCATCTCCGCTGCCGAAGCCGTCCGACCGGCTCTCGAGAGGGCCGCAGTCATCGCCGCGGCGGTCGCCGCCACGCGCGACCTCGTCAATCGACCGCCGTCGGACCTCTTCCCGGAGTCCTTCGCAGATGCCGTCGTCAGTCAGGCGCTCGTCGATGACCTGAAGGACAGGGTCAACGTCGAGGTCATCGATGAAGCGGAACTGGAGGAGCGCGGCTTCGGCGGACTGCTCGGCGTCGGACGAGGATCGGCGCGCGGCCCGCGCCTCGTCAAGGTCTCGTACGGGCCGGCCGCGTCCGCGCCTCTCCTCTCCCTGGTCGGCAAGGGCATCACCTTCGATTCCGGCGGGATCTCGCTCAAGCCCGCCGCGAGGATGGAGAACATGAAGTCGGACATGGCCGGCGCAGCGGCCGCGGTCCAGTCCCTGTTCGCGATCGCTCGGCTCAGGCTTCCACTCCGCGTCACGGCGTGGCTCGCGCTCGCCGAGAACATGCCATCGGGATCGGCCGTCCGCCCCGCGGATGTACTGCGCATCCACGGTGGCAAGACCGTCGAAGTGACGAACACGGACGCCGAGGGCCGTCTCGTGCTCGCGGACGCGCTCGTCGCAGCCCAGGAAGAAGACCCTGACCTCCTCGTGGACATCGCCACGCTCACCGGTGCGCAGGTCGCGGCTCTCGGGCGCCGCACGTCCGGTGTCATGGGCACGCAGTCGGCAAGGGAGCGGGTCACGACAGCGGCCGAATCCGCCGGAGAACCGATGTGGGCGATGCCGATCCCCGAAGAGATGATCGGGTACTTCGATTCGCACACGGCTGATCTCAAGAACGCCGGTGCTCCGGCGGGAGGGATGCTGGCCGCCGCGGCATTCCTGCGCGAATTCGTGAGGGATGGCGTCGAATGGGCACACCTCGACATCGCCGGGCCCGCTTACAACTCCGATTCCCCGTACGGCCATACCGTCGTCGGCGGTACAGGGGTGCCGGTGCGGACGATCGTGGAACTCGCCCTCTCGATGACGAGATGATCTGGTCGACTCCGGAGCCGGACAGAAGCGAGTGGGCCGACCATACAGAGATCTCCGTCAGTGGTGGACGACGTGCACATACAACCCCGGTGGCGGCGTTCGTAGTCTGACATCGATGCGACCGGCGAATCTGCGGGCCCGCAGAGACTGACCGAGGAGAACCACGTGCCGATCAACAGCCGCATCGCAGGACTGCGAGATCACGCCCCCGCTGAGCGACTCGTCCTCGTCGCCGAGGGGGCGGGCATCGAACCGTCCGATCTCGATGCGCTCCGCCCCGAGGACGGACTGACTGTCGCCCAGGCCGACCACATGATCGAGAACGTCGTGGGACTGCTCTCGATCCCGGTCGGCGTCGCGACGAACTTCACCATCGACGGCCAGGACCGGCTCATCCCGATGGCCACGGAGGAACCCAGCGTTGTCGCGGCCGCCTCGAACGCGGCACGCATCGCGCGAGGGCACGGCGGCTTCACCACTTCGTACATGGGCGACGTCATGATCGCGCAGATCCAGGTGCTCGACTCCGTCGATCCGCACGGCGCACGCTTCGCCCTGCTCGAGGCGAAGGATGAGCTGCTCGCGCTCGCCAACGAGCAGGACCCGGTGCTCGTCTCCCTCGGCGGGGGAGCGTTCGACATCTCCGTCCGCGTGCTGCCCACCCGTGTCGGCATCCAGGTCATCCTGCACCTGCACGTCGATGTCCGCGACGCGATGGGGGCCAACGCCGTCAACACCATGGCCGAGGCGATCGCTCCTCGCATCGCGGAGATCGCCGGCAGCCGCACCCTGCTGCGCATCCTCACGAACAAGGCCGAGCTGCGCGTCACGCGCGCGCGTGCCGTGTTCGACGCCGAGCTTCTGGGTGGCCCGCAGGTCGTCGATGACATCGTCGCGGCGAGCGCGTTCGCCGAGGCAGACCCGTATCGTGCGGCGACCCACAACAAGGGCATCATGAACGGCATCACCGCCGTCGTACTGGCCACTGGCAACGACACCAGAGCCGTCGAATCCGGATGCCACTCGCATGCGGCGCGGTCCGGGCAGTACTCGGCGCTGTCGCAGTTCGAGAAGGACGCCGACGGCAACCTCGTCGGCACCCTCGAGGTGCCGCTCGCGGTCGGCCTCGTCGGTGGCGCCACGCGCGCGCACCCGACCGCGCAGGCCGCGGTGAAGATGCTCGGCGTGGGAACCGCCAGGGAGCTGGCGAGCGTGATCGCCGCGGTCGGCCTCGCCCAGAACCTCGCGGCGTGCCGTGCTCTCGCCGCGGAGGGCATCCAACGAGGGCACATGACGCTGCACGCGCGCACGATCGCCGCGAGCGCCGGCGCCGAGGTCGATGAGATCGGCGCCGTCGCCGCGCGCATCGTGGCCGATCGCCGCATCCGGGTCGAGTATGCACGCGAGGTGCTGACCGAACTGCGAGCCGCACGATGACCGTCACCGGGGCACCGCGTGTGCAATCGGAGCCCGGCTTGCCCCAGCGCGTCACCGTGTACGAGGTGGGGCCCCGCGACGGTCTGCAGGCCGAGGCCGACATCATCCCCGCAGCGGTCAAGGCTGAACTGTGCCGTCGCCTGTTCGCGGCGGGAACCCGCAACCTCGAGATCACGAGCTTCGTGCCGCCGGCCTGGATTCCGCAGCTCGCCGATGCGGCAGAGGTCGTGGCGTCCGTCGACATTCCGTCCGGAGCCCGCGCGGTCGCTCTCGTGCCGAATCTGAAGGGCCTGCAGCGGGCGATCGACTCCGGCATCCGCGAAGTGGCCGTCGTCGTCAGCGCCACCGAGTCGTTCGCCAAGGCCAATCTCAACAACACTCGCGCAGGTGCGATCGATCGGGCGATCGAAGTGATCGCGGCTGCGACCGCCGACGGCATCCCCGTGCGCGGGTATGTGTCGATGGCGTTCGGCGACCCGTGGGAGGGACAGGTCGACACGTCCGTCGTCGTCGAAACCGCATCGGCGCTGCATCAGGCCGGATCCCGCACGGTCGCTCTCGGCGACACGATCGGCGTCGCGACTCCAGGTCTCACGACCCGCGTCGTGGAGGAGACCCTGGCTGCCGGCGTGCCGGTCGGAAACGTCGCGCTGCACCTGCACGACACCTACGGGCAGTCGCTGGCGAACGTGCTCGCGGCTCTTCGCCTCGGCATCGCCGAGTTCGACTCATCGGTGGGGGGTCTCGGCCGATGCCCATATGCGAAGGGCGCGACCGGTAACCTCGCGACAGAGGATCTCGTGTGGATGCTGCATGGCCTCGGCATCGACACCGGCCTCGACCTCGCGGCTCTCGCCGCGACGACGCTCTGGCTGTCTCGCTTGCGCGGCGTCAAGGCGCCGTCGAACGTCGCCGCCGCACTCGTCGCCGCCGGAGCAGGCAACGACAATCGCACTCAGGAGGCGACGCACGCATGATCGACACCACACTCCCCGCTCCCGGTTCGCTCAACGGCGTCACGGTGCTGGATCTCTCGCGTGTGCTGGCAGGTCCCTATGCCGCACAGATGCTCGCAGACCTCGGTGCCACGGTCATCAAGATCGAGAATCCGCGCGATCCCGATGTGTCGCGCGGATTCCCGCCGTACCTGACCGACGGCGATGAGGAGTTCAGCGCGTACTACGCCCAGTACAACCGCGGCAAGCTCGGCGTCGGCCTCGACCTCGCGAGCGACGAGGGCAAGGAGGTCCTGAAGGACCTGGTGCGAAACGCCGACGTGCTCGTCGAGAACTTCCGCCCAGGCACCATGGCCAAGCTCGGTGTCGGCTACGACGTGCTGCACGAGATCAACCCGAAGCTCGTCTACACCGCGATCTCCGGCTACGGCCAGACGGGCTCGCGCAGTCGCCGTCCTGCCTTCGACAACACCGCGCAGGCGGCCGGCGGGCTCTGGTCGATGAGCGGGTATCCAGGGCAGCCGCCGGTGCGCGTCGGCGTGACGATAGGCGATCTCTCCGCAACACTGTTCGCCGTCATCGGCACGCTTGCCGCGCTTCGCCATGCCGAGGCGACGGGGGAGGGGCAGCTCGTCGACGTCGCCCAGGTCGACAGCATCATGGCGCTCACCGAGACCGCGGTGGTCGACTACACGGTCGACGGCAAGGTGGCGCAGCCTGCCGGCAACCAGCATTCCTGGGTCAAGCCGTACGAGCTGTTCGACTGCGCGGACGGACAGGTGTTCTTCGGTGCGTACACCGACAAACTCTGGAACGCGGCCTGCGATCTGTTCGGCACCCCGGAGGTCAAGTCCGACCCGGAGATCGACACGATGCGCAAACGTCTGGATCCCGAGGTCTACGAGCGCAAGGTCAAGCCGATCGTGGTCGACTGGCTCGCCGGGCACACGAAGTCCGAGCTGGAGGAGATGGCAGGCGATGTCGTGCCGCTGACGGCGATCAAGACGATCGGCGAGGTCGTCGACGATCCGGGCACCGCAGAGCGGGACATGATCGTCGAGGCCGACTACGGCGGCCTCGGGACGCTGCGGATGTTCGGCCAGCCCATCAAACTCTCCGCGACTCCGGCGACTCCGGCGCGAACCGCCAATCGCTTCGCCGAGCACGCCGATCAGGTGCTGTCGGATCTCGCCGGATACGACGCGGCGCGCATCGCCGAGCTTCGGGCGGCGGGAGTGCTGCCGTGAGTGTCGTCCGCGCCGAGTGCATCTCGGTCGAGAAGGCCGAGGCGTATCGCGGCACGTTCGCCGCGGACGAAGGACAGCGGGAAGCCGGTTCCGCACTTCCGCCCGCATGGGAGGGCGTGTACTTCCCGTTCGCCGCTGCACTCGCCGATCTGCGCCCGGACGGGACGCCGGCGCGTGACGGAGTGGTGCCCGAGATCGATCTGCCGCGTCGCATGTACGCGGGGGAGACGACCGAGTTCCTCCGGCCCATCGCCCTCGGCGACGACGTGACGCAGTTCACGAGCCTGGGCAGCGTGGTGGAGAAGACCGGATCGAGCGGACGACTCTCGTTCGTCGACATCGAACGCGAGTACCGGGTCGACGACGAGGTCGCGATCCGCAGCGTGTGGCACGACGTCTTCCTCGAGAACGCCGACCCTGATGCACCGGTGAGGCCGCCGAAGAACGATCCGGATGCCGCGGCATCCGCCGAGTGGATCGACGAGGTCGCGCTCGACGCGCGACAGCTCTTCCGCTTCTCCGCGTTGACGTTCAACACGCACCTCATCCACTACGACCGCGCATGGGCGCGTGATGTGGAGGGCCTGGAGGGCTTGCTCGTGCACGGTCCGCTCACGCGCATCCTGCTGATGGATGCCGCACGGCGGCATTCGCCCGGCCGTCTCGCCCGTGCGCTGGACGTGCGAGCGATAGCGCCCGTGCTGGTCGACCGTCCCCTTCGTTTCGCCGGGCGCACCGAGGGCGCTGTCACGAAGGTCACCGCGCTGGACGGCGAGGACATCGTCCTCGCCGTCGCCGAGGTCACTTGGGCGTGATGTCCTCGACGCGGCCGGCTTCAGCGGGGCCGATGCGCGGTGAGCGCATCGGCCAGGGCGTCCCGCACTGCGGCGACGGCCGCACTGTCGCGCGACGAGGATCGCGTCGCCGCGAAGATCTCGCGAACGGGCGAGCCGGGCAGTTCCACGAGGCGCACCGACCCGCGCTCGCCCGTCCACACCAGGTCGGGCAGTACGGCGACGGCGTGCCCGGCAGCCGCCAGACGCGCGTGGGCGATGAGGTCGGTCGCTTCGAAGCGGACGTCGGGTTCGAACCCCGCACTGCGACACTGCTGCACGGCCCATTGCCGCACAGCCGTCCCCTCGGGCTCCATGACCCAGGCGCTGTCGCGCAGCTCGGACAGCGCGGTCGCGGAGGACGACGGCGGCACGGCGAGGCGCACCGGATCGCTGCCGAGCAGCGTGCGGTCGATTCCGTCACGCAGTTCGCGTGTGTGGCCGGAGTACTGTTCGGCGACGACGAGGTCGAACGCCCTCGCCTGCAACTCGAAGAGGCCCTCCTCGGGGGCCATCTGCACCATCTCGACGCGAAGCCCCGGCATGCGATCCGCGAGCAGGGTGAGCGCGGGAGGAACCAGCGCTTCTGCAGCGGTCGGCATGACAGCGATACGCACGCTCTCCTCGCGATGCGAGCTGGACGACAGCTCCGCGCGGGCGGCCTCGTCGAGCTCCAGCGCTCGCGCCGCGTGCGCCGCGAGCAGACGCCCTTGCGTCGTGAGGCGCACGCGCCTGCCGTCTGGTTCGAGCAGCGGCACCCCCGCCTCGCGCTCGAGTTGGGCGAGCTGCTGGGACACGGTCGACGGGCTGTAGGCGAGCGCGGCGGCGACGCCGGAGATCGTGCCGCGCAGCGCCAGCTCGTGCAGCAGTCGCAGTCGTCGGAGCTCGAACACGGGTCGCCTCACATTCATCGGGATTATCGAACATTATCAATCGTAAACGCTCGCTTTTCACGAACGATACTGCGACTCCACACTGAGACGAGCAGGTGCGCCGCGATCGCTGAGACGGCCGCCGCACGCAGGAGTGAGGAGACCCGATGACCGACGTGACATCCGCCCCGACAGAGCAGGCCCCGACCGGGCAGACAGAGATCGCAGAACTCGCGGATGACGCGATCGCGCTCGTGCAGCGCTGGCTCATCGAGAGCCGGGACGTGCCGACCGACACGTCCGCTGCACGCCTCGCGGGCGTGCTCAGCGATCCGAACGGCCTCGACTTCACCGTCGGGTTCGTCGACGGCGTCGTGCGCCCCGAAGACCTGAAGGTCGCCGCGCACAATCTGCGTGATCTGGTGCCGCTCACCCCCAAGTTCCTCCCTGCCGCGCTGCGCGGGCTCATCGGTCTCGGTGGCGCTCTCGCTCCCGCGTTCCCGGGCATCGTGGTGCCGATCAGCCGCCGCGTGCTGCGCGGCATGGTGCGGCACCTGATCGTGGACGCGACCGACGCAAAGCTCGGCAAGGCGATCCGCCGGATCCGCTCGGACGACGGCGTGCATCTGAACATCAACCTCCTCGGCGAGGCCATCCTCGGCGAGGAGGAGGCGGCGCGTCGCCTGGCCGGAACCCGACGACTCCTCGAGCGCGACGACGTCGACTACGTATCGATCAAGGTGTCGTCGACCGTCGCCCCGCACAGCCCGTGGGCGTTCGACGAAGCGGTCCAGCACGCGGCCGAAGCGCTCATGCCCCTCTTCCGGATCGCGGTCAAGGGACGCAAGTTCATCAACCTCGACATGGAGGAGTTCAAGGATCTCGATCTGACGATCGCGGTCTTCACCTCGATCCTCGACCGTGACGAGTTCAGCGGTCTCGAGGCCGGCATCGTGCTGCAGGCGTACCTGCCGGATGCGCTCGGAGCCATGATCCGGCTGCAGGAGTGGTCTGCCGCGCGGGTGGCGGCCGGCGGAGCACCGATCAAGGTGCGCGTCGTGAAGGGCGCCAACCTGCCCATGGAACGGGTGGATGCCGAGACTCACGACTGGCCGCTCGCCACCTGGGAGAGCAAGCAGGCCTCTGACGCCTCGTACAAGGCCGTGCTCGACTACGCGCTGCGTCCGGAGCACGTGAAGAACGTGCGCATCGGCATCGCCGGTCACAACCTGTTCGACATCGCGCTCGCCTGGTTGCTCGCGAATCGGCGCGGGATCGTCTCGGCGGGCGCTGCGACGAAGAGCATCGAGTTCGAGATGCTGCTGGGCATGGCCACCGCACAGGCGAGCGTCGTGCGCCGCACCGTCGGCTCTCTGCTGCTGTACACGCCCGTCGTGCACCCTGCCGAGTTCGACGTCGCCATCGCCTACCTGATCCGCCGGCTGGAAGAAGGCGCGTCGACCGACAACTTCATGTCGGCTGTGTTCGAACTCGACGACGAACCAGCGCTGTTCGCTCGTGAGCGCGATCGGTTCCTGGCGTCTATCCGGTCGATGCCCACCGACGTCCCCGCGTCCAACCGCACCCAGGACCGCACCGCCGAGCAGCCCGCTGCTTCCCGCGATTCGTTCACGAACACTCCTGACACCGACCCGAGTCTCGCGGCAAACCGTGAGTGGGGCGACAGCATCCGCTCACGCATGCAGTCGTCGACGCTGGGTGACGAGACGGTCCGGGCGAACACGCTGTCGGATGCCGCAGCCCTCGACGAGGTCATCGCCACGGCCACCGCGGCCGGGGAGACCTGGCGGGCACTGGGCGCCACGGGGCGGGCAGAGATCCTGCACCGCGCCGGCGACATCCTCCAGGCGCGCCGCGCCGAACTGCTCGAGGTCATGGGCTCCGAGTGCGGCAAGGTGCTCGAGCAGGGCGACCCCGAGGTCTCCGAAGCGATCGATTTCGCGCACTACTACGCCGAGAGCGCGAAGCGCATCGAGACCATCGACGGTGCGATCCATAAGCCGGTCGGACTCACCGTCGTGACCCCGCCGTGGAACTTCCCGGTCGCCATCCCCGCGGGATCGACACTGTCCGCGCTCGCCGCCGGTTCGCCGGTGATCATCAAGCCCGCGCGTCAGGCCCGCCGCTCCGGCGCCGTCATGATCGAGGCCCTGTGGGAAGCCGGTGTGCCGCGCGAAGTGCTGCAGTACGTGCAGCTCGACGGCCGAGAGCTCGGCACGCAGCTCATCAGCAGCCCAGCGGTGGAGCGCGTGATCCTCACGGGCGGGTACGAGACGGCGGAGCTGTTCCGCAGTTTCCGTCCCGACCTCCCGCTGCTGGCCGAGACGAGCGGCAAGAACGCGATCATCGTCACCCCGAGCGCGGATCTCGACCTCGCCGCGAAGGACGTCGCCTACTCCGCGTTCGGCCACGCGGGTCAGAAGTGCTCCGCCGCTTCCCTCGTGATCCTCGTCGGATCCGTCGCGCACAGCGAACGGTTCCGCCGCCAGCTCATCGACGCGGTCGGCTCATACCGCGTCGGGCGGCCATGGGAGGGGGCCACGCGCATCGGGCCCCTGATCGGTCCGGCTGAAGGCAAGCTGCTGCACGCGCTCACCGCATTGGAGCCGGGCGAGAAGTGGGTCATCGAGCCCGAGAAGCTCGACGATGAGGGCAAGATGTGGCGCCCCGGCATCCGCGAAGGCGTCGCCGCAGGCAGCCCGTTCCACCTCACCGAGTACTTCGGCCCGGTGCTCGGCGTCATGACCGCGAACTCGCTGGACGAGGCGACCGCGATGGTCAACGCGATCGACTACGGGCTCACCAGTGGATTGCACTCCCTCGACGAGGACGAGATCGCCGCCTGGCTGGCCGCAGTGCAGGCCGGCAACCTCTATGTCAACCGCGGCACCACGGGTGCGATCGTGCAGCGTCAGCCGTTCGGCGGCTGGAAGAAGGCTGCCGTCGGCGCAGGTACCAAGGCAGGTGGCCCGAGCTACCTCATCGGCCTGTCCGACTGGGTGGACGCTCCGGTCACGGCGAACGCGCCGAACGATGCCGTCTCCCGCGCCGCGCTCAAGGCGCTCGGAGACCATGAGGACGCCGCCTGGCTGCAGGGCGCACTCTCGACCGATGTCGCCGCCTGGCGTGATGAGTTCGGCGCCGTGCGCGATGTCACCGCCCTCACGACCGAGCAGAACGCGCTGCGCTACGACGTCGTCCCCGTCACGATCCGTCTGGAGCGGGCGAGCGTCGCCGAGGCGGTCCGTGTGATCGCGGCGGGTGTTCGCGCGGGCGGTCGCATCAACGTCAGCGCGCCATCCGCACTTCCCACCGAGGTCACGCGTTGGGCCGAGAACGCCGGCATCGTCGTCGCCGTGGAGAACGCATCGCGGTGGGCCGCACGTGCGGCACGCCTCGCCGAGACCGGTGGCGGTCGCATCCGTCTCGTCGGCGGGGATCTCCGAGCCACAGCAGCTGCCACCGGCGGTTCGCCCGCCGTGGCCGTATACGCCGGGCCGGTGCTCTCCGCCGGTCGGATCGAGCTGCTTCCGTTCCTCCGCGAGCAGGCCGTGTCCATCTCGTCGCACCGCTTCGGCACCCCGCACCGTCACGACATCGCTGCGCTGGTCGCGCACCCCGCCTGAGGAGAACAACGATGAGATCCAACCCCGACTATCTGCTCGACGACGTCGACACGATTCGCGCGCTCGTGCGCGAGAACCCGTGGGCGAGCATTGTCAGCTTCGTCCCGGGCAAGGGTCTCATCGCCTCCCACTATCCGATCCTGCTGGACGACGAGGCCGAAGGCATCGTGCTGCTCAGCCACGTCGGCCGTCCGGACGAGCGGCTGCACGAGCTCGGCGGACATGAGGCGATGGTGATCATCTACGGGCCGCAGGGGTACGTCTCCCCGAGCTGGTACGGCGCCTCTCCCGCCGTGCCGACGTGGAACTTCGCGGTCGCGCACCTGTACGGCACGCCGGAGATCCTCTCCGATGAGGAGAACCTGCAGGTGCTGGAGCGGCTCGTGGAGCATTTCGAGAGCCCGCTGCCCGAGCCGTATCTGATGAATCGGACTCTGGAGAACGCCGACTACGCGGCGCGCATCGTGCACGGCACCGTCGGATTCCGCATGAGGATCACCCGTTTCGAAGCGAAGGACAAGATGAGCCAGGACAAACCCGCCGAGGTCGTCAGCCGCGTGATCGATGCGCTGGGCGAACCAGGTCCGTACCGCAACCCGGCGCTCGCAGCCCGGATGGCAGCGATGCACGAGAGCGAGGTGTCGGCATGACCGCGTTCGTCGGAGTCGCCGACATGGTGCGGTGGATCGCTCAGCACGGTGCAGCCGAGATCATGGCGGGCATGGCGGATGCCGTAGAGGAGGACTTCCGTCGGTGGGAGTCGTTCGACAAGTCGGCCAGGGTGGCCAGTCACACACCGTTCGGTGTGATCGAGCTGATGCCGGTCAGCGACCCCGATCTCTACGCGTTCAAGTACGTCAACGGGCATCCGTTCAACCCCGCTCGCGGGTACCAGACGGTCACCGCGTTCGGCGTGCTCGCCGACGTGCACAACGGCTACCCGGTGTTCCTCGCCGAGATGACGGTCCTCACGGCACTGCGCACCGCCGCGACGTCGGCGATGGTCGCCCGGCGCCTGGCGAGAGCGGACTCGCAGGTCATGGCGATGATCGGCGCCGGCAGCCAAGCAGAGTTCCAGGCACTGGCGTTCCGCGCGGTGCTGGGCATCGACCGGCTCCGCATCTTCGACGTCGATCCTGCTGCGACGGCGAAGTTCGTCCGCAACCTGGGCGCGCGTGGTTTCGACATCACCGTGTGCTCTTCTGCATCCGAGGCCGCAGCCGGTGCCGACATCGTCACCACCTGCACCGCCGACAAGGCGGTGGCGCAGGTGCTGACGGATGCCGACGTCGCGCCCGGCATGCACATCAACACGATCGGCGGCGACTGCCCCGGCAAGACAGAGCTCGACCCGCGCATCCTCGAGCGCGGCCCCGTGTTCGTCGAGTATCCGCCGCAGACGAGGGTCGAGGGCGAGATCCAGAATGTGGCGGCCGACTTCCCCGTGACCGAGTTCTGGAAGGTGCTCGCCGGGACCGCCCAGGGGCGCACCTCGGCCGACCAGGTCACCATCTTCGACTCCGTCGGTTTCGCGATCGAGGATTTCTCCGCGCTGCGGTATCTGCGCGAGAGTGTTGCCGGGACGTCGCTCGCTCACGAGATCGATCTCGTGGCCGCGCCTGAGGATCCGAAGGACCTGTTCGGGTTCACCACCGCGCCCGTCCCCGTCGCCTGACCGAACGCCGCCCGACCGAATCAGTATCGGAGAATCATGTCCCTCACGCTCCTCGGCGCGCGTCCTTTCGGTGAAGAGCCGGTCGACATCGTCATCCGCGACGGTCTGATCGCTGAGATCGTCCCTGCGGGCACGCTGTCCGCAGAGGACGGGGCCGCCGACGGTGAGATCGTCGACGTGTCCGGCCGCTGGATCGGGCCCGGGATGTGGGACTCGCACGTCCACTTCACGCAGCACGTGATCCGGCGCAGCCGCATCGACCTCACCCAGACCCGCAGTGCGCAGGACGTGCTCGACGTCACCGTGCGTGCACGAGCCGACGGGGCGGTGCTGACCGGCGGGATTCTGATGGGGTACGGGTTCCGCGACGGGCTATGGGCCGAGCCTGCGACGCTCGCGGCGATCGACGAGGCGATCGGTGACATCCCGGTCGTGCTCGTCAGCGGCGACCTGCATTGCGGGTGGATGAACTCTGCCGCAGCCTCGCGGCTGGGCGTGCAGCTCGACGCGTCAGGGCTGCTCAGAGAAGTTCCGTGGATCGAGGTGCTGCACTCGTTCGACCAGTCCGATGCCCTGCCGCTTTCGGCGTATCGCGCTGCGGCGGATGCAGCGGCATCGCGCGGAGTAGTCGGGATCGTGGAGTTCGAGAAGACTGACAACGTCGTCGAATGGCGCTCGCGCGTGCAGAACGGGATCACGAGTCTGCGGGTGGAGGCTGCGGTCTGGCCCGACCGGCTCGAACGGGTCATCGCTGACGGCTGGCGCACCGGCGACCCGATCGACGATCAGGGCCTGGTGAGCTTCGGCCGGCTCAAGGTCGTCGTGGACGGTTCGCTCAACACCCGCACCGCCTGGTGCTGGGATCCGTACCCGGGCATGGACCCGTCGCACCCCCTCGCCTGCGGTATGGAGAGCGTGCCGATCTCCGAGCTGAGCGCGCTGCTGGAACGCGCGCGAGACGCGGGGATCGACGCCGCCGTCCACGCGATCGGCGACCGCGCGAACAGCGAGGTGCTGGACACATTCGCCGCGCTCGGCATGCCGGGGGTGATCGAGCACGCTCAGCTGGTGCGCGAGGACGATTTCGCGCGCTTCGCCGAACTGGGCCTGGTCGCCAGCGTGCAGCCCGAGCACGCCATGGACGACCGCGACGTCGCCGATCACCATTGGGCGGGTCGCACCGACCGCGCGTTCGCATTCGGCTCGCTCCACCGTGCCGGTGCCGAACTGCGTCTGGGCTCTGATGCCCCCGTCGCGCCGCTCGATCAGTGGATCTCGATCAGCGCTGCCACCGCACGCAGCCGGGGGGAGCGCGAAGCCTGGCACCCGGAGCAACAGGTTCCGATGGACGTCGCGCTCGCGGCATCCACTCGTTCCACGCTCGCCGTCGGGCAGCCCGCTGATCTCGTGATCACAGGTCGCGACCCGTATGCGTGCGATCGGGACGAGCTGCGCGACATGCCGGTGGCCGCCACGCTGCTCGGCGGGCGTTTCACCTGGCGCACGATCTGAAGGACGGATGATGATGCAGCAGCTCTTCACGAACGCGAAGGTCTTCACCGGGACAGGTGAGGACGACTTCGTCTCGGCGTTCCGCATCCGTGACGGCGTCTTCGACTGGGTCGGCGACGCCGCCGACATCGACGGACAGGATGCCGTCGACCTGGGTGGCCGCACCGTGCTGCCCGGGCTGATCGACAGTCACACCCACCCGGCGCTGATGGCCGGCACCGCCGCTGCGGCGGAGTGCTTCCCGCCGGCTGTGACCTCCGTCGACGAACTCGTCGACGTCATGCGTGCACACGCGGCGACCGTCACGGCCGAGGACGCCTGGATACTGGGGCGCGGGTTCGATGACACGAAGTTCCCGGAGCGCCGGATGCCGACCGCCGCCGACCTCGACCGGGTGTCGACCGACCGGCCCGTGCTCGTCTGGCGCTGCGATGCGCACTCCGCCGTGTGCAACTCGAAAGCGCTCGAGGTCGCCGGCATCACCGCAGCTACTCCCGACCCGGTCGGGGCGCGCTTCGAGCGTCACTCGGATGGGTCTCCCAACGGGGTGCTCACCGAGATCGCAGCCGTCGGCGACGTGGCGGCCTTCATCCCCGCGCCGAGCCGCGACGAGCAGATCGATGCACTGATCGCGCTCGGCGACGAGCTCGCATCCCGCGGCATCGTGGCCGTGTGCGATCTGCTCTCCAGCCGCCTCGCCGATCCGCTCACCACGTTCCGCGCCGCGGCGGAGCGCGGCCTGCGCCTCAGGGTCGCGCTGTACCCGGGCTGGGATCCGGAGCAGCCCCTGGCCGATCTCGACGACGACGACCGCGAGGGACGGATCCGCATCGCCGGAGTGAAGGTCGTGCTCGACGGAGCGTACTCGAACCGCACGGCCTGGGTGCACGAGCCGTACCCGGACTCCTGCGATCACGGCCTGCGCCTGGTCGCAGACGAGGACGTCCGCGCAGCGGCGGACTGGGCGCGCCGCAACGGCGTGCAACTGGCCGTGCACGCGATGGGGGACCAGGCGCTCGACCGCGTCGTCGAACTGTTCGCCGACGAAGAGCCCTGGCTCACCGGCATCCCGTCGGTGCGCATCGAGCACGCGACGATCGTGAGCGACGAGTACGTGCGTCGGTTGCGAGATGCGCGCATGAGCTTCGGCATCGCGACGCACACCGTGTTCTTCTTCGCCGAGTACGACGGTTACGAGAAGGCGCTGCGCGCCGAGCAGGTGCCGGACGCATACCCCATCGCCCGGCTGTACGCGGGTGTCGAGGCGCTCGCGCTGTCGTCCGACCGCCCGGCGACGGCGTGGAGCGGAGCAGACGACGTCATGCTCTCCGTGGAGGCCGCAGTGCGCCGGCGCACCTACAACGGCATCGACTTCGGGCCGGCGGCGGCGATCACGGCCGCGCAGGCGTTGATGCTCTACACCGGCAGGGCACGGATGCTGTCGCCGCTGGAGAATGTCGGCGAGATCACGGCCGGCTTCGATGCCAGCTTCGCCGTGCTCGAGCGCGATGTCTTCACGGTGCCCGCCGAGGAGATCTCAGAGGTGCGCGTGGCGGAGACCTGGATCCGCGGGGAACGGGTGTTCGCGCGCTGAACGCGACCGTGTGCGGGCGCCGGGTCAGCCGAGCAGCTCCGCGTTGTGCTCGCCGAGCCGAGGTGCACGGCCCAGGGCCGCCGTGCCGTTCGTACCGAGGGCGGAGCGGGCGATGAGGACGCCGTCGTCCTCGAACACCATCCCCATCGCAGCTGCCTGAGCGCCGTGCGCCGCCTCATCGGCTCGGCGCACGCGGGCGATCAGTACGCGATGCCGCTGCAGTCGCTCGGCGATCTCGTCGACGCTGAGCTGTGCGAGGCGAGCCGCGAGCAGCGCCTCGAGCGTCTCCCGGTCCCGCACTCGTCCCTCGTTGCGTCGCCATTGTTCGCGGCCGAGTTCGTCCTCCATGTCGAGCGCAGTGGCGAGGCGGGCGAACATCGGGTCGTTGGTCGCACCGAGGACGGCGTGGCCATCGGCGGCGGCGAAGGCGCGGTAGGGCACGATCGACGGATGCCCGCTGCCCCACGGTCGCGGTGCAGGGCCGCCCGCGGAGGCGCTCGCGATCACGGTGCCGAGCGACGAGAGCGCGGTGGCGAACAGCGAGACCTCGATGCGGCGCCCTCGGCCGGTGCGGGTGCGCTCCAGGAGCGCGGCGAGCACGCCGTTGATCATCGACATGCCGGTGGCGATGTCGATCATCGCGACTCCGGAGCGCACCGGATCGCTGTCCTCGTAGCCGGTCAGCTGCATGAGCCCGGACTCCGCCTCCACCGTCACTGCTGTTCCGGGCTCTGCCGACATGGGGCCGACCGGGGAGAACCCGCTGATCGAGGCGTAGACGAGGTGGGGGAAGCGCTCTGTCAGCGTTTCGGGCCCGATGCCGAGCCGCTCGGCGACGCCTGGACGGAAGCTCTCGACGACGACATCGGACCCGGCTATCAACGACAGGGCCTGCTGCCTTTCGGCTTCGCGGGTGAGGTCGAGGGCAACGCTCCGCTTGCCGCGGTTGATCGCGTGGAAGTAGGCGCTGTCGCCGCCCACGAAGGGCGGACCCCAGGCGCGCGTGTCGTCCCCGGCATCCGGCTTCTCGATCTTGATGACGTCGGCGCCGAGCTCGGCGAGGGTCATGGTCGCATACGGTCCGGCGAGGAGTCGGGTGAAGTCGATGACGCGGATGCCGCGCAGCGGCTGGAACAGTGCGGGGTCGATCGGCTCATCGGACATGCGGTCACGCTACCGACTCCGAGGCGGCCGTCTCATGGGCGATCGGCACACGTCCGTCAGATCTGACTGGTTCGTGCGTCCATCGAGCGAGTCGGTCAGACAGCTCCGAGCAGGCGCACACGGCAGGCCAGCTCGACCGCGAAACGCACATCGGGATCGTCGAGATCGACATCGAGCCGCTCGCGGATCTGCCGCATCCGGTAGCCCACGCCGTTCGGATGCAGCATCAACTCGTGGCCGGCGTGCACGAGCGAGCTGCCGTGAGCGAGATACGACTGCAGCGTACGCACGGCGGTGAGAGCGCGCTCACTGCCGAGGGCATCCAGGGGATGGAGGATGTCGTGCAGCAGGTCCCTGCTGATCGGGGAGGCGTAGACGTCCAGCAGCACCCGGCGGAGCCCCGTCACGTCGGTGAGCTCCACCCCGCCCAGTCGTCCTGCCGCGATGGCCGATTCCGCCGCGATCCGAGCCTCGGCGGCGGACTGTCGGACGCCGATCGCCCCGAGCTGCGGTGTTCCCAACCCCAGGGTGTAGGCCCACCCGGGCCCGCCGAGCACGTGCGCCTGCTCCTGGATCCGCACCGCGACCTCGCGCACACGTCGCTGATGGTCGGCGGCGCCGTGCTCCTCGGTGCACACGAGCATGAGGTCGTCCTGAAGGAATGCGAGGTGCCACATCTCCTCGCGCTCCTCGACGAGCTGCAGGGCGAAGAGCTCGAGCGCCGGCTGCACGGTGCGCGGTGCACGGGCTTGTGGATCGGCAGCGCTCGTCGGCGCCAGCCATGCGGCGACATGCGACTGCTGCAGCGGCAGACCCAGCCGTGCGGCCTGCCCGACGAACCCCTCCACGCGCGAGGACTCCGCCAGGACCAACTCGATCAGGAGGTCGGCCCTCGACTGGGTGGAGGCGTAGCGGTCGCGGGTGCTGCGCTGCACCGCACGCGAGAGCAGCGAGGCGATCACCGGCAGCGCGACGCCGGTGGCGGCATCCGGCGCTGAGGCGACGACCCGTCCGATCGGCACCTCTCCGATGCACACGGCGTCGCTCTGGGACCATGTGGCGGACGCATCCTCGACGAGTTCCACGCGAATGCCGAGGGCCGCCGACGCCGCCGCGAGGATCGTCTCGATCGTGCCGTCATCGGATGCCGCGGCTGCGGTGGCGCGCTCCACGGCCAGCGCGCCACGCATCATGGCCTCGGAGGCGCCGCCGGCGATCGCCCTGTCGATCGCCTTGGCGAGGTCGGCGGCCTTCGTCCCACGAGCGGCGAACACCGGGACGCCGGCTCGACCGGCGAGCACCGCTGCCGTCTCCGGCAGGACGAGATCGGAGGCGAAGACGACTCCGGCGAGGCGCCTCGCGCTCGCCTGGCGCAGCGCGACATCGATGCGGAACGGAGGGGGCTGCTCGTCGCCCGCGACGATGACGAGCGTTCCGGCCGTGGCGGTGCCCAATGCGTCTACGGCGATGAGGTCGACGCGTTCGATCGCACGATCGTCGACGGGCCCAGCCTGGTGGCTGAGCCCCAGGCGCTCGGCGTCCGTCTGAAGATCCTCGATCGAGTACTGTGCCATGGGCATAGTCTGACAGGAATCACTGGATGCTCAAGACATTGTCGCTACGCGGCGCCCTCCGTACGGTGGGGACATGGCTCAGACATCTCCCGCTTCGCATGCCGCGGAACGCATCAGCGAGGTCACTGCAGACGACATCGCAGCACTCGGCATCGGCACCGCGATCTTCGGTACCGGCGGCGGAGGCGAGGTGTACGGCGCGCAGACCATGGTCGAACGCGAGCTGCGCACTCACGGGCCCGTCCGTCTGGTGAGCGTGGACGATCTCGGACCAGACGACGTCGTGATCCTCATGTCCGGCATCGGCGCGCCGACCGTCGGCATCGAGATGCTCTCTTCCAAGGGCCAGATCCATGCCCTCCTGGAAGAGGCAGAGCGTCTCCTCGGGCGTCCTGTCACGACACTCATGGCTGCCGAGATCGGCGGCAGCAACGGCGTGCGGCCGATCGGATGGGCCGCCCAGCTCGGACTGCAGGTGCTCGATGCCGATGGCATGGGACGCGCCTTTCCCGATGCCGCGATGGTGGCGATGAACGCCGCCGGCGTGCACTGCGACTGGGCGGTGCAGAGCGACGTCGTCGGCAACATCACGGTCATGAAGACCGTCGACCTGCACTGGCTCGAGCGGCACGCACGCGCGCTCACCGTCGCAAGCGGATCGATCTGCATCGGGGCTCACTATCCGATGACCGCGGAGACCGTGCGCGGTGCCGTGATCGAAGGCACGGTGAGTGCCGCGATCCGAGTGGGCCATGCACTCCTGGGTGCGTCGGATCCGGTGGCGGCGATCGCCGCCGAGCTCGACGCCAAGGTGCTGATGAGCGGAAAGATCACGGATCTCGACCGCCGTACCGTCGGAGGGTTCGTTCGCGGATCGGTGACGATCACCGGCATCGGAGACGACCGCGGCCGGCTGCAGCGCCTGGAGCTGCAGAACGAGAACCTGCTCGTCCTCGAGGACGGGGAAGTGCTCGTGAGCGTGCCGGATCTCATCACCATCATCGACACCGAGACCGGACATGCGATCACGACGGAGATGCTGCGCTTCGGGCAGCGGGTCTCGGTGCTCGCATGGCCGTGCGATCCGGTCTGGCGCACGCCCCGAGGTCTCGAGCTCGCCGGCCCTGCCGCCTTCGGCTACGACCTCCCCTACATTCCTTTCGAAGGAGCAGCCCGATGAGCGCCCGTGACCTCGCACTCGGCGTCGATGTCGGCGGAACGAACACGGATGCCGTCATCCTCGACGGTTTCGGCACCGTACTCGCTCACACGAAGCGACCGACGACGGACGACGTCACTGGCGGCATCCGCGCCAGCATCGCAGAGGTGCTGACCGCAGTCGGGCCCGAGCGCCACCGTGTCTCGCGTGTCATGCTCGGCACCACGCATGCGACGAACGCCATCGTGCAGCGCCGTGCGCTGGACCGAGTGGCGATGATCCGGCTCGGGGCGCCGGCGGCGACAGAGTTCCCGCCGCTCACCGGTTGGCCCCAGGATCTCGCCGAGATCGTGCTCTCAGGCTCCGCGATGGTCGGCGGCGGTCACATGGTCGATGGCACGCCGATCGCTCCGCTGGACCGGGACGGCATCCTCCGGTTCGTCGACGGGCTCGACAGTTTCGACGCGATCGCCGTGGCCGGCATATTCAGTCCCTCCTCGCCCGAGCAGGAACTCGAGGTCGCGGAGATGCTGCGAGATCACCTCGGCCAGGACACCCGCGTCTTCCTGAGTCAGGACATCGGCCCCACGGGTCTGCTCGAACGCGAGAACGCCACGGTGCTCAACGCCGCGCTCTACAGCGTCGCGCTCGCCGTCACGGACGCCCTGGTCACCGTGGTGGCGGAGCAAGGTCTGGACGCGCAGACCTTCTTCGCCCAGAACGACGGCACACTCATGTCGCTCGACTACGCCGCCCAGTACCCCGTGCTCACGATCGGCTCCGGTCCGGCGAACTCCATCCGTGGAGCCGCATACCTCTCCGGTCACGACAACGCCATCGTCGTGGACGTGGGCGGCACGACCAGCGATCTCGGAGTCGTCGTCGGCGGATTCCCCCGCGAATCGACGCTGCCCCGCGAGATCGGTGGTGTGCGGACGAACTTCCGGATGCCGGATGTGCTCTCGGTCGGAATCGGTGGCGGCACGATCGTCGACGTCGTCACCGGCAGGGTCGGGCCGGAGTCGGTGGGCTACCGGATCGACCGCGAAGGTCTGCTGTTCGGCGGTTCGACGCCGACGCTGACGGATGCCGCCGCGATCGCCGGCAGCCCCGTGGCGGGCCGTCGGCTTCCGGCTCTGTCGCCCGTGACCGCCGCGGCACTCGAACAGGCTCTCGCGTTCGTGACAGACCGACTGGATGCCGCGGTCGAGCGACTCTCGCTCGGAAAGGCCGACATCCCACTCGTCGTCGTCGGCGGCGGCGGGTTCCTCGTGCCGGATCGCCTGCCCAGCGCCGGTGAGATCCTGCGTCCGGATCACGGCGGCGTCGCGAACGCCGTCGGTGCGGCGATCTCGCTCGCCGGTGGGCGCGCCGACCAGATGGCGCCGATGGGCGACCGCGAATCCGCCATCGAGCAGGCATCCGAGGCCGCGATCGCCAAAGCCATCCAGGCCGGAGCCGATCCGCTCGAGGTCTCGATCGTCGAGATCCTCGAGACCCACGTGCCGTACACGGCGCAGCCGACCGTGAACGTGTCCGTGAAGGCTGCCGGACCGCTCGCTCGGCTCGGTGCCGCGACGCCGACCACCGCATAGGACCACCCCGACGCACCACCCGATGCACCACCCCCCGACGCACCACCCGAAAGAGGAGAATGTAATGAAACGCAGCATTGCGATCCCGGCAGCCGCCGGCGCCATCGTCCTCGCGATGACACTGACGTCATGCTCGGGTTCCGCCGAGAACGCAGCGCCAAGTGAGGGCGACTATGTCTCGGGAGGGACATTCGTCATGGCGACGAGAAACGACCCGGGAGATCTGAACCCGTTCAAGGCCGTGCAGCTCGACACCTGGGCCATGGTCAGCCTCTCGTACGAATCCCTCATCTACGTCACGCCAGAAGGAGACTTCGAGCCTTGGCTGGCGGAGGACTGGGAGGACACCGGAACGGAGGCGACCTTCACCATCAAGGAAGGCATCACCTGCGAGGACGGCACGGAGTTCACCGCGCAGACAGCCGCCGACAACGTCAACTTCAACGCGGATCCGGCCAACGCGACCTTCTCCTATCCTTCGGTCATCGACGAGAACGTGTCGGCGACGGCGGAGGGCAACACCCTGACGGTCACCAGTGCCGAGAACGACCCGTTCCTCGCGATCAGCGTCGGCACGCTGCGCATGGTGTGCGACGCGGGCATCGCCGATCCGACCATCCTCTCGGACGGAACGAACAGCACCGGTCTGTTCGCGCTCACCGACGCCACTCCCGGTGACACTTACACGCTCACCAAACGAGACGACTACGCCTGGGGTCCTGACGGCGTCACGAGCGACACGGAGGGGCTCCCCGACGAGATCGAGCTCCGAGTCGTCGCTGATGAGAGCACCGCGGCCAATCTGCTGCTGTCCGGCGAGCTGAACTCCGCATCAGTCTCCGGGGCCGATCGCTCGCGCCTCGACGGAGCGGGCCTGGAGTTCGTCGGTGTGCCCAACCCTGTCGGCGAGATGCTCTTCAACGAACGCGAGGGCCGGCCCTTCAGCGACCCGCTCGTGCGCGAGGCGCTGGCCACGGCGATCGACCGTGACGAGGTCGGTCCGGTCATCGCGGACGGCGACGGGATGCCGTCGAAGTCCCTGGTGGTTCGCAGCCCCTTCCTCTGCGTCGAGGACGAGCCCGAATGGTCGCTGCCCGAAACGGATCTGGACCGCGCGGGCGAGCTGCTCGATGAGGCCGGTTGGACGCTGAACGACGACGGCAAGCGCGAGAAGGACGGCGAGCCCCTGACGATCAAGTTCATCTACAACGCGTCGACGTCCACACATGCTCCCGCGGCGGAGCTCGTGCAGGAGATGTGGAATGAACTCGGTGTGACCACTGAACTCTTCGCCAACGATGCCGCTGCGTGGGCGGATCAGCTGTACACCACCTACGACTGGGACACCGGATGGGTGCAGATGGTGCCAGGCAGCCCCGGAGTCCTCTCCACCTTCTTCGGCCCGACGCCGGCAGAGGGCGGACTGAACTTCATGTTCGTCGACAACCCGGAGTACAACGCCCTCGCCGCGCAGGCGGCCAGCGCCAGCCCCGATGAGACGTGCGGACTCTGGCAGGACGCGGAGAAGGAACTCATCGAACGCTTCGATGTGTTCCCGGTGATCGACAACGTGCTCCCGACCTACCAGTCCGGCGCGGTCTTCGATCTGCCGAACTACGTGCAGCCGACGACGATCCGGATGCTGCCCTGATCATGGCCGACCCTTCGCTCATCACCGCCGAGGTCCAGGGCACCGCGACCGCCGCCCTGGCGGTGCGGGCGGAGGGCCGGCGACAAAGTCGGGGACTGTCGCTGCGGTCCGCGTTCCTGCTTCGACGGCTCGGGCGGCTGGCTGTCTCGCTCGCCGTCGTCGTGCTGGCCTCCTTCTTCCTCGTCCATCTCGTGCCGGGGGATCCGGTGCGTGCAGTGCTCGGACCAGAGGCCAGCGCAGAGCTCGTGGCAGCCACCCGAGCCAATCTCGGTCTGGACAAGCCGATCCTGCAGCAGTTCCTCGACTACGTCGCCGGGCTTCTGCGGGGAGACTTCGGAGTGTCGATCCGCACCCAGCGACCCGTCGCCGAGATCGTCGCCCAGCGATTTCCTGCCACGATCACGCTGGGGATCTGGGCATTCGTCGTCGCCGTCGTCGGCGCCCTGCCGATCGGCATCGCGGCGGCGGTGTCCTCGCGCACGGGTCGCCACCGCACCAGGGACATCGGTCTCTCCTCGTTCCTCGGAATCCTGATCGCCATCCCGAACTTCCTGCTCGCCGTCGGACTGATCGCGCTGTTCGCCGTACAGCTGGGGTGGCTTCCCGCTGCGGGGTGGGGCAGCTTCGACCAGGCGATCCTTCCGGTGCTGACGCTCTCGCTGGGTCCGATGGCGTACCTCGCACGCATCGTCCAGGTGGAGATGATCGCGGTGCTGGAGATGACGTACATGACGACTGCGCGCAGCAAGCGACTGCCTGCGCACCTGTTCTATCTGCGCCACGCACTCCCGAACATCGTCACGGCGTCACTCACCGTCGGCGGACTCGTGCTCAGCGGGTTGACAGCCGGCACAGTGCTCATCGAGACGGTGTTCGCGATTCCCGGGATGGGGACGACGATGGTCTCGGCAGTGAGCGCGAAGGACTTCCCCGTCGTGCAGGCGGCGGTGATCGTCTACGCCCTGATCGTGCTGGGCGTGAATCTCATCGTGGATCTGATCCTCGTCACCATCGATCCGCGCTCGTCGATCACGGAGGGCTGAGATGAAGACTCATCGCCGCCGCATCACCGTCCCTGCCGTCGTCGGCATCGCAGGCACAGTCCTGCTCGTCACGATCGCCGTGATCGGACCGATCGTCTGGGGGGATGCGGCGTCGACGACCTCAGTCCCCGACCGGTTGAGCCCGGCGAGCTTGGCTCATCCCTTCGGCACCGACGAGCTCGGGCGTGACATCTTCGCCCGTGTGATGACGGCTGCGCGGCTGTCGCTCGTGCTCGCGATGGGGGCGACAGTGATCGCCATCGTCGGCGGTATCGCCTTCGGGCTGATCGGGGCCATCCTGCCGCGATATCCGCGGCGCTGGCTGATGGGTCTGCTCGACATCCTGCTCGCCTTCCCGAGCCTGCTGCTCGTCCTCTTCATCACCGTGATCTGGAGCGCGAGCGCCACAGGCGCGATGCTCGCGATCGGTCTGGCCGGCATCCCCTCGCATGCCCGGCTCGTCTACAACCTGGCATCCTCGATCTCCGGCCGCGACTTCGTGCGCGCGGCGAAGGTCGTCGGAGTCGGGCCGTTCGGCATCCTCAGGCGGCATGTGCTGCCGAATATCGCCAACCCGTTGCTCGTGAACGCCGCGGCCACGGCGAGCGTGACTCTGTTGTCGTTCGCGGGACTATCGTTCCTCGGGCTCGGCGTGCAGGCGCCGGAGTACGACTGGGGACGGATGCTGCAGGAGGGCAACCTTCGCATCTACATCAATCCGCTCGCCGCGCTCGGACCAGGGCTCGCGATCGTGCTCGCCGGCATCGTGTTCACGATGCTCAGCGAGGCGGTGGCGAAGACGCCAGGCAGCGGCCTGCGCGCAGTGACCGCCCAGGCAGTAGGGGCAGTGGCCGGCGCGCACACACGGCGCCGCTTCACCCGCAGGCTTCCTTCGACGAGCGCCGCGCTGAGCCCGAAGCCGTCCGAGATCGCCGAGATCACCGATCTGCACATCGCGTTCCCCACACCGGACGGAGGAACCGTCGAGCGAGTGAGCGGCGTCGACCTGCGTATCGCACCGGGAGAGGTGGTCGGAATCGTCGGTGAGTCAGGGTCGGGCAAATCCCTCACCGCGATGGCGCTGGCCGGTCTGCTCGAGTCTCCGGCGATGATCACGTCGTCGACGCACCGCTTCGATGACCTGGATCTCACCGTGCCGGATGTCGACCGGGCCCGTCTGGGCGTCGAGCTGGGCATGGTCTTCCAGGACCCGCTCACGTCGTTGAATCCGGCTCTGACCATCGGCCGGCAGATGTCCGAGGTGCCAGAAGTGCATATGGGGATGGGCCGGGCTGAGGCCCGCACCCGTGCGGTATCGGCGCTGCAGGCCGTCCAGATCGACGACGCGGCCCGCAGGCTCAAGCAGTACCCGCACGAGTTCTCCGGAGGCATGCGGCAGAGGGCGATGATCGGCATGGCGCTCACCGGCACGCCGAAGCTCATCATCGCCGACGAGCCGACCACCGCGTTGGATGTCACCGTGCAGCACCAGGTCATGGGAGTGCTGCGCCGAGTGCAGGAGGAGACCGGGGCTGCGATCATCTTCATCTCTCACGACATCGCGCTCGTCTCGGCATTCTGCGACCGGGTGATCGTGATGAAGGACGGTCTCGCCGTCGAGATGCTCGATGCGGCCCGCATCCGCGAAGATGCGACCCACCCGTACACGAAGGCGCTCATCGCGTGCCTCCCCGACATGACGTCCGACCGCACCAAGCCGTTGCCGGTGATTCCGGCCGATCTCGCAGCGGGCGCGGTGGCGGAGGACGCCGTCGCGGCCGACTATCAGGCACGCGCCGTGAACTCAGAGGAGGTGACGGCATGAACGCGCTCGAGATCGAGAACCTCAGCGTCCGCTACGGCCGCACGACGGTGGTCGACCGGGTGAGCCTGACCGTGCCGAAGGGCCGAACGGTCGGCCTGGTCGGCGAGTCCGGCTCCGGCAAGAGCACGATCGCTGCTGCTGCCGTAGGCCTGGTGCGACCTGAAGCCGGAACGATCCGGGTCGATGGTGATCTCGCCGTCGGTGGCGGGGCACTCGCGCGGCGCGCCCGGCGGCGTATGCAGCTCGTTTTCCAGGACCCGTTCTCGGCCCTGGATCCGCTCATGCCGGTCGGTGACTCGATCGCCGAGGCGCTGCGGGCCACGGGGCGCCGTTGGAGTCGGGCTGAGCGTGTCGCCCGCGTGCGCGAACTCCTCACGCAGGTCCACCTCGACCCCGACCGGGCCGCAGATCGGCCGGGCGCCTTCTCGGGAGGCCAGCGTCAACGGATCACGATCGCCCGTGCGCTCGCCGGAGAGCCATCTGTGCTGCTCGCCGACGAGGTGACGAGTGCATTGGACGTCTCGGTGCAGGGGGCGATCCTGAATCTGCTGCGAGAGCTCCAGGAGGAACTCGGAATCTCGATGCTGTTCATCTCGCACAACCTCGCGGTGGTCCGATACATCAGCGACGAGGTCTACGTCATGAGGCACGGCCGACTCGTGGAATCGGGGCCGACAGAGGCGCTCTTGGCAGAACCGGACGACCCGTACACGCGGGACCTCCTGGACGCGGTCCCCGTGCTGGGCGAGCGGATGCAGTTCGCCGCCGGTCCTGGGGGATTCGCACAGCGGGATCAGTCATCCATATGATCGGTGCACATTCTCAGGTTCGTTCCCGCTGAATACGCTCGGACCACCTGGACGCCGTGCCAGTGCTCGGCGAGAGGATGCTGTTCCGATGACGCGATTCGAGGCGGATGCCGCAGCACTACAGGACAACCTGGTCGCGGTCAGACGCGAGCTGCATCAGGTGGTCGAGCTTGGACTCGACCTGCCGCGCACGCAAGAGGTGCTCCTGCGTGAACTCGCCGGGCTCGGGCTGGAGATCACGACCGGCACTGCTCTCACCTCGGTGACCGCGGTGCTCCGCGGCGGCAGGGCCGGACCGGTCGTGCTGCTGCGCGCCGACATGGACGGCCTTCCCGTCCACGAAGCCACCGGGCTGGAGTTCGCCTCGACCTCCGGGCGCATGCACGCGTGCGGACACGATCTGCACATGGCCGGCCTCCTCGGCGCGGTCCGCCTGCTCGTCGCGCGCCGCGAAGAGCTCCCCGGTACCGTCGTCTTCATGTTCCAACCAGGGGAGGAGGGGCAGGCCGGCGGCCGGATCATGCTCGAGGAGCGTGTGCTGGATGCCGCGGGTGAGCGCCCGGTCGCGGCCTACGCGATCCACGTCGAATGCACACTCGAGCGCGGGCAGCTCGTCACCCGACAAGGCTCGATGATGGCCAGCGCGTCCGCGCTGCGCATGACGCTGCGCGGAACCGGCGGGCACGCCGCGTTCCCGCAGAACGGCATCGATCCCGTCCCTGTCGCCGCCCAGCTCATCCTCGCCGTCCAGACCTTCGCTGCTCGTCGCCTTCCCGCCACCGATCAGGCGGTGATCTCGATCACCCGATTGAGCAGCGACTCGGCCGCGAGCAATGTGCTGGCGGCCGAGGTGCAGTTGGAGGCGAACATCAGAACCCTCTCGAAGCCGACGCTGGAAACGGTCCGCGAGCAGCTCCCGCTCATGCTCGAGGGCATCGCCGTCGCGAACGGCTGCACCCTGGAGAGCGAGTTCATCGCCTCGTACCCGGTGACGTACAACGATCCAGCCGAGACGGCCTTCGTGCTCGACGTGCTCGATGAACTGGTCGGCTCAGAGCGCGTCACCCGCCTCGAGACGCCGTCGATGGCCTCGGAGGATTTCGCGTACGTGCTCGACGAGGTGCCGGGAACTCTGGTGTTCCTCGGCGCTGCACCCGACGCCGGCTCCGGGCCCCTGCACTCCGAACGCGCGGTGTTCGACGACTCGGTGCTCGGAGAGCAGGCATCCGTGCTCGCCGAACTCGCATGGCGACGACTGGAGCGCGCCTGATGCGGCCCTGGTCGGATGCGCCGCCGATCGCGGTGCGCGCCCGGATCGCCGCACGGTCCGCGTACCAGCAGGGTGCCCAGGCGGGACGGGATGCGTTCAAGCTCTCCAGCAACGAGAATCCGTTCGGCCCGTTGCCCGGCGTCGTGGATGCCGCGCACCGGACCGTCTCCTTCAACCGCTACCCGGACGCATCGGCGCCGCGGTTGCGCGCGCGGATCGCCGAGCGCTTCGGCGTCGCCGGAGATGCCGTGCATGTCGCCGCAGGCTCCACTTCGCTGCTGCTGCAGTTCGCGCTGGCGCTGTGCGAACCGGGCGACGAGATACTCTTCGCCTGGCGCTCATTCGACGGATATCCCTGGATGGCTGACATCTCCGGGGCTGTGCCGGTCGCGGTGCCCTTGGACGCGGATGAGCGTCACGACCTCCACGCCATGGCAGACGCCGTCACGGAGCGCACGCGGATCATCGTCGTCTGCAGCCCCAACAACCCGTCGGGGACGGCTGTGACGCAGACTGCGTTCGATGCGTTCCTCGCGAGGGTGCCGCCGGGCGTGCTCGTGCTGCTCGACGAGGCCTATATCGAGTTCGTGACGGATGCCGGCGTCGTCGATGGACGGCGCGTCATTGCCTCCGGTCACGAGAACGTGGTCGTGCTGCGCACGTTCTCCAAGGCGTACGGACTGGCGGGGCTGCGCGTGGGCTACGCGGTGGGGCATCCTCGCGTGCTCGAGGCTGCGCGCATCGCGGGCATCCCGCTCTCCGTAACCGCGCAGGGCGAGGAGGCGGCGCTGGCCAGTCTCGACGCCGAGCAGTCCCTGCTCGAGCGGGTGAAGGTGATCGCCGAGCGGCGCGATCGGCTCGCGCAGATGCTCCGTGAGTCGGGCTGGACGATTCCCCGATCGCAGGCGAACTTCGTGTGGCTGCCCACCGGCCCCGGCACGGCACGAGCGCGTGCGGAATTCGCGGACGCGGGCCTCATCGTCCGCGCGTACGGTGAGGATGGCATCCGCATCACGGTCGGCGAGGAGGAGTCCCTCGAGCCCGTCGTCCGGGTCGCGGCTTCCCTCGCCGCCATCGTCGAGCGGGTGTAAACTCGCCGGGTGCTGTTCTCGATGTGCGCCCTGAGGGCGCGGAAGGCGGTTGCAGGCGCGTCGAGCGCCGGCGGCAGAGGCTGAGTGCGAGCCGGAGGCGGAACCCCCGTCGCCGGTGACTCGTCATACCGGGCATCCCTCTGACGGATGCCGTGACCTTCTCACCTCACATCAGAAAGCAGTTCTTCCCATGCGTCCCATCGACGAGCGCGCCATCCGCGCCTCCTTCATCAACGCCTCTCGCAAAGAGGTCTCCTCCGTGTCTCTCCCGCAGGGCTTCACCGAGATCGACTTCGACCGGATCGACTACCTCGGCTGGTCCGACGCCAAGTTCCCCCGGCGCGCGTACGTCGTCACCGAGGTCGACGACACACTCGTCGGGGTGCTCCTGCAGCGTGCCGAGCAGCGCGTGCTCATGCGCGCGCAGTGCTCGTGGTGCGAGGATGTCACCCTGCGCAACGACGTGCAGCTGTATTCGGCACGCAAAGCAGGCGCCGCCGGACGCAAGGGCGACACGATCGGCACACTGGTCTGCGCGGAGTTCGGCTGCTCGCACAATGTGCGCCGGCTGCCGCCGCTCGCCTACGAGGGGTTCGATCGGGAGACGGCGCGCGAACTGCGCATCCTGAGGCTGCAGGAGAACGTGGCCGGTTTCCTCAGGGCGGTCGCCGGCTGAGTCTCGCGCTTCAGCCGCCAGGGCTGGCTGGGACTACTTCTTCCAGCCGGCCCGCAGTCCTTCGAGGAACTCCAGCGAACGGGGGTCGTTGATGCGGTGCACTTCGCGGCCGAGCTCCTCGAGCCAGGCGGCACCACCGGTTCCGGTGCCGGCGCCGATCACGACGCGAGAGATGCCGAACTGTCGGATGAGGCCCGAGCAGTACCAGCACGGCTCCGCGGTGGTGACCATCGTCGTTCCCTCGTAGGACTCTTGATACGGTGCATCGGAGAAAGCCTCGGTCTCTGCATGTGCCGAAACATCGCCGCGCTGCGCGAAGCGGTTGCGGCCGAGACCAAGGACTTCGCCGTCGGCTCCGATAAGCACCGATCCGATCGGCTGCCCGCCCTCCGCGGCACCAGCGTCTGCCTCGGCCAGGGCGATATTCATCCACTTTCGAGCGAGTTCCGGCGTGATCGTGACAGCGGAGGTTGTGATTTCGGTCATGGTGTTGCGTCCTTTCTTCGGGGTTGATGACCGACGGCGCTGTCGGGGATGACTCAGGGGTTCAGGTCGCCCAGGTAGTTCGGATCGTTGATCTCTCGCACGCGATGCAGATGCTCGAGAGTGAGACGCGCAGCCTCTTCAGCATCGCGACGCCTGACCGCATCGAGGATGCGGGCATGATCGTCGTTCGCAGCATCCCAGGTACCGGGTTTCGGTTGCAGCATGTTCGGGCGAGAGATCGACAAGACCGGAGCCAGCATCAACTCGAGGACGGTGTTGCCTGTCGCGCGGAGCAGGCGCAGGTGGAACTCATGGCTGTGCTCGCCTCGGCTCCAGCCGGTGCGGTCGTCCCGCTCGGCGTCGACGAGCGTCTGCAACTCGTCGAGGTCTTCTTCGGAGCGCCGGAGAGCGGCTTGTCTCGCACACGGCACTTCGAGCATGATGCGTGCTTCGGTGAGTTCCGCGGGGGAGATGCTGTCGCTTCCGACAAGAAGCCCGAGCCGGGATTCGAGAAACTCACTGACGTCGTCCAGTTCGATCTGCGCGACGAACGTTCCTCCGGTGACCCCGCGCTCGGTCCGAACGAGACCTGCCGAGCTCAGCATCCGCAGTGCTTCACGAACGGTGTTTCGCGAAACTCCGAATGCCGCTGCAAGCGACGATTCCGCGGGCAAGCGCTCGCCGGGAGCGAGCGATCCGTTCAGGATCAGTAGCTTCAGCTGGCTGGCGACCTGATCATAGGCAGGCCGGATGCGGGCTACCTCCAGGTCTGTCTCGGCTGGCATCCGTGCTCCTTGTGATCGTTTTCCTGAACGATAACCGTTGCAATCCGAATATGTCCAATGTTTTCTGCGAGGACTTGCTGGAGGCCCATCGACGACCTCAAGAAACATATTTGAGCGCCGAAGTTTACATTTCGGAAACCCATTCACCTTGTGATGTGCCCCAAGATCGGCATTACCCGAATATGTCCGATGTTTATCAATCCGCTCGATGAAGAGCTTCATCACAGAGAGGAGAGACATGCCGAGATATGTCGTTCGGAAGCTGGCTCAAGCGCTGATCACCGTGTTCGTCGTGCTGACCATCGGCTTCTTCCTTGGCCGGCTCAGCGGAAAGCCGGGCGCGCTCATCCTTCCCGAAGGTGCAACCGAAGCCGAGATCAACGCGTTCAACGCGAACCTGGGATTCGATCGTCCGCTCCTCATGCAGTACGGAGACTTCCTCGCCGGAGTCTTCCGCGGTACGGTCGGCGACTCATACCGACAGAACGTTCCCGCACTGGACCTGCTGATCGACCGCGTCCCCGCGACTTTTCAGCTTGCGATCACATCGTTCGTGATCGGGCTCGGGGCTGCGCTCTTGGTTGCTCTCCTGATCTTCATCACCCGCTGGAACTGGTTGAGGCTGAGCCTTCTGTGGATCGGGTCGCTGCGGCAAGCGGTCCCGGACTTCCTCTTCGGGGTCCTCCTCGCCTTCGTGTTCTCGGTGCTGTTGAGGATGCTCCCGTCTCTCGGCAACCAGGGTCCGCAGAGCCTGATCCTGCCCGTCGCGTGCCTTGCGACAGCGCAGTTCGCGCTCTACCTCCGGCTCATCGGTTCGGCGCTGGGAGAACAGCAGGGACTCGACTACGTCCGCGCCAGTTACGCCAGAGGCCAGGCCCATTCGGCAGTCGTCATCCGCCAGATGACTCCGAACGCGCTCGTGCCCGTCCTGACCATCGCCGGTCTCAACCTCGGCGGGTTGCTCGGCGGAACCGTCATCGTCGAATCCGTGTTCGCCTGGCCTGGCATGGGGCAGGTCCTCCTGCAAGCCGTGAACGGTCGTGACTTCCCAGTCGTTCTCGGCGGTCTCGCCGTCGTCGCCGTGTTCTTCGTCGCTGTGAACCTCGTCGTCGATCTCATCACCGCATCCATCGACCCGAGAGTGAGGCTGTCATGACCGTCGCTGCCCCTCGCGTGCTGCTGCCGGGCCGCCTGCGTCGTCGCCCGAAGGCGCGCACGCGCCGCCCACAGGGGACCGTGCCGATGCGCGTCGGCATCTCCCTTCTCGCTGTGATCGTCCTGCTCGTCACCGTCGTGCCGTTCTTGCCGAACTATGATCCATTCGCGCAGAGTCTCTCTGACGCGATGCTGCCGCCGTTCGCCTCTGCCGCGCATCCGCTGGGCACGGACTCGCTCGGCCGAGATGTGCTCTCCCGGCTGGCTCTCGCGGGACTCGTCTCGGTCGGCATCGCTGCGATCGTCGTTGCGCTCAACTTCGTCATCGGCATCACCGTCGGACTCATAGCCGGATACCGCGGTGGCTGGCTCGACACCGTCCTGGGTTCCATCTCCGACGTGCAGCTGGCGATGCCGGTGGTGATCCTCCTGATCGCGCTCTCCGCGGTATTCGGGCCCAGCACGCAGCTCATGGTGATCACGCTCGGGCTCACATACTGGGTCGGCTACGCTCGGGTGGCCAGGGCGCTGGCCATGGGCCTGCGTGATCGGGACTTCGTCGTCGCCCCTCTCACCCAGGGCGGCTCGCACGGCCGCACCGTGTTCACGCATGTTCTCCCTCAGGTGATCTCGCAGATGGTGGTCATCGCGTCCTTCGACATTGCCGTCATCGTCTGCATCGAGTCGTCTCTCGACTACCTCGGACTCGGGGTGCAGCCGCCGGTTCCGAGCTGGGGAGCGATGATCACCGAGGGGCAGAAGTACCTGCAGATCAACCCGATGCTGGTGATTCTTCCCGGCATCGCCCTGTTCCTCCTTGTCGCCGGCATGCAGTTCCTCAGCCAACGTTTCACCACCGAATCCGTCGCCTCTGTGAGAAAGGCGGGCCGTCGATGAGCACCGAACCGGTTCTGCGCATCACCGACCTGGTCGTCAAGGCCGAAACCCCCACCGGCGAACTCACCCTCGTCGACGGCGTCAGCCTCGAGATCGCACCGGGCGAAGTCCTCAGCCTTGTGGGCGAGTCCGGATCGGGAAAGTCGATCACGATGCTCGCCGTGATGGGACTGCTCCCGCCGGGCACCTGGGTGGACTCCGGCTCCATCCGCTTCCGCGGTACAGAGCTCACCGAACTATCCGAGCGGCAGCTCAACGGCATCCGCGGCGGGGAACTGGCCATGGTGTTCCAGGACCCGATGACGACGCTCAATCCGGTCAGGCGGGTCGGCACTCAGCTGGCCGAGGGCATCCGTCTGCACGATCGGGGTCTCTCACGTGCGCAGGCACGTGAGAGGGTTCTGGAACTGCTGGACAGCGTCGGGATCCCCGATCCTGCCGGAAAGTCCCGCGACTACCCACACCAATGGTCGGGCGGAATGCGTCAGCGAGCCCTGATCGCCGGTGCCATGGCGCACGACCCTGCACTGCTCATCGCAGACGAGCCGACGACCGCCCTCGATGTCACGATCCAGGCCCAGGTGATGAAGGTTCTGGCACGGTCCAGGGCCGAGTCGGACTCAGCGATGATCCTCATCACGCACGACCTCGGCCTGGTCGCGCAGGTCGCTGATCGGGTCGCCGTGATGTACAGCGGCCGGATCGTCGAGATGCAGGACGTGTTCGGGATCTTCGAATCGCCGCGCCATCCGTACACCGCCGGCCTCCTCGCGAGCGTTCTCAGTCTCGAGGGCGACGACGGGGGGCTTGCCTATGCGATTCCCGGTCAGCCGCCGACGCCGGCTACGCGCGGAGAAGGATGCCCGTTCCAGCCGCGCTGCATCGTCGGCAGAGATCGCACCGAATGCGGTACCGCTCCGCGCCTCGCGCAGGACGCTCGCGGTTCTGTCTCGTGCTTCCTGCCGCTCGAGGACGGACGGCTTCCCGTCGCTCGGGACTTCGCAGCAGCGGCACCTATCCAGGAGGCGAAGGCATCATGACCACCCTCAGCGAACGACGCAGACTTCGCAGGCTCCCGGATGAACCTCAGCGCAATGACGATGGTGCGCTTGCCCTGGAAGTCATGGACGTGCGAAAGCACTTCGCCAAGCGGGTCGGCTTGCGCACCGAGAGCTTCCGCGCGGTCGACGGTGTCTCACTTCACGTCGCGGCGGGTGAGACCGTCGGACTGGTCGGCGAGTCCGGTTGCGGGAAGTCGACCCTCGTACGCACGATCCTCGGCCTGCACCAGCCGACGTCCGGTTCGGTCCGTGTCATGGGCGCAGATGTCAACGCCTGGGCGAGCAAAGAACGTGCTCGGGCCAGGGCCAACGCGCAGGTCGTGTTCCAGGATCCGTACTCTTCGTTGGATCCTCGGATGACTGCGAAGCGCATCGTCGGCGAGCCGCTCTGGCTGAACCGCCAGTATTCCGAGAGTCGCGTACGCGAGCTCTTCGACTGGGTGGGGCTTCCCTGGGAGTACGCATCGCGAAGGGCCTCGGCATTCTCCGGGGGCCAACGCCAGCGCATCGGCATCGCCAGGGCGCTCGCTCTGCATCCGCGCCTGGTGATCCTCGACGAGCCGGTTTCCGCTCTCGACGTCTCCATCCAGGCGCAGATCATCAACCTGCTCGCGCAACTGCAGCGCGAACTGGGCGTCGCCTACCTGTTCGTCGCGCACGACCTCTCCGTCGTCCGCCATGTTTCCCACCGCGTCGCCGTGATGCGCCGCGGCGTCATCGTCGAGCAGGGCCCGACGCGGGCGATCTTCAACGACCCGCAGGAGGAATACACCCGCACGCTTCTCGACGCGATTCCGGTTCCCGACCCCAGACGTCGGTCCGGCTGAGCATTCTCTCGCATCCTCGCACTGCAACTTCCCCCGATTGGAGCCTCATGTCCCGCACCCGCAACAGATGGGCGTTGGCCGCACTTGCCTCGGCCGTCGCCATCGCCACCCTCACCTCCTGTGCCTCGAACGGCGGCGCACCCTCGAGCAGCGGAGGGGACAAGACCGTCACAGTGGCGATCGCTCAAGATCCGGAGAACCTCAACCCCGTCATCGGAGGCTCTTTCGGAGCACTGAGCCTGGAGTACAACCTCTTCGACCAGCTGGCCGAGATCGACGTCGACGGCAGTGTCATCGAGCGCGCCGCGACTGAATGGTCATCCAACGCGGACTTCACCGTCTGGGACTTCACTCTGCGCGACGACATCCTGTTCCACGATGGCTCTTCGATGACGGCTGCCGACGTCGTGTTCTCCTTCGAGGAGGTCCTCGCCGAACCCGACAGCAATCGCCAGCTGTGGTTGACCGACATGGTGTCGGTGGAAGCGGTTGACGACACGCACGTCCGCTTCACCCTCTCCACTCCCTTCTCTGAATGGCCGCGGCAGACGACGCTCATCTCGATCGTCCCGCAGGCGGTCTATGAGGAGGTCGGCGCCGCCGCATTCAACGAGGCGCCAGTGGGTTCAGGGCCGTTCCGGTTCGAGAGCTGGAAGCGCGGGCAGTCTGTCGTCGTCACGAAGTTCGATGACTACTTCGGCGGAGCCCCGCTGCTCGATTCCGTCGATTTCGTCCCCGTTCCGGCCGACGATGCGCGAGTCACCGGTGTGCAATCCGGCACCGTCGACATCGCAGCCATCCCGACTGCGCAGATCGACGCGGTGAAGAACACGGGCAGCGCGGACGTGGTCAGCGTCCCCAGCCACCAGGTCGTCTATCTCGGCTTCAATACCGAGACCGGCCCTCTTGCCGATGCTGCACTGCGGCGCGCCGTCTCCTACGCCATCGACCGGGACGCGATCGTCGAGACGATCCTCAGCGGCAATGCGCAGGCCAACAGCCAGCTCGTCGCCCCTACCGTCATCGGGTTCTCCGACTCGCTGGAACCACTGGAGTTCGACCAGGAAGCGGCGAAGGCCGCACTCGTCGAGTCCGGCTATGCCGGCGAGGAGATCCCCTTCCAGTACGCCCTGGACGGCGTCATCCCGATGGGCGCCGAGATCGCGCAGGCGATCGCGGGCCAGCTCGACGAAGTGGGCATCAACGTCACATTGGAGGGGACGGACAACGCCAGCTACGACATCGTCAACCGTGAGCACGGGCTTTCCGGGCTCTTCCTCGGTCAGTTCTCCCCATCGATCCTCGATGCCGGACTCCCGCTGAGGTTCCTCTTCTCGGCGGAGGCGACGAACTACTTCGACGACGCGACGATCGAGCAACTCGTCGTGGACCAGAAGGCAGTCGCGGACGATGCGCGGCTCGACGTCATTTCCCAGATCTGGGCGGTGAACCAGGACAACGCGTACGTTGCTCCGCTTTACTCGCCGGATGCCGCATATGGGCTGAACCCCGAGGTGTCATGGGAGCCGCGTCCTGACGGCCTCTTCATCATGAAGGACGCCGACGTCGATCAATGATCTTCGATGGCGACCTCGGTCGCCATCGAACTCCGGAACAACGAACAGAAAGGAGCCAGCATGGCTCGCAAGACCTTCGAAGGATGGCTGGGCGGGGAGTATTCGTCGCCCGTCGACGTCCCGGCATCCGATGTCGCCTTGAGCGTCATCGATATGCAGAACGCGTTCCTCCGTGAGGAGTACTCGCTCGGCATCGCAGAGACCCAAGAACCGTTCGCGGCGGCGCTTCCCGGATCCGTGAAGCTCGTCGAGGCCGCTCGCGCCGCCGGCGTTCCGGTGATCTACACGCGGTACGCCTATCTGCCCGGCAACGAGGATCAGCTTGACCCTGCAGGCCGAGCGGAGGGCACCGCGCTGTCTCCGCGTCTGGTGGCCGGCACCGTGGATATCGAGATCGTCGACGAACTCGCACCGATCGACGGCGAGATCGTGCTCGACAAGTCGCGACCCAGTGCGTTCTACGGCACGAGATTGGAGCCGTATCTGACAGCGCGCGGCATCCGGTCCGTCGTGATCTGCGGGGTGACGACGAACATCTGTGTGGAGACGACGGCACGCGACGCAAGCCAGCGCGGGTACAAGACGTACGTGATCGAGGATGCGGTCGGAGAGGCCGAGCTCAGCAGGCACTGGCATGCGCTCTACACGATCGAGTTCATCTTCGGAACGGTCGCCACCGTCGAAGACGTGCAGCGCTCCTGGGATGTCCCGGTCACCGGAGTGCCCGGATACCCGCTGAAGCGCGGTGCGAACGTCGAGATGCTCGCCTGGCTCGAGGCAGCGGCCTCATGATCAGCATCACCCCCGAAGACAGCACGCCCCTGAGTGAGAGGAAGAGACCTTTGAAGACCTTCGACAGCTGGATGAACGGTGCAGACGGCGAACCGGTGGACGTCGCAGCGAGTGACGTCGCCCTCATCGTGATCGACATGCAGAACGGGTTCATCCGCGAGGAGTACTCGCTCGGTATCGCTCCGACACAGGATCCGTTCGCGATGGCGGTCCCCGGATGCGTCGCGCTGGTCGAGTCGGCACGTGCGGCTGGAGTGCCGGTGATCTATACGCGCGCCACGAACCTCTATGACCACGCCGATGCGCTGCCTCGCCGCGGTCGCGCATTGAAGAAGCCGGCGCCGGCCCGTCGAATGCACGAGAACAGCATGGATGTCCAGATCATCGATGAGCTCGCGCCGCTCGACACCGAGTACATCGTCGACAAGTCCAGGCCCGGCGCGATCTACGGCACGCGGCTTGAGCCGCTGCTGGTGGGCCTCGGTACCCGCAGCGTCGTGATCTGCGGGGTGACGACGAACATCTGCGTCGAGACCACCGCCCGAGAGGCGCACGCCCGCGGTTACGACACGTACGTGGTTGCCGATGCGACAGGCGAGGCAGAGCCCAGCCGCTACTGGCATGCGCTGTACTCGATCGAGTTCCTCTTCGGCACGGTGGCGATGGTCGAAGATGTGCAGCGCTCGTGGGGCACCGAAGTCACCGGAGTACCTGAGTTCCCGCTCCAGCGCGCGAATGTGGGGGCGGCGGCGCTCGCTGCGGCCGTCTGACGTGAGTCTCTTCTCCAAGGGGCCGGGCCGGATATCGGCTCGGCCCCCGACTTCGCCCGCGCTCACGGCGTTGCACAGCCGTCGATTGTGGACCCAGCTCGGCGTGCTGATGCTGGTCCAATTCGTCGGCATGATGAGCGGCACCATCATCGCTACCGCGCTGCCGGCGATCACGAAGGAGATCGACGGCACGACGCTGCACTACACCTGGATGTTCGTCACCACCGCGCTCGCCGCGGCCGTCACGACTCCATTGTGGGGGAGACTCGGCGACATCTTCGATGCCAAGACCGTGCTGCAGTGGTCCCTCGGCTTCTATACGGTGGGCGCACTGCTGTGCGGACTGGCACCGTCCGCCGACCTGCTCATCGCTGCGCGTGTGATCCAGGGGATTGGAATCGGTGGCCACATCGCTCTCACTCAGGCGCTTGCCGCCCGCCTCGTCGTGCCGAGGCTGCGCGCTCAGGTCAACGGGGTGATGGCCGTATCTCAGATCGGCGCAACGGTTTCCGGCCCTCTGGTCGGAGCGCTTCTCGTCGGTGTGCCAGGGATCGGCTGGAGACTGTGCTTCCTCCTTGGTGTCCCGGTGGCAATCATCGCTGCGATCATCGTTCACGCTGTGCTGCCCAATGCGGTGGCGCCGTCCGAAGGCCGAGTAGATCTTCTCGGTGCTGTACTCCTGGTTCTGGGACTGACTGGTCTGCTCGGCTGGATATCGTTCGTCGGCAAGGGCCTGCCGTTTCTGTCTTCGGCGTCGCTTCTCTGGCTCGGCGTCAGCGTCATCGTCCTCGCAGTGGCCGGATGGTGGGAATGGCGGGCGAAGGATGCGATCGTGCCGCTGCGCGCTCTTGCCGGACGAGTGCCGGCCCTCGCCGCTGTCGCAAGCTTGTCGGTCGGCGCATCGATGTTCGGTGGCACGATCTTCGTGACGCAGTATCTTCAACTCGGTCGAGGTCTGGACGCGCTGATCGCTGGAGTTCTTCTCATGCCCATGGCTCTCGCGACCTTCGTCGCGGCTCTCCTCGTCGGTCGACTCAGCACTCGTTCCGGATTGATCCGTCGCTATCTTCTGGCGGGCGTGATCCTCGTGCTCCTTGGCAACGCCGCCCTCGTCCCGCTGACTCCGTCCACGCCATTGTGGTGGGTGGTCGTCGCATCTTCTCTTGTCGGTGCCGGCCTCGGAATGACGGTGACCAACCTCATCCTGATTGCGCAGAATGCCACGAGCGTCCGGGACGTCGGCGCCGTCAGCGGCACGATCATCTTCTGCCGAACGCTCGGGTCCACCGTGGGGCTTGCGCTTTTCGGGGCCATCGTGGCCGGGTATGTTCCGGCCGTCGACAGTGTCGCGACCTCGGCACTGTCCGAGCTCTATTCGCAGGGTGCTTCTCTGGTCTTCCTCGTCGCCACTGGAATCTCGAGCATCGGGTTGGTGGCGGTGGCGCTGCTGCCACCGATCGCTCTGCGCTCAACTGTCGATCTCGCGGAGGCGTCGACCGTCGCGGCATGAACCCTCAGCCCGGCCGGCTGAGTCTCGCGCTTCAGCCGCGCAGCGCGTCGCGCACTGCCAGCACGCCGCTGAGCACTTCCTCGTGCGAGGTGCTCAGCGGCGACAGGCCGAGGCGGATGCCGTCGGGGAAACGGAAGTCCGGGATCACGCCGTCAGCCCAGAGAGCCTTGGTCACCTCGGCGAAGTCGGGATGCCCGATCGTCACGTGCCCGCCGCGCTTCTCGGCGTCCCGCGGACTCAGCAGCCGCACGTCGAGTGGCGCGAGCACCTCATCGAGCGCCTGCACTGCGAAGTCCGTGAGGGTCTTCGACTTCGCACGCACACCGTCGATCGTCGCAGTCTCGATCAGATCGAGCATGCCCTGCATCGCCAGCATTCCGAGCACCGGTGGCGTGCCGCTGATGAACTGCCGGATGCCGTCGGCCGGTGCATACGCGGACGACATGGCGAATACGTCACCCGCCCCCATCCATCCCTGGATCGGCTGGCGCAGCACGCCGTGATGACGTTCATTCACATACGCGAAAGCGGGGGAGCCCGGCCCGCCATTCAGGTACTTGTACGTGCATCCGACCGCGAGGTCGACGCCGCAGGCATCGAGTTCGATCGGGATCACGCCGGCCGAGTGGCACAGGTCCCAGAGCATTAGCGCGCCTGCCTCGTGCACGGCATCCGTGATCGACTTCATGTCCGCAAGCGCTCCCGAGCGGTAGTCGACATGACTGAGCACGACGAGGGCTGTCTGATCCGATACTGCCGCTGCCACATCCTCGACCTGCGCACCGTGGACAGGATCGACGGCGAGCCAGCGCACCGTCAGCCCGCGTTCGGCGGCGATGCCCTCGGCCACGAACCGATCGGTGGGGAAGTTCCCCTCCTCGATGAGGATCTCCGATCGGCTCGGAACGGCTGCGACGGCCGCCCGCATGAGCTTGTACAGCAGCACGGTCGTCGAATCGGCGACGACCGTCTGGCCCGCTGCAGCGCCGATCGCGACCCGTCCGATGCGGTCGCCCAGCTGGGTCGGCAGATCCATCCACTGCTCGTCCCACGACCGGATGAGGCGGGTGCCCCAGTCGTCGCGCACGAACTGCGCAAGCCGGTCGGGGAGCGAGCGCAACGGGCGGCCGAGGGAGTTGCCGTCGAGATATGCGCTGACTCCGGGGGCGTCGACGAACGCCGAGAGGTGCCCAGCGAGCGGGTCAGCGGCGTCGAGGCCCTGGGCTTCGGCGATGAGATCGGTCATGTCAGGCCTCCAGATCGGCGGGAGTGATGCGGCGGGCGCCGGCCGGATCTCCTCGGGGGAGAAGGAGCAGGTCGGCACCGGCGCGCAGCGGGTCGAGCGGCGCGAGCGCTCGTAGAAGCGAGAGCCCCTCGACGCCTGCCTCACGCAGCGCTTCGAGCTCGCTGTCTCGCAGATCGACCGGCGTGGGGCCGTTGCCCATGTCGCTGCCGTAGACCAGGTCGCCGCCGAACGCGACGAACCGCCGCACGTTGTCGACGACGTTCTCGTAGGCCTCGTCCTCGTGGACGGCCATGGTCGAGACCCACGAGACGGATGCCGCCTGCTCCTCGACCTCGTCATCGCTCAGCCGTTCCGTGAAGGGCGAGTGCGCCAGACGCGCGACGCCCAATCGTGCCACTCGCTGCGCCTGCCCGGCGCCCTCGGCGTGCGCGACGACCGGCAGGCCGTGTTCAGCGGCTTCGAGCACGATCGTACGAAGCAGCGCATCGTCGAGCACCGGACCGGCGTCGCTGTTCCCGACGACTTTGATCCAACTGACCCCGGCATCGGCCAGTGACCCGATCACGGCAGCGGCGTCGACGGCATCCCGCACCTCTCGCACCGCGCCCTCCGGTGCCCATTCTCGGTCGGACGGATACCCGCCGACGGCGGTGAGGAACGGGCCGGCGTACTCGACCTCGACTGCTCCTGAGAGCGCGATCTTCCTGATGGCGTCGACGTTCGCGCCGAGGTCGATGACCCGCCCCAGCCGGCTTGCGACGAGGCCGCGCGCATCGACCAGTTGCAGGTGCACGTGATGGTCGGTGAACGCACCCGTGACGATGCCGTCCAGGCGCGCAGCGTCATCGGAAGCCGATCCACGCACGAGCCGGACTCCCGCGGCATCCGCGGTCAGCGTGCCCTCCCGCAGGCGGCCTTCGGCGAAGAACGTGACCGCCCGCATCACGCCCCGATCTCGGTGCGCACCGTATAGAGCTCGGGGAAGAAGGTCAGCTCCAGCGCCCGCTGCAGGAATCCGACGCCGCTGGATCCGCCAGTGCCCGGCTTCATCCCGATCGTGCGCGTGACGGTCTTCAGGTGCCGGAAACGCCAGAACTGGAAGTTGTCCTCGAGATCGACGAGGTCCTCGCACGCCTCGTAGAGATCCCAGTGCGTCTGCGGATTCTCGTAGATCTCGCGGATCGCCGGCACGAGCGAAGGATGCGGACGGTACGGTTCGCGCACATCGCGCTCGAGGATCTCGGTCGGGATCGGCAGTCCGCGCCGGGAGGCGAAACGCAGGAACTCGTCGTACAGCGTCGGTCGCTCGAACTCGGTCTTCAGCAGTGCGAGGTTCGTCGGGTGATCGCGGAAGACCTGCAGCATCCGCTCGTTCTTGTTGCCGAGCGCGAACTCCACCGCTCGGTACTGCACCGACTGGAACCCGGACGAGTTGCCCAGAGCGCCACGGAACTGCGCGTACTCGGTCGGGGTGAGGGTCGCCAGCACCGACCACTGTTGCGTCATGACGTCCTGGATGCGCTTGACGCGCGCCACCCGCTTCAGTGCCTCGCGCAAGTCGTCGCTGGCCAGCAGGGTACGGGCAGAGCTGAGCTCGTGCAGCAGCTGCTTCAGCCAGAGCTCTGTGGTCTGGTGCTGGATGATGAACAGCATCTCGTCGTGGTGCTCAGGGCTGCTGACGGGATGCTGCGCGTTCAGCAGCTCGTCCAGTCCGAGGTACGACCCGTACGTCATCCGCCCGGTCAGGTCGGTGACGATCGTGTCCTCCAGGGGACGCTCGTTCCCGGTGGGATCGGTGGTGCCGGCCGTGTCCGTCGAGTCTGTGCCCATGATCCCTGAGGATATCCCGAACGATCGTTCAGGCGTCAGGGCTGGGTAGTGTGCGCGTCGAGGAAGTCGATCGTCTTCTGCAGGGCCGTCTGCGCATCCGGCATGTCGAGGTGGAACTGATACTCATGCGGAAGCTGCGGTTCGTGCGGTGCCGGCCAGAACTGCGTCGTCACGTCGACCCCGAGTTCGGTCAGCCGGTCGGCCATCGGGATCGACTGCAGCCAGGTGAGTCCGTCGCCGTTGCCGCCGGAGATGTACGTGGTCGGGAAGTCCTCGGTCACCCAGTTCACGGTCGACATCGTCGCGCCCGACGAGTCCTCCGCCCAGGTCTTGGTGCCGGCATACGCCCACATCGACGACTTCAGACCCCAGCCGACGATGCCGTCGAGCGCGGCGAGTGCCGCGAGGTCGTAGACGCCGCAGTTCAACACGGTGGCGACGACCTGATCTGCATCGAGCGCCGGTTTGATGTCCATGATCTCGGCGTAGTCGGTGCTGGTGATGAGTGTCGCCATCTGGCTGGCCAGCTGTCCACCCGCCGAGTCACCCGCGAGCACGATCTGCGTGGGGTCGACGCCCAGATCGGCTGCGTGCTCGTCGATGTAGCCGAGTGCGTCGTTGATCTGGTGCACGGCCTTCGGGTAGAAGCCCTCCGGCCCCAGCGTGTAGTTCAGGGCGATGGTCGTGTATCCCTCGGCGGCGAGGATCCGCATGTAGGGGTCGACGTTCTCCTTCGACCCTGAGACCCAGGCTCCGCCGTGGATCCACACGATCGTGGGCAGGGGGCCGGTGGCGGATGCCGGTGTGAAGACGTCCATCGTCGTGTCGACGCCCTCATCGGCGTATGCGACGTCGAGCGTCTCGGTGAGCTTCGTGTCGGGGACGTGCTTGTCCATCTCGGCGGCGGTCGCGTCCCCGCCCTGCGTGAAGACGGCGCGGATCACCATGGCCGAGGGCCACGGCGTGATCGCTCCCACTATCGCCACCACGATCGCTATCGCGATGATGATGAGGAGCGTGACTCGAGTCTTGAACCAGCGACGATGCGCCTTCTTCGGGCGGTCGTCGCTGTCGTCCTCGTGCGTGATCGTGGTCATGGATTCCCCTCCACGGATCAGTGTGGCAGAACGTCGGACGCCAGGCTTCGCACGATGCGGTTCAATCCGTAGTCGAATGCCCGGTCGACGTCCCCGCCGAGGCGGAACGCTCCGGCCAACTCCATCTGCAGGAAGCCGGTCATCCATGCTGTGACGAGGCGCGCGGCATCCAGTGCGTCGTCGTCACCGACCATCGCACCGCTCGCGCGGATGACGGGACCGGCCGCGCGGTCGAGAGACGCCAGAGGAGCGGATGCCGTGAACATGAGGCGGAACCCTTCGGGATGAGCATGAGCGAAGGTTCGGTATGTCGTGGCCAGGCCGGTCAGCGGATCGCCGATCCGTTCGCCTTCAGCCGTCTCGCGCTCCACTTCTTCCAGCTCGACCGCCAGGTCGTGGACGATCGACTCGGTGACGGCGGCGAGCAGCGCATCCCTGTCCCGCACCCGCTTGTACAGCGAGGGCGCGCGCACTCCGACGCGATCGGCGACGGCCTGCATCGTCAGGCCGGATGCTCCAGTCGACTCGAGGATCTCGCGCCCCGCGTCGATGATGGCGGCAGTCGACGTACGGTCTGGTGTGGGCATGGCGCTCTCTCCGGTTGTGAATCGCTGAGTCGCGAGTTTGAGGCTATTGACATTAGCCATGATAGCTACGTAACATAGCCATCGCAACATCAGCCCACACCGATCGGTAGGACATCATGAAGCTCGCACCGCACCTGCACCGCCTCGGCAACGACATCGTCGCCTCATATCTCGTCGATGCGCCGGAGGGCGTCACGCTGATCGACGCGGGGATGCCTGGGCACTGGCGTGACCTGCAGGAGGAGATGACGAGCCTTGGCCGACCGCTCTCCGACATCAAGGGGCTGATCCTCACGCACGGTGACAGCGACCACATCGGCTTCGCCGAGCGTCTGCGCAGTGAGTACGGCGTCCCCGTCTACGTGCATGCCGCTGACGCCGAGCGTGCCCGCACGGGGTGAAGCCGAAGACGCCGATGGGGCCGTCGAGATTCGGACCGATGCTGGGCTTCTTCGCCTACGGCATCCGCAAGAAGGCGCTGCGCCCGATCTACGTCAAGGAGGTGCAGGAGATTACCGACGGCGACGTGCTCGATCTGCCGGGCGCCCCGGTGATCATCGGAATGCCGGGGCACTCGCCCGGCAGCATCGCGGTGCACATTCCTCTCGTGGATGCCGTGTTCGTGGGTGACGCACTCACGACCCGGCATGTGCTGACCGGACGCGACGGTGCCCAGCCGGCTCCGTTCACGGACGATCCCGAGGGCGCAGACGGCTCCCTCGACCGGCTCGCCGGCGTATCGGCATCCTGGGTTCTGCCCGGTCACGGCGCCCCGTGGCACGGCTCGCCGTCCGACATCGCCGCCGCCGTCCGTGCCACATGACGTGAGGCTCGACCGCGACAGCTCGGGGCCCGATTCACGGATGTCGGCCGGATCGGGCGGATCTGTCCGACATCCGTGCAGACGGCCCCCGAAGTGTCGTGCCGCCGGACGCGAACTCGCGCCCCGGCGAGCACCCTCACAACCCGGCGAGCACCTCGGCCGTCGTCGACAGCGTGATCTGCGGGGGATACAGGCCCATCACCTGGAAGGCCGCGGCGTGATTCTCGGCTGTCGACCCCGCGCAGGCGTCGGCGGCGACGGTGAGGCGGGCGCCGGCATCAGCTGCGGCCAAGGCCGTCGAGATGACGCAGCAGTCGGTCGAGACGCCGGCGAGCACGATGGATGCACCGCGGCCGATGATCTGCTCGATCTCAGGTCCCCACTTCCCGAAAGTGGGCAGGTCGAGCGTGGGCAGCGACGAGAGGGAGGCCGCCTCGGGAACCAGGTCGAAGAGCGGATCGGTCGGCGATCGATCGGCGAACGGCCATGCGGCGAAGTAGTCGCCCCATGATGTGGAGCGGTCGGCCGTCGGCATCCATCTCGTGACGAGCACTCGGTCGCCGAAAGCAGCCGCCAGTGCGCGGATGCGCGGCATCGCCTCTGCGAAGAACGGCGAGCCCCAGGCGGAATCGGGTGACGCGAAGATGTTCTGCGGATCGATGACGACGAGCCAGGGGTTTGTCCCCGAGCCGGCGGAGGGGCTCACACCTGCTCCTGCCGACGGATCTTCTCCGCCCGCGCGAAGTACGTGACCAGGAACGACAGCACCAGGGCGAAGAACACGCCGAGGTTCGCATACGCCCAGTCGCCTTCGCGACCGCCGATGAGGAACAGCAGGTAGCCCTGCCAGTTGTTCCATGGAGCGTCGGCCGCGAAGTTGTTGACGACCAGACCCCATCCGATCACGCTGGTGACGACCATGGTGATGATCGACGTCCAGTCCCAGGCGCCGTAGCGGCCCTTCGAATCGAACAGTGCCTCTTCGTCGTAGTCCTTCTTGCGCCGCAGGATGTCGGCGATGAGGATGCCGGCCCACGAGGCGAGGGGCACGCCGAGCGTGATGAGGAAGCTCTGGAACGGCCCGAGGAAGTCGGTCGCGAAGAAGACGACGTAGATCGTGCCGATCGTGAGGATGACACCGTCGATCGCCGCCGCTGATGGGCGGGGGATGCGGATGCCGAGGCTCAGCAGCGTGAGTCCGGACGAGTAGATGCCGAGCACGGCGCCCGAGACCAGTGCGAGCACCGCGGTGAGCAGGAACGGAACGAGCACCCAGATCGGCAGGATCGTCGCGAGGGCCCCCACCGGGTCGGCGGCGATCGCGTTCAGCAGATCCTCGTTCGAGGCGCCGAGCAGCAGACCGAAGATCACGAGGATCACCGGTGCGACCGAGCCGCCGATCGTGTTCCAGAAGACGATCGCGCCGTCGGACGCGGTGCGCTTCTGATAGCGCGACCAGTCGGCGGCGATGTTGATCCACCCGAGGCCGAACCCTGTCATGACCATGACCAGCGCACCGATGAGCTGGCCGAGGCTGCCGTCGGGGCGGGCGAGCACAGCGCCGAAGTCGATGTGCGAGAACGCGAGGATCACGTAGAGCACTGTCACGACGCCGGTGATCCAGGTGAGCACGGACTGCATCTTCATGATCGTGTGATAGCCGAGAACGGATGCCGCGACGATGAGCGCGGCGACGATCACCGTCGCGATGACCCGCAGGGCGACGCTCTCGCCGTCACCTCCCAGCTGCGTGATCACAGTGGCTGTCGCGAGCACCGCCAAGATCGCCAGGAAGGTCTCCCACCCGATCGAGGTCAGCCACGAGATGATGCCCGGTACCTTCTGGCCCTGCACGCCGAAGGCTGCGCGCGAGAGCACCATCGTCGGTGCGGAGCCGCGTTTACCGGCGATCGCGATCAGGCCGCACAGCAGGAACGACACCACGATGCCGATGACCGACACGATCGTCGCCTGCCAGAACGAGATTCCGAAGCCGAGCACGAACGACCCGTACGACATCCCGAACACCGACACGTTCGCCGCGAACCACGGCCAGAACAGGTCGCGCGGCTTCGCGGTGCGCTCGGATTCGGGGATGATCTCGATGCCGGCGCGCTCGATCAGTCCCGGCGACGCTGCGATCTTCTCTGACATGCCCCCATATTGGCACCGCGCCGGTGCCAGTGGGGTCAGGCGGCGAAGAACGTCTCGGCCACGCGCGCGAGCGAGTGGAGGTCGGCGACGCCGGCGAGCTCTCGGGCCGAGTGCATCGACAGGATCGGGATGCCGACATCGACCGTGCGGATGCCGAGGCGAGTGGCCGTGATCGGTCCGATCGTCGAGCCGCACGGCACCGCGTTGTTGGAGACGAACTCCTGCGAAGCGATCCCTGCGCTCTCGCACCAGCCTGCCCAGGCGGCCGCGCCGATGGCATCCGTCGCATAGCGCTGGTTGGCGTTGATCTTCAGGATCGGTCCCGACCCGAGCAGCGGCTGCACGACGGGATCGTGCTTGTGCGCGTAGTTCGGGTGCACAGAGTGCCCGACATCGCTGGAGAGGTGCCAGGATGCCGCGAACGCACGACGCTGGTCGGTGTCGTCGGCGCCGAGCCCGGTGTACACCCGCGCCAGGACGTCTTCCAGGAAGGGACCGGCGGCGCCCGAGCGCGAGGCTGAGCCGAGCTCCTCATGATCGAAAGCGGCGAGAACGGCGATGCCGCGTTGCCCGGATGCGCCCTCAGCAGCGAGTGCCGAGAGTGCCACGACACCGGCGTGCACCGACGCCAGGTCATCCAGCCGTCCGCTCGCGAAGAACGCGTCGTCCTTGCCGAAGACCGCGCCGCGCGCCGAGTCGGCGACGACCGCGTCGAATCCGCGGATGTCGGCGGCGTTCACACCTGCCGATGCGGCGAGCTCGCCCAGCAGATCCTCCTCGGTCGGGTCGCCGAGGCCCCACACCGGCTGCGTCTCGCTCTGTTTGTCCAGTGCCAGGCCGTTGTTGACGCCGCGGTCGAGGTGCACGGCGAGCTGCGGCAGCCGGAGCAGAGGTCCGGTGTCGGCCAGCACGACGCGGCCGTCGGCGAGGGCGAGGCGTCCGGCGAGTCGGAGCTCGCGGTCGAGCCAGGAGTTCAGCAGCGGTCCGCCGTACACCTCGACGCCGGCCTGCAGCCATCCGCGGGATCCGGTGGTCGGCCGCGGCTTGAGCTTGAAGCCGGGGGAGTCGGTGTGCGCACCGAAGATCTGCGCCGGCGTCGTGGGCGCGGCATCCGCCGGCACGATCCAGCCGATCGCCGCGCCGTCACGCACCACGACGAAGCGGCCGCCGGCCTGCGTCGGCCACGCCTCGGTCTCGTCCAGTCGCTCGAACCCGACCGCTTCCAGGCGCCGTGCGACCTCTTCGGCGGCGTGGTAGCTCGAGGGAGAGGCGGCGACGAAGTCGGCGAGATCCTCGGCATGGTTCAGAGCGTGCGAGGTGACGGGCATGGGGGCCTTTCTGCTTGCGTGGCCATTCGATCGTAGACGGGCGAGATCGATCATGGACGCGGGAGAACGTTCCCCGAGGCATGCCTGGAGAGCTTCAGCGGAAGTCGACCAGCCCGGCGCGCGCGGCCGCGACGATGATCTGCACGCGGTCGCGGATCTGCCATTTGGACATGATGCTGCCCAGATGCGCCTTCACCGTGCCCTCGGAGACGATGAGCGCACGCGCGATCTCGGCGTTCGACATGCCCTCGGCGAGACGGTGCATAACCTCCGTCTCACGCTCGGTGAGAGCCGCGAGCGGGCCTGTCCTCCCGGCTCCCGTGGATTCGGTTGCGCGAACGTGCGCGATGAGCATCGATGCGATCCTCGGTGAGAGTGAGCTGGCGCCCTTGTGAACTTCTCGCACGCCGGCGACGATGCTCTCGGCGCTGGAGTCCTTGAGCATGTACCCAGAGGCGCCGGCGCTCAGCATCGGAAGCACCGTGTCGCTGCCTTCGAGCGTCGTCACAGCGAGGACACGGACATCCGGCCAGCGCTCGGCGATGGCCGCGGTCGCTTCGATCCCGTTCATCTCCGGCATCTGCACGTCCATCATGATGACGTCCGGAATGTCCCGCTCCACGAAGGCAATCGCCTCGAGCCCGGATTCGGCTTCACCGATGACCTGGATCTCTGCGTCACGCGACACGAAGTGCGACAGCGCTGAGCGGACCAGGGGATCGTCATCGACGATGAGAACGCGGATTTCCGGCATGGGAGAAGCTTAACGGGCGAGTGGTCCGCCGTGACGAGCCTAGACCTTTGGCCAAAAAAGGCTGTCCGCGAGTCAGATGCGGAGCGGCGCGTTCATCGAGAAGCTGAAGTCATACACCCGACATAAGACGCTGATTAGGTGGTGAACACTATGACTTTCTGGCAAATGATGGCAAAGGCGTTCGGTCTCTAAGGCTAACGCATCTGGCAAATAGGAGATACTGACACTATGGCTTTCGGTCGGTGGCTCCCGAGCGGCCGAAGCTTTGCTCGGCTGACACGAGGCGGGGCGCTGAGCACTCTCGAGCGTGTCGTCATGCTCGTGGTAATCGGCGGCGTCATTGCGGTCGACGTCGCCGGCATTGTCTTCTCCTATGGTCCGGGCCTCTTCCAGTCTCTCCTCAGCATCGCGACCACGATCGTGTTCGCGCTGTACCTCTGGTCACCCTGGGTGGCCACAGCCTCGCTCGGAATCGTGTTCGCGCTGTCGTTCATCGCGGGAACGGAATCCGAGTCGATCTTCGCCGCTGCTGTGGCGGTCGGACTCGTCATGCGGTTGGGCCGAACCGCGCTCATCTTCTCCTACATCGGCGCCTTCCTGGTGGCCACAGCGATCGTCGCATACGGCGATAGCGACGTCCCGGTCAACGTCGGCGCTTACCTGATCATCGCGGCAGCGGCGGGAGCAGTCGGCTTCGCTCTCCGTATCGCCCTGGACAAGGGCCGCCGGCTGGAGCAGGAACTCGCGGAGCAAGCCGAACACGAGCGTGAAGCCGTGCTCGCCGAACGGCGGTGGATCGCCGGTGAACTGCATGACAGCATCGCGCATCACCTCACGATCGTCGCGCTGCATGTGCAGATGCTGGATGACGCCGAGCGTAGCCGTGGCGCGCAGGAGGCGATCCGGATCGCTGCGAAAAGAGCGATGACCGATCTGCGGTTCGTCATCGATCTCGCCGACGACGGGCCGCGCTCGTCCGCTGTGCACTCGGGCGACCTTGCGGCCGCCATCGATGAGGCGCGAGGCGAGATCGAGGCGGCAGGTCATCGGGTGCGCTCTGAAGGCGATCCGTACGACGAGCGCATTCACCGCGCGGGTGAGATCATTCTTGCCCGCATCATGCGCGAGTCGGCGACGAACATCTTGAAGCATGCGGGTCCAGGAGAGGTGAGCATTCGTCTGGATGTCGATGATGAATCGCTGACGCTGGGCATCCACAGCCCGCTCCCCGAGACAGCCCGCAGGGATCTCCCATCCAGCCGCACCGGCGTGAACAGGATGGCTGAGCGCGTCCTCGGTGCGAGCGGTCAGTTCAGCGCCGGCGCCGTGGACGGCCAATGGCGAGTATCGGCGTCGTTGCCGATCAATTGACTACCGACAACGGGCGTTATCGTTCCTGACTCTGGACGAACGTCCAATACACACTCGACGTATGGCTGTTCTGGTCAGCGGAGGGTGGAGGTAAATTGTTGGTCACAACCCATTATTGGCGTCCCCAGCGCCAGGGTTGAAGAGCGTCCCCAGCGCTCGACCGCGAGCGCGACCTGGTGTTAGAACGTGTCGCGCTCGCGGTCGGAGGACTCACTGGTGCTCCCGGGAAGCGGCGAGATCAGTTCTTGATCTCCAGCACCCTGTACTTGCCCCTGCCGTCCGGTGCGGGGGGAACGACGACCGCGAACTCGCTCGAGCCCCGCACCGTGGCGACCGTGATCGCCGCCGGAAGCTCAGGAGACAGCGTCGCCGCACTGAGGCCGGTCAGTGCGCCGGCTCTCGTCACAGCCGCGATCGCCTTCTTCAGGGACTTCTTGTCGAGCGAGGCCACCCACGCCGAATACTGCTGGACCGTCGCGTCGAACGTCTCATCCGGCATGCTCGGGTGCGAGATGAACACGACCTCGACCTGCGCCCGGCCGTTCTGCGCCTTCATTCCGGTGAAGCGCTGGCGGCCCACCCATCCGCGGGACTGGAAGTCGGCGAACAACGACGCGCCGTTCTTGCTGCGGGTGCTGAAGTGCACGATGAGCAGGATGATGCCGAGCGGGATCAGGATGATCGGCGCGTACACGTAGAGGAAACGCCAGATCTCGGCACGTCCGGAGCTGCTGCCGGTGAACTCGATCACGTCGGCAGTGAGGAAGTAGCGCTCGATCAGCCGCCAGTTCCAGTCGCTGGCCGAGCCCAACTGGAACGTGTTCATTACGAGGCAGAACGCGCTGGCCACCAGGCTGATGATGCCGAGCACGAGCGTCGAACTGGTGGATTTCACGGCCTTGGCGAATCCGGGCGGTGTGGACAGCTGCTGCTGGATGGTCGCGATACTCATAGCGGGATCATAGCGAGCGCCGAGCGCGGTCCCTGACCTGTCTGCAGTGCTCTGCCGCAGAGCGGGCGCCGAGGAGCGCGTTCCGCTCGCGTTCATGCGGGCGAAGAGCCGGTAAACGAGAGGCAAACACTTCCGGGTACGGCGGGGGACGCGCCCTGCCGGATGACACAGTTGAGTACGCTCCCCACATTTTGAAAGGCCATCATGACGCGTCATTCCGTGGCCTCGAAGGCCGTCGACCTCGTCGTCGTCGGCTCGGGCATCATCGGTCTCGGTGCCGCGTACGCCGGAATCCGCCGGGGTCTGAGTGTGATCGTCGTGGATCGCACGGACGCGCCGGTCGGCGCGACGATCCGCAACTTCGGACACCTCTGCATCGGAGCGCAGGCTGGACCTGCTCGCGAGTTCGCGGACGCCTCGCGCGACATCTGGCTGCGCCTCGCCAGGGATGCCGGGTTCTGGCTGCGAGAATCCGGCACGCTGATCGCCGCAGGCCAGGCGGACGAACTCGCGGTGCTGGAACGGGCGGTGCTGGAGCAGGACTCCGGGAGTGCCGACACCGACATCCGGATGCTGGATGCCGATGAGCTGTTGAGCCGAGCGCCACTTCGTCGCGACGCAGTGCTCGGTGGCGCGCTCATCACGCCCGACCTGCAGACGAACCCTCGTGAGGCCGCCGGGGCGATCGTCCGTCACCTCGTGTCCCTCGGCGTCGAGTTCCGGTTCCGCACGGCGGTGACCGCCGTGGCACCCGGTCGTGTGCAGACCACACGCGGCGTGCTGGATGCGGGTCTCGTCGTCGTCGCGACCGGACACGACATCGACCAGCTGCTGCCAGACCTCGCCGAGAGAGTCGGTGTCGTCCGCTGTGCGCTGGACATGATGCGCGTGACGGCTCCTCTGCCGCGCACACTCGACGCCCCACTGCTCACCAGCTGGTCACTGCTGCGGTACGGCCGGTTCGACACCTTCGCCGAGACCACGGCATTGCGCGAACGGATGCACGCCGAGCGGCCGGATCTCGCCGCGCTCGACCTGAACCAGATGTACACGCAGCTGCCCGACGGCTCGCTGATCATGGGCGATTCGCACGTCAAGGCGATTCAGCCAGGACCGTTCCAACCGGAGGCGGCCTTCGACGCTTTCCTCGATGAGGCATCGAGGCTGTTCGAGGCCGATCGATTCCGAGTTCTGGAGCGCTGGCAGGGCGTCTACGCGTCCGGGCCATCCGAGTTCCTCATCGAGGAGCCGGAACCCGGACTGCACGTGCTCGCCGCGACGACGGGGATCGGCATGACGACGGGGCTGGGGCTCGCAGAGCGCACTCTTCACAACGCATTCGATCGGGCATCGCTGCCCGTACAGGGAGGAACCCCATGACCGCCATCGAACTCGTCGTCCTCGACATGGCAGGAACGACAGTCCTAGACGACGGCGTCGTCGAACAGGCCTTCCAGCGCGCCGCTGAGCGGACCGGTGTCGCCGAGCGGATGCCGTGGGACGAGGCGCTGCAGTACGTCCGCGACACCATGGGAATGTCGAAGATCGATGTCTTCACCCACCTGTCCGGCGGCGACGTCGTCGCGGCTGCGGCCGCGACCGCCGCATTCGAAGGCGCCTGCTCGGAGATCGTCTCCGAGCAGGGCGTGGCGGAGATCCCCGGTGCGGCCGAGGCGATCGCGCATATGCGCGACGCCGGTCTGAAGGTCGCCCTGACGACGGGTTTCGCGCCGGTCACGCGCGATGCGCTGCTCGACGGACTCGGCTGGCGCGGTCTCGTCGACGTCGCCCTGTCGCCGGTGGATGCCGGCCGCGGGCGTCCGGCGCCGGACCTGGTGCTCACTGCACTGCTGCGCACCGGAACCACCGCTGTCTCAGCCGTGGCCGTCGTCGGTGACACCAGCAGCGATGTGCAGTCCGGACGACGTGCCGGCGCGGGTTTCGTGGCCGGTGTGCTCAGCGGGGCGCACGACCGAGCGACCCTGGTGGATGCCGGCGCGGATGCGGTGCTCGATGACGTCACCGGGCTGATGCCGACTCTCCACGAGCGAGCCCTTCTCGGCACCGCTCTCGCACGGAGCTCCTGACATGCGCACCCTTCTGCCGCACGACGAACGGCAGGACGTGACGTTGAGACCCGCCGCGACCGCGAAGGTCTGGCTCGGCGTCGGGCAGGAGCATGAAACGGTCGCTGTGCCGGGAGTGGGGCTCGGCCACGGCGACGTGCTGATCGCGATCGAACTGTCGACCATATGCGGCTCCGACGTGCACACGGTGCAGGGACACCGGCAGGTGCCGACGCCCCTCGTGCTCGGTCACGAGAGCGTCGGTCGGGTGATCGCGATCGGGGAGGGCGGCACGACTGCGGCTGATGGCGCTCCGCTGCGCATCGGTGACCGGGTCGTGTGGTCGGTGACGGTGTCGTGCGGCACGTGCGATCGCTGTACAGCGGGACTGACCCAGAAATGCCGCACGCTCGCGAAGTACGGTCACGAGCGGATCGGCCCTCGGTGGGAGCTGACCGGTGGCTTCGCGAGCCACGTGCACCTGCGCGCGGGAACCACGATCGTTCGGGTGCCGGAGGCTCTTCCGGCAGCGGTGCTGGCGCCGGCATCGTGCGCCACCGCCACAGCGTGGGCGGCAGTGGTCCGTGGGGTGGGCGGACGCAGCCTCGAGGGCAAGCGAGTGCTCGTGTACGGTGCGGGACTCGTCGGGATCTCGGCGGTGGCGATCGCCGCGGACGAAGGAGCAGAGGTCACCGTCGTCGACCCCTCGCCGTCTCGACGGGCGTTCGCCGAGAGGTTCGGGGGAACCGCGGCGGCTGCGGCGTCCGGTCCGTCGGATCTGGTGATCGAAGCGTCAGGTCATGCTGTCGCCGACGCGATCGCAGCGGCAGACATCGGAGGCACCGTCGTGCTGGTGGGCAGTGTCTTTCCGGCGGAGCCGGTGCCGTTCGACGCGGAGAGCGCGGTGCGGCGGATGCTCACTGTGACCGGCGTGCACAACTACACCGGCGCCGATCTCGCGGCCGCGGTCGGCTTCCTCGCGGGGCGCGGGCGCGCCTATCCGTTCGCTGACGTGGTCGGCGCCGTGCATCCGTTGGATGAGGTGGATGCGGCGCTCGCTGCGGCGGAGGCACCGGGTGCACCGCTGCGCGTCGCCCTCAGCCCGCGGTGACAGGCAGCGGATATCGTCGGCGCAGGATCACGCGCTGCGCGAGCGTCCACGCCACCGTGACTGTGAGGTAGAGGCCGGCCGCCAGCGGTACGAACACTGCGAAGACCGCGGTCAGATAGTGCAGCGCGTTCATCATGCGCAGCATCCCAGGCGAAGAGAGCGGGGAGTCGTCGACGGCAACGGGCCGGAACACTCGGCGGGTGATCTCGGCGACGACGATCATGATGACGATCAGTCCGACGTACACGGCGAGCGTGGGCAGCGAGAACGGCCCCGTGGTGAGCATGCTCACCAGGCTCGTACCGAGTGAGGCACCGAACAGGTCGTGCGTCAGCAGGTCGTTCTCGTGTCCCGCGATGTCGGTGCGCAGGAACAGTGTGTAGAGGATGCCGATCACAGGTGCCTGGATCAGCACGGGAAGACAACCGGCGAAGGGCGAGGTGTTCTCGTCCTTGTAGAGCTGCATGGTCTCGCGCTGCAGGCGCTCCGGGTTCTTCTTGTGCCGCTTCTGGAGCGCGCGCAGTTTCGGCGCGAGCCGGGCGCGGGTCTGCTCTGCCTTCGCCTGGGAGACGCCGACGGGGATGAGCAATGCGCGGATGACGAGTGTGACGAGGATGATGGCCGCCGCGGCGGCCGCGCTGCCGGTGAGTGGCGCGAGAAGATCGGCGAGGCCGGTGAGGACGCCGTAGGCGGCGTCGAGGATCGCCGCGATGGGCGGAAAGGCATAGATGTCCAAAAGAGGTCCGTTCAGAGTGTGCGGGAAGGTCGGCGATGTGCCGCGCTCCCGTCACGAACTGACGGTCACACGGCGCGCACGACTCCAGGTGCCCTGGAACGGGTGTGGCCTGCGGCATCCGGATCGCTCTGCGAGAGCAGAACGGATCGGCCGATGGCGCGCAGCGGGTGCGGAGATGACCCTTGACCTGCGTGGAGCACGCCGAGAGTGATCGCGACGACGAGCGTCGCGACGGCGAGCAGGGCGACGGCGAGGCTCAGTGCCGCGAGATCCAGCGACGCGAGGTCGGGCATGGCTGAGAGCCCGAGCACGGACAGCACGAGCTGCACGAGCTGCTCGATCCGGTCCGCCATGTCATCGAGGGTATCAGCGGGCCGTTGAGGCGTAGCCTCGAAAGCATGAGCGACCTGCGTGAACTCCTCGGCATCCGGCAGCCGATCCTTCTCGGGCCTTTCGGCGGGCTGTCATCGATTGCACTGACCGCCGCGGTGAGTGACGCGGGCGGTCTCGGCGGCTACGGACTCTACGGATACGGCGGCGAGCGGATCCGGTCCACCGCGGCGGCGCTTCGCGCGACGACGGATCAGCCGTTCGCGCTCAATATCTGGCTGCCCACCGGTGACGAGGTCGAACCCGGTCCGCAGCACACCGTGTTCGCGCAGGCTCTGGAGCCGTTCTACGAGGCTGTCGGCGTCGACGTTCCTGCACGGCCGGAGCAGTATCTGCCGTCGCTCGATGATCAGCTCGACGCGATCTGGGATGCTGCGCCCGCAGTGCTCAGCGTCGTCTTCGGGGTGCCATCGTCCGAAGTCGTCGAGGAGGCGCATCGCCGTGGCATCCACGTCGTCGGCACTGCGACGACCGTCGAGGAAGCCGTCGCGCTGGAAGCCGGCGGAGTCGATGCGATCATCGCGTCCGGTTCGGAAGCCGCCGGCCACCGCGTCTCGTTCCTCCGGTCGGCCGAGCAGTCGCTGGTCGGCACATTCGCACTCGTGCCGCAGGTGGTGGATACGGTCTCGGTGCCGGTGATCGCTGCCGGCGGCATCGCCGATCGACGGGGGGTCGCGGCGGCCTTCGCCCTTGGTGCATCAGGGGTGCAGGTCGGCACGGCGTTCCTCGCGACGAGGCAGTCAGCGGCGACCGATGCGCATCGGACGGCGATCCACGAAACAGCGGCCGATGAGAGCGTGCTGACGCGAGCGATGAGCGGGCGGCTCGCCCGCGGTGCTCGCAACCGCGCTGTGCGGGCGATCGAGGCGAGCGGCACGATCGCGCCGTTCCCGATGCAGAACTGGCTCACCGGAAAGTTCCGAGCCGCGGCGGGGGAGCAGAACCTCGGCGAGTTGCAGTCCCTGTGGCTGGGCCAGGCGGCCCCTCTCGCACGGTTCGATGATGCAGTCGAGGTGTTCGAAGAGTTGAGTGCAGGGCTGCCTGACACGCTCGTCTAGGCTGGATGACCGCGGCTGTCCGGTCGTACCATCCGATCCGAGGAGCATCCGTCGTGATCCGAAATCCATTCCCAGCGACCGCGCGACTGCGCACGTTCGCGCGCACGGCGGGGGCGATGGCGCTGACCGCGTTCGTCGCGGCCGGAGTGCTGCTCGCCGGTGCACCAGCCGCCGTCGCCGCTGACGAGGCCGACTCGTACGTCATCGGCACCGACACGACGTTCGCGCCGTTCGAGTTCACCGATGCCAAGGGCGATCTCGTCGGCATCGACATGGATCTGCTCCGTGCGATCGCCGAGGACCAGGGCTTCGAAGTCGAGATCCGTCAGCTCGGGTTCGACGCCGCCGTGCAGGCGCTGCAGTCGAACCAGGTCGACGCCGTCATGGCAGGCATGTCGATCACCGACGAGCGCAAGGCGACATTCGACTTCAGTGATCCCTACTTCACCAGCGGCATCCAGCTCGGCGTGCTCGAGGCCAGCGACATCCAGTCCCTGGACGACCTCGACGGCAAGACCGTCGCGGTCAAGACCGGCACGCAGGGACAGACGTTCGCAGATGACAACAAGGACGAGTACGGCTTCCGCGTCGCGCCGTATCAGGACACGACCGACATGGTGGACGCAGTCAAGGCGGGCCAGGCCGTCGGCTATTTCGAGGACTTCCCGGTGCTCGCGTACGGCATCCAGCAGGGTTCCGGCTTCCGCCTGATCGGCGAACCGGAGCTCGGCGGCGAGTACGGCGTCGCGGTCAACAAGGGCCAGAACCCCGAACTTCTCGAGAAGATCAACGCGGGGCTCGCCAACCTCAAGGAATCGGGCGAGTACGACAAGATCGTCGACACCTACCTCGGCGGCGGCGAGAAGTCGACGCAGCCCACGGACATCATCTCGGTTGCCGTGCAGTACTGGCCCGCGCTGATGGAGGGCCTATGGCTCACGATCCTCGCGACGATCATCGCGATCGTGGCCGCGTTCATCCTCGGTCTCGTGTTCGGGTTCGGGCGGCTCTCCGGCTTCTTCCTGTATCGCTGGCTCGCGACCGCCTACGTCTACGTGTTCCGCGGCACGCCTATCCTCGTGCAGGCGTTCTTCGTGTTCTTCGCCATCCCGCAGCTGTTCCCCGGGCTGACGTTCAATCCGTTCGTGGCGGGCGCGATCACACTGTCGCTCAACACCGGCGCGTACATGACCGAGATCATCCGCAGCGGCATCCAGGCCGTCGACCCCGGCCAGACCGAAGCGTCGCGCTCGCTCGGGCTCGGGCAGTGGAAGACGATGCAGAAGGTGGTGCTGCCGCAGGCGTTCCGCATCATGATCCCGTCGTTCGTGAACCAGGGCATCATCACCCTGAAGGACACGTCGCTTCTCAGCGTGATCGGTCTCGCGGAGCTGACGTTCCAGTCGCGCCAGATCATCGCGTCCACCTATCTGTCGGCGCAGGTGCTGACCATCGTCGCCGTCATCTACTTCGTCGTGATCACTCTGCTGACACTGCTCGCTGATCGCATGGAGAGGAAGTTCAACGCATGAGCAAGATCGAAGTCCGGGATCTGCACAAGTCATTCGGTGACAACGAGGTGCTCAAGGGCATCGATCTGGCTGTCGAGGACGGCGAGGTCGTCGCGGTCATCGGCCCCTCGGGGTCTGGCAAGTCGACGCTGCTGCGGTGCCTGAACAAGCTCGAGGAGCCGACATCGGGACACGTCATCATCGACGGTGTCGACCTCACCCACAAGAGCGTCAAGCTCGATGAGGTGCGCCAGCGCATCGGCATGGTGTTCCAGCACTTCAACCTCTTCCCGCACATGACCGTGCTGGAGAACATCACGCTCGCACCCACCGAGCTCGGCCGTCTTTCGAAGACCGAGGCGCGTGATCGTGCGCTCACTCTGTTGGAGCGCGTGGGGCTGTCGGAGAAGGCGGATGCGAAGCCGGCCTCGCTCTCGGGTGGGCAGAAGCAGCGTGTGGCGATCGCCCGCGCGTTGGCGATGGACCCGGAGATCATGCTGTTCGACGAGGCCACCAGCGCCCTCGACCCGGAGATGGTCGGCGAGGTGCTGCAGGTCATCCGGGACCTGGCAGAGGGCGGCATGACCATGGTGCTCGTCACGCACGAGATGGGCTTCGCGCGCGAGGTGTCCGGTCGGACCGTATTCATGGATGCCGGCGTGGTCGTCGAAGAGGCCACTCCAGCAGAACTCTTCGGCTCTCCCAAGAGCGATCGCCTGAAGGACTTCCTCTCGAAGGTGCTCTGAGCCCTCTGCCCCTGCGGGGCGGTCGACCTACAGGATGACGGTCGAGCGCCCGTGCACGATCACGCGATCCTCGGCGTGCCACTGCACGGCGCGCGAGAGAACCTGACGCTCGACGTCGGCGCCGCGGCTCTGCAGATCTGCGGCGGAATCCGAGTGCGTGGCACGCGTGACATCCTGCTCGATGATCGGTCCCTCGTCGAGGTCGGCCGTCGCATAGTGCGCTGTCGCACCGATGAGCTTCACGCCGCGCTCCTTGGCCCGCGCGTACGGGTTGGCGCCGATGAATGCGGGCAGGAACGAGTGGTGGATGTTGATGACGGGAGCGCCGACCTTCACGATGAAGTCGTCGGTGAGGATCTGCATGTAACGTGCGAGCACGACCAGATCGACGTTGCCCTGCAGCAGCTCGAGCTGACGCTGCTCCATCGCGACCTTGTCCGTGGACGGTATGTGCATGAACGGCACGCCGAACGTGCGCACCGACTCGGCGAGGTCGGGATGGTTCGAGATGACCATGCTGATGTCGATGTCGAGCTGGCCGCGCTGGGTGCGCCACAGCAGCTCCATCAGGCAGTGGTCGTACTTCGAGACGAAGATCGCCACGCGCTTGCGCTTGGCGACATCGTGCAGCGACCACTCCATCCCGAACTTCTCGGCGACCTTGCTGATCGATGCCTCGAGTGCAGGACGGGCGGCCGCGAGGCCGGCGAGCTGGATCACGGTGCGCTGGAAGAAACGTCCGTCCGAGGCATCCGTCGAGTGCTGATCGAGCGAGATGATGTTCGCGCCGTGCTCGGCGAGGACGCCGGCGACTGCGGCGACGATCCCGGGCTGGTCGTCACAGGCGATGAGCAGGCGTGCGGTGTCGGGCTGGGACATGGATGCTCCTTGCAAGATGTTCGTCGATTCTCTCGCGACAGCGCCCGCAGTGACGAATCGACACCGCGGCGGCCCGTGGTGTCGGTACTCTGAGCGGGTGACCGCGAGCGACATCGGACTTGTGCTGATACCGCTCCTCGCTGTGGCCGCGCCGTTGTTGGCTCGCGGCATCCGACCGGTGCTGCGTGTGCCGATCATCGTGTTCGAGCTTGTACTCGGCATCATCGTCGGGCCGGCCGTGCTCGGCTGGGTGGCACCGGGGGAAGTACTCGACAAGCTCAGCGATCTCGGGCTGGCGATGCTGTTCTTCATGGCAGGCAACGAGATCGATTTCCGGGCGATCGCCGGTCGGCCGCTCGTCCGGGCTTCAGTCGGGTGGCTGTTCAGCCTGTTGCTGGGACTCGGCGTCGGATTCCTGATCGCACCGGACGCGGGCATGATCGTGATCGCGATCGCCCTGAGCTCGACCGCGCTCGGGACCCTCATGCCGATCCTGCGCGATGCCCGCGAACTGGACACCCCGTTCGGGAAGATCGTCACCGCGATCGGCGCGGTGGGGGAGTTCCTGCCGCTGATCGCGATCTCGATCTTCCTCAGTACGCGCCGCGCACCGGTGGCGGCGCTCATCCTCCTCACGTTCGTCGTACTCGCCGCGCTCGTGATCCTGATCGCGCGTCGCACACCGCATGGTCGCCTGCACGCGTTCGTCAGAGCCACGCTGCACACCTCCGATCAATTCGCGGTGCGGTTCGTATTGATGCTCATCGCAGCGCTGGTCGGGCTCAGCGTGCTGCTCGACCTCGACATGTTGCTGGGCGCCTTCGTCGCCGGTGCCGTGTGGCACATCATCATGGCGCGTGCACCGGAGGCCGGATGCCGCCGCCGTGGAGAGCAAGCTCGAGGCGATCGCGTTCGGATTCCTGGTGCCGATCTTCTTCTTGTACACCGGCGTCACGTTCGACCTCGACGTGCTCGCAGCCTCGCCGCTCGCCCTTTCACTGGTGCCGCTGTTCCTGATCGCGCTGCTCGTGATCCGCGGTGCCGCGGCCCAACTGTCGGCTTCACGAGGCGCGAGTCTGCGCGAACGCACGGCGCTCGGGATGCTCGCGGCGACCGGCCTGCCGATCATCGTCGCCGTCACGGCGATCGGCGTGGATGAGGGCGTCCTCGACTCCGCGATCGCGGCGGCGCTGGTCGGAGCGGGCATGCTGTCGGTGCTGATCTATCCGCTCGTCGCGATGATCCTGCGCGGTGATCGTGAGCGATTGGATACCGTGGAGCGGACTCGGCCGCAGGGGGAGCTGTGACCACGACGTCCGAGATCCTGGACGCCGCGCGGACGTCGCTGCTCGGCGTGCCCAAAGAGGGCCTCGGCGAGGAGCGTTCATCACGCTGGCGCGGCGAGCGGATCGTGCGGGTGGGCGATGCCTGGCACGTCGGAGTGCTGCTGCTCACCGATGATCGAGTGCTCGCGACCGCCGAGATCCTGCGTGCGGCCGATCCGGGGCGCCGCGGGTACACCGCTGATTCCGCGCGAGCGAGGGCAGCGCGCAGACAGCTGGCGTTGCGGGGCGGCTTCGGCGAGGGCGACGTCGTCCATGTCGGTTGGTCGGTACTCGATGCGGATGCTGTGGATGCCGGTGGATCGTCCGGCCCGCTCGCGCTGATCGACCGGGTGCCGTCGGTGCGATGGTCTCCCACCGGCGGATACGTGCCATTGAGCGACTATCTGCGCGAGCGGATCGCACTCATCGCCGATATCTGAGTGGATTCCTGGGCGTTCTGAGCGCGCTTCTGACATTTCCGAGTCGCTGGGGAATATCAGGGCATTGCAGGCGTTTAAGTTGAGCGAAGCACACTCAACTTTCAGGAGGACATAGTGCCCAACGACTTCAGCGACAGCGGCGCGAGCTCGTTCGATGAGTTCCTCGCCCGCTATCTTGCAGGCGAGCAGTCTCGTCAGACGCGGTCGATCGACCTCAGCCGGTTCCTCACCGCGCGTACGCAGCGGATTCTGCAGCGCGCCGGTCGGTTCGCGCTGGAGCGTGGACAGACCGAACTCGATGCTCTGCACGTTCTTCGAGAGATCGTCGAGGACGACTCCGTCACGCAGGCGATCGAGCGGATCGGTGTGACCCCGCAGCAGATCATCGACGCCGCGGAGGCCAGGCTGCCGTTGCCGGATGTGCGCGCCGAGGCGGATGCCGCCACGATCACCCCTGGCGCAAGCCGCGCGCTGTTCCACGCCTACCAGGTGGCGCGCTCGTCCGGTGCCACGTACATCGAACCCGCGCACCTCTTCTTCGCACTGGTGCTGGGGCAGGACATGCCGGCAGGTCAGATTCTCGCAAGCGTCGGGGTCACGGCTGAGGCTCTCACCGAAGGCAGTCGCGGGCACGTGGCCGCGCCCTCCGGCAGCGACGCGAACGGGGAGTCGGACGCATCGGACTCCCCGATGCTCGACAAGTACGGCATCGATCTGACAGCGCGTGCACGCGCCGGCGAGCTCGACCCGGTGATCGGTCGCAGCGATGAGATCGAGCAGACCATCGAGATCCTCAGCCGCCGCACCAAGAACAACCCCGTGCTGATCGGTGAGGCGGGTGTCGGAAAGACGGCGATCGTCGACGGCATCGCCCAGGCGATCGTCGATGGCACGGTCCCGGTGCAGCTCGAGGGCCGCCGAGTGATCGCGCTCGATCTGCCCGGCATGCTCGCAGGCACACGCTACCGCGGCGACTTCGAAGAGCGCCTGACCAAGACGATGGACGAGATCGCCGCGCACAAGGATGCGGTGATCGTGTTCATCGACGAGGTGCACACGGTCGTCGGCGCCGGCGGATCCGGCGACGGCGGGATGGACGCGGGCAACATCCTGAAGCCGCGTCTCGCGCGCGGAGACCTGCACATGGTCGGCGCGACGACGCTCAAGGAGTACCGCCAGATCGAGAAGGACCCCGCACTGGAGCGCCGCTTCCAGCCGGTGAAGGTGGATGAGCCGAGCATCGAGGACGCCGTGCGCATTCTCGAGGGGCTGACCGATGCGTACCAGGATCACCACCGTGTGACGTACACGGATGCCGCGCTGCGCGCCGCCGTGACCATGAGCGCCCGCTACCTGCCGGACCGCGTGCTGCCCGACAAGGCGATCGACCTGATCGATCAGGCCGGTGCGCGACTGCGTCTGAAGCTGGGCCTGCCCGCAGACACGTCTGCGCTGATGGCGGAGCTCGCAGACCTCGAGGCACGCAAGAACGCGGCCGTCAGCGCCGAGCACTACGAGGAGGCGTCGGGTCTGCGCGATGAGATGGTGCAGACCCAGGCGCGCATCGACGCGGTGGTCTCCGGCGAATCGGCTGCGATGGCGGCGATCGTCGACGAGCGAGAGATCGCAGAGGTGATCGCGCGGGCCACCGGCATCCCGGCGAGCCGCCTCACCGAAGATGAGCGCGAGCGACTCGGCGACCTGGAAGCCGACCTGCACGCGCGGGTGATCGGTCAGGAAGACGCCGTGACCGCAGTGGCGCGCGCCGTCCGGCGCAGCCGCACCGGAATGGGCGACGCGCGCCGTCCGGTCGGTTCGTTCCTGTTCCTCGGCCCCACGGGCGTCGGCAAGACCGAGCTGGCGAAGGCCCTCGCCGACCGCCTGTTCGACGATGAGAACGCCGTGATCCGTTTCGACATGAGCGAGTTCGGTGAACGGCACACGGTGTCGCGGCTCGTCGGTGCCCCTCCCGGATACGTCGGCTACGACGAGGCCGGACAGCTCACCGAGCGCGTGCGGCGCAACCCGTACTCGATCGTGCTGTTCGACGAGATCGAGAAGGCGCACCCCGACGTGTTCAACCTGCTGCTGCAGGTGCTCGACGACGGACGCCTCACCGACGGCCAGGGCCGCACGGTCGACTTCCGCAACACGGTGATCGTGATGACCTCGAATGTCGGCAGCGAGTTCCTCGCCTCGCGCTCGGGTGCGCTCGGGTTCGTGTCGTCGCAGGATGCTTCGGCGAACGGCTTCTCGTCGATGAAGGATCTGCGTGACCGGGTGATGGGCAAGCTGCGTGAGGCGATGCGGCCGGAGTTCCTCAACCGCATCGACGAGATCGTGCTGTTCCAGAAGCTCTCTCGGGACGAGCTGGCACGTATCGTGCGTCTCATGCTCACGGCGAGCTCGGCACGTCTCGCGGAGCGCGACATGCGCCTCGACGTGTCGGATGCCGCGGTGGCGTGGCTCGGCGAGCACGGCTACGAGCCCGAGTTCGGCGCCCGCCCGCTGCGACGCCTGATCCAGCGCGAGGTCGATGATCGCATCGCCGACCTGCTGGTAGCGGGAACGCTCGAAGACGGCGGCGTCGTGCGAGTGGACGCCGACGATGACGGCCTCGTCGTCGAGGCAGTGGTGCACGCGCTCGCTTAGGCGAGAGTCCCCGCGAATCGACGCAGCAGATCCTCGCCGCCCAGGCCCTGGGCGGCGAGGATCTCTGCTTCCACGATGTCGAACGCCTCGGGGTCGAAGTATCCGTTCCCCCGGTAGAACGTCATCCGATCGGCGAAGTCCCGTGGGCTCGGCTCAGGATGGAACTGCGTCGCATACAGGTGGGTGCCCACACGGTAGGCCTGTACTGGGCAGTCGTCGTTCGTCGCGAGCAGCACGGCGTCCGGGGGCACCGCAGTCGCGCTCTCCTTGTGGGCGGTGAACACGTTCAGCGCAGGCGCGCTGGGGCCGAAGATACGGTCGGTCGCCGCAGCATCCGTCGTTCTGATCTCGGTCGCCCGGGTCGCTTCGGGATGCGCGAGAGTCAGCGTGCCACCGAGCATGCGCGTCACGACCCCGATTCCGAAGCACGTGAAGAGCGCGGCGGCATCGCACGCGAGCGCTCGTGCGGCGACGCGTTCGAGGTCGGCCTCGACTCGTTGCTGCAACGGCGACTTCACGGCATCCGTCACATTGAACGGCGAGCCGCCGATGACGAATCCCTCGTGACGGGAGAGCACTTCTTCGGTGAGCGGAGCTGCGAGGAGGTCGAACTGGTCGAGGTCGTCGACGGCGAGGCCTCGCAGGAACGAGACATGCTCCGCCTCTGCCGCACCGCGCTCCGGGCGCACGCAGATGTAGAGAAGCGAAGCCATGCAGATAACCTATCGTCGCTCAGCGCGAGGAATTATCGGTGCGTCCGCGCACGATGCCGACGAAGGTCTCGACGTCCGGCGTCGTGCGCTCCCGCGGCCATGCGAGTGCGACCGTGGAGATCGGACCACCGCGCAGTGGCCTGTGGCCGGCGTCCTTGCGCTGGTGCAGTCGCGCCAGCGACATCGGTACGATCACGATCCCCACGCCGCTGGCTGCCGTGGCGATGGCCTCTTCGGTCGTGTCGAGCGGTGCGAAGTCGGGATGGAGGATGCCGGGGATGTCGAGTGGCCCGAGCACGTCGTCGCGCGGCGTGATCAGCACCTCACCCGCGAGGTCTGACCGGTCGAGCTCGTCGACGACGAGCAGGTGCGAATCTGCAGACGCCACGATCACGCTCGCCTCGTCGTAGAGCGGGATCAGATGGAGGGTGTCATCGATCAGTGGAAGTCGAATGAGCGCCGCATCCAGCTCATCGATCGAGGCTCGCTGCGTCTCCGCATCGATCGGGACGAGGTCGAGAGTCACGTGCGGCATGCGTCGTTTCCACGTGTCGATCCACTTGCCTGGGGTGGCGCCGGGCACAGCGCCGAGGCGGAAGGTTCGCGGCTCCACCGCGGCGAGGGCCGCGTCGAACACGACTTTCCGGTCGGGTGCGCTTGCCTGCTTCCTCGACTTTTGAGGTGTGCGGGAGGACGCGTTCACTCTCGCAGGACGCTTCGCCGATCCTCGGCGTTCGCTCCCGTGCCCGCGCTGTTTCGCCATGGGTTCAGGCTACCCGTGCATCTCTTGACCTCATGCCGCCGGGAATTCATGTCTCGTTTACGCGAACGTTGGGTTCTCGATCCGCAGGCGTCTCCTCCCGCCCCTTGACTGTCGCAGTCGGCCGTCCCGCCGATCCTCACCCTGCACTGTCACCGAAAGGTCTTCCCCATGCAGTCCACCCTCAAGCGCGGCCTCGCCGTCGCCGCTGGTCTCACGCTCGCCTTCGGCCTCGCCGCCTGTGCCTCCTCGCCGGCCTCGTCCGACACCGAGGGCGACGCTTCCGCCGCGGAGGGCACGTTCGCCTCCGGCAACTCGGACACCCTCGTCTTCGCCGTGCTGCCCGACCATGAGGGCGCCGACCAGGACGCCCAGCCGATCGCCGACTGGATCGCGGAGATCACCGGCAAGAAGGTCGAGCTCTTCCAGGCCACCGACTACACCGCGGTCGTGCAGGGTCTCGCCGCCGACCAGATCGACATCGCTCAGATCTCGGCCTTCACCTACTTCCAGTCGCAGAACGCCGGCGCGGACATCATCCCGATCGGTGCGCAGATCACCCAGGAAGGCGCCGAGCCCGGCTACTTCTCGGTCGCTGTCAAGAACCCGGCCGCCACGGACGTGACCTCGCTCGAGGACTTCGCAGACCAGCCCGTCTGCTTCGTCAACCCCACCTCGACGTCCGGCTTCGCCGTGCCCATGGGCGGATTGCTCGAGGCCGGTGTGACGGTCTCCGATGAGAACCGCCTCTTCGGCGAGGAGCACGACCTGAACGCCAAGAAGGTCGCCGAGGGCACCGACTGCCAGGTCGGCTTCGCGCAGGACATCGACGCCGACCCGCTGATCGAATCGGGTGAGCTCGAGGAGGTCACTCGCGTGCTGGTTCCCGCTGCACCGATCGTGATGCAGGCCGCCCTGCCGCAGGACGTCCAGGACCAGCTCGTCGAGGCGCTCGCCGACAGCACGCAGTCAGACCTGACCGACGCAGGTGTCGAGCTCAACGAGTTCCTCACCGAGGGCTGGTTCGGCTTCGGTGCCGTGGACGACGCATACTACGACCTCATCCGCACCCTGTGCACCGAGATCGCCGACGAGGTCGAGGCCTGCCAGGCCTGATCCGGTCAGCCCGCTCGCACGCACCATAGGAGAGATGACATGACGAACAGCGACACCCCCGCAGTCCGGATCACCGATCTGGGGAAGACGTATCCCGGGGCCGCGCAACCGGCTCTGGAGGGGGTGTCGCTGTCCGTCGTACCGGGCGAGATCGTCGTCCTGCTCGGCCTCTCCGGCTCTGGCAAGTCGACGCTGCTCCGCCACGTCAACGGACTGGAGACGCCGTCGACCGGCTCCGTGATCTCGCTCGGCCAGGTGGTTCCCGAGCTGCGGGGGCAGGCGCTGCGTGCCCTCCGAGGGCGGATCGGGTTCATCTTCCAGCAGTTCGAGCTCGTCGGCGCTCTGACGGTCATCGAGAACGTGTTGACGGGCGGCCTCGCCACTCTCCGAGGCCCGCGCGTCGGCAGCCTGAGCTACCCGCGACGGATGCGCGAGAAGGCGTTGGGTCACCTCGACCGCGTGGGACTGCTCGATTTCGCCTACCAGCGCGCCGACAATCTCTCCGGTGGTCAGCAGCAGCGTGTCGCGATCGCCCGCGCCCTCATGCAGGACCCGGAGATCCTTCTCGCCGACGAGCCCGTCGCGTCACTCGACCCCGAGTCGAGCGGCCAGGTCATGTCGCTCATCCGGGAGATCGCCGCTGAGCGCTCGCTCACGGTCATCTGCTCGCTTCATCAGGTCGATCTCGCACTGAGCTGGGGCGACCGCATCATCGGGCTCCGCGCCGGCAGCATCGTGCTCGACACGCGCACCGATGATCTGACCCGCGAAGAGGTCATGGAGATCTACGGCCGTGTGGCCACCAGCACGAGCGAGATCGCCGCGCTGGAGACCGAGCTCGCCGAGGCGCGCGAGCAGGTGCTCACTCAGGAGATGCAGCGCTCCGCGGCGCGCGAGCGGCTGTCAGAGGAATTCGCGAACGAGGAGCCGGCGTGACCACCCTCGCCGAGCGCCCGGCGGCCCTCGCCGACCGCATATCACGGCTTCCGCGACCCGCCCCCCGGCTGTCTTCCGTCGTCTCGTACGGCGTCATCATCGCCATTCTCGGCCTCGGTGTCTGGTCATTCATCGGGCTCGACTACAGCCTGAAGAGTCTCGAGACGACAGGCGCCAATCTCACCCGGTTCCTCAGCATGGCGACGCCGATGCAATGGCCGGGGTGGGACGTCACGGCCGAGGTCCAGGCCGGCGGCGAGAAGGTCTTCGTGACGACCTGGGTCGGCTTCGAGCCGATCTGGGAGATGTTCCTCACGATCGTCATCACTCTCGCGCTGGTCATCGCCGGTACGGCGCTCGCAGCGGTGCTGTCGATACCCGTGGCCTACGGCGCAGCGCGCAACACGACGCCGAACACGGCTGTCATGGCGGTGTGCCGTGGGATCGGAGTCGTCGCCAGGGCGATTCCCGACGTCGTTTTCGTCGTCGTGCTCGCCTTCCTCTGGTTCAACTCCGGAACGCTCCCCGCGATCGTCGCGATCGGAATCCACTCGGTCGGGATGATCTCGAAGATGTTCGCCGATGCGATCGAGCAGATCGATGAGGGCCCGCGGCTCGCCATCCGTTCCGCTGGCGGCACGAAGGCGCAGCAGTTCTGGTCAGGCGTCGTTCCGCAGGTCCTCCCGGCATGGGTCGCCGTGACACTGCACCGTGCCGACATCAACCTCCGAGGCACGGTGATCCTTGGTGTCGTTGGCGTCGTCGGCATCGGCTACGAGCTGGACGACGCGCTGCACGGCGGGCCGGCAGGCATGCGCCGCGTCATCCCGCTCGTCGTGATCATCATCGTGCTCTGCGTGCTGTTCGAGATCGTCTCCTCACTGCTGCGCACCCGTCTGCTGAATGTCAGGCCGACCGGACGAAGCGTGGGCGACACAGTGGCTCGTGCAATCGCGCGCCGGAGCACGCGCGCAGCGGAAGCCGCCGCCGCATCGCCGGTGGCGACGCAGGAGCGTCATGCGCGGATCGAAGCGGCCCTGCATCGTCCATGGGATCGGGCCCGGATCGGCAACACTCTGTGGATCTGGCTCGGCGTGGCCGCGGTGGTGGGAGCCTTCCTCTACACGGCTCCCGACGTCACCAAGATGTTCGCCCCCGCATGGAACGAGATCGTGGATCCCACCCGCGACCGTGCGATCTGGCCGCCGCACTTCGGCAGCAGGGACTGGTCGGATGTGCTCGCGGCGGTCGTGACGACCATCCAGATCGCATTCGCGGCGACGCTCATGGCGACGATCATCTCCGCGGTCGTCGGACCGTTGTCGGCGCGGAACGTGGCACCCAACAGCGGGGTGCGCAATCTCTTCCGCGGCATCGCACTCGTCATCCGCGCGATCCCCGACCTCGTCGTCGCGATCCTGTTCATCATCGCCGCGGGCATCGGACCTCAGGCCGGTGCCTTGGCGCTCGGGATCGGCGGTGTCGGCCTGCTCGCGAAACTCATCGGCGACTCCATGGAAGAGGTGCCGAACGGACCGGAGCGGGCGCTCGCCGCAGCCGGCGGCACCCGCGCGCAGGTCTTCTTCTCCTCGACCGTGCCGATGTCGGTGCCGGCGCTCGTCAGCCACCTGATGTATCTGCTGGAGCAGAACATCCGATCGGCCACCCTGCTCGGCATCGTCGGTGCAGGCGGTATCGGCTTCCTGCTGCTGAACGCGTTGCAGGGGCGTCACTTCGACGAGGTTCTCGCCTACGTGCTCGTCATCATCGGCATGGTGGTGATCGTCGAAGCGGCGTCGATCCTCATCCGTCGCGCGCTGAAGTAGCGCTCACGCCGTCAGGCCGCCAGCCAGAGGCCTTTCGGGTCGGTGGCGATCCGCAGACCTGCGGCGACGATCTCATCAGCGCCGATACGAGCACCGCGAGCGATGCGTGCTCCGGCACCGATCTCGGTGCGGACGCCGATGTGCGCCCCGTCACCGACCGCTGCACCCTGACCGATGTGCGCGTGCGCGTCGATGTAGGCGTTGTCGCCGATCACGGCGTCCGGTTCCACCCACGCACCGCGGGCGACCTTGGTTCCCGCGCCCACGCGCGCTCCCGGTTCGACATAGGCGCCGGCTTCGACAACAGCCTTCGGGTGCACCTTCGCGCCATGCGCGACGAGACCGCGGCCATTGACGTGCTTGCGATAACGCAGCGTCGAGCCCTGGTCGTCTTCGATATCGATGTAGTTCTTACCCAAGATTCCTCCCGTGTCCGGACATCTCCGGATATATGAACAACCATGGAAGTCGCGGATTCATTCCCGAAACGGGATGTCGGGTCCCTGAGGTCGTCGAAGCTCAGCGCTGGCAGGTCGGGCACCAGAAGGTGATGCGCTCGCGGGTGGGGTCGGCGCCCTGTTCGCCGCGGCGGATGAGGGTTCCGCAGCGCCGGCACGGGCGGTTCGCACGGCCGTACACCCACGTGCTCCGGCCTGGTCGATCGACGCCGGTGAAGGTGCGGTTCGGGCGCAATCGGTTCGCACGAATCGTGCGCGCCCCGAGGTCGAGGAGGGCTCGGGCATCGACCTGGCGCGCCGGCGTGGTCGGCAGGATGCCGCGGAGGAACAGCAGTTCTGCCGCATACTCGTTGCCGAAGCCCGCGACGTTGCGCTGGTCTAGGAGGGCGACATGGATGCTGCGCGTATCTGCGCCGAGTCGGCGCGCGGCCTCGGCGGGATCCCAGTCGTCCGCGAGCGGGTCAGGGCCGAGATGCGCGAGCAGCTGTCCTTCCTCGCTGGTGGGGATGAGCTTCACTTCGGCGATGTCGACCCCGACGGCTTCGTGCTCCGTCGTGCCGACGATCGCGCGGACTTTGAAGTCGGGATGCCGCCACTTCTCACCCGGTGCGTAGAGGAACCATGCGCCATCCATGCGCAGATGGGAATGCAATGTCCGGTCGCCGATGCGGATCAGCAGATGCTTGCCGCGCGGAGCGCACCCGTGGATGGTGGCGCCGGTCAGATCAGCGGTGGCGAAGGCAGGAACGCGCAGGTCGAAGCGCGTCACCTCCTCGCCCGCGAGTGCTGCATCGAGTCGCAGGGCCGTGCGGAAGATCGTGTCGCCCTCAGGCACGGGGAGGGGGCGGCGGATCGGCCGTCTGCAGGGAGGCGGGAGCGCGTTCGGTGAGCGAGCGCGCGAGGATGGTGGACCCGGCCACAGCGGCCGGCATCGTGACGATGGCGCCGAGCGGGACGAGGAAGCACAGCTGCGTCGCGACGCCGAACCCGATGACTCGGGCCCGGCCGGAGCCCAGCAGCTCGGAACGCGAGTACGTCGTCAGCCCGCGAGCATCGAAAGCGCGGCCGGTGAGCTCACGCGCGACCAGGCGCCCGGAAAGGACCACGCCGACGACGGAGGCGAGGACTCCGCCGACGAGGGGGAGGAAGCCGATGACGAGGGTGAGCAGCGCCACCAGGACGCCGAGGACGATCAGGCGGATGCCCTCGCCGATCGTGGTCATCAGCCCCGTGTCTCCGGTGGGCTCAGGGCCGCCGAGTGAGCGTTCGATGCCGCGCCAGATGCGCTGGTAGAACGGGTCGCCGATCGTCAGGGTGAGGGCCGTGAAGACAGCGCCGGCGAGAGCCAGCGCAGCGATCAGGAGCACGGCGCCGAGTCCGGCCCGCAGCAGCTCTCGCCAGGGGGTGACCCAGCCATCGGCGAAGGGCGTGATCCAGTCGGTGATCGATCCGAGAGCAAGCCCGAACGGAGTCAGGGCCGCGGCGAGAAGCACGAAGGCGATGAGTGCGGGGACGAGTCCGAGCGCCAGCAGTTTCGGATGCGTACGCCACATGCCGAACCCCCGACCGAGGATCCGAACGCCGGCGAAGAACTCTCGGATCACCGGGCGCGCCGCTCTTGCATCATGGTGCCAGTCAACCAGAAGCCTCAGACGCGGCGAGTGATGCCCACCTGTTGACACGGTCGAATCCTTGTGAATATGCTCACCTGAAAGGTTTCAATATCAATGATGATGGAGATTGCGAATGAAGATCAGCGAGTTCAAGACGACGCGGCGCCGATTTCTCCAAGGCACGGGTGGCGGGCTGATGCTCGCCGCGGCGAGCTCATTCGCAGGCTCGCAGGCCGCCCTCGCGGCGGAAGAGGACACCTACCGACTCGAGAACGGATTCTTCAGTCTGACCGGGTCATACGGCAAGCTCACGGACGTGGCGTGCGATCCGACGGGCGCGGGAGCCTACGAGCCCGCCGCCTTCCGCGGAGTGTTCCTCGGGGCCACTGACTTCTTCGACAGGGGCTTCAACAGCGACGTGGCGTTCCAGAGCGCGGACGGCACCCTGAGCCTGACGGGCATCCAGCTCCCTTCGACAGCATCGCTCAAGCAGAGCCAGCTGAATTCACCCGTCCCGCTTCCGGTCGGCAGCACTCTCGGCCAGACGTTCACCACGGCGATGTACCGCTTCACGCGGGTCGGTGGGCAGTTCCCCACATGGAGCAGCTCGAGTTCGAACGTGACGATGACGCTCTATTCGGGGAGCCCGGAGACCGGCCTCACCGAGATCGCCGCGCGGGACATCTCGCCGGTGCAGGACAACGGCTGGGCATACCTGGACGTCCCGGCGCAGCCCGCCGGCGTGTACTACCTGGAGATCTCCGCGGCCGTCGGCACGCCTGGCTGGTGGAGCCGTCTTGACGGCACCACGGTCGATCTCGGCGGAGCGGCGTACAACAACAGGCAGCGACAGCAGAATCGAACGATGACGCTCGATGTGAGCGGCTTTAACGTCGACGGCGTCGCTTCCTGGGACCTGCGGCTCGACGGACCCAAGATGGCGATGGCGTACGAGGTCCAGTGGAAGGGCGCAGCCCGCAAGGACCCAGGGATGACGCTGATCACGTCCTGGGTGAAGGACGGCTACTCGGTCGACTATGCGGATGGGATCCTGTTCAGTCGCTTCCACGGAGACGAGGGAGCGTACCTGCCGGCTCAGCAGATGAAGAGGCGCGATGCGTGGACGAACCCGGTGACGGGAACGGCGACGGTGACCGCGACCGGCACCGGACCGTACGACCTCCAGTTCAGCGGCGCTCAGCCGGGTCTTGACGGAAAGATGGCCGACGACGCATTGACGTTGACGCTCTCGTCGGGAAGTGCTGATGCGGAAGCGACGATCTCGCGTGTGCTCGACGTCGGTCTCATTGCACACACCGAGGACCTTCCGGAGATCTTCCCCGTGTTCGTCGCATCCGATCAGGGGAGAGCCGCGCAGATCTCCACGTTCTACTGGGAACGGGCGTTCAGCTACCGATTCGACGGGCATGCGATGGATTGGGCGGACTGGAACGGCCGCATCCTCGACTGGACAGGAACTGCCGGCTCGCGGGCGCAAGCGGATTCCATCCTGAACACGAAGCAGGACGACGACGGCTACGTCTGGTCGTGGGGAGACTCACGGGGATGGCCGTTCCCCGACCCGAAGCTTTTCGACGCCAGACACTTCACGTCGAACGCGATGTACATCCTCGGCACCTGGCGCTACTACTCGTGGACGGGCGACGAGGAGTTCCTCGCCACGATGATGCCCCGCGTGAGGCGGGCGATGGACTTCTACCTCGACTCTCTCGACGGCAAGAGCGGAATCGTCACGATCACGTCGCCGGACCACGACGGCACCGACGGATCCCTCCCTTCCAACTACTGGGACGTCACCTCCTTCGGATACAAGGATGCGTTCCTGAACGCCTACTTCTACGGGGCGCTCGAGGCACTCGCGCAGCTCGAGAAGCACAGCGGCGACTCCGCGAGGGCGGCGCAGTTGAGGAAGGTGCGAAAACTCACGAAGAAGCGGTACGGCGACGAGTTCTGGAACAAGGACGCGGGCAGGTACGTGCAGACGGTCGACGTGGACGGGATCGCTCACGACTACGGTTCGACGTACGTCAACCTCGAGGCCGCGTCATTCGGACTGCCCTCCACCGAACAAGCTGCGCAGATCTTCGACTGGCTCGACAACGGCCATACCGAGGTGCAGGATTCCGTGGTCCTCATCGAGAGCGGTGGGCTCGCGCCGAAGATCGAGGCCGGTCACACCATGGCGCAGAGCTTCACCGCCAACGCCGGGTTCGTGAGCGTGGCCGCGCGCTTCCCGACGTATGGCGCGCGAGGAGCAGCATTCACGATGACCCTGTTCGCAGGGACGCCGTACAGCGCGAGCGCCGTCAAGATCGCCGAGAAGCAGTTCAGCGACTGGTCCGACGGGCGGGTCGCGCACATCGATGTTCCCAAGCAGTCGCCCGGCGTGTACTACCTGGAGGTGTCGAACGTCAGCGGCGACCTGGCCTGGTGGTCATCGGGGACGGCCGCTCCCGGCGGTGCGGCATACTTCGACGGCGCGATCGACCCGAAGGCCTCATCTCGGTTCCTCGTAGCCCTGGGCGAGTACTTCGAGGGCCCGGCCGACATCTATTCGAAGTGGGTGTTCGCGCCCCGTTCGACGACCCGTCGCAACAGCTACTGGTTCTTCCTGACCCACCTGACGACGCCGTGGGGTGACGAGGTGCAGGATGGCGGGGCCATCCTCTACACGTCCGGGTTCGATGTCATGGCTCGTGCGCGCTACCGGGGTGCGGACGACGCCTGGGCGCGGATGACGGCGATGCTCGACCGCTGGAGCGAACCCGACCACATCAGCGGCGGGTCCCCGTTGTTCCGGGGTGAAGGCACGGTCAACAGCCCGGGCGCCACCTCCGTCGGAACCGACATCCCGTTCCCCGAGAGCGGGCTCGCCCCCGCGAGCTTCCTGTACGCGTTCATCGGGGCGGAGGCGGAGCCGGACGCCCTGGTGATCACCCCGAACCTGCCTTCGGCTCTGACGGATGCCGGTGTGCGTCACCTCGTCTGGCGAGGAAAGCAGCTCGAGATCCTGGTCACTGCCGACACGGTGTCGCTCGCGGGCGAGGGCGTGGCGATCTCCGAGCCGTACGTGCGCGGAGAGTCGGTGCGGATCACGTCCTCGCGGCTGTAGCCGGCGATGAGGCGATGCTCAGGTTCGCCGCGAGCTCGATCGCACGATGAGCTCGGGTTGGATCACGATGCTGCGTACCGGCAATGCCTCTGAAGACTCCGCCTGGTCCTTCACGAGGTCCACCGCGCTGCGGCCGAACACCTCCCGTGGTCTTCGAACGGTCGACAGCGGCACTGCCGCCGTCGAAGCGAAGTCGATATCGTCGTAGCCGACGAGGGCGATGTCTTCGGGGATGCGCATGTCCGAGCCGGAGGAGATGGCCTGCATGGCTCCCATCGCCAGGGAGTCGTTCGCCGCGAAGATGCCGTCCGGCCAGAGCTTTCTCGGCCTGCTCAGCAGCTGTTCGCCGACGGCCAGCCCGGCCTGGACCGAGCGTTCGGAGGTGGGGAGGACTTCGAGTGCGACACCGGAGTGCGCAGCGACGGCCGAGCGAGCGCCACGCAGCCGCTCAGCGATCTGGTGGATCTGGATCTCGCCGCCGACGAAGGCGATCGACCTGCAGCCCTGTTCGATCAGGTGGGTGACCGCTCGCTCCGCGCCGAGGAAGTCGTTCACCGATGTCGATGAGAAACGATCCGATGGACCATATGCATCGACCAGCACGGTCGGGATGCGGCGTGAGGAGAGTGTGTCGAGTTCGCGCTCGCGAGTCATTCCGGATGCGAGGATCACGCCGTAGACGCGCTGCTGCACGAACATCTCGATGTAGCGGCCTTCGCGCTCGGGATCGCCGTTGCTGCTCACGATGAAGAGGTACAGCCCGTTCTCGGCTGCTCGTCGCTCCATCGCTTCGGCGACGTCGCCGAAGAACGGATTGTTCAGCTCGAGTGCCACGAAGGCCAGGGTCTTGCTCGCTCCCGCACGCAATTGGCGGGCGGCCTCATTGCGCACATACCCCAGGTCGCGGATCGCCTTGGCGATGCGCTTCTTCGTGTCGGGTGCGACGCGAAGCGGCGTGTTCAGGTACTTGGAGACCGTGCCGATCGACACATCCGCGCGATGTGCCACATCTCGAATACTGACCAAATCAATCGCTCCCGCTGTTGCGGATCGTCCCGGATCCGAAGATTGTCGCTGACTGACGATCATAGCGATTGCCGATTTTAAACAAAATGAATCGATTTCCTGTGGGAGGACTTGACGTACCTGTCAATTTACCGCGATCATAGTGAAACGTTTTATTCTGATCCGGACGTTGCTTCAGTCGCTTCCGGTTCGAACTCGATGATGAGGGGCTGAACTTGGTCGTGACACTTGATGCCGCTGCGCTCAGTCCGTCCGTGCCGTCGGATTCGCGGAAGACGGTGCGTGCCCCTCGCAGGCGAGCAGTCCGCTGGTGGATCTATATCGCGCTCCTGCCGCTCGCATTGCTCATCGGGTACTTCGCGTACTACCCCCGCCATCTCCGCCATCTTCTGGTCGTTCTTCCACTGGCAGCCGGCTGCGGATTCGACGTTCCTGGGCATCGACAACTACGTCACGATGTTCAGCGACCAGATCTGGTGGTCGTCGTTCCGGAATCTCGGCATCATCTTCCTGTTCTCCGTGGTCGCATGGGTGTTCCCGCTGCTCGCGGCCGAGCTCCTGATCTCCCTGAGAAGCCCGCGTTGGCAGTTCACGATGCGTACGATCCTCATCGTTCCGATGGCCTTCCCCGGCGTGGTGACGGCGCTCGTCTGGGGCTTCTTCTACAGCCCGAACGATGGCGTGATCAATCAGGCGCTCAAGGCACTCGGGCTTGAAGCACTGGCGCAGAACTGGACCGGGCAGGCGAGTACTGCCCTCCTCTCCCTGCTCTTCGTCGGCTTCCCCTTCATCGCCGGACTGCCGTTCCTGATCTTCTACTCGAGCCTGCAGAACATCCCCACCGAAGTCCTCGAAGCAGCGCAGCTCGACGGCGTCGGGCGATTCGCACGTTTCTGGCAGATCGACCTGCCGCTGATGGCGAGCCAGGTGCGCATTCTCGTGTTCCTCGCCATCGTCGGCACCCTGCAATACGGATTCGTCGCCTACGTGCTCACCTCCGGGGGACCGGACAACGCGACCATGGTGCCCATCCTGCGGATGATCAACGTCGCCTTCCAGGGTGGCGACTGGGGCTACTCCGCGGCGCTGTCCACGACCTTGTTCGTCATCACGATGATCATCAGTGCGGTTGTCATCGTGGCGCGCAGACGTGATTCCTCAACAGCCGACGGAGGTGCAATGTGACTGTCGTCCAGTCCAGCAGTGTCAACACGGATGCGACGAGAAGGCGTGCTCAGCCGGGGTCGCGACAGATCGGCATCAAGACCGTGCTGATCCTCATCGCGACAGTCGCCCTTGCGCCCTACCTGTTCATGGTGGTGACGTCGTTCAAGACGAATCAGCAGTTCGCGGACAGCTTCTGGGCAGTCTCCTTCCCCCTGCACTTCGAGAACTACACGGTCGCCTGGGAGCAGATCCAGCCGTACCTGTTCAACACGGCCGTCGTCGCGGTGATCTCGATCGTGCTGATCCTGCTGATCGCGTCGATCTCCGGGTTCGTGCTCGCTCGCTATCGATTCGCCGGCCGGGGGCTCATCTTCGGAGCCGTGCTGGTACTCATGATGGTCCCGGGGCTGGCGAACCTGATCCCGCTCTTCATCATCATGAAAGACCTGGGGCTGCTGAACACCTACATCGTGCTCGTGGTCCCGTACACCGTCGGCGGAAGTGTGCTCGGCACCATCCTCATCCGCAATTTCGTCGAGGGGATACCTCAAGCGCTGTTCGATGCGGCTCGCCTCGACGGCGCCAGCGGCGCGCGGATGTACTGGTCCGTGATGCTTCCGCTCTCGCTCCCGGTGCTCGGGACGATCTCACTGCTCACCGTCAGCGAGGTGTGGAACGACTTCTTCTGGCCACTGCTCGTGATCTCCGACGACAGTCTGCGCACGGTGTCGGTCGGGCTGCAGTTCTTCCAGGGGCAGAATGCGACGGACTACGGGCCTCTGATGGCCGGCTACCTGATCGCCAGCCTGCCCCTCGTGCTGCTCTTCACCTTCCTGTCGAAGTACTTCCTCGCCGGAGTGCAGGGCGGTGTGCCCGGCGCTCACTGAGCCGCCCCGCTCGCTCCTCCGGCGTGAACGGGTGGGCCGCACGCGGCCTCCGGCGGTCAGCAAATGAAACGATTTACTCTCCCGACACGGCAGTTCCCGAACATCGATTAGCGAGAAAGAGGAAGCATGCTCAATACAACGAAGACGTTGTCTCCGCGGCGGAGCGGCCTGGCCGTGATCGCGTCGTTGGCGACGCTGGGCACCATCGCAGCGCTCGCCGGATGCGCGCCCGCCGGTGGCGATTCGGACACGGTGACCATCACCCTTTCCGGGCCCAACCAGTTCACGAGCGACACGAAGACCTTCGGTCCGGCGTGGGACGACCTCATCAGCAACTTCGAGAAGGACAACCCCGACATCGAAGTGAAGACCAACGTGCTGCCGCTCAGCTCGTGGTCGCAGACGTCCGCTGCCCAATTGACTGCCGGCACCGCACCGGAGTTGATCTTCAACCAGACGACGCATTCGCCTGACCAAGTCGTCTCCCTCGACGAGGCACTGGCGGAGCCGAACGAGTTCTCCGACACCGGCAAGCCTTGGATCGAGGACTTCAATTCGAAGTACTTCGGCGGTGATGACCGTCTGGGCCAGAACACGGCCGGACACTACGAGTCGATCCCCTTCAATCTCGTGTCTGTCGGCATCTATTTCAACAAGGACATCCTCGACGACGCCGGCGTCGATGTCGAAGATCTCGCGACCTTCGACGGGTTCCTCGATGCGTGCCGTGAGATCAAGGACGCCGGCCATATCCCGCTCGCGACGGACAACGGCAACCTCCCTGTCGGTTGGGCGTCGACGGCGCTGTCCTCGATGCTGCTCGTGCCGGAGACCGAGGCAGTGAACCAGTTCGGTGCGGATGGCGAAGCGGGCACAAGCTCGCCCGTGACCGTCAAGAGCGTCGCACACGGCTATCTCACCGACGAGATCAACATGTCGAAGGACCCCGGTTTCGCCGCCGTCCTCGAGTCGCTCAAGAAGCTCTACGACGAGTGTGCGACGCCGAACTGGTCCGGCATCAACTCGGAGGGGGCGTTCACCGGAGGGACGGACTTCCCCGGCAACAAGGCCGCGATGGCGTGGGGTACCAACTTCGCCTCCACGCAACTCGACACGGTGGACTTCGAATACGGCACGATCCCGTTCCCGACGCTCGCGAAGAGCGATTCGGACCAGGCGACCGGTGAGCCGGCGCAGTTCGGCGTGAACAACGGAGGAACGGCTTACATGATCCCGGCGTACATCAAGGGCAAGCAGTTGGATGCGGCGATCACGTTCCTGCAGTACGTCTCGAGCCCCAAGGTGCAGACCTGGCTCGACGAGACGGGAGGCATTCCCGCGGTCTCGGCTCTGACCGCCCCTCCTGGCCTCGAGGCCATGAACGCCGGCGCCTGGGCGACGCTCTCCCTCGGCGGCCAGAACGGCGGACTGTGGCGGGGGCCGAAGGCCGTCGCGGCCGAGAACACGCGCACCGGCTACCTCCTCGGCACGACGTCGCTCGAGGATGAGCTGATCAAGCTCAATGACAACGCCGTGGCCTGGGCCAAGGAACAGGCCGTGGAAGCGAAGTGGACGGAGGAGTGGGCGCAGTAGTCCACACCACACCACCTGCGCGCGGGCGGGCCCCGACGGGGCCCGCCCTTCTCATCACGCTGTCCGCACCTGCAACACCGACTTCAATGAGGAAGAGGATCTTGACATGAGGCGAAGAATGATCGCGGCCATGACTGCCATCACGCTTGCCACGCTGGCCCTGACCGGGATCAGCCAGCCGGCGTGGGCCGTCGGTACTGCTTACTACGTCAACAATCAGACTGGCTCCAATTGCAGTGACTCAGGAGCTGCAACCCAGGCGCAGCCCTGGTGCACGTTCGATCCGATCAATTCGCACGGCGCGTTCGGCCCCGGTGACTCGATCCTCCTCGCCAAGGGCGCCACCTGGAATCAGCAGATGAACCTCACGGGTTCTGGGACCGCGACCAACGGGATATCCGTCAGCGCATACGGCAGTGGCGCCAATCCCGTGATCACCCGTAACGGATCGGTGAACGACCGAGTGATCAAGCTCGTCAACGGCGACTACTGGAGCTTCAGCCATCTCGAAGTCTCCAACGCGGCGTCCGGCATACTCGCTTACTACGACACCCTCGGACACAAGGGCTTGAGCTTCACCGATATCTACGCGCACGACATCAAAGGCCTGATCTTCTACACCGACGGCGTCGTCGACACCCCGGTACCCAGCGCGCTTGTCGACAACGTACGCAACTCTTCCGGCATCCAGATCACGGGCAAATACACCACGTTCTCGTCGACCGACTACTTCCTCAAAGGCGTGCGTATGGTCGACATCACAGGCCAGCACAACTTGAACACCATCGGTATCGACATGCTCGGACAGATGCAGCAGGTGGAGTCCAACGTCGGCGGCAGCGGCGGCGCGGGAGCCAACATGGTGCAGGACGTCGTGATCAATCGCCTTGCCAGTCACGACAACGACTGGGGGTGCGACGAAGCGCTCCGTCTCTTCACCGTCACGCACGCGGTGATCATGAACTCCACTCTGAACAATGAAGCGCCGTGCCACCACGTCGGTGGCACGACGGCCGTGATCCTCGGCCATCTGGAAGACGTCACATTCGTCAACTCAATGGTCACCAATGTCACGAACACCGGTTCGAATGATGAGAACGCGCTCGACTTCGAGATTCTCAACAACAACGTGCGGGCCCGCAACTCCCTGTTCGCGAACACGCCTGGATCTGCCATGTCATTCCTGAAGCTCGGAGGTCGTCCCGGCGACTATTCGACGAACAACGAGTCGTCGTCCAATGTGATGGTCAACAACGGCGTCGCGAAGGGGTACGGTCCGATCCTGGTCCTCAACCAGGTCGGCGCAGCGTCACCGATCACTGGCACGATCAAAGACAACATCAACGTCAACTCGAACTTCCTGTATGACCAGGGCAACGGTTTCGCCGGCTTCACGACGACGAACAACCAGACCCTTTCCAACGGCTCGGGAAATGTGTTCTTCTCCGCGGCCGATTTCAGCGGCACTCAGGGCCTGAACGGATGGTCTTATCAGGCATTCGACGGGGCGGCATATTCCGACCTGATCTATAACGCGGGAGCGGAGAAGTGGACCCCGGCAGGGCAGAATGTGCCGGAGATCACTCAATTCGACCAGCATCCTGGCACGACGACCACGGGCTGGGTCGCCAGAGCGTGGACGGCTCCCTCCACCGGGACGGTCAGTCTTCGCGGGCGCATTCTCAAGTCGGACAACACCGGGCTCGGCAATGGGATCCTGGCCCGGATCACGATGAACGGTACGCCGATCTGGCCGGCCAGCGGCGCACAGATGGTCGCTGCCGGAGACGAGTACACGGGCGTCGGATATGTGCTCGACAACTTGGAGGTGGATGCAGGCGACGTTCTCCGTTTCGAGACGAACGAGAACGGGGCGTCGGCGAATGACAAGGCGAGCTGGACCCCGAGCGTCGCGTACACGTCGACTCCCGACGAGGCATACGACTGGGGCTTCAACAGCGGCCAGGAGAGCCGGTGGAAGGTGTGGGGTGCGACGTCGACGACCGCAGAGGGTGCGGACCTGAGCTCGCTGAACCTCACCTCGACCGGGACCGATCCGCGAATCGAATCTCCTGACCAGCTACATCTTGACGCCGCCTCTGCCACGACAGTGACGGTCAGGATGAGCAATGACACTGCCAGCACGACAGGGAGAATCTATTTCACGACCCCGTCTTCGCCGGGGGCGAGCGAATCGAAGTCCGTGGCCTTCGCCGTGGCGCCGAACAGCGGCTACACGACGTACGCCGTCGACATGGCGTCCAATCCGCAGTGGACCGGCGAGATCAGGCAGTTGCGTGTCGATCCGATCGACGTGGCAGGGGATGTGAAGGTCGACAGCGTCGTGGTCTCGGGAAGCGGCCCGCTGTACGTGAACCGGCTGTTGAACGGGAGCTTTGAAAGCCCTTCGACGACCTTCTACACGTACGAGCCCGGTGGAGTGTGGCACTTCGCCGGCTCGGCAGGGGTGCAGCGCAACACCAGTCCGTTCAGCGGCACTCAGGGTGCGAAAGACGGTCAGCAGACCGCATTCATCCAGGGAACGAGCTCGGCATCGCAAACGCTGAATCTCTCTGCCGGCTCCCACTCGGTGACGTTCTCGTTGGCCCAACGCAAGAACAACGGTGGCGCGCAGGCGCTCGACCTCTACGTGGACGGCGTGAGAGTGAACAGCCCTGCATTCGTTCCGCCGTCGAGCGGCGCGTTCCAGACGTTCACGTCAGCGGCGTTCACGACCACGTCGGGAACTCACACCATCGAGTTCAGGGGAACGAACACCGGAGACAACACAGCATTCGTGGATCAGGTCACTGTTCAGTAGCAGACCTGACGAAGCCGAAGCAGGGTGCGGCGAGTGCGCCGCACCCTGCTTCTGTCTCAGGACCTGTGAGACGCGTGATGAGCCGCGATCACATCGCGGTACCAGTGCGCCGAGTCCTTCGGGGTGCGCACCAGCGTCTCGGGATCCACCCGGATGATGCCGTACTTCTTGGAGAAGCCCATACCCCATTCGTAGTTGTCCATCAGGCTCCACAGGTAGTAGCCGCGCACATCCGATCCCTCCGCGACAGCACGATCGATCCATTCCAGGAAGCCGCCGACGTAGCGGATCCGCTCCTGATCATGAAGCGGATCCGCACCGGGATCAGCCGGCCCGTCGGGAAGGCCGTTCTCGGTGATGTAGATCGGCCCGTTCCAGCCGTAGTCGTCGCGGACCATCTGCAGCGCCTCGTACACGGCGCGCGGGTAGAACTCCGATCCGTCGTCGAGGAAGTTGCCGCCCCGGGGAGGATCGCTCTCCGCCCAGCCGTTCGAGTCCTGGTTCTCGGAGTTGACCACCACCCGGGAGTAGACGTTCAGGCCGAGGTAGTCCACGGGCGACGCGATGATCTCCTGGTCGCTGTCGTGGACATCCGGAAACGTCCCCTCCGCCTGGAGCCGCTCTCGAAGCCGATCGCTGTAGCCGCCACCGCGAAGCGTGTCGAGGAAGAACCGGAAGCCGTCGTCCTCGCCCTGAGCCGCCAATGCCCGATCGTCAGCAGAGTCGGTGGCGGGCTGGCGTTTCCAGATGTCGAGCACGACACCGATGTCTCCAGGGGACCCCGCCGCGCGGAACGCCTGCACGGCCTTGCCGTGGGCGAGCATCTGATTGTGCATGGCCTGGCGACCGGCGCGCTCGTCGCGCAGACCGGGTGCGAAAGCCCCCAGGGCGTAGCCCACCCACGTCGAGATGGGCTCGTTGACGGTCGCCCAGCGGCCGATGCGATCGCCGAGGGCATCGAAGGCGACCGCGGCGTACTCCGCGAACCAATCGGCGACGTCACGATCGGGCCATCCGCCGCGATCTTGCAGCGCCTGCGGCAGATCCCAGTGATACAGCGTGGCGTTCGGCGTGATGCCGGCATCCAACAGCGAGTCGGTGAGCCTGCGGTAGAAGTCCAGGCCCTTCTGATTTATCCGGCCGACGCCATCGGGCATGATCCTCGACCAGCTCAGTGAGAATCGGTAGCTGTCGAGCCCGAGCCATTTCATGATCTCGATGTCTTCGGGGTAGCGATGGTAATGATCGCAGGCGACGTCACCGGGAATGTCGTCGAGCACCTTGCCAGGGGTATGACCGAAGGTGTCCCAGATCGACGGACCCTTGCCGTCTGCGTCCCACGCCCCCTCGATCTGGAAGGCGCTGGTGGCGACCCCGAACTCGAAGGAGCGGGGAAGGTTCAGGAGGCTCATGGAGCATGCCCTTCTTGAGGTGCGGAGGATGGCGGATGCTCGAACACGATCCTCACCGGACCGAGAAGACCATGCGCGCGGAGGGGTTCTTCATCGAAGATGTCGATCCCGTTCTCGACCACGGCATTGCGCAGCGACGTCCTGACTTCGATCTCGATCTCCGTCCCGTTCACGACGGAACCGCCGAGGCCGATGACGGTGTCGTCGAGATAGGTGACTCCGACGGCATGGCCGCCCACTCGGATCACCGCCGATCCCGCCAGGGCGCCGAGGTGGATCCTCGCCTGCGTGCCGACGAGCGGCTCGTCCGGCAGCACGACTCGCGCCGCGTAGCGTCCGATGCCGGAAACGCCCTTGAGGGCATCGATCGTCCGCCAGTCGCCAGGCCCGACGCCATCCAGCACGATGGTGCGCGAGCCGCCGGGCTCTTCGCTGATCACTTCCAGGCGCCACCATTCGAGAGTCGCCGACACCTCGTGGGTGACGGCCTGCGGAACATCAGCGGTGCGGCTCGGCTCCATTCCGGTGTCGAGCTCGAACACTCGCACTCCGAGCGCGGGGATGCGTGCTGCGATCGTGGTGCGGTCGCCTTGGGCGGCGTGGGGAACCGGGATGATGCGCCCGCTCCAGAGGTCGAGCTCCCGTACCCGGCCCACTCCCTCGAGCGACAGTCGAGTCTCGGTCGGCTCTGACAACGTGTTGTACACGAGCAGATAGCGGCTGCCTCCCGCTTCGCGCCACTGGGTGAGCACCGCGCCGCCGTCGATACTCGCCCTAGGCACCAGTCCGAGCCGGGTGAAGGCAGCGGATGCATCGGCCATCGTTCGTGCACGCACGGTCGTCGGCATCGACAGAGTGCGGGCGATCGCGGCACGCACGCGCTCGTCACCGTCGGGGCCGTTCGCGAACCCGGAGTCGGTGGTCGGCGGCTCGCCGACCACGACGAGCCGTACACCCCGCTCCGCGGCGTCGGCGATCGCCTCGGCGGCCTCCGGCGGCAGCATCCGCTCGTCGATGACGAGTCCGCGGTAGCTCGGTCCTTCCGCGAAGAGGACGGGCCCCTCGCCCACGCCTTCAATGACACCGAGCGGATCGACGAACTGCACGCTGAAACCGGCCAGCTCGAGGGCCTCGGTGTCTGCGAGTCGGGCGGGTGCGGTCGCATCTGCCGTGGGGTCGCGTACGCCGCGCGCAGCGATCGTCAGGAACCCGTCCCGGTAGATGGCGACGTCTGTGCGGGGTACCCCGGTCTCGAGCACGACGGTTCCGCGTGCCCAGTAGTCGGTGAGCGGTCGCCAGTTCGGCCATTCAGGGAAGTGGATGCTGTTCCAACTGTCCGACACGATCTGCTGGAAGCGGGTCTGGGCCGGCCACTCCGCATCGCGCGCCTGGGAGGCCACGCCATGCAGGAAGGGCTTCGTGATGCCCGCCGCCCACTCCTTCGCCAGCATCCGTTGCAGGTCGCCGAGAGTGACCGCATAGGCCGCACGGAACTGCGCGCCCAGTTCGGTGCTGATGCGCACGGCTCCGCCCTGGTGCGCTCCGCCCACGACGCAGCGCTGCCAGTCCAGGGCGAACTTCCAGGTGGGATCCGCACGGGTTATGGGGAACCTGTCGCCGGAGTTCAGCGATTCTCCCTCGGCGCGGCCGCCGGCGCGCACGAACTCCCGATTGCTGCGAATCGCTTCGAGATTCTGTCCATAGGCCGCCTGTGCCTTGTGCTGGAGCCCGTGAGTGGTCGACCATTCCTGCAGCGGCAGCAGCCGACGGGAGATGTAGAGGTCGGTCAGCAGGCGGTAGTAGTCCCGCCGTACGCGACGCCCGATCCCGGGGCCGTTGTCATCGTCGAGTTCGAAGTCCGCGACGGTCTCCTCGTTCGGCAGCCAGAAGTGCGACATCCCGTGTGCGAACAGCAGCGGAAGGTACGGCGTCGGATCATAGCCATGCCGCTCGGCGAAGCGCTCGAGCAGGTCGGACGTCCAGAACAGCGAGTCGGCGTTGAGTTCCAACGAGTCCTCGAAGAAGTCTGTCCCGACCCGGCGCAGCAGCTCCATGTTCTCGGCGCCCAGTTGATGCTCGTCGATGTACGCGGTGGCGGCAGCCGTCGCATCCTGATCCAGGAAGTTCGTCACCCCCTGCTCGCACTCGCGCATCCAGAAGGCGAAGAGAACCCAGTCGCCGTCACGGGGCTGCTGCCAACGGATCGTCGAGTCGACGACCTCGGACGTCAGATCGATCAACGACGTCGCGTCGAGGATGGTCGAGGAGGCCGGTGGGCGAATCGGCCCACGCGGTGACGACTTCTCGTCCTCGACGCCGACGACAGACGGGGGATTATTGCGTTCGAGCACGCGAGCTGCGGTGACGCGCACCAGCGTCGCGGTGCGCTTCGCCTCGGGGTCGTCGAACGCTGCCGGGAGGGGTACGAGCGATGGGGCTTCGCCGCAGAGCTGCGTCGACCCGTACTGCAGTTCGCGGGAGGAGAAGGGCGTCCCCGTCGTGGTGTTCGGCGTCTGGATCGGCCACGCCGCTCCCAACGTCATCGCCACGCCGACGCCCAGTCGCTCCGACTCGCGCAGAACGGCGGTGAGCGCGGTGCGCTGCACCTCGTCTCCCCAGAACTCCCGGCTGAACGCGATCTCCACCTCACGGAAGCCGGCATCGGCGATGACTCGAAGCTGGCCGAGGAGATCGTCGACCGGCACAGCGCTCTGCCACCACCAGCGAACCCCGGGGCGGTCATCGGCGCGCGGCTCGGCGAATCGATCGGAGTCAAGCGGTGCCGTCATGGTGTCGACGATGTGGAACCGAACTCGTGGTGTCCGTGGTCGACGGTCGTCGGGGCAGAAGCCCCCGGCATCCAGACCTCGGCCGTCACCCCGTAGGGGACGGAGAGCGACAGCTTCGTGCTGCCGTTCTCGAGGCGCCAGGAGACTGCGATCTCGCCGTACGGTGAGAGATGCCTTGCGGAGGCGGAGGACAGATCGCCGGTCACCAGAGGACGTACCTCGATCGTGCGATAGCCGGGGGATGTGGGTGCGAGCCCTGCCACGCAGCGGTGCATCCAATCCGCCACGGCGCCGTACGCATAGTGATTGAACGACGTCATCGTGCCCGGATTGATCGACCCGTCAGGCAACATCGAATCCCAGCGCTCCCAGACCGTCGTGGCACCCATCGACACCGCATACAGCCACGATGGACAGGCTTCGGTGAGCAGCATCCGATGGGCGAGATCTTCGCGACCCGCTTTCGACAGTGCATCGAGGATGAGCGGAGTGCCCACGAAGCCTGTGCTGACCCGGTACTCCGCGTCCGAGACCAGCTCTGCCAGGCGTCGGCCGGCACCGTCGCGCTGATGGTCTGTCTCGAACAGGTCGCCGGTGATCGCGAGCGCGTACACGGTTTGGCAGTCGCTGTGCACCACGCCGGTGTCGCTGACATACGCAGACACGAACGCCGCACGCACGCGCAGCGCAAGATCGGCGTAGTCCTCCGCGTCCGCGTGTCGTCCGAGAAGCGCGGCCGCCCTCGCGAGGATTCCGCTCGAACGCGCGAAGTAGGCCGTGGCGACGACATCCGGGTCGGCCTGCGCCTGCGCCGCGTCCTCCGGAGGCGCCGTCGGGTCGAGCCAGTCGCCGAACGGTCCGCCGCTCGTCCACAGCAGATCGTCGCCGACCATGCTGCGCACCTTCTCGACCCACGCACGCATGGATGCGTATTGACGCTCGAGCACACCGACATCCCCGTAGGCGAGATGCAGCGCCTCGGGGACGATGGTCGCCGCATCGCTCCAGGCTGCCGCGGCCGGATCAGGGTCGCGCAGGACGTCAGGGACCACGAAGGGCACGCCGCCGTCGCTCTTCTGCTCCGCCGCCAGATCCTCCAGCCATTCCGACAGGAATCCCGCCGTGTCGAAGAGGGTCGTCGCGGTGGGGGCGAACACCTGGATGTCGCCCGTCCAGCCGAGCCGCTCATCGCGTTGCGGGCAGTCGGTCGGCACGGCGAGGAAGTTCCCTCTGGTGCTCCACAGCACGTTCTCGTGGAGCCGGTTGAGCCGAGCATCGGAAGACTCGAACCAGCCGGTCCGCTCCAGATCGGTTCCGAGCACAAGGGCTTCGACGTCTGCGAGAGACAGCTCAGGCACGCCCACGATCTCGGCATAGCGGAAGCCGTTGAAGGTCAATGTGGGTTGAAGGACCTCGTCCGGCCGACCGGAGAGGATGTATGCGCTCGTCGCCAACGCGCTGCGCAGCGGTCTGACGCCGAGCTCACCGTGTTCCAGCACTTCGGCGTGCCTCACCGTGACTTCGTCGCCGGCGGCACCGCTGACGCGCAGGCGCACCCAGCCGACGAGGTTCTGTCCGAAGTCGACGATCGTCCTGCCGGAGGGAGAGGTGATCAGCTCGACAGCGGGGAGCGTCTCGGTGACGCGCACCGGCGGGCCCGATGGTGCGACGAGTCGGTGGAAAGCGCCGCGCTGCACATCGACCGTGTCGATCGCCTTTCCCTCGGGGGAGTCGGCGATCCGCATGTCGCGGCGTTGGCCGTCGTAGAAGTCGTCGAACAGGATGCTGCTGCTGACGGCACCCCAACTGGCATCCGTGCCGAAGGTCTCGAGTGAGCCGTCGGCGTACGTCACCTCGATCTGCGCGAGCAATGCCAGACGATCGCCGTAACTCGAGCGGTTCTCCGGCCACACGAGCTGTCCGCGGTACCAGCCGTTGCCCAGGAGCGCCTGCAGTCGGTTCGGGCCCGCCTGCAGGTGCTCTGTGATGTCGTACGTGCGGTAGCGCAGCCGCTTCTCGTAGGCGGTCCAACCGGGCGCGAAGATATCGTCTCCGACTCTTCGCCCGTTGATGGTGAACTCCACGATGCCGTGGGCGGTGAGATAGAGGCGCGCGGTTACGGGCGTGGCGGCGAGATCGGCCTCGCCGAAGAGCAGCGGGGCGCCGTCAGTCAGGCCGCCGATGGTCGACGGACTGATGAGATCTCGCACCCAGTCGTTCTGCTCGAGCAGGCCTGCCTCGATGATCAGCGGCGCACTCGGTGCCGACCAGTCGAACCCGCTTCCCGACCGCACGCGCAGTCGAACCCGCTCGCGCGATTCCAGCGGGGCGAACGGCCAAGGCACGAAGAGCTGCTCGGGGGAGTGGACGATCACCGAATCGACACCGCTGGAGCGTTCGAGCGTCAGCTCATATCGATCCGAATGCCATTCGGTGCCGGCACCCTCGATGCGCCACGACAGGCGAGGGGTCGCGGTTGCGATGCCGAACGCGTCATCCTGGTACTCGGCACGGAGCCTCGTGACGGCGACGCTCTGCCCCACAGGGGACTCCCGGGCCTGCGGAGAAGCGTCGGCCGATTCTTCAAGCCACTGGCTCACTCGAGTCCCGTCCCTGCGATTCCCTTGAGGTACCACTTCTGGAACACGATGAACACGATGAGCACGGGCAGCATGGAGATCACAGCGCCGGCGAGGCCGACCGCAGGCGAGATCAGAGAGTTCTCACCACCCGCGAGCGGAGCGAGGGCGACGTTGATGACCCGGTTGGCGGGATTCGGTGCGATGACCTGCGGCCAGATGTACATGTTCCATGCGGTCAGGAAGCTGATCGAGCAGAACGTGGCGAGTGCGGGCTTCGCCAGAGGGAGGGCGATGGAGGTGAGCACGCGCCCCCAACTCGCCCCGTCGATGCGCGCCGCCTCGATGAGGCCCGCCGGCATCGTCGCGAAGAACTGCCGGAAGAGCAGGATCGCGAAGGCGCACTGGGCCGCCATCGGGATGATCAGTCCCGCGTAGGTGTTCAGCCACCCCAACTGGAACGTGACGATGAACAGTGGGATCAGCGTGAGGTTGCCGGGGATGAACATCGGCACGATCAGCGTCGCCATCACGGCCGCAGACCACTTGAACGGGATCTTGGCGAGCGCGAATGCGGCGGGCAGCGACAGCAGCAGCTGAAGGCCGACGATTCCGAGGCTGAAGATGAAGGTGTTGGCGATGACCTGGGGCGTCAGGAAGTTCCAGGCATCGACGAAGTTCTGCCAGATCGGGGTCTCCGGGAGGAGCGGCTTCGGAAATGCCGAGACCTCCGCCGCGGACTGGAGCGATCCGGAGACCATGTAGAGCAACGGTGCGGCCATGATGAGTCCGCAGAGCACGATCGCCGTGTAGCGGAGCGTGGCGTGCAGGGGAGAGGTACGCATCAGCTGCGCTCCTTTCGGATTCGCACGATCACGCGTACGACCAGGACGATGGCGATCATGAGGACCAGCTGGAAGAGCGAGAGTGCGCTCGCGTAGCCGATGTCGCGCTCGGAGAATGCGACTTTGTAGGAATACAGGGCGATCGACTGCGTCGTGCCGAGCGGGCCGCCGTCAGTCATGATCAGCGCGATCTCGAACGAGCCGCTCACGAAGCTGACGGCCTGAAGGACGGCGATGAGGATCGTGGTGCCCCACACGTTCGGCCAGGTCATCGACCAGATCTGCCGCCACTTGCTCGCCCCGTCGAGTGAGGCTGCCGCGTAGATGTCGTCTGATACTCGTTGGAGTCCGGCCATGTACAGGATGATGACGATCGGAAGGCCACCCCAGATCATCATGATGACGAGGGCCGGCCGCGCCCAGACGAGATCGGAGAGCCAGATCGGCCCGTCGATCCCGACCGACGAGAGCACCTGATTGATGAGGCCCTGCTGGCCGTAGAGGTTGACCCAGATCAGCGATGCGACAGCGGCCGAGGCGATCATCGGCGCGAAGTAGAAGACGCGGATCGCACCGATCCCAGGGAGCTTCGTGTTGACGAGAACGGCCAGGACGAAGCCGATGAGGATCGTCGGAACGACCCCCATCACGACGAACAGGGCGGTGACTCCGAGCGCCTGCCACATGTCCGCGTCTCCGAAGAGACGGATGATGTTGTCGAGCCCGACCCATTGCGGTGTGCCGAAGAGATCCCACTCGAAGAAGGTCAGAACCAGTCCGCCGATCGCCGGGAGGATCACGAACGCCACGAATGCGAGCATGCCGGGCGTCAGGAAGGCGGCAGCCGTCAGCGCGTCGAGGCGCTTGGCTCGCCGGCTTCCTGGTCTTTCAGCCGGGATGGGCCGCTTCTCCTCGTCCTGTCTGGGCAATGGCAAATCAACGATGGGGGTGGACACTGCGATCTCCGATGATCGGTACTCGGGTGGGGCGCCAGGCGCCCCACCCGGATTTCGGACTACTTGCTCTGCTTCTCGATGGCGTCGTTGACGGTCTGCTCGGCCTCAGCGAACGCTTCTTCGATGGACTTGCCGTTCAGCAGCACTTCCTGCGTCGCCTTCTTCGTCGCCTCGGTCAGCGTCGTCGAGGAGGAGCCGGGCATCTGCGTGAGCAGTACAGCGGTGCGCGCCGACTCGCCGAAGATCTCGATGTTGGCGGGCGGCGGGGTGCCGTCCTTCCAGATGCCGTTGTCGATGCCGTCGTCGGTCGGAGGGATGACGCCGCCGACTTCCTGAGCGACCTTCATGCCGGCGTCGGTGTCATAGAACCAGCTCAGGAATGCCCAGGCGGCATCCTGGTTCTCGCTGGTCTGCGCGATGGAGAGTCCGTACGATCCGCCGCCCGCCGTCGAGTTGCCGTCGATCGTGGGAAGGACCTGGACGTCCCAGTTGTCGTCGGGCATCGTCTCCTTGAGACCGGGTGCGGCGCCGCGTGACGCGATCGCCATGGCGACGTTGCCGGAGTCGAACTTGAGCGAAGGATCATCGGTGGTCGTCGTATACTCGCCGGATGCCGTCCCATAGGCGCTCAGGAGCAGCTCCCATGCCTCGAGGGCTTCGGGCTGCCCGATGCTGGACTTGTTGGTCTCCGGGTCGTACACGCTTCCACCGAACGCCTGGATGACGGGGCCGAAGACGATCTGCGCTGTACCGTCCCCGAGCGGAGCAGCGAGGCCGGTGACAGTTCCGCCGCTGTTCGTCTGGATCTCCTCGGCGACCCGATACATGTCGTCCCAGGTCCAATCGGCCTCAGGGTACTCGGTGACGCCGGCCTTCTCGAAGGCGGTCTTGTTGTAGTAGAGCCCCACGGAGTCGGCGCTCACGGGAAGCCCGGTGATCTGCTCGGGGTTGTCGATCGGGCGGTACTGACCGACGAACTGCGGGAGGAACGAATCCGCATCCAGGTCTCCGAGCTTGCCGTCCTTCAGCCCCTGAGTCAGGTCGAGAGTGACGTTGTTCGTCGCCAGCGTGTCCGCGAGGAAGTCCACGTTGAAGAAGACGTCGGGCACTTCCCCGCTGAGCCGGGCCGTGGCCAACCCCTGCGCGTACTCTGCGGCGTCGTCGGTCGTGCTGCGAACCTCGACTTCGCGATCGGGGAAGGCCTCCATATAGGCGTCGGCGTACTCCTGGAACTGCGGCTCGAGCCCGGTGATGGTGTTGAGGATGATCGAGCTTCCCTCGACTTCACCCGCGGCTCCTTCGCCGCCGCTGGCGCCGGCTCCGCCGCCGCAGGCGGCGAACAGCGGAAGCGTCGCGACCAGCGCGAGCGCGAAGAGGGTTTTGCGGGGCTTCCCCGCCTGGTGAGACATCATTGTCATCGTTCCTTTCATGGATGTGATCGCCGTGCACGTTGGTGTTGCAAGTGATTGAAACCTTTCAGATCATGATGTGCGACAGGATTCCGCTTGTCAAGCGAGAGCCGCCGATCCTTGATCACGGTTATGATACGTTTCAAGTCCTTGCGGCGGCCGAGTATGGGCGTAGGCCGTTCGGTTCTTCTCATCCTCGGCGAAGGAGCCCACGTGACCAGTCCTGTGCCCACCGCACTGCGTGTCGATGGGCACGCATCGACCGTGGATGATCCGCGTTCTGATGATCATCGCTTCGTCCGAACCGCTTCGCAGCGCCGCCCGAGGCTGTCCTGGACCGTGCCGCTGGTGCGGTCGGGCCAGGAGCAGACCGCATTCGAGGCGCGGGTCGCACGCAGTGACGCCGATCCCCGCCGCGATGATGTCGACTCGGTTGGTGTCACCGTTGCGGCCGACGACGCTTCAGGTGGTGATCCGTTCGTCGAGCTGGAAGTCCCGCTCGACCCCGACTCGGCATACCTCTGGGCCGTCCGCGTGCGCGATGAGGCAGGGGACTGGTCGGATTGGTCGGACCCGACCCGCATGGAGTCGGGGCCGTGGGACTACTCCGACTGGACGGCGCAGTGGGTGTCGCATCCGCCTCTGTCGATCCTTCGACGTGCGTTTCATCTCAGTGCGCCGATCCGCTACGCGCGTCTCCATCTCACCGCGCAGGGGCTGGTTCGGGCATCCGTCAACGGCGTCGCCGTGAACCCTGCTTCCTCTGACCCGTCCAGGACCGATTTCGTACGCGCGCTGTATCGCACGTACGACGTCACCGATCTTCTTCGCTTCGCTGACGGCGGCGACGGGGAGAACACCCTCGACCTCGCTCTGGCATCGGGGGAGTGGGCGCGAACCGGGCTGGATCCGCGCGTGCTCGCCGAAGTGGTGGTGCATCTGGAGGACGGCACGGTGGTGCGCGCGGGCACGGGCGAGGGCTTGCTCAGTGCTGCCGGCGAGGTGACGGTCGAAGAACCGTTCTATCTCGAACGACACGAGTCCATAGGCGCTCTGCTGGACTTTCGCGCGGCGTCCGCTGCTCGTGTCCTCGTGGCGGAGGACTCGCCGGCGTCGCCGCAGCATCCTCCGCGCGACATCGACCCTGACCCGTCACCGGCAGTCCATCGGGTGGCCGCGCACGGCGTGACGCTCCTCACGCGCGCGAACGATTACCGCGTCTATGACGTCGGGACCAACATCGCGGGGCGAAGCGCACTCACGGTGACGACCGCGCTGCCGGAAGGCAGCGTCATCCGCGTCGTCCACGGCGAGCACCTCGGTGCGGACGGGCGCATCGACACCACCAACCTGACGATGCCGTACGACCGAGGGCGCGTTCGCCAGGCTGTGGAGTACGTCGTCGATGGGCGGAGCGACTCGATCCTGACGCCGTGGTTCTGCTATCACGGGTTCCGCTACATCGAGGTGCTGGGCCTGCCCGCCGACGCCGAAATCGCTCTCGAGGCCTGGAGCCTCCACTCGGATCTCGAGTCGATCAGCGACCTGGAGACGGACGACGCGCAGGTCAACGCGCTGGGTCGCGTCGCCAGGCGCACGCTGCTCAACAACGTGCACGGCATTCCGGAGGATTGCCCGACCCGCGAGCAGTCGGGTTGGACGGGGGACACGGGATCCGCCGCCGATTTCGACTTCTCGGCGTTCGACATGCAGGGCTTCTTCACGAAATGGCTCGGCGACCTGCGCACCAGTCAGCAGGCGGACGGGAGCATTCCGGCGATCTCGCCCGATCTCCGCTCGCCCAGGATCACGCCGGACCCGGTGTGGGGCGCTGCTCTCCAGCGGGTGCTGCTCGGCCACTGGCTGCACTACGGTGATGCGCGCGTCGTGCGCGAGACCCTCCCCGCGCTGCGGCGCTGGGCGGACTATCAACTGACGCTGCGCGCCGATGACGGCGTGATCGGCCGCGCCCCGATCAGCTACGGGTCGGACTGGCTCGCTCTCGTGCAGACGCCCCCGCCGCTGCATCACACCCTGGCGACAATCGACTGCCTCGAATCCCTGGCGACGCTCGAGGAAGCGATCGGTGAGGCGGATGCCGCGGGCGAGCGGCGCGCGACGGCGGACGCGCTTCGCGCGGCTGCGCGGGTCGCGTTCTTCGACGATGAGCATGATGTGTTCGGCAACGGCACTCAGGCCGCGGACGCCATCGGCATCGAAGGGGAGATACTCTTCCCCGCCGAACGCGAGCGCGCGGCCGAACGCATCGCCGCTGGTGTGCGGGCCGGCGGGAACCGGGTGACATCCGGCTTCGCGACCACTCGGACCGTCGTGAACTCGCTGGCACGCAGCGGGCATTCGCAAGTGCTCTTCGACGCGCTTCATCAGCCGGACGAGCCCGGCATCGGCGCGATGCTCGATCACGGGCCGGGCACGTTCTGGGAATGCTGGTGGATCGACCCGCTGAACACGGGCACCGGGTCGCTCGATCACATCGGGCTCGGCGGCCCGTTCGCCGGCTGGGCATGGCAATGGCTCGCCGGCATCCGTCCGACCGGCGCCGGCTGGTCGACCTTCATCGTCGAACCCCAGTTCATCGACGGCGTGGACTCTCTGACCTTGTCGTCGCGCACGGTGCGTGGCGTTGTCGGACTCGGCTACCGCGCTGATGGAGACGCTATGACTGTCACGCTCACCGTGCCCGTCGGCGCTCGTGCGGAGCTGCGTCTTCCGGGGCAAGACGTCGAGACGCTCGGGTCGGGGGTGCATGAACGCACGCTCACGGTCTCGTCGGTTCGCGCTCCGACAGGTCCGTCGGCACCTCAGGGTGGATCCGAGGCGGCGTGGACGCCGCCGTTCCGACCGGCCCCATCGCCCGACATCGATGGTGAGCGCGATTGGCTGTCGCGCAGCATCGCGGCCGGTGCGGACACCGGCATCGGCGCCGAGTCGATTGAGGTGCTGAGCGACGGCATCCGCTGCATGCCGGTGCCGCATGAACAACCCCGAGGGCCTGTCGCCCTGGTGCGATCGAGTCGAGGTGCGCCTTCCGGATCCGACGGGGAGGGAAGCACGCTGACGCTGCGGGTGTCCCCTGGCAGCGACGTCGCATCGGGGTCGGGTCGCGAGCTGCCGCGTGCGCGCTTCGTCTATGGGCTGCTCGACCTGTGCCTTCCGAATCCTCCGCGCGCGCTCGAGAGCATCATCGTCGTGCACGGTGCGGACGGCACGAGTGTGCAGCAGACCGGGATCCTCTGGCCGGCCGGGTGGAGCCGCGTGGCCGTGGACGTCTCCGACCTGGCCGCACGCACGGCGATCACAGCCGTCGACGTCGGCATCCGCATCCGCTCGGCCGGTGCGGACGCATCCAATGCCGGGCCGTACGACTCTGCCGATCGCACCCCTCTCGCGTTCCATCTCGGCGAGGTCGGCTACAGCACGCGGCGTCCGACGTGGTGATCAGAGAGCTGTGATCAGCGGGCTGTGCTCTCCCGCACCACGAGTTGAGGGGGCAGCAGCAGGTGCTCGTGCTCGTGCGCGCCGCCGGTCGCCGCGTGGTCGAGCACGAGCCGCACTGCTTCGGTCGCGAGCTCTTGCCTCGGCTGATGGATCGTGGTGAGCGGCACGATCGCCGACGCCGCGTAGTCGATGTCGTCGTAGCCGACGATGGCGATGTCGCGAGGAACATGCACGTCGTCGGCGAGCACGAGGGACTGCATCGCGCCGAGCGCCAGCAGATCGTTGGCGCCGAAGATCGAGTCCGGGCGCGAGTGCTCCGGAAGCTCGGCGATCAACTCACCCATCGCGCGACCGTCCGCGATCGTCTGATCGGTGGTGTCGAAGTGGGTGAGCGTCGCATCCGCCACCTCTGAGATCGCGCGCTGAGCCCCCTCCCACCTGTCCTCGACCTGATGCAGCGGCCCACCCAGGAAAGCGACCCTGCGGCGGCCGGTGTCGAGAAGGTGCTTCACGGCGAGGTAGCCACCGGCGTTGCCATCGAGGGCGACGGAGCACACATCGCCGCCTGCGGCGTGGATGTCGAAGAGGACGAGCGGCATGCCCCGCCGTGTGAGCCTGTTCATCCGCTCGGTCGCGCCGTCGAGTGGTGCGATCAGCATTCCGCGCACCCGCTGCTCCTCGAAGAGGTCGATGTAGCGGTCCTCGCGTCCATCGAGCTGATCACTGCTGCCGAAGATCACCGTGTGGCCCTGCGTCTCGGCGGCGGCCTCGCAGGCATGGGCGAGTTCCGCCCAGAACGGGTTCGCGACGTTGAGCACGATCATGCCGAGCGTGGTGCCGCCCCCCATCCGCAGCTGCCGCGCGAGGTCGTTCCGCACGAACCCGAGTTCATCCATGGTGGATTGCACGAGCGCCAGGGTGCGGGCCGAGACGAGCTCCGGTTTGTTGAGCACGTTGGAGACGGTGCCGACGGACACGTTCGCACGCTCAGCAACCTCACGAATTCCTACTGGCCCGGTCACATGCACCTCATCTAGCTGGCCGCGCGGCGCGCGGTGAATCCATCATATGGATCACCACCGGCGCCTTGTGCGTCTTGAAACGATTCATGTAGCGTAGCGCGCAGACTGTGGACGCACACGACGACAGGCCAAGGAGGCCAAGAGCATGACAGAGCCATTCGACGCGGCAGACGGATTGGTCCGCGTGTATCCGGCTTCCCCGGGGAAGCCGGGCGTCACTCCGGCGCTGGTGTGGGCGCACGGCGGCGGCTTTCGCGGTGGCGACCTGGACATGCCGGAGGCGCACTGGACATCCGGCGCGCTCGCCATGCGTGGTGTGACGGTGATCTCCGTGGACTATCGCCACCTCGGCGGAGGTTTTCACTATCCGGCGCCCTCCGACGACATCCTCACCGCGTGGGCGTGGACGGTGCAGCACGCCGACGAGCTCGGCATCGATGTCGGACGATCGGCGATCGGAGGTGCGAGTGCCGGTGGCAACCTCGTGACCGGGGCCGTGCTGCGCCTGCTCGCTGATGACGCGAGTCGTCTGCCGCTTCCGGCGGGCGTCTTCCTCGCCTACCCGACGCTCCTCGCCGATCAACCGGCGCCGGATGCCGCGATGCGGGCGCTGCTCGACGCGAACCCGTCGGCGATCCACCCGTACGGCTATGTTCCCGAGATGTACCGGAACTTCTTCGGCGGCCCCGTTGAGGATGCTCCACTGGCCGTCGTCCCTGGTCGCGCCGTGGCGAGCGACCTGGCCGGTTTCCCTCCGGTGCTGATGATCAATTCCGAGATCGATCTCCTGCGCCTGTCGGGCGAAGTGTTCGCCGAGACCCTTGTCTCAGCGGGGATCCCGCTCGAACTCGCGACTGAGCCCGGAGTTCTGCATGGTCATCTGAACAGACCGGAGGAGCGCGCGGCATCCGATTCGATCGATCGTGTCGCACGCTGGATCGAACGAGGCTTCGTGCCGGAGTGATCGCGCGAGACCGAGCTTTCGGCGCGAGACCGAGCGTGCGTCGCTCGGTCTCATGCCGGAGCATCGGTCTCGCCGCTACAGCGCCTTGCGCAGGGCGAAGCCGCGCGGGGTCGCGACGAATCCGGCTTCCTGCAGAGCCATCGCGAAGTCAGTTCCGTAGATCGCCTCGCCGTTGATCTTCTCCACGGTGAGCGTCTCGAGCCGACGCGCGCGGGATATCTTCACCAGATCGGATGCCGCGGCGCGCAGCAGCTCCGGATCATCGTCGAACGCCAGCACCGTGCGGCCGCCTCGCTCGAGGTAGAGCACGAGCGACCCGTCGACGAGGACGACGAGTCCGCCCGCCTTGCGCCCCGGGCGATGCGACACGCCCTCCCGCCGCGGCCACGCGAGTGCCGCGCCGTACGGGTTCGCCGGGTCGGTCGCGGCGAGCGTGACCGCCTTGCGCGGGGGCGGGTCGGCGAGTGCGGCGAAGGTGCGCAGGCGGTCGACCGTCGCGGATGCCGCGAACTGCGCGGCGCCGAGCTTCTCGATGACGTATCCGCGTCGGCAGTGCCCTGCTTCCTCGAATCCGGCCAGCACTCGATAGGCCTGGGCGAAGCCGCCTGGCACGCCCTCGGCCTGCACCGCCCCGCGGGTCACGACGCCGTAGCGGTCCAGCAGCAGTCCGGCGCTCACGGTGGCGCGGCGCGCAGCATCCGTCTCAGCCGGTGGCAGCAACGACCATCGTCCGCCCACCGCTGTCGGGCGAGCAGGTGTACGGGCAAGGGACATGCCCCGGTAGGTGCGCGTTCGAGGGGCCCGGCGGGTCACGCGATGCGCCTGAGAACCGCCGGCGAGCAGCGACCTGATGGGTGCGAAGGTGTCATTGGTGACCCTGCTCGACCAGGTGAGGTTCCAGAGCGCCTCGAGCACAGACTGCTCGTTCTCGGCGCCGGTCATCTCGCGCAGCTGCATGGCGAAATACGCGCCACCGGCGCTCAGCGCACTCAACAACTGCGCTTCGAGGGAGTCCGGCGCGAGTTCGTCCTCGGGCTCCGGCAGCGTGAACGGTGCGAGGTCGGCAGGATGCAGTGACACCCATCCGTCGCGTCCCGGCAGTGTGCCGTGGCCCGACCAGATGACTTCGCCGCTGGCGGTCAGTTCGTCCAGCAGTGCGGGCGTGTAGTCGCGCACACGGGAGGGCAGGATCAGCGACTCCCAGGCGCTCGCGGGAATCGGCACGCCCGCGAACTGCTCGATCACCGACACCACGCCGTCGAGCCCCTCCAGCGGGCGCCCGAGGTGCTGCCACTCGGGCAGGAACCGTGCGTACGCCTCGGGGGAGACCGGCTCGACACTGCCGCGGATGGCTGCGAGTGAGCGCATCCTCAGTCGGCGCAGCACCTCGGTGTCGCACCATTCGATCTCGGACCCGCTTCCTGCCGCCTCCGGCAGGAAGTACCCACTGGTGAGGCGGCCCGCGTTCTCCAGGCGTTGCAGCGTGTGGCGGGCGACGGCAGAGCCGATGCCGAAGCGGAGAGAGATGGCATCCGTCGTGAACGGGCCGTGCGTTCGGGCGAAACGGGCGGCCAGGTCGCCGAGCGGATCGGCGAACGGTTCGAGGAAGGCGACCGGGATGCCGGTGGGCAGGGCGGCACCGAGCGCATCGCGCAGTCGACCCGCGTCCTCTATAGCGGCGACGCGAGGAATGCCGGCGATCGTGACAGGGATCGCACGACGGGCGGCGATCAGGTCGTCGAGGTGCGTCTGAGCCGCGGCGAGGTGCCCCGGTGCCGTGCCGCCGACCTCGCTCTCGAGGCGCTCCGCGACTTCCGCCGCATCCATCGGCCCCAGCATCCGCAGCAGGTCGGCGACGCCCTCCAACCCTCGTACGCGGCGCTCGGGGTCGAGTCGCTGCGCCTCGCGCTCCCACTGGGCGAGCACGTCCGGGTCGAGAAGCTCGCGCAGCTCGACGGTTCCGAGCAACTCGCCGAGCAGCGCCGGATCGACCGAGAGGGCAGCAGCGCGGCGCTCGGCGAGGGGCGAGTCGCCCTCGTACATGAATGCGCCGACGTAGCCGAACAGCAGATCGCGCGCGTACGGCGACGGCTGTGCCGGCTCTGTCTCGACCAGCCGCACCTTGCGTTCGGCGATGGCATTGGTGAGGCGTCTGAGCGACGGCAGGTCGTAGACATCCTGCAGCACTTCGCGCAGCGTCTCGAGGATCACCGGGAACGTGGGGTGGCGCCGCGCGACTTCAAGCAACTGCGCCGAGCGCTGGCGCTGCTGCCACAGCGGGGTGCGCTTGTTCGGGTTCATGCGGGGCATGAGCAGGGCTCGCGCGGCGCACTCGCGGAACCGGGAGGCGAACAGCGCAGAGCCGCCGACCTCTTCCGTGACGACATGCTCGAGTTCGTCCGGGTCGAACACGAACAGTTCGGCGCCTGGGGGTTCGGCGTCGGCATCCGGAATCCGGACGATGATGCCATCGTCGCTCGCGACAGCCGATCCGTCGACGCCGAGACGCTCCCTGACGCGCGCGTTGATGGCGAGCGCCCACGGCGCATGCACCTTCATGCCGTATGGGGAATGCAGGATGACGCGCCAGTCGCCGACCTCGTCCCGGCCGCGCTCGACCGTGAGCGTGCGGTCGGTCGGCAACGTACCGGTGGCCTCCCTCTGCTCACTGAGATGTGCCATCAGGTTGATGCGCGCCTGCTCGTCGAGGCCGGCCTCGATCAGTCGTTGCGCAGCTTTCTCCGGGGCGGCGGCTGACACCTCGCGAGAGAACTTGCCCAGCGCTTCGCCGAGTTCGTATGGCCGCCCGATGCCGTCTCCATGCCAGAACGGCACCTTGCCCGGCTGGCCGTAGGCGGGCAGCACGTTGACGCGGTCGTGCGTGATCTCGGCGATCCGCCAGCTCGTCGTGCCGAGCGTGAAGACATCGCCGACGCGGGACTCGTAGACCATCTCCTCGTCGAGCTCGCCGACGCGGCGGCCCGCGCCTTCGCCGGCGACGAAGACACCGAAGAGGCCGCGGTCGGGGATCGTGCCGCCACTCGTGACAGCGATCCGCTGGGCGCCTGGTCGACCGGTGAGCGTGCCGGCGTCTCGATCCCAGATCAGTCGGGGTCGCAGCTCGGCGAACTCGTCCGAGGGGAATCGGCCGGCCAGCAGATCGAGGGTCGCCTCGTACGCCGACCGGGGGAGCGACTGGAACGGCGCGCTCCGCCTGACGGTCTCGAACCATTCCTCGACGCTGATCGGTGCCAGTGCGCAGGCGGCTACGGTCTGCTGGGCGAGGATGTCGAGCGGGTTGCGCGGCACGGCGATCGCCTCGATCCTGCCGGCCAGCATCCGCTCGGTGACGATCGCGGTGTGCAGCACATCGCCGCGGTGTTTGGGGAAGAGTGCCGCGCGGCTGATCTCGCCGACCTGGTGGCCCGCGCGACCGACGCGCTGCAGCCCGGATGCTGCGGACGGCGGCGCCTCGACCTGGATGACGAGGTCGACCGCGCCCATGTCGATGCCGAGTTCGAGACTGCTCGTCGCGACGACGCAGCGCAGGATGCCCGATTTCAGCTCTTCCTCCACAAGGGCGCGCTGCTCTTTGGATACCGATCCGTGATGTGCCTTGGCGAGCACGGCCTCCGCACCGGCGGTGGAGCCCGCTTGCGCCATCATCGCGGCGGGTGGGCCCGCAGGCTCAGGCAACGGGACGCCGATGCGCTCCGCATAGATCTCGTTGAGCCGGCCGGTGAGGCGCTCGGCGAGCCGCCGCGAGTTGGAGAAGACGATCGTGGAGTTGTTCTCGAGGATGCGGTCGACGATCGCCTCTTCGACGTGGGGCCAGACTGATCCGGTGACCTCGGTGTACTCGGCGGGGTCGTCGCTCGTAGCGGGGGCTCCGGGCGGGGGAGGCGGATTGGTCATGTCGTCCATCGGGACGACGACCGAGAGGTCGAAGGTCTTGGATGCCTTCGGGGCGACGATCTCGACCGGTTCGGAACCGCCGAGGAAGCGGGCGACCTCGTCGATGGGGCGGACGGTGGCGGAGAGGCCGATGCGCTGTGCGGGTGCTGTGTCTTCGCGGCCGGCTCGCCGCAGGGCATCGAGCCGTTCCAGGCTCACCGCGAGATGCGCTCCGCGTTTGGTCGCGGCGACCGCGTGCACCTCGTCGATGATCACGGTGTGCACGTCGCGCAGGGTCTCACCGGCGCGGCTCGTGAGCATGAGGTAGAGCGACTCGGGGGTGGTGATGAGGATGTCGGGTGGGTCAGAGACCAGTTTTCGACGGTCGCTCGAGGTGGTGTCGCCGGAGCGCACTCCGACGCTCACGGTCGGCGCTGCGAGCCCGAGCCTGCGGGCGGACTGTCCGATGCCGACCAGCGGCGAGCGGAGGTTGCGTTCGACGTCGACGCCCAGAGCCTTCAGGGGTGAGATGTAGAGGATGCGGGTGCGCGCGGTGCCCTTCGCAGGGGCGGCGTCTGCACCTGTTGAGGGGGTCGCGGCTTCCGCCCGCTCGCGGAAGACGCGATCGATCGCCCAGAGGAACGCCGAGAGCGTCTTGCCCGACCCTGTCGGCGCGACCACGAGCGCGTGTCTGCCGGCGGAGATCGCATCCCACGCGCCGGCCTGGGCCGGTGTGGGCGCGCTGAACGCGCCCCGGAACCAGTCCTGTGTGGCAGGGGTGAAGCGGTCGAGCACGTCGCTCATCCCTCCATCATCGTCTGTGGGTGGGACATCGGGGTCGTCTCCTCGCCTCGGACCCGGCAGATCCACAATGGTTCTCCAACCGATGAGATCGATAGGTTGGGGTCGTGGAAGCTGAAGGGTCACGCTCATCTGTCCTGATGAAGCTGCTGGAGGAGATTGAGCGCGTTAGACCAGAGAGCCGAATCCTCGTCGCCCTCGACGGTTTCGACGGTGCCGGGAAGACACATCTCTCGGCGGAACTCGCGGACCTCGCTCGCACACGCGACGGCAGGCCAGTCGTGCGCGTCAGCATCGACGGCTTCCATCGGCCGAAAGCAGAGCGCGTAGCCGCGGGCTCGGGCCCAGAGGGGTTCTACTCCGGTTCCTACAGATACGAAGCTTTCCGCAGCCATGTCGTGGACTCTCTGCGCGCGCACGGTTCAATCACGCCAGCTATCTGGGATGTCGCACGGAACGAGCCCGTTGACGCCGCACGGATCGCCGTACCTCCGAGGGGAATCGTCCTCGTGGACGGGATCTTTCTCCAGCGCCCTGAACTCAGCGCGGTCTGGGACGCCGCCGTTTGGGTCCATGCTCCCTTTGAGGTCAGCGTTCCGCGAGGCAATACTCGGTTCCCAGGCACTCATGACCCTGATCCTGCGGCTCTATCCAACCGGAGGTACGTCGGTGGGCAGCGTCTTTATCTAGCCGAAGCTCGACCCGAGGAACGGGCGACATGGGTCTTGGACAATACGCTTCTCGACCAGCCAACCCTGCACCGAACAGCGAGCCCCGGGCTGCCCGTTAGGTAGCGACCTCCGTTGGGACGGGGAGCTTCGGCGCACGCGGTCATGGTGTGGGGCTCATCAGCATGTTCCGGTGGTCCCGTGGAGTTGCACGTGCGTGCGCATGAGAGTTGCAGCACCGACAGGACATCAAAGTCCGACGCGATCGCCGCGAGGCGCAGAAGACCCGTGCTCTTCATCCCATCCGAAGCGCTGGGCGCCCTGGGCGCCCGAGGCGGTTCACGGCGGACCGATTCTAGGCTCGCGGTGCTACGGAGTTCATCGAGGAATTTGAACTGCACGCCTACTCATCTACACGGGCGCAAAGGGGGCTGCAGCGGTGGCTTACCGTGACTTCTCCCAGCTGGTGTCGGATCCGGGCGAGGTCGTTCGTTGAGTAGGTGAGAGGTGTCCAATGGGTGGGCGCCGACAGCATGGAGAACACAAGATGAAGCTCAAGACGATCACGCAGCTCACTCTCGACGGAGTGACCCAGGGGAATGGTGGCTCGACGGAGGAGGACCGCACGGGCGGATTCGAACGAGGCGGATGGGCGAGGGGAGCGGGCGATGACACGACCCGCGATCACATCGCTGCGACGTTCGAACGCGCCGACGCGTTTCTTTTCGGTCGCCGAACATACGACATCCTTTTTGAATTCTGGGGCGCGATGGAGGACCTGAAACGGCACCCGATCGGCGTAGCGCTGAATTCGAAGCCGAAGTACGTGGCATCCAGAACGCTGACCGGACCGGAATGGGAGAACACGCGGGTCCTTGGTGACGACCTCTTCGCCGCCGTCACGGAACTGAAGGCCAGCGGGGACGGCGAGTTGCAGGTACACGGGAGCAGTCGCCTCGTTCAGTGGCTGCTAGATAAGGACCTCGTCGACGAGATGGAACTCATCGTCATCCCCGTGGTCCTCGGGCAGGGGGCCCGGCTTTTCGCAGACTCGGGTCGAGATATTGCGATGAACCTGGTCGACTCGCGTTCCGACTCGAAGGGAGTGATGATTCAGACCTATCGGCCCGCCGGCCGCCCTGACTACGCATCATTCTGATCGACATCGAGATTGTTCCACACGAAGGGCCTGATATGAGTCTTTACACCGCTGTTGCCACTTCGACCGGTCGCGACGGCCGCGCCTTCAGCTCTGACGGCAAGTTGGATGTGGACTTGGCGTTGCAGCAGGAGCTGGGTGGTACGGGCGATGGCACCAACCCCGAGCAGCTGTTCGCGGCAGGCTATGCTGCCTGTTTCGCCACCTCGTTGCAGCTGGTGGCGAGCCAGAGGAGAATCGACGTTTCAAGTGTGTCGGTGAGAGCTGAGGTCAGCCTGCTTCCCAATGGCGGAGGCGGCTTCACGCTCGAAGTCGCGTTGCGGACGACGCTGCCGGAGGGCCTACCGTCGGAGGTCGGTCGCGAACTCATCCGGACCACACACGACGTCTGCCCGTACTCGAATGCTACGCGCGGAAATATTCCTGTCGAGCTTCTGATCGAATGATCTAGGGAAACGGAATCCGGATATGGCCGTCATCGATGACGTTCGAGTGCTGGGCGCGGAGTTGGAGCGTTCCTCCCCTGCTTCGGTGCGCGGGCGGTTAAAGTGCCGGGTCGGGCAGCTGGTCTGCATCGCGTTCTCGCTGAGCGGGAGGGTGATGGGGTTCGCCATTCCGAGGGAGGAGCGGGCGGCGCTGACGATGACGAACGCCCGGCGTTGCCTGGGTCGGAGCCCCTGGCTGGCGGCAGTACACAATGTCCTAAACACAACGTCGTGAAAGCAAAGGAGAAGATCATCCATGCAATACCTCGTTTCCGTGATCGATGACAAGAGCAATTCCGGCAGCACGGACAGACGGCCTGCGATCAGCGTCTTCAACGAACGACTGATCGCCGAGGGTTACTGGGTCTTCGCTGGAGGACTTGCGGACACAACGGCGGCCACTGTCATCGACAACCGGGGTGAGAACCCGATGATCAGCGACGGGCCGTTCCTGGAGTCGAAGGAGTATCTCGCCGGAGTCTGGGTGTGGGAGGCGCCTGATCTGGATGTCGCTCTCGCCCTCGCCGCCGAAGCCTCGAAGGTCTGCGACCGCAAGATCGAGGTGCGACCGTTTACGTGAGCGACGTCAACGGCGCAATCGTCCAGGCGCACCGTGACGAATGGACCCGAATGGTCGCCAGCCTGACCAGACGCTTCGGCAATCTCGACCTCGCAGAGGAGGCTGCGGCCGAGGCGTTCGCAGCTGCGGTCGCGCGGTGGCCGGCTGACGGCGTGCCACCCAATCCTGGCGCCTGGCTCACCACCACCGCCAACCGGAAGGCCATCGACTGGATCCGGCGCGAGAACAAGCGCGACGACAGGCACCAGGAGGCTCAGATGATGTATGACAGCGCTCCACACGAGTCGATCGGTGTCATCGAAGACGACGAGCTCCGGTTGATCTTCGTCTGCTGTCATCCGGCGTTGGCGATGGAGGCCCGGGTGGCGCTGACACTGCGAATGATCGGCGGCCTGACCATGCCGGAGATCGCCCGCGCCTTCCTTGTCCCCGAGAGCACCATGGGGCAGCGGATCACCCGGGCGAAAGCCAAGATCAAGGCGGCTCGCATCCCCTATCGGGTGCCGTCTGCCGCGGATCTCCCGCGCCGCGTCGGTGGTGTCCTCGCCGTGCTATTCCTGATCTTCAACGAGGGCTACCTGGCGACCGGCCCCGACACCGGGCCGGTGCGCGCCGACCTGACGGCCGAGGCGATCCGGCTCACTCGCCTGGTCCGTGCCCTCCTGCCGGAGGATGGTGAGGTCGCAGGGTTACTGGCTTTGATGCTCCTCACTGAAGCGCGCCGCACCGCCAGGATCTCGGTAGACGGCGAACTGGTTCCCCTCGACCAGCAGGACCGCGGGGCCTGGGACGCAGGGCTGATCGCCGAGGGGCATCGGCTGATACGCGAGCGACTGGCCGCTGCGGCTGCCGGGGTGGCACCGGGTCGCTACCAGATCCTCGCAGCGATCAGCGCCGTGCACACCTCCGCCGGCGACATCCGCGACACCGACTGGTCACAGGTTCTCGCTCTCTACGACCAGCTCGCCGACATCGACCCGTCACCGATCATCAGCCTCAACAGGACTATCGCGGTGGCTGAGATCGAGGGGCCGGAAGTGGCACTTGCGACCGTCGACCGGCTCGAACCGGGATTGAACGGCTATCACGCATTCCACGCGACCCGCGCCGACCTTCTGCGCAGGCTGGGTCGCAGCCACGATGCCGTCGCCGCGTATGACAGAGCCATCGAACTGGCGGGCAACACCGCAGAGACCGCCAACCTCACACGCCGCCGCGACCAGCTGCAGTAGTGCAGACGGATCCAATCGAACCGGCACAAGGCAGTGCCCGGTCAGGACGTCGCCAGACTGCAATGGCCGCCATATTCACCGGTGTGTCAAGTACTTCGCCGAAGTCATAGCATCGACAACCGAAAACGATCGTTTCTGGCAGCTCAAAGATCTCCGTTCGAGGCACGTCCGACACGCCGGCGATCTGATTGCCGAAACGGGGTGCGCCGAAATGGCTCGCTCGACGTTTTTGGCGGACGAGATCCTGGGCGACGCGAGTCGCATTCGCTGTCGGCGCAAAAGACATATGAACGAATGTCTGAGGGTAGTAGTTCAATGGAGATATGAACATTTCGACGATGGCTTCAACGGCGCTGAATGCGCTGCTGGAAGACGTCGTCACGACGCTTTCGTCGGTGGACCAGACGATCAACCAGCTGATGGCGACGAAGTCGGCGCTGCTGGCGACCGCTTCGCGCATCGCAGATGATGAGCCGTTCGATTCGGTCGACTCGCGTGAGATGTCGCAGCGGGCGATCGCGACCGAGATCGGCGCCGCACTGCGGCTGAGCGATCGCACGATCGAGTCCCACATGGGCACGGCTGCCCGACTCGCCGAGCGCTTCCCCTCGACGGCCGCGTCGTTCGGCGCCGGCCGTATCTCTCAGGCGCATGTGCGGGTCATCATGGATGCCGGTGAGCAGATCGAGGATGCTGAGAGCAGAGCCCGTTATGAAGCGATCGTGGTCGCACGGGCCGAGGCCGAATCCCCGAATCGTCTGCGCCCTTTCGCGGCGCAGACGGCAGAGCGCTTTCGGGAACGCTCCTTCACCGAGCGGCACCGAGAGGCGCGCGAGAAGCGCTCAGTCTCGCTGCGGGAACGTGAAGACGGCATGGCGGGGCTGCTGGTGTTCGGGCCGAGCGTGCTCGTTCACGCTGAGCGCGACAGGCTCTCGCAGATGGCATTCGCAGTGAAAGCCGACAATGCGAAGGCAGCGAAGCAGGCTCCGGATGCCGCGGCGGATGACTTCGCCGACGAGCGGACGATGAATCAACTGCGGTTCGACCTGCTCGCCGATCTCGTGCTGACCGGAGTCCCCACTGGTCATGAGACTGAAGACGGGCTGCTGGGCGAGATCCGCGCGCATGTCGACATCACGGTCCCTGCGTTGACTCTGACTGATCCCGATGAGATCGCATCTCCCGCGCATCTGGAGGGCGTCGGGCCCGTCGATCCCGCGACGGCCCGGATTCTGACCGGCAACGCACCCGGATTCGACCGGGTCTTCACTCACCCGGCATCAGGAATGGTGCTGGGAGTGGACAGATATCGTCCGTCGGCCGAGATGCGGCGGTATCTGCGGGCCAGAGACCGCCGCTGCAGGTTTCCAGGGTGCAGGCTCCTCGCGAGAATGTGCGACGACGACCACACGATCGATCATGCACTCGGCGGCGCGACCACTCTCGCCAATCTGGCGGACTTCTGCCGTCGACATCATGTGACCAAGCACCAGACGCCATGGAAGGTGCGACAACTCGGCGGTGGCCTGCTGGAATGGACCAGCCCCACCGGCAGGAACTACGTCGATCGCCCTCCGGGCGTCGCCACCTATGTCACCTTCGAAGACGTCGTCGAACGGATGCCGTCCGAGGCTCCGTTCTGACCGCCGCGGCCGCCAGCCCGTTCGAGCATCGCGCCCGATAGCCTTTCACCCATGGGCGATGAGGATGCCGAGTTCGAGAGACTCTACGGGGCGTGGAAGCCCCGCATCCCAGCCGATGCGGAGCATCTGTTCCGCGGCTATCCGGGCACGTGGTGGATCGCCGGCGGCTGGGCGCTGGAGGCTTTCACCGGAGTGCAGCGGCACCACGAAGACATCGACCCGGCCGTGCTCCGCGAAGAGCTTCCGGTGTTGCGTCGCCACCTCGCGGCGCGCCTCGATGCGTGGGCGGCATTCTCCGGAGCACTTCTTCCCCTGAAGCCGGATGACCGCCCCGATGCCCTGGCCGACGACATCCTGCCGGACGGATGCGGGCAGCTCTGGACACGCCCCGGAGCCGCGCACCCCTGGGAGTACGACATCCTGCTGAGCCCGGGAACACCCGATGAATGGGTGTACAAGCGCGACGCGACGGTGCGGATGCCGATGGCCGATGCGCTCTGGGAGTGTGACGGCATCAGGTATCTGCAACCCGAGATCCAACTGCTGTACAAGGCGAAAGGGCAACGGCTCAAGGACGACGCCGACTTCGCCGCGACGCTGCCGTTCCTCGACGCCGCGCGACGGGCATGGCTGCGCGATGCGCTCACACGGACGCTTCCCGGTCACGAGTGGCTCGCCGATCTGACGCGTTGATCTCATGCCGGATGCCGCGGCGGTCACGCTCGGCTGCGGCCGTGGTGCGCATCGGTTGAGCGAGAACCGGATGCAGTGCCCGCCGCACCTCGCTCAGCATCCGCCGCATCCGCGGGGAGGTGAGAGACGTGGGCCGCGTCGTCATCAGGAACAGCTCCGACTCGACGACCTCGACGCCCCAGCGGTGCGGCAGCATCGGCCGGATCGCCGCCGCCGTCGTGTCGGCACTGCCGCCCGCCTGGCGCAGGGTGAACACCGCCCACGTCCAGCGGCGCCTCATCTCCTCATTCTCCGAGCCGCCGACGTCGATCCGTTCGATGTGCTGCGCGACCTCGAAACCGTCCGGGCCGGGCGCGCCGAACCACGCGACGGCATCCTGATACTCCGATCGACCGAAGAAGCTCGCTGCGCGCCGCTCTCCAGAAGGCCCGACAGCGAACTGCATGCCGCGCGCGATCGCGAACCGCTCCAGCCGTCGTATCCGCCATCCGCTCGCCATCACACCCTCCTCCTGGCTCAACCTAGAGTTTCCGTGCGCCCTCCCGATCACGGAATGCGTGCACGAACGACGACATGTGACCGTGAGACGCGATCCACTCACCTGGTTCAGAACGACACAGGCGCAGGCGCCCACGCCGTCGCCAGTGTTCCCCAGATGATCGGGGAGTGCCGCGGATCCCCGGTCCGCGTCCAGAGCCGGCGCTTCTCCCGCTGCCAGCGACCCATCGCAGCGACAGGATCGGGTGTCTCGTGCGCGGCGTTCACGGCGATGATCGTCTCGGCCAGCATCCCCTCGGCTCGATCACCGAGCGCGGGAGCGAAACGGCGCAGCCCCGCCTCGGTGGGCAGCGTCCAGCGGGTCGCCGTCACGTACTCGGCACCGCGCGACGTGAAAGCCGCGACCAGCCCGGTCGGCTCGGCGAAACGCATGTCACTGCCGGAGTCGCACGCGATCAGCGCGACCCGGTTCGGGGCTCGCAGCGGTTCGAGCCCCGGTGCACCCAGCGCGATGTCCGCTGCCGAGTACGGCCGGTGCGGACCGATCGGAGCAGTCAGACCCGGTGCATCCGCCCGATCTGAGAGATGCATTCTGGCATCCAGAGCGTGCGTCGACGAGGTGACATGACCGAGGTACAGGAGCCGCCCCGCATCCTCGACCGCCGCAGCCAACTCACGGCGCCCGATGTCACGCCGCCGGAACACGTCCACAGGCGTGCTCACGGCAGGTCGCACGCGGTCGCCGAGCTCGCGCACCATCCCTGCCAGGCGCGAATCCTCACCGACAGCGCCGAGAACGCTGCCCAGCTCGCTCGCCGCGGCGAAACCGGGGACAGCGGGGTCCAGCACGGTGGCGACGGGCGCGGTGGGGTTCCACGGCGAGACGACCCGCGCCGGATCATTTCGCAGCGAAGCCGGCAGCAGCACCGAAGCGTCGACCATGTCGATGCCGCGTTCGCCCTCCGACGTGCTCATCAGCTCCCATGGAAGCTGGGCCGTCGACGGCGACAGCTGAATACGGAGGTGCGGGCGCCTTCCCGCGATCTCGAGGGCGTTCAGCTCGGCCCCGAGCCACCCGGGGATCAGCGCCGAGGTGAGCAGCTCGGCCAGGCGCTGCTCGCGGGCAAGATCGAGCATGACCCCACCCGTCAGCGCCCGCTTCAGCGCCTGCTCCCCGGTCTCCCCTGGCAACGGCGTCGGCAACGCTCGTGACAGCTCCTCGAGCGCCGGAGCGACCAGGTGCCGTTCGATCGCCGTCATCCGTGGGGAGTCGAGCTGGTGATCCCAGATCCAGTTGACGAACAGATCCTCACCGTCGACGTACCGCAGTCGAGCGACCGGCTGCACGTCGTCGGGCAGATCGATGAGCACCGCGGAGCCGTCGATCTGCACCTTCCTGGCCATGGGGCCGAGGTGCCTCGCTTCACGCCAGTTCTTCGGCGTCAGTCCTCTCACCACGACGCGACGACCGTCTCCGAGCGCACGGTCACGCCGTACTCGGCTTCGGCGATGCGGATCCACTTCTCCAGTGCAGGCTCGGCGCCGGGCATCGCCACGACGCGTGGCGGCGGCGCGAATCGCACCGGTGATGAGGCGGACATGGCGCCGACGAACCCGGATGCCGCGGCAGGAAGCTCGACATCTGCCGCGACATCGTCCTCCGGGGACAGCGTGGTGACAGGCGTCACAGCGGCAGCCTCCGAATCCTCGCTCGGCAGCTGAGCCTCGATCGCCTCGGCCTGCAGAGTCGCCGAAGCCGCGGCGTTCTCGATCAGCTCGAACAACACCTGCCCGTCACCGAGCGTGACAGCGAGCCGGAACGCGAGCTCGCGCGCGGGGGCTGCGACCTGCAGGCTCCAGCGCTCGCGGATCGGACCCGGCCTGAAGCCACCCCGCAGCGCCTCAGTCGCCAGCAGCACGGGGATCGCCATCTCGAGCCCCGTGCGCAGTCGAGCCATGCGCTTGCGCGGCAACGGCGTGAAGCTCGCCCACTCCGCCTGCATCTCGGCGCGCCGCAGATCGACGCGGCAGCGCTCGTGAGCCGAGCGGCTGAGGTCGCGGGCAGTGCGATAGGCCTCGTCCGCAAGCGCGAACTTCCCCCGTTTCGACTCCGCGTCGCCGAGGAAACCGTACGCTTCGCGCCGTTCAGCCGCCGCCCCATCGGTGCCGAGCTCCGCGATCAGCTCCCGCATCACCTTCGCGGAGAGCGCGGGGTTGCCGGACTCCAGATGCACCGCTGCGACGCCCATCCGGCAGGCCGCGAGACGAGTCACCAGGCCCGCCTGTTTCGCGAGCGCCGCGGCCTCGCGGAACAGATCTGCGGCTTCGTCGAGACGCTTCAGCTGCATGGCGTTGCGTGCACGGTTCTCGATCGCCGACTGGCGGGTGATGAGATCGCCGTCGTTCTGCTGAGCTGCCGCGGCGAGCCCGATGAACTCGTGTGCGGCATGCAGGTCGCCGGTGCGCTGCGCGATCGCGCCGAGATTCATGTACGGCCCTGCCGTGAGCGTCGCATCGATGCGCAGAGCCAAATCGAGGGAACGTCGTGCGTCGGCCTCAGCGTCTTCCAGCCGGCCGAGCATGATCAGGATGCCGGCGCGGGCGTCATGCATCGTGAAGTGGAGCAGCTCCGGCTGATGGATGTCATCGTGCGCGGCGAGCTCGGCCGCAGCTTCATCCGCTTGAGCGAGCGCGCCCTCGAGCCGATCGCTCTGCGCGAGCACCTGCGCGCGGCACAGCATCGCGTTCACGAGCACGGTGCGCGACGCGCGCACATCACCGATCTCGTCGAGCACACCGGATGCCGTGCGAATCGACTCCTCGGCGAGCCGGAGAGCCTCGGCGAGGTCGGCCTCGTACGAGCGCGCGGCAGCGAGATTCAGCAGGGCGCGGCTGCGAAGGTCCCGAGCCTCCGGATCGTCGCTGTCGTCAGTGAGCTCGATGGCCTCCTGCAGCAGTCGAGCGGCCTCGGCGTTGTCTCCCGAGTTCAGCAGATCCGCCGCGGTGTTGTTGCGATCCCGCACCGGGATCCACGCCTCACTGGTCGGCACCCGACCGCGCACGGATCGTGGACCATCGCGAAGGTCGTCGTCGGTCATACGCGGGCACCGGCGATGCGCTCGGCGAGACTCGCCGACGGATCATCCAATCTCGCGACCGCGAACTCCCGCACCAGGTCACGATCCGTTTCGGATTCCGCGGGTCCCGGCACTGCGGCGACGAGCGGATCTCGCACCCACAGGGTGCGGTCATCGAGGGGGAGCAGAGCCACGGATGCCGCGACCTCTGCGCTACCGGTGAACGCCGCGCCGGTGAGAGCGAGCGGCACGTCGATATCGAGATCCTCCGGCCCGAACCGCGCACGCAGTGTCGAGTCGCGGCTCGCACCACTCGCGGCGGCAACAGTGAGATGCAGATGCGCAGCGCCGCCGACGCTCCGCAGCGACCATTGCGCGTCGCTGTCGGCTGCCACCGTCTGGGCGGGAACGTCGGCCCAGCGCACCGGACTCGAGCCGTGGCCGACCTCGGTGCCCTCGTGAGACGGCATGTTCGGTCCGCTGGCCGCGAGCGCCCAATCCTCGGGGCGGGCGTCGAGCGTCGCGGGCTGCAGCTCGACCCCGTGGTCGTCGGCGAGGTCGGCGATGGCGTCCGCGAGGGCGCCTGCCTCGACACGCAGCGACGCCGGTGCCGAAGCCAGCGCAGAGGGAGCGTCGATGGCGCCCGTGAGCGCGCGCTCCACGGCATCCGGGTCGTCGAGAACGTGTTCCAGCGCATGCGCGGCGACGGCGATCTCGGCGGCGATGATGGCGGGATCGACAGCAGGAGTGTAGACGCCGGCCGGCCACCAGGCATGTGCCCAGGTGAGGAGCGCGAGCGCACGTGCGGCGTCGACGAGCTCGGCGTCGGCAGGCAGCGCCAGCTCTGCCTGCTTCCCGGCGCGCACCGCCTCCGCGACGCCGTCACCATAAACGTCAGCGAGCCAGCCTTCTGCCTCGATCGGGCTGTGGATCTCAGCATCCGGGAAACGCATCCCGGCGGTGACGTCCCAGGTGAGCAGCGCGCCGTGCGCCTCGACGATCGCCGTCGCGAACGTCGCTCCGCGACGCGGCTCGGCGACGTCGGAGACGGTCGCGGCGTCGCCGTCGATCCGGATCCACACGGTCATGCGGCTCCCTCCACGTCGCGGCCGATCGCGAGCTTCAGGCGGTGCCGCTGGTCCATCACGACCGAGCGGAGGGCGCCATCGAGCGTGTCCCACAGCTCGGCGCCCGTCGTGGACTGGCCGCGCAGTTCACGACCGTGCAGCCGCACCCATAGCCTGCGCAGATAGCCCTGTCGGACGGTGCGGATGTCGTCTCGAACCGGCTCTGGAACGCCGCTCAGCTCTCCTGGCAGACGCAGAACGCGTCGAACGTATGCCTCGCGTTCCCATCTGCTGCTGAGCAGGCGATGCGCATTCGTCGGACGCAGAATCTCGGTGGGCTCCAACGCGTGGCTCGCCTCGGCACCCAGCAGCATGATGATGCGGCTCTGTTCGTCCGCGAGCTCCCAAGCGCTCGCCGTCCGTTCGATCTCGTCCTCCACGACGTCGTCCGCTTCACGTGCGCTGTCGAGAGCGGCGCCACCGGAGAGCGCGGCGAACAGTCGTTCGAAGACGGACCGGTCGAACGGCCGGGGGAGTGTGCGCTTGGATGCCGTGGCACCGAGTCCGGGGGTCGTCGGCTGATCGAGAGCCGTGAGGCCGAGCGTGCGCGCAGCTCCAGCGGATTCCAGCTGCGATGCCGCAGCGGTGCCTGCGCGCGCGTCGATGAGTTCGTCGAGTTCTGGGGTGCGCGCGCTTCCGCAGTCGTCGAGTACCGCGGTGACCTGAGGCGCCGTGTCTGCTCCGGCATGGACCGACGCACGGGTCTTCCACGCCAGGCTTAGCGCCGATTGCAAGCGCTCTGTCTCGACGGGGTCCTGCAGCAGCGCACGGATGCGGGTCATGATCGCGTCGCCGCCGGCATGAGCGATCTCCGACACGACCTCGGATGCCGTCGCCTCCGCCGTTGCGGGTTCGGGGACCCCGAGGGTGCGGGCGAGCTCGAAACAGCGCTGGAAGTACTTCTCCTGAGGGTTGCCCTCGGTGATGCGCAGCGCGCGCCTGGTTCTCTTGAGGATCTGGAACCACGCGGCGGTCGCCACGAGATCGTCACGGGCGGATGCGATGCGGAGGGTCAGTTCTGCCGCAGCATCCGATGCGAGAGAGAACCCGGCGAGCTGCGGGTTCTGCACCGGGCGGATGATGAGCGGGTCGAGGATGAGCTTCACCGTGCTGGGCGAGCGGCCGGCCGGTGCCGTTGCTGAGCGGCGCGACCCCCTCGCCCAAGGTGCGCCAGGCCTCCTCGATCACCAGTGCGCGCGCTCGGCGCGCACCCGGTTCAGAGGGCGCTGCAGTCGCTGGAGTGAGCTTCGTCGACGGGCTCATATCCGTCCACTTTAGCCAGGGGCGGAGACGGGTGGCGCAACCCGTGATCGGGAGGGATGAGGGTGTGCGATCCTGACCGAGAAAGAAGGAGCAGCCCATGAAGATCACGACGAGCGGGAGCGGTGCCTCCCCTTCATCCGGGTACATCCTCAACGGGTCGAGCGTGTCGTTCGGCTCCGAGCCGGAGCGACCGCGGCCGGATCGCCGGTCTGTGAAGAAGGATCGCCGGATCTTCGCACTGATCTTCCTCGCCCCGTTCGTCATCGGAGCGGTGATTCTGTTCGTCGGCCTCTTCGGGTCCCCATCCGTGCGGGACATCGAGGTCTCTGCGACCTCGGCGATCGTTTCCATGGGCGCCGAGGAGGTCGCTGTCGTCACCTACAGCGACAACTCCCGTCCAGGACTCTTCGAATCGGCGTTGCAGATGCGGATCGCCGCAATCCGGATGAACGACGGGGAACAGCTGTGGGACAGAAAGCTCAATGATGATCTCATCGGCGACGCGGTCGTGCTCGCCGGAGACGCCCAGTGGGTGTACGTCGGCACGGATCATGGGCTGGTGATCCTCGACGCAGCGTCTGGCGAGGTGCACGCGGAGGGGACCGGTATCGACGGTCTCGGGCAGGATGTGGTGCTCGCGGCGAGCGCCTACGGGTATGACCCCGACGCGAACACCGTGATGGTGCTGAGCAGCACCGGCGACATCCTGCAGATTCCCGTCGGTCAGACCCGAGCGACGCCTGCAGACAACGCTCTCGCGTCGGTATGGCAGGGCGTATTGAGCGCGTCCCCCTGGGTCGACGACAGCCACCTCACCGAGACGGTCGGCGTCGCGGCAGAACAGGACGGAACGGTCTACTCGATCGTCTCCGTGGCCGAGTCCGTGCAGCGCGACGCCCTGGAGGTCACTCGTCCGGAAGAAACCTCGCGACGGTTGGCGGAGTTCGTGGATGCCACCATCCTCCCCGTGAGCGGCGCAGCGCCGAGACTCGGCGCACTTCTCGACACCGGGAAGTTCTTCGATGAGGAGCAGTTCTTCGAAGAGGAGAGCATCCCGGAACCTGCCGGCATCGGGTACGGGTTCCTGCTCGTGCAGCACCGGGAATCGATCAACGCCGAGCGGGTGCTGCTGAGTGTGGTGGATGCCGCGACCGGCGAGATCATGGCGTCGAGTGAGATGCAGGACGACGCGGTGCGCGCTCTCACCGGCGCCGAGGGCGGGACGGCTGTCATCTCCTCCGCCCCTGAGGCCTGGTCCGCGAACCAGCTCCTCATCCTCGGCGCCGACGGCACGCTCACTGTTGTGCCGATCGGTGCGCTTCCCTGGTGGTTGACGCTCCTCGACTAGAGCGCACGGCGTCAATCGGTGGACTCCTGCATCCGACCCTCCGCATCGATCTCAAGGGTCAGATCCAGATCGAGTCGCTCCAGGAACGCATCATCGTGACTGACGATGAGCACCGCGCCGCGGTAGGCGCGCAGCGCCTCGACGACCTGATCGACCGTGTCGAGGTCGAGGTTGTTCGTCGGCTCGTCCAGTACCACGAGGTGCGGGGCGGGGTCGGCGAGCAGCAGCTTCGCCAGTGCGACGCGGAAGCGCTCGCCGCCGGACAACGTGCCCACCGGACGATCTGTCGTGTCACCGCGGATGAGGAACCGTGCAAGGCGGTTGCGCAGCTCTTTCTCCGGGATCGTGGGCGCGGCCTCCGCGATGTTCTCCAGCACTGAGCGCGATTCATCGAGCCCGTCGATGCGCTGCGGCAGGTAGCCGATGCGATCGGTGTGCGCGGTCGCCGTGATCGTGCCGTCCGTGTCGCCGTCCACCAGCCGCTGCAGCAGTGTCGTCTTGCCGACGCCGTTGCGGCCGATCAGCGCGACGCGCTCCGGCCCCTGGATGACCCAGGACCGCTCCTGGTCGCCGATCGTGGCGATGCGGCGCGAGCTGGAGACCTCCGGATCCGGCAGCTCGATCTTCACCGAGGCGTCGCCGCGTACCCGCCGTCCGGCCTCATCGAGCGCGGCTCGCGCCTCGCGCTCCTTCTCGGCGACCTCGGTGCGCAGCCTGCCGGCAGACACCTGCGCCTCCATCTTCCGGCCGTTGGCGATGATCTTCGGCACGCGCTTCTCGACGTAGGCCTTGTTCGCCATGCGTGCGCGGCCCGCCAGCTTGGTCTCGGCCTCGATGCGCTGTCGCTTCTCCTTCTTGAATGACTGCCTGGCGTCGCGTTCTGCCTGGCGCGCCGCATCCTGCTCGGTATCCAGCCACGCTCGCCACTCCGAGTACGGTCCGCCGAACACGCTCAGCGTGTGGGCGTACAACTCGGCAGTGTCGTCCATCAACTCGAGCAGCGACACGTCGTGGCTCACCACGACGAGCGTGCCCTTCCAGGAGCGCACCATGTCGGCGAGGCGCCCCCTGGCTTCGCGGTCGAGATTGTTGGTCGGCTCGTCGAGGAGCGTGATCGGTGCGCGTCGGAGGCGGATGCCGGCGATCGCGACGAGCACCGCCTCCCCTCCGGACAGTTCGCCGACGCTGCGCTCGAGGAACGACGGATCGAGACCCGCCTCCGCCAGCGACACCTCGGCGCGCGCCTCGATGTCCCAGTCGTCGCCGACGGCGTCGAAATGTGCAGGATCGACGTCGCCCGCTGCGATGGCGCGGACCGCATCCAGCGCCTCTGCGGCCCCGAGCAGCTCGACGACGCGGCGTTCGACGTCGAGCGTCAGTCGCTGGGGAAGGTAGGCGACGTCTCCGGTGGTGTGGATCGTGCCGGACGTCGGCGCGAGTTCTCCGGCGATGAGGCGCAGCAGCGTGGATTTGCCTGAGCCGTTGCGGCCGACCAGGCCGGTGCGGCCGGTGCCGAACGAGCCGGTGACGCCGTCGAGAGCGGTCTGACCGTCCGGCCAGGTGAAGGTGAGGCGGTCGAGGGTGACCGATGCGTGGGTGGTCTGCAATGACATGGGGTGTCTCCCGAGGGTGTGCGGATGCACTGACACGGGTCGCTGCTCGACGCCGAAAGGCGGAGGCGAAACCGGTAGGAAGGATCGTCGTGTCAGCGCGCGGAAAGTAGAGCGCGGAGGCGACAGATCAGATCAATGAACTTCCAAACACGGCGGACAAGACGTCACGACGATACCCGGGCGACTCGTCCGGCGCAACCCCCGGGCGTGTCGCGACAGTCATCCGTTCATCGATCGGTCTTCTGGACGTCATGGTCACGAGCTAGCGTGGCTCGCATGACCACGTATCGTCGCGCCCGCGCAGCCGCTCTCGCAGCCCTCCTGGTCGTCGGCGCCGCCGTCGCGACCGCAGCCCCGGCTGCCGCCGCACCGCCGCGCGAATCGCCCGACGACTCCGACGTGCGCTTCGCCACATTCAACGCCTCACTCAACCGCGGCACCGATGGTGCGCTCGTCGCCGATCTCGCCGCCCCTGGCAACGCGCAGGCAGACGCCGTGGCCGAGATCATCCAGCGCTCGAACCCCGACGTGCTGCTGATCAACGAGTTCGACTACGACACAGGGGGCGAGGCGCTGCGGCTGTTCCAGGAGAACTACCTGTCGGTACCGCACGGCGACGCAGAGCCCGTCGAGTACGCCTATCGATACTCCGCCCCGGTCAACACGGGCGTGCCCAGCGGTTTCGACCTGAACAATGACGGAGTGGTCTCGGGCGGCGACGATGCCTGGGGCTTCGGCTTGTTCTCCGGTCAGTACGGCATGGCCGTCTACTCGAAGTATCCGATCGAGCAGGATGCCATCCGCACGTTCCAGAACCTCCGCTGGTCGGACATGCCAGGCGCGCTTCTTCCGGACGACCCCTCGACGGCGGAGCCCGCCGACTTCTACTCGCCGGAGGAGCTCGCCCAGTTCCCGCTCTCGAGCAAGTCGCATTGGGATGTGCCGATCGAGGTCTCGAAGAACAAGACCGTGCACTTCCTCGTGTCGCATCCGACCCCGCCGACCTTCGACGGGGCAGAAGACCGCAACGGCCGACGCAACCACGACGAGATCCGCCTCTGGGCCGATTACATCGCAGCGGGCAAGACCGGGGCGTACATCGTCGACGACCAGGGCAACGACGGTGGCCTCGGGCGCAACGAGCTCTTCGTGATCGCCGGCGATCAGAACGCCGACCCGAATGACGGTGACTCCACAGAGGGCGCGATCCAGCAGCTTCTCGAGCATCCGCGCATCAACACGGCGTCCGTGCCGACCAGCGAAGGCGCCGTAGAGGCGACCGATCTGCAGGCCGGCATCAACCTCGAGCACGTGGGTGCCCCGGCGCAGGACACCGCCGACTTCTCGGAGCCGCCAGGAAACATCCGTGTCGACTACGTGCTGCCGAGCCGCCAGATCCGAATCCTCGACTCGGGGGTCTTCTGGCCGACCTCCGACGATCCGCTCTCGCACCTGACGGGCGTTTACCCGTTCCCCTCGAGCGATCACCGCCTCGTCTGGGCGGACGTCGACGTTCCGGGTGGCGGCAAGAAGCACTGAGGCGCCCGGCATCCGTCGCGCGGGGGATGCCGCGCGCGTCCGCGCTGATTAGCGTGGAGTCATGGCTGACGACCAGATGAGCGGGCACGAGGCGCGACAGCGGTTGAGCTGGGGCGCAGGCATCGCCCTCGGCATGGGCGTCGGCGTCGCGATGGGGTCCGCGCTCGACAACATGGGGCTCGGCATCACTCTCGGGATCGCCATCGGCGTGGCATTCGCGATCGCACTCGGGGCAGTCGGACGAGGCGCATCAGTCGAGGAGAGCGATGACGACGTCGAGAGCCGTGACGACGTTGAGAACGATGACGACGTCGAGGGCGGAGGCGGCTCAGCCCGCTGAGGCGTCTCGCCACTTCTCGAGGAACACCCGCACGTCTGCGAGTTCGTCCTCGGAGATGCTGTGCGTCAGCCCTGGGTAGACCCGGCCGGTGAGCTCGGAGTGGTCCGGCAGCCACCCCGCCGTGTGGGCGATCAACGGTGCGGGGATCACGTCATCGTTCGTGCCGCGGCCCCAGAACACGCGCGGGCGCATCTCGCGCAGCGCCTCGTCCTCGGGCAGGTCATCGGGTGACGCGTAACCACTGAGTGCGACCACGGCGTCGAAGCGCGCGGGGTCCAGCCGCAGCGACTGCAACGCCACGGCTGCGCCCTGCGAGAACCCGAGCAGCGCCACTGTCGACGCGTCGCCCGCGGCGTCGTCGAGCCAACGCAGAAAGGCGCGCGCGGCCGTTGTCACCGCATCGGGATCTCTTCCGTCGAGACCGTCGATCGCGTACCACGACCTGCCGGGCATCGGCCACGGGGGTGCGAGGGGAGCGGCGACGGAGGCCACCGCGATGCCGTCTGGGAGGAACGGCGCGAGTCCGAACAGGTCGTGTTCATCGGCGCCGTAGCCGTGCAGCAGCACGAGCAGTGGCAGTCCGGTGCGATCTCCGGGCGACCAGCGTGTGGCAGCAGCATCGATCCTGATTTCCTCGCTCACACATCCATCCTGCCAGCCGGCACCGACACCGTGCAGACGCAGGCACCGCGCTCACGAACAAGTGCGCGGACACAGACACTGGTAGAAATGAGACATGTCGGTGCGCACACCTGATCCTGACCCCGAGGGGGGCGACGACGACCTCTCCCGGTTCAATGAGCTGCCCGCAGACTCGAACAATCCTGCGTGGTTGAGTGAGTTCGAGCTCGCAGAGGCACGGCGCAGGCTGCCCATGCTCTACGTCGAGGCGATCCCGGTGCGCGCAGACGGTTCAGGCCAGGTCGCCGAGCTCGGCATCCTGTTGCGATCCACGCCGCTCGGTGAGATGACGCGCACGATCGTGTCGGGTCGGGTGCGGTACGGCGAGACCGTGCGGGATGCGCTGTTCCGCCACATCGAGAACGATCTGGGCCCGATGGCCTTCCCCCTGCTGCCGCTGCAGCCCTTGCCGTTCACGGTGGCCGAGTACTTCCCGCTCCCCGGCGTCAGCGCCTACCACGATGATCGGCAGCATGCCGTCTCTCTCGCGTTCGTCGTGCCGGTCACCGGCACATGCGAACCGCGCCAGGACGCGCTGGAGATCACCTGGTTCTCCCCGGAGGAGGCGGCATCCGACGCGGTGTCGGCCGAGATGGAGGGCGGCCGAGGCACCCTCATCAGGATGGCACTGGCGAGCCTCGGCCTGCTTCGCTGACGGCCGCCGCTCGCACGTTGCGCAAGCCGCCCGGAGGCGGCGATCCAGATTCACTCCACTCTTTGATCCAATTTCCTATAGGATCGAGTGGTGGGTCGCAGGTGTGCCCCCGTTCGTTCAGAGGAGACCGCAATGACGCGCTTGTTCAACGACCCGGATGACTTCGCGACCGAGTCCGCTGCCGGCTTCGCTGCGGCGTCCGCTCGTTGGGTGCGTCCGGTGACCGGCGGGGTCGTCCGTTCCACGCGTGGCGCGGAGCCGACCGTGGCGGTCGTGATCGGCGGCGGGAGCGGCCACTATCCCGCATTCGCGGGCCTGGTGGGTCCGGGGCTGGCGCACGGAGCCGCGATGGGCAACCTCTTCGCCTCTCCTTCGGCGCACCAGGTGCACAGCGTCGCCGCGGCAGCCGATGAAGGGCGCGGTGTGCTGCTCAGCTACGGCAACTACGCGGGCGACGTTCTGCACTTCACCCAGGCGCAGGATCGCATGCGTGCAGCGGGGATCGACTGCCGCACCGTCGTGGTGACCGACGACATCTCCAGCGCGCCGGCCGCCGAACATGAAAAGCGCCGCGGCATCGCCGGTGACCTCGTCGTGTTCAAGGTCGCGGGCGCCGCTGCCGAAGCCGGCCTCGATCTCGGCGAGGTCGAACGGCTGGCCGCACTCGCCAATGCACGAACCCGCACGCTCGGTGTGGCTTTCGGCGGATGCACTCTGCCCGGAGCCGATGAACCGCTGTTCACGGTGCCCGAAGGGCGGATGGCCGTCGGTCTCGGCATCCACGGTGAACCCGGCATCGACGAGGTCGACGTACCGACGGCGGCTGGTCTGGCTGAACTGTTCGTGTCGTCCCTCCTCGCTGAGATCCCGGACGGGATCGAGCGGGAAGGCGCGCGCGTCGTGCCGATCCTGAACGGGCTCGGCAGCGTCAAGTACGAAGAGCTGTACGTCGTGTACGCCGAGATCGATCGACTGCTCGCTGAGGCCGGTCTCGTCGTCGTCTCGCCCGAGGTGGGGGAGTTCTGCACGAGCTTCGACATGGCGGGCGTCTCTCTCACGCTGCTGTGGCTCGACGATGAGCTCGAGCCTCTCTGGCATGCCTCGTGCGACACGGCGGCGTTCCGACGCGGCGCGGTCGAGGGGCGGATCGTCGTCGACGCGGTCGAGATCGCTGAGGAGGAACTCGTCATCGGGCCCGCGAGCGACGGTTCCAGGCGGGCGGCGGCGACGATCGATCGCGCGCTGGCGGCGATGGCCGCGATGCTGGATTCCGAGGCCGACGAGCTCGGTCGGATGGACCGCGTCGCCGGAGACGGCGACCACGGGATCGGGATGCAGCGGGGAAGCCGGGCGGCGTCTGCTGCGGCGTCGGCAGTCGTGGCCGCAGGAGCCGGCGCGCGGACGACTCTCCAGCAGGCCGGTGACGCCTGGGCCGACAAGGGCGGCGGCACCTCCGGTGCGATCTGGGGCGAGATGCTCGTGGCCCTCGGCGCGACCCTGGGTGATGATGGCGACCCGGATGCGCCGCGCATCGCCGCCGGCATCACCGCCATGAAGGACGCGGTGATGTCCTTCGGCAAGGCCAAAGTGGGCGACAAGACCATGATCGACGCCATCGTCCCCTTCGCCGATCGGCTCGCGGAGCTCGTCGGCTCCGGTGCCGGATTGGTCGATGCGTGGACGGACGCCGCCGGCACCGCGGACGACGCGGCGAAAGCCACGGCCGACCTCGCGGCAAAGCTCGGTCGTGCCCGCGCGCACGGCGACAAGAGCCTCGGCACTCCCGACCCCGGCGCGGTCTCGTTCGCACTCATCGCACATACGGTTCTCGACATCCTGAAGGGGAATGATTGACATGGCACTTCGACTGGTCATCGGCTCGGACGACGCGGGTTACGACTACAAGGAACGCATCAAGGCGGATCTGCTCGTGAGTCCGCTCGTCGAATCCGTCGTTGATGTCGGCGTCGATGCCGACGGTCACACCAACTATCCGAGGGTCGCGACGAATGCGGCCGAGAAGGTGGCTGCCGGCGATGCTGATCGCGCGATCCTGATCTGCGGTACCGGCCTCGGCGTCGCGATCGCCGCGAACAAGGTCAGCGGCATCCGTGCCGTCACGGCACACGACTCCTACAGCGTCGAGCGCGCGGTGCTCTCCAACGATGCGCAGGTGCTCTGCATGGGTCAGAGGGTCGTCGGGATCGAGCTGGCCAGGCGTCTTGCAGCCGAATGGCTGACCTACACCTTCGACCCGGCCAGCGCCTCTGCCGAGAAGGTGCAGGAGATCTGCGCCTACGAAGGCTCCTGAAATACGCTGGCGGTTCGTGACATTCTCGACGAAGTCGCGCTGGTGGGCGCCTGAACGGTCGACGGCGAGGGAGAATCAAGCATGACGATGGAATTCGAGAGCGGTCTGTCCGGCCTGGACGCGACGATCGAGCGACGCGGCCTGCGAGATCACGTGTACGACCGGATCCTGCAGCTGCTGCTGAGTGGCGATGCCTCGCCAGGAGCGCGGCTCTCCATCGACACGATCGCCCGTCAGCTGGATGTCTCGCCGACGCCGGTGCGCGAGGCCATGGTGCTGCTCGAGCGCACCGGCCTCGTCACCCGTGAAGCCCTCAAGGGCTACCGCGTTGCCCCGCCGCTCGGTGCCGCTCAACTCGCCGAGCTGTTCGAGGCACGCGTCGTACTCGAATCCAATGCGGCGAGATTGGCGACGCCGGCGGCGCCGCTGATGCTCGAAGAACTGCGCGCGGCGGAGGAGGCCCATCGGGCTGCGGGCGAGCGCGTCATCACCGGGATGCGCGCCGGTTCGCCTGCGGTCGAGCTCACCACCGCCTATTTCGCGACGGATGCCGCTTTCCACCGCGTCGTCTTCCGTCACTGCGGCAACCGCTACCTGGACGAGATGTCCGAATCACTCGGCGCGCAACTGCACCGCATGCGCCAGTCGGTGCTGCACGGCGTCACTGATGTGCGTGAGGCGATCGCTGAGCATGAGGCGATCGTCGATGCCTTCGCGAGCGGCGATCAGGATGCTCCGGAGCGCCAGATGCGCCGCCACATCGAGCAGGTGCGCTCTCGTTCCCTGGATCTCGAACGCAGCTGAATCCGATCCCATGACCCGGCCGTCGGCCGGATCACTGCCTCACGCTTGACGCGTCTCCTATTTCCTATAGGATCTATGAAGATTCGATCAACTCGGATACGAACACGTCAACGGAGTCGTCATGACCGCAACGCCGCACCCCCTCACCAATGAGAACTGGCCCATCGCCGTCTGCATGCACGGGTTCTCTCCCGTGACCGCAGAAGGCACCCGCCTGCACGATGCATCGGCGGAGACCTGGGACGGGGTGTTCCGTCGGGTGTCGCGGCTCGGCTTCACCGCCATAGAGATCGCGGACAGCCACATCCGCCCCTCCGAGCTCGCCCCCGAGCGGCGCGAGGAGCTCAAGTCGATCGCAGCAGCTCACGACGTGCAGCTCGTCTCGGTGCACGTGCAGCGTCAGAGCGTCATCGAGCCGGGCAAGGGCGAGCAGAACCTCGCCTACGCGCACCGGGCCATCGACGCCGCCGCCGAGCTCGGCATGCAAGTGTTCTCCACTGGCCTGCACCAGCCGTTCACTCAGGCGCAGCGCGAGGCGCTGTGGTTCTGGACCGCACAGGGGACGGTCGACCCTGACGATGCGGAGACCCGTGCGCTCGCGGTGAAGCGTCTGCGCGAGCTCGGAGAGCATGCAGCATCCGTCGGTCTGCCCATGGCTCTGGAGATGTACGAGGACACTTACCTCGGCACCGCGGACAGCGCCGTTCGGCTGATCGAGGAGATCGGGCTGGACAACGTGGGCCTCAACCCCGATATCGGCAACCTGGTGCGCCTGCACCGCCCGATCGAGGACTGGCGCGAGATGCACGAGAAGACGCTCCCGTACGCGAACTACTGGCATGTGAAGAACTACATCAGGGACGAGGCGGGCGACGGCAGCTGGCAGACCGCCGTGCCCACCAGCATGGAGCTCGGCCTGATCAACTACCGCGACATGGTGGCTCGGGCCATCGAGCTCGGCTTCAACGGCCCGTTCCTCATGGAGCAGTACGGCGGGGACAGCCTCGGCGTCTGCGCCACCAACCGCGACTACCTGCGCACGCTGCTCCCAGATCCCGCACGCGCCTGATTCGCGCCCTCGACTCGACGCATCCGAAATTCGACCCAGGAGACCACAATGACCGATCAGGAACGCCCCATCTATGCCGTCATCGGCAGCGGCTACATGGGCGGCGGCATCGCACAGTGCCTCGCGATGTCCGGCGCTGACGTGCGCATCGCCGATGTCGACATCGAGATCGCGAAGCAGAACCGCGATCGTCTGATCGCCGAGGCCGAGCAGTTCGTGGCCGACGGGCTCTTCCCCGCCGGTGCAGCGACGATCATCGCGGAGCGTGTCACCGCGGCGACGATCGAGGATGCCGTCGCCGGCGCCTCATTCATCGAAGAGGCCGTGCCAGAGAAGATCGAGATCAAGCACGCGACGCTGCGGCGCATCTCCGAGGCGGCCGCGCCGGATGCGATCATCGGCAGCAACACCTCGACGATCCTGATCGGCAAGCTCGCCGAGGCCGTCGTCAACCCCGAGCGCTTCCTCGGCGTGCACTTCTCCAACCCCGCACCGTTCATCCCCGGCGTCGAGCTGATCCCGCATGCGGCGACGGACGAGGCCATCCTCCCCGTCGTCGAGGAGATCGTGGCAGCCACGGGCAAGGAGACCGCCCGAGTCAAGGATGCGACCGGCTTCGTGCTGAACCGCCTGCAGTACGCGCTGTTCCATGAGGCGACCCAGCTCGTGGAGGAAGGCGTCGCCACGCCTGAGGACATCGACACGATCGTGCGCACGACGTTCGGATTCCGTCTCCCGGTCTTCGGCCCGTTCGCGATCGCGGACATGGCAGGACTCGACGTGTACTCGTTCTGCTATGCCTCGCTGCAGACCGAGTTCCCCGAGCGGTTCGCCACGCCGAAGGCGCTCTCCGACCTGGTCTCCGCAGGAAAGCTCGGCACCAAGTCGGGCGGCGGGTTCCTGGACGTCCCGGCCGAACGGACTCCCGAGCTCATCGCGTACCGCAACAAGGCGTACGTCGCGATCAAGAAGCTCATGGACGAGCTCGGTCCCGCACCCATCCACCCCTCGAACTGAGAAGAACCAACGATGTCCACAACTTTCCCCACCGAACGAACAGTCATCCTCACCGGTGCTGCGAGCCCTCGCGGCATCGGTCGTGCCACGGCATTCCACCTTGCCGAGCTCGGCTGGAACGTCGGAATCATCGACGTCGACGGCGAGGCGGCAGCGCAGACCGCGACTGAGGTCGCAGAGGCTCACGGCGTGCGCGCCGTCGGTGTCGGAGCGAACGTCGCCGACCGCGAGCAGTCGGTCGCGGCGGTCGACGCCCTCGAGGCGCAGCTTCCGCAGATCGTCGCAGTGGTGAACTTCGCAGGGGTGTCCTCGCCGGTGCCGTACCTCGAGGTCACACCGGAGGAATGGCACCGCGTCGAGTCGATCAACCTCGACGGCGTGCACTGGATCACCCAGCGCGTCGCCCGCACCCTCGCCGAGAACGGCGTCGGTCGTATCATCGGGATCTCCTCCGTCTCCGCCCAGCGCGGCGGCGGCACATTCTCGAAGACGCCGTACTCGGCATCGAAGGCCGGCGTCATCGGTCTGATGCGCTCGATCGCCCGCGAGCTCGGGCCGCTGGGTGTGACCGCGAACGTCATCTCACCAGGACCGATCGACACCGACATCATGGGCGGCACCCTCACCGAGGAGCGCAAGACAGCGATGGCGGCCGACGGCGTGCTGCCGCGCATCGGCACACCGACCGATATCGCCGCAGCTGTGGCCTTCCTGATCAGCGAGAACGCCGGCTTCGTGACCGGCCAGACCCTGAACGTCGACGGCGGCCTCTACATGCACTGACGACACGAGCACTGACGACCCCGCAACGCCAACCGATCTCGCACAAAGGAGTGACATGAGTCAGGCAATCGCACCGGTGAAGGAATCCACCACCCGTCGCACCATCAAGAACCTGAGGTGGTGGATCCTCGCCTGGGCGCTGGCCGCCGGCATCCTCAATTACATGGACCGCAGCGCGATCTCGATCGCTGCACCCGCGCTGATGGACGAGCTGGGACTGACCCGCACCGACATCGGCCTGCTGGGCACGGTGTTCAGCTGGACCTACGCGTTCGCGCAGCTTCCGGCAGGTTGGCTCGTGGACAAGCTCGGCGCCAGGCGGATGTACTTCCTGGCGATCGCCGGATGGTCGATAGCGACCGGTCTCATGGCCGTGGGATCGGCGATGTGGCACTTCGTGACGTTCCGCTTCCTGCTGGGAGTCACCGAGGCACCGAACGGGCCGGCCAGCGCACGATTGACGGCGGACTGGTTCCCCCGCTCGGAGCGAGGCCAGGCCACGGCGATCTGGGACTCCGGATCCAAGTGGGGGCCGGCGATCGCACCGCCGATCCTGACCGGCATCATGATCGCTTTCGGCTGGCACGCGATCTTCGTGTTCCTCGGCGTGCTGGGGCTGATCCTCGCGGTGGCGTTCTTCATCTTCTACCGTCGCCCCGATCTGCACCCGAGCATCTCGGACGATGAGCTCGCGCTCATCAGGACCGAGGAGCAGAAGCAGGACACGGGCGCCGCGAAGGTGCCATGGCTGCGCCTGTTCGCGCACCGTCAGATCTGGGGCATGATGGCGGGCTTCTTCTGCGTCATCTGGATCTGGAACATCTTCATCGTCTTCCTCCCGCTGTATCTCCAGGAGGAGCGGGGCGTCACGATCGCCGGTTCCGGATGGCTCGCAGCGGTCCCCTATGTCGGCGCGGCCGTCCTCGGCATCACCGGCGGTTGGGTCATGACTCGCTACACGAAGCGGTCAGGCGTCGACGCGCTGACCGCCAAGCGTCGCGTCATGTCGGTCGCCGCCGTCGTCGCGGGTCTCCTGATCTGCCTCATTCCGCTGGTCGCCGACCTCACGCTCGCGATGATCGTCATGACCGTCGCGCTCGGATTCGTCGCCACCATGCAGGCCGCGGCGTGGGCCATGCCCGGTGACATCGTGAACGCGTCGCAGGTCGCATCCGTCGGTGCGATCCAGAACTTCGGCGGCTACTTCGGCGGAGCATTCGCGCCCCTTCTCACCGGCATCATCGCCGACGCGACCGGCTCGTACGCGCCGTCGTTCTTCATCGGCGGCATCATCGCGGCACTCGCCGCCGTCGCCTACACCGTTCTCGTCCGCCGGCCCATGGCCGCCGAGCTCAAGGAGTCCTGATGACCTATCGCGTCGGCATCACGAATGACGCCATTGATGAGGACGGCACGAGCGTCCACGGCGATCTCGTACTCCCCGAACTGGAAGCGGCGGGCATCGAGTGGTCGGTGATCGATGCGCATCCCGAGACTGATGACGATCTCGCGGACCTCGATGCGGTGTACTCCCTCGGACACCGGGGTTTCGATGCGTCGGTCCTCGCGGCCGCGCCTCGGCTGCGGCACATCGCCCGGTTCGGTGCCGGCTACGACACGATCGATCTCGAGGCGTGCAGTGACGCGGGCGTGATCGTCACGAACACTCCGGATGCCATCAGGCGTCCCCTCGCTCTCGCGGCCCTCACGCTCGTCCTCGCCGTCACGCACAACCTCGTGCAGAAGCACGCGATCGTCGTGCACGACCGGTGGGAGGACCGCGGCCGGTGGCGGGGGACGGCGACCGACGGATCCACCGTGGCGATCGTCGGCTTCGGCAGCGTCGGAGCCGAGCTGGCCGGGATGCTCCTGGGCGCCGGCTTCCGCGTCATCGGGGTCAACCGTCGTGGCTCGAGCGCGGAAGCCGACCGTCTCGGCGTCCCCATCGTCCCTCTGGACGAGGGCCTCACGGCCGACGTCGTCGTGCTGTGCGCATCGCTGAACGCCTCGACCACCGGCATGATCGGCGCCGCGGAACTGGCCAAGATGAAGCCGAGCGCGGCGATCGTCAACGTGGGGCGCGGCGCCCTGATCGATCAGGGCGCACTGACGAGCGCGCTTCAGGACGGCACGATCCGCGCTGCGGGGCTCGACGTGTTCGACCCGGAGCCGCCGGCGCCCGATGATCCGCTGCTGGCTCTCGAGAACGTGACGCTCGCGCCGCATGCCCTGTGCTGGACCGCTGATTACACGCGGGCGGTCGTCGCGAGCGCGAACGAGGCGATCATCACCGCCTCGAGGGGCGGCGTTCCGGCGACGGTCCTGAACCCTCGCGCTCTCGAGCACGAGCGGTGGCGCGAGGGCGCCGCCGTATCGGTGGCAGGGAGGTGAACCCTGTGTCCAGACCTTGGTCCAAAGGCCGCATCGCCTTCCTGGTGCTGGGAGTGATCTGCGTGGCCGTCGGCCTCTTCCTGATCATTCCGGCGCTGGGCGCCTGACGCCCCCATCCACTCGATCCATCCACTCACCACTCGAAGGAGAGTCCGTGTCCGATTCGGCCCACAACGCGAGCGCGCAGAGCCTACTGGCCAGTCCCCATCTGGCCAGCGGTATCAGGAAGGCGACATTCCGCCTGATGCCGATGCTCATCATCCTGTACTTCGTCGCGTTCCTCGACCGCACCAATGTCGGCTTCGCCGAGGCAGCCATGGAGGCCGACCGCGGCCTCTCGGCCGGTGCCTACGCTCTCGGCGCCGGCATCTTCTTCATCGGCTATGCGCTCTTCGAGATCCCCTCGAACCTGCTGCTGAACAAGTTCGGTGCCAGATTCTGGCTCGCGCGCATCGCGATCACCTGGGGCATCGTGGCGGCGGCGTTCGCGTTCGTCAACGGCGAGACGATGTTCATCATCCTGCGCTTCCTGCTCGGTGTCACAGAGGCGGGGCTCTTCCCCGGCGTCATCATGTTCCTGTCGCAGTGGTTCCCCAACAAGCGGCGCGTGCAGATGTTCGCGCTGTTCTATCTGGCTCAGCCGTTCTCGCAGATGCTCGGCGCGCCCCTGTCGGGCGGACTGATCAGCTTCGGCGAGCAGCTCACCCCGTGGGCCGGATGGCAGGTGATGTTCTTCGTGGAGGGCATGCTGGCCGTCGTCGCCGGAATCGCAGCGTTCTACTTCCTGGTCGACTCACCGCAGAAGGCGAAGTTCCTCACCGATGATGAGAAGCACGCGCTGAAGGTCGTGATGGAGCACGAGGACGGCGTCAAGGAGACAGATGGTCCGCGGGGCATCGGGGCGGCGATGGTGAACTGGAAGGTGTGGTACTTCACCATCATCTACTTCTGCCTGCAGATCGCGGTCTACGGCACGACGTTCTACCTGCCGCAGCAGGTCTCCGGACTCATCGGACAGGACGTCGGCTGGCAGGTCGGCCTCGTCTCCGCCATTCCGTGGGCGGTGGGTCTGTTCGCCTGCTACTACGCGGGCAAGCATGCTGACACCGTCAAGCGCCGCCGGGAGTGGGGCGCGTGGTTCTTCGTCATCACCGGCGTCGCGATCCTCGTCTCGGCGTGGGCCGGAGCCAACGGTCAGGGCCTGATCGGCCTGATCGCGATCACGATCGCGGTCTCGGCGTTCCTCGCGGCCGGTCCGATCACCTGGTCGTTCCCGACCTCGTTCCTCACCGGAGCAGCGGCGGCCGCCGGTATCGGACTGATCAACTCGCTCGGCAACCTGGGCGGCTTCGTGGCGCCCATCATGCGCACAGCATTCAACGAGGCGGTTCCGACCGAGAGCGGCGCATGGGGCGTGGTGTCGCTCGGTGTGTTCGCATTCCTCGCCGCCGCCATGATGTGGGCGACCCGCTTCTTCAGCGCGAAGGCGGATGCTCTCCTCGACGAGAAGGCGCTGACACCGGGGCACTGAGCCCCTGCCCCCTGCTGTCGATGCTCCATCGGGAGACGTCGACAGCAGGGGGCATCCGCGAACGGGATCGGGTCAGACCGTGGTCAGACGTCCGAGCTCCGCGACGAACGCGTCCACATCCGACTCCTGGGTGTCGAAGCTGCACATCCAGCGCACCTCGTTGCGTGCAGCATCCCAGTCGTAGAAGCGGAATGACTCGCGCAGCTGATCGGCGACACCGGCGGGAAGCGTCGCGAAGACGCCGTTCGATTGGGTCTCCTGGGTGAACTCCACGCCGCGGATCGATCCGGCATCCAGCCCGGCTTCGATGCCGGAGCGCAGTCGCGCGGCCATCGCATTCGAGTGCTTGGCGTTACGCAGCCACAGGTCGCCCTCGAGCAGGGCGATGAGCTGCGCGGAGACGAAGCGCATCTTCGAAGACAGCTGCATGTTGTACTTGCGGCCGTAGAGCAGCCCTGAGGATGCCTCGGGGTTCAGCACCACGATCGCCTCGCCGAGCATGGCGCCGTTCTTGGTGCCGCCGAAGCTGAGCACATCGACTCCGGCATCGCGAGTGAATGCGCGAAGGGGCAGATCGAGGGCGGCGGCGGCGTTGGAGATGCGCGCGCCGTCCATGTGCAGGTGCATGCCGTGACCGTGCGCGTGGTCGGCGAGAGCGCGGATCTCAGAGGCCGTGTAGAGGGTGCCGAGCTCTGTGGACTGGGTGATCGAGACGACCAGCGGCTGTGCGCGGTGCTCGTCGCCCCAGCCCCACGCCTCTCGATCCACGAGCTCGGGGGTGAGCTTGCCGTCGTCGGTCGGCACGGTGAGCAGTTTCATCCCGCCGATCCGCTCGGGAGCACCGCCCTCGTCGACGTTGATGTGGGCGGTGGATGCCGTGATCACGGCGCCCCAGCGCGGAAGCATCGACTGCAGGCCGACGACGTTCGCTCCGGTGCCGTTGAACACCGGGAACGCCTGGATGCCGTCGCCGAGGTGGCTGCGGAAGACCTCCTGCAGACGCTCGCTGTAGGCGTCTTCGCCGTAGGCGACCTGGTGGCCCTCGTTCGCAGCGGCGATCGCCGCGAGGATCTCGGGGTGGATGCCGGAGTAGTTGTCCGACGCGAATCCCCGGATCGCGGGGTCATGCAGTGTGCTCACCGCACAAGCCTATGTCGAATGTCGGTGGCTGCGAATACGCTGTGTCCCATGAAGCGCACCGCCGCAGGGACGGCCTTCGCGAACGTCCTCATCAACACCCTCATCGCGAACGTGACGACGAGCTTCCTCTGGTTCGCCCTGACGTTCTGGGTGTACATCGAGACGCAGTCGGTGCTGGCCACCGGAATCATCGGCGGGGCGTACATGCTCTTCGTCGCGTTCTTCGCGATGGTGTTCGGCACGATCGTCGACCGCCACCGCAAGCACTCGGTCATGCTGCTGTCCAGTGTGGTCTCGGCCGTCGCGTTCGCAGTGGCGGGTGTGCTGTACCTGTATTTCTCCGAGGAGCAGCTGCTCGATCTCGGCGGACCGTGGTTCTGGCTCTTCTCCGGCATAATCCTGTTCGGCGGAGTGATCGAGCAGTTGCGCAACATCGCGCTATCGACGACCGTGACGCTTCTGGTCGAAGAGGACAAGCGTGCGAACGCGAACGGCCTCGTGGGTACGGTGCAGGGCATCGCGTTCATGGTCACCAGCGTGTTCTCCGGTCTTTCGATCGGATTCCTCGGCATGGGCGGAACGCTGGTGATCGCGATCGTCGCGATGGGCGTCAGCTTCGTGCATCTGCTCTTCGTGCGCATTCCCGAGGGAACACCGGAGCCCGATCCCGATTCCCCGAGCGCACTCGACTTCCGCGGCAGCGTCAAGGCGATCCGTCTCGCGCCAGGGCTGTTCGCGCTCATCATCTTCTCGACGTTCAACAACCTCATCGGCGGCGTGTACATGGCGCTGATGGACCCCTACGGTCTGACTCTGTTCTCGGTCGAGATGTGGGGCATCGTGCTGGGCGTCACCTCCACCGGTTTCCTCATCGGCGGCGCGCTCATCGCGAAGTTCGGCCTCGGCAGGCGGCCGATGCGCACGCTGCTCCTGGCCGTGATCGTGATGGGACTGCTCGGTGCGGTGTTCATGCTCCGTGAATGGTGGCCGCTGTATGCAGCCGGCATCTGGCTGTACATGATGCTGATCCCTCTGGTCGAGGCGTCGGAGCAGACCATCATCCAGAAGGTGGTGCCGTTTCAGCGTCAGGGACGTGTGTTCGGCGTCGCTGCAGCGATGGAGGCGGCAGCCGCCCCGATCACGGCGTTCCTCATCGCTCCGATCGCGGAGTTCGCGATCATCCCGTATATGGATTCTCGTGCCGGTCAGCAGCAGTGGGGCTGGCTGCTGGGTGAGGGCGAGGCGCGTGGTATTGCGCTGATCTGCCTGTTCGCAGGTCTCATCATGGTCGTCGCGGCACTGCTGGCGTTCTTCACCCGTTCGTATCGCACGCTCACCGAGCTCTATGCTCACGCGCCGGCCCAGCCGGTCGGCGGTGTCGATCAATCGCAGGAGGGGCGCGCGGCCGACGCGCCGCCGCCTCTGCGGGGAATGCCACCCGAGGTGCCCGACCGGCGCTCTTAGAGCTCGACCACCCGATCGTTGAGCGTCGCGGCATCCGCATCCCAGAGCCCGATGATGGCGCCCGCGAGCGTTTCTGCATCGAGCACCTTGGCCCGGAAGACGACGGATGCTGCTCGCAGGGGCCCGCCGGAATCGCGGGCGGCTTTCGCGAACCCGTGAGACACGGCGCGCGCCCATGCCTCGCTCGCCGCCTTCACCGCGGCGTAGTTCGCCCCGCCCGCAAGCGGGCGCGCGACCGCTGTGGATGACACGATCGCGAAGCGTCCGGCATCCGATGCCTGCAGCGCCCGGTCGAAGGCGCGGCTGGTCGCACGCACCGCCTGCAGCGCGGGGAGCAACGCGTCGAAGTCCTCGTCCGACTGCCCGGCAAGACCGCCACCGCCCCGCCATCCTCCGACCAGGGGGATGACGCCGTCGATCTGGCCGAACTTCGCGGCCAGGGCCGTCATGTCCGTGAGCGAGGTCGCATCCGCCACGACGGTCTCGGCGCCGGCATCCGTGAGTGCAGCAAGTCGCCCGGGCGAGCGCCCGGTCGCTATCACGCGCGCACCCGCCGCGATCAGTGCCTCGGCAACGGTGAGTCCTGCCGCACTGGTCGCGCCGGCGAGCACGACTGTCCGCCCTGCGATGCTCACGGTCATTTCACCCCGCTCGAATCGTGCGCGAACTTCGCAGATGTGCGCTCTGCTCGCACGAATCGTGTCGAGGCCTGCGAAGATGCCGCACTTCTGCGAGTGACGTGCACGCCGGGCTCACTCATCCGAGGCTCGAATCCCCGCAGTCGACTCGATCACCGGCCGCATCTTCTTCTCCAGCGCCTCGAAGAACATCGACAGCGGGAACTCGTCGTCCAGTACCTGGTCGGTGTATCCCTTCGGCGCTCCGGAGAGCACCTCATCGGGCAGGCCGCGGGCCCAGACAGATGCAGGGTTGGGAGTCAGCACGCTGCGCACCAACTCGTATGCGGCCAGCCAGTGCGCCGTCTTCGGCCGATCGATCGAGCGCCAGTACAACTCATTCACCGCGTCGCTGAGCGCGATCACGGCATCCGGAACCTCGTCCCAGTCGAACGCGAGCTGCGTGTCGGTCCAGTGCAGCACACCGCGCTGGTGCAGCCAGGCGAACAGCAGCTGCCCGCCGAGTCCGTCGTAGTTGCGTACTCGTGAGCCGGTGATCGCGAACCGGAAGATCCGGTCGAAGATCACCGCGTACTGCACGAGTCCGGCGTGCTCGAGCATCTGCTGTTCGGTCGCCGACAGGTCGTCGCGGGCGGAGAGCCGCTTCTCGATCGCCACGCTCTCGCGGAACGCGGTCAGGTCGCAGCGCAGCTCTTCGAGCGAGTACAGGAAATACGGCATCCGCTGCTTGATCATGAACGGGTCGAAGGGCAGGTCGCCGCGCATGTGGGTGCGGTCGTGGATGATGTCCCACATCACGAACGCCTGCTCGGTGAGGTCGTGGTCGTCCAGCATCCGCGCGGCCTCTGCCGGCAGATCGAGCTTGGTGATCTCGGATGCCGCGCGCACGACGCGCCGGTAGCGGGCGGCCTCGCGGTCCTGGAAGATCGCGCCCCACGTGAAGGAGGGGATCTCCCGCATCGCGACGGTCTCGGGAAACAGCACGGCGGAGTTCGTGTCGTAGCCGGGCGTGAAGTCGACCAGGCGCAGGGACACGAACAGCTTGTTGCCGTAGTCGCCCGCTTCCAGCTCGGCGATGAATTCCGGCCAGATCGCCTCGACGATCAGCGCTTCGACAAGCCTGTCGGGCGAGCCGTTCTGCGTGTACATCGGGAAGACGACGAGATGACGGATGCCGTCGATGCGATGCTGCTGCGGTTGGAAGGCCACGAGCGAATCGAGGAAGTCGGGCACGCCGAAGTCGGAGGCAGCCCAGCGCTCGAAGTCGGCGACGGATGCGGCGAGGTATTCCGAGTCGTGCGGGAAGGCCGGGGTGAGCGCGCGGATACCGGCGATGATCGCGGCGACGTGTTCGCGCGCGGTTGCGTGCTGATCGGCGGAGGGGATCGACCCGTCCTTGACCTGCAACTCGCGCAGAGCGATGGCGGCCTCCTTCAGCATCAACCAGGCGTCGCTCGTCTCGGCGCGGGCGGCGTCCTCGACAACCTCGGGCTCGCCGACGATGGCGTTGATCTGGGTGGGTGTGGTGGTCATCGGGACCTCCGATCATGAAGTTGAGAGGAAAGTTTCCGGCATAAGCCGCTGATATCCGATATTCTTCCATCTATGGAGGATGCTGTCGACCGTCAGATCGTTGCTGAGATCTCTCGTGACGCCCGGGCGACGCTGGCTCAGCTCTCGGACGCCGTCGGATTGTCGAGCTCGGCGGTGCAGTCGCGGCTTCGTCGTCTCGAGTCGCGGGGCGTGATCGCCGGGTACCGAACGATCTTCGATGCCGAGGCGCTCGGTAAACCGCTGTCTGCCTTCATCGAGATCACGCCGCTCGATCCCGGTCAGCCGGATAACGCACCTGAGCTGCTGGAACCGTTCGCCGAGATCGAGGCGTGCCACTCGATAGCGGGTGACGCCAGCTACATGCTGTTCGTGCGGGTGGCGTCGCCCCGCGCCCTGGAGCAGCTGGTGAACGAGGTCCGCCTCGCGGCGAACGTTCGCACCCGCACCACCGTCGTGCTGCAGACGTACTACGAGAACCGCCCGATCTCGGTCGAGGAGTAGGGCTCAGAGCACCGCACCGATCGTCGCTTCTCCGAGCGGGGTCCTGGTGTGCAGCATCCGCACCCCATCGCGTTCGCTTGCGATGAGCCCTGCAGTGCGCAGCACCGTCAGATGATGGGATGCCGTCGACACGGCGACCCCGGAATCCCGAGCGACCTGCGACGTGGTGCGCGCGACGCTCGCCCCGAGCAGGATGTCTGCACGCGCAGACCCGAGCAGTGCGCCGAGCGCGTCTGCGATCTCGGTCGCGTCTCGCGCCCAACCCGCAGTGACCCCTCGCGCGGGGTAGAACAGTGTCGGCTGGGCGGGCGGCTCGGTGAGCACCATGCAGCCCCAGGACGACATCACCGAGGGGACGAGCACGAGCCCGCTTCCACGGCAGTCCACCTGCTCGCTGTGCCGCCGCAGTCGCACCCGCACGGCTCCGGCGCCCCAACTGACGTGGGGATGCAGTTCGTCGGCCATCGCCGAGATGCCCGATGTCGCGATGGCGCGCGAGCGCACGGCGATGTCGGCGCGCAGCAAGCGATCGAGCTGCGGCCACACCGGTGCGACCGCGGCGTCCCACACGTCCTGCCAGGCATCGGCGATCATCGTTCGCGCACGCGCCGGCCGCTCCCGCATCTCGCGCAGCGCGCGCCGGCGTGAACCTGTCGACCGCAGCACCATCTTCCCGAAGTCGACCCGCATCGGATCCAGCGGCGCGGTCCGCAGTGCATCGACCTCGGCTTCTGGGCTCATGTCCCAGCTCGGGGTCGTGGTGAGGAAGTCCGGCAGATAGCCGTCGCCGCCGATGACTGCGGCGAGCAGCTCGAAGCTGTCGCGGGGGAGTCGCTCTCGAACCGCGCGCAGCCAACCCCACTGCAGAGGATGCTGCTCGGGCCGCAGCAGAACGCGTACGGCGTGCGCGAGCTCGTGACCCGGCGAGACGCCGAAGCGCACAGCCTGGATATCGCCGGGGCTCAATTCGAACTCGACCCGATGCTCGGGGTGCTCCACGCCCTCGATCGGACGATCGACCGCAATGTTTCGATTCACGTCGAAACTCTATGTCGCAGTCGCGACCCTGTCGAGACTGGACGCATGAACACCACTTCTGCCCCAGAAGGCGTCGTCGTCGCCGGCGACATCCGGATCGGAACCGGTCGCTCGCGCCGGTTCGTCGGTGCTGAGCACGGCGCGGACGTCTCGTACTTCTACGTCGAGAACCAGCCCGGAGAGGGCCCCGGCCTGCATTGGCATCCGTATTCTGAGACGTGGGTCGTGCTGGAGGGCACGGCACGTATCAGGGTCGGTGACGAGAACTTCGTGGCCGAAGCCGGTGACACTGCGACCGGTCCTGCGCGCGTTCCGCATTGCTTCACCAACATCGGCGACGGCGTGCTCCGCATCCTCGGCATCCACGCTTCCCCCACGATCATCCAGACCTTCCTCGACTGATCGCTCACCAAGGAGAACACATGTCATTCCAGGCCTACCTCGACAACATCGAGACCAAGACCGGTCTCACTCCACGCCAGTTCATCGAGCTCGCACGCGAGAAGGGTTTCGACGAATCCACGAAAGCGACGCCGATCGTCGCGTGGTTGAAAGAGGACTACGCACTCGGTCAGGGTCACGCGATGGCGCTCGTGCACGTGATCACGAAGGGGCCGCAGATCAGCAGCAAGCATGTCGGCACTGGCGGCACGCACGCGGATGCGGTCGACACGCTCTGGCTCGACGGCAAGGACAGTAACCCTCAGCAGTAGCGGCATCGGCGCGACGGCTAAGATTCCCTCCGTGGCAGCATCCTCGAAGCGCAAGACGTCGGCACCCAAGCGGAAGCCGGTGCGCACCAGCGGCAACCCGGCCAGACGACCGATCATCGAGGCGCCGCCGATCACGGCGCGCGACTGGATCGGCGCTGCTCGCCTGCGAACGCTGCCGCTCGCCGTCGCCCCCGTCGTGATCGGTACCGGCGCTGCACAGCTCGCCGACCGTGAGCTGCACTGGGTCATCGCGCTCGCCTGCCTCGCGGTCGCCGTCCTCATCCAGATCGGCGTGAACTTCACGAACGACTACAGCGACGGCATCCGCGGCACCGATGACCACCGTGTCGGGCCGGCGCGTCTGACGGCATCCGGTCGGGTGAAGCCGCGCACAGTGCTGATCATCGGGCTGGCCTTCTTCGCGCTCGCCGCGCTCGTCGGGCTCGGCATCGTCATCCGCACCGGCCAGTGGTGGATGCTGGCCGTCGGCGCAGTGTGCATCGTCGCGGCCTGGTTCTACACCGGGGGCAAGCGCCCGTACGGATACTTCGGCCTCGGCGAGGTGTTCGTGTTCGTGTTCTTCGGACTGGTGGCGACGCTCGGCACCACATGGGTGCAGGCGTTCCAGCTGCCGCAGGAGGCATGGCTCGGTGCTGTCGCGGCGGGACTCTTCGCCTGTGCCGTGCTGCTCGCCAACAACCTGCGCGACATCGACCAGGACCGGCAGGTCGGAAAGCGCACGCTCACGGTGCTGATCGGGCGCCGCGCGACGAAGATCGTCTACACGGTGTTCATGGTCGTGCCGTTCCTGATCGCGGGCTTCCTCGCGCTGCTGTACCCGATCGCCTGGCTCTCGCTGATGGCGCTGTTGGCTGGCATCCCCGCGATCATCATCGTGTGGTCGTACCGCCAGTCTCGTGAACTCGTGGTCGCCCTCGGGCTCACTTCGCTCACCGCACTCGCCTATGCGGGCGCGTTGTACTGGGCGTTCGTCGGCTGAGCAGTCATTCCTGCTTCGCGGCGTTGCCCGATGTCGTGCCCGAAGAGCTTTCGGATGCATCGTCGAGCGCCGCATCTTCCGCGTCGGCATCCCGTTCGGCAGCGCTTTGCCGGCCCGGAGTCGTGCGGGCCTCTCGCCGCTCGTAGATCTCGGACGAAGCGCCGGACAGCGGCTTGCGCAGGAAGAGGATCGAGATGCTCATGCCGATCAATGCGGCGAAGATGGCTGTCAGCCACCAGAGCTCTCGCATGATCGGGAAGAAGAACCACATCACCGCGAGCGGCACGAGGAAGGCCAGCAGCCGCAGCACGGAATACACGAGGAGGGGCGGCAACTTCATCCCTCCAGTCTAAGCACGCGCGTGCGGCGCCAGGCTCGCGCCTGACGCCGCAAAGGCAGGTGCTCAGTTGCTGCGGCGCATCGCGCGCACGCCGACGATGAGGCCGACGACGGCCACTGCCAGCGCAGAGATCCACCCCCACACCACCGTGGGGTTCGCGAAGTCGCCGGAGAGCAGCGCGCGTTCGGCCTGAACGACCCAGTTCACCGGGTTCACCGAGGCGACCACCCGCATCCATGCCGGCCCCTCATCGAGCGGGAGCAGCATCCCGGAGAGGATCATCAGCGGGAAGATCAGCGTCTGCTGAACGCCCCAGAACAGCCACTCCCTGTTCTTCGATGCGAGGGCCAACGTATAGGACAGCGCCCCGAGCCCCACGCCGAAGACAGCCAGCAGCGCAAGGCCGATGACGAGGCCGACCGGGTTGATCGCGAAGCCGAAGGGCCAGGCGATGGCGACGATGATCAGTGCCTGGATGACGATCGGCGCGACTTCCTTCAGCGCGCGGCCGATCAGCAGCGATGGCCGTGCGAGCGGTGCGACCAGGGTGCGCTCGTGCGATCCCGTGCCCATCTCGTACTGCAGATTCGACCCGGTCGCGCCAGTGCCGAACAGCACGAGCATGACGAGTATGCCGGGGACGAACCAGCGCAGCGTCTCACCCGCAGGCTCGCCGGAGCCGCCGATGAGCAGTGGTGCGAACAGTCCGAGGAACACCAGCGGCTGCAGCAGGCTGAAGATCAACGAGAACGGGTCGCGCATCGCCGGCTTCAGTTCGCGAGTCAGAACGTTCCAGCTGTCGCGTGCGAGGTTCGAGCGCACAAGGGTGTCGGTGGTCATCAGAGGACTCCAGTCTTCTCGGAAGTGATGGCTGCTGCCGGGTCTGCCTCGGTCTCGGCATCTGCGCCCTCGCCGGCTTCGCGGAGCGTGCGCCCGGTAAGAGCGAGGAAGACGTCGTCCAGCGTCGGGGGTACCCCTGTTGCGCTGTCGACGATGATGCCCGCGGCATCCAGCTCCCGCACGATCACCGGCAGCAGTCGATCGCCGTTCGGTGCGGTGAGGGAGAGCGCTGCGTCTTTCTGATCGATCTCCGTCCGGGCGATGTCGCTCAGGATGGATCGCGCACGCGAAGCCTGCTCGAGATCGGTGAACCCGAGGGTGAGCAGATCGCCGGCGAGAGTCGCCTTGAGAGCTGTGGCGTTGTCGTCGGCGATGACGCGGCCCCTGTCCATGACCATCACCCGTTCGGCGTAGCGGTCGGCCTCTTCGAGGTAGTGCGTGGTGAGGAAGACGGTCGTGCCGTGCTGCCGGCGGAGCTCGAGGATGTGGTCCCAGAGGTTCGCGCGGCTCTGCGGATCGAGCCCGGTGGACGGCTCGTCGAGGAAGAGCAGCGGAGGGGCGTGCATCAGGCCGAGCGCGACGTCGAGACGACGCTTCTGTCCGCCGCTGAGCTGCTGCACGGCGCGGTTCGCGAAGCCGCCGAGATCCAGCGACTCGATCAGCTCGTCGGCGCGACGGATGCTGTCGCGCTTGCTCATGCCGTAGAACTTGCCCTGGCTGAGCAGTTCATCGCGGACGCGTTGCGCGAAGCTGCCGCTGGTGAGCTGGCCGACGTAGCCGATGCGCGCTCGAACGGCGGCGGGGTCACGGCGGATGTCGTGTCCGACGACGCGTGCAGTGCCTGAGGTCGGCGGGATGAGGGTGGTGAGCATCCGCAGGCTCGTCGATTTGCCTGCTCCGTTCGGGCCGAGGAAGGCGACGAGCTCGCCGCGGGCTGCGGTGAAGGTGAGGTCGCTGACTGCTGCGACCTGCGCCTTCTTGACGGTGAAGACCTTGCTGAGGCCTTCGGTTTCGATGATCGGTTCGTGTGCCATGACTGCAGAGTAGAAAACGATGCGGACAGATCCTGTCCGCGATATCTGGCAATCTGGAGGACATGTCCGACACGACCACCCGCGCCCTCGCTCTGCTCAATCTGCTGCAGACGCACCGGCATTGGCCCGGAATCGAACTGGCGATGCGGCTCGGCGTGACCGAGCGCACAGTCCGCCGAGACGTCGACCGGCTGCGAGACCTCGGCTACCGGGTGGAGTCGACCCCAGGGGTGGCCGGCGGCTATCGGCTCGAAGCAGGAAGTGCCGTGCCGCCATTACTGCTCACGGACGACGAGGCGGTCACCATGGCGATCGGGTTGCGGGTGGCCGCGACCCAGCAGCTGGTGGGCGGGCCGGAGGTCACGCTCACGGCCCTCGCGAAACTCGAACAGGTGCTTCCGTCGGTGCTGCGCAGGCGTGTCAACGCGCTCGCGGAATCGATCCATCCCGCGCGCATGGGCGACGGCCCCGCGGTGTCGCCGGTCGTGCTCGGTGAACTCGCCCTCGCATCGCGAGACCGCGAACGGGTGCGACTGCGGTACATCGATCGTGCCGGCGCGGACAGCGTTCGTCGGGTGGAACCGCATGCCCTCGCGCCGGCCGGACGCAATTGGTACCTGCTGTGCTGGGACCTCGAACGCGACGGCTGGCGAACCTTCCGCGTCGATCGGATCGAGTCGGTGGAGCACACCCGCGTGCTGTTCGACCCGCGTGATATCTCCGAGGAGGAGATCGCGGAGCGGGTGCTTCTCGCCTCGTCGTGGTCGCCGCAGAAGCTCGAGGCGGATGTCGTCATGGAACTGGCGCTGGATGAGATGGATCAGTACTTCGGAGTATGGGCGCAGGGGGCGACCGCGGAGGATGAGATGCATACCCGCTGGCCGATCGGTGGCCCGGACTGGCGTGAGGCCCTTTACGGGCTGCTGTGGATTCCGGCCGGCGTCGAATACGCGACCGACTTCCCCGAGCCGCACCGCGCGGAACTGCGCGAGGCGCTCGAGCGGGCGCTCCGCGCACTGGATGCTCCGCCTCCAGCTCCTCGTCGCTGACGCACCCGCGCAAGTGCCCGACGAAAAAAATCGTCATCGCCTGACTCATACGGTTATCTCAGGTTGCAACCCTGGCCGAAAACATCACGGCCAGGTAACGTCGATGTCATCGCGGCGATCCGGGTGGTCCCGGGCTCCAGTTCATACCTGAGTGCGTTGCGGGTTCGACTCCCGCCGTCGCGTCTACTTCTGAAGCGTCCGCCTCCCATGACGGGTAGTGTCTGCGAGGACGATAGTGTGCGCTCGGAGGAAGCATGAAACGCGGATCCAACATGCCCGCCGTCGGCACGTACAACCAGACCCTGGTTCTGGACATGATCCGTCGCTCACCGTCGGGCGTGAGCCGGACAGAACTCGCTGAGCTCACCGGTCTGTCTGCGCAGACGCTCAGCAACGTCGCCCGCAGGCTCACCGACGCAGATCTGATCGTCGAGGGGGAGCGCGTCGTCGCCGGGCCGGGAAAGCCGCGGACCCTGCTCCGCTTGAACCGCAGTGCGCGATTCGCTGTCGGCATCCATCTCGATCCGTCGATCGACACGTTCGTCGTGCTCGATCTCTCGGGGCGCATCGTCGCGCATATGGAGAGGCCACCAGCGGACACCGACTCGACACCGGATCTGATCGCAGCGCTCTCCGAGAATGCGAATGCGCTCCTGAGATCCGCTGCCGTCCCGTCAGACCGTGTTCTCGGCATCGGCGGGGCGGTGCCGGGCCCGATCGACGATGCGACGGGTATGCTGCTGACGCCGCCGTTGCTCCCGAACTGGCACCACACCCGCTTGCGTGATCTCCTGATCGAGGCGACGGGCCTGCCGGTCGTGGTGGAGAAGGATGTCGTCGCGGCCATGGTCGGCGAGCTGTGGGCGGATGCGGACCACGAGCTCAGGGATGCTGCGCTCCTGTACTACGGCGCAGGCGTTGGTCTCGGGGTGGCCATCGACGGCGACGCCGTGCGGGGCCGTACGGGAAATGCCGGCGACATCGCGCATCTCGTCGTCGACCCGAGTGGCCCGCCGTGCCAATGCGGGCAGCATGGCTGCCTCGGGGTCACCGTGGCGCCAGAGCAGCTGCTCCTCGAAGCCGGGGTGACCACCTCGCTCGACATCCCCTGGGGAGCGAGACGTGCGGCCATCGACGACCTCGTTGCCCGCGCACAAGGCGGCGATTCCCGTGCTCTCGAAGTGTGCGCTCATGCCGCCGAAGTGCTGGCGCGAGCGATCGTATTGATGAACAACATGCTCGACGCCGGTACGTTCGTGATCGGAGGCCCGGTCTGGAGCCGGCTCAGCGAGCTGTTGGAGCCGAGGTTGCGCGCTGTCCTCCCCACGATCGCGCAGATCGCGACGACGCGCCCCCTCCGCCTCGTCGAGGCGCGGTTGGGCACGGATCTCGCCGCGGCCGGAGCGGCGTGTCTTGTGCTGGACGGCGCATTCACGGCGCGGACGTCCGGTCTGATGATCAGCGCGACCTGACCACTCTGTGCCTTGCTCAGGACAAAGGTTGACAGAATATCTAAATATGTTTGAATAACAGGGGCGCGACGTCACGCGTCAAGAGTGAGCAAAGGAGCTCCGATGAAGAAATCACTGACCGGACTGAGCATCCTGGTCGTCAGCGGCCTGGCGATCGCCGTGAGCGGCTGCTCTGGTGGCACCTCAAGCGGCGGCGACGACACCCTGCGCATCGCCTATCAGAAGACCTCATCCTTCACGGCTATGGATGACCTCATGAAGACGGTCAAGGCCGAGTACGAGAAGGAGTATCCGGACCGCAAGGTGGAGCTCGTGCCGATCGAGGCCGAGCAGGATCAGTACTTCACCAAGCTCGCTCTCATGAACGGCTCGGCGGACACCGCGCCGGATGTCATTTACGAGGACACATTCCAGATCCGCTCAGACGCGGCCGCTGGCTACCTGCTCCCGATCGACGACTACCTGGCCGACTGGGACGACTGGGAACTGTACGACGACGGTGCCAAGCAGGCCGGTGTGGGCGACGATGGCAAGACGTACGGGGTCTCGCTCGGCACCGATACGCGCGGCATCTACTTCAACAAGGACCTCTTCGAATCCGCCGGCCTGCCCACGGACTGGAAGCCCACATCGTGGGAGGACATCCTCGAAGCGGCACGCGCGATCAAGGAGAGCAACCCGGATGTCACGCCCCTGAACATCTATGCGTCGAAGACCCTCGGCGAGGCCACGTCGATGCAGGGCTTCGAGATGCTGATGTACGGCACGGGTGACGAGCTCATGGATTCCTCGTCGAACAAGTGGGTGACCGAGTCTGCCGGATTCCTCGACGCGCTCGGCTTCTACGAGACCGCCTTCGAAGAGGGTCTCGCCCCTGATCCCGCAGACGCGCTCGACCCAGGGTGGGGATCCAAAGTCCAGAACGAGCTCATCCCGCAGGGCAAGCTGGCGATCGCGATCGACGGCTCCTGGCTCCCGAGCAGCTGGATCGCGGGCGACAACGCGTGGCCGGAGTGGGAGGAGACCATGGGCCTCGCAGCCATGCCGACCCAGGACGGCGGCGGCGACGGCTTCACGTCGATGTCGGGCGGATGGACGCTCGCAGTAGGCGCGAACGCCGACGACCCTGAGGCCGCCTTCGACTTCATCGCCCAGGCCATGACGCCTGAGAACGCGCTCACCTATCATCAGGAGGCGGGACAGATCGCGGTGCGCTCCGACGTCGCCGCCAGCCAGGAGTATCTCGACTACAACCCCTCGTTCGAGTTCTTCTCGTCGCTCGTCGCGTACACGCACTTCCGGCCGGCGACGCCCGACTACTCGCAGATCTCGTCGAACATCCCTGTGGCGACCGAGTCGGTCATCACCGGGCAGTCATCACCGAAGGACGCCCAGCGCGCCTACGACGAGGCGCTGGTCGGAATCGTCGGCGAAGAGAACACCCAGGCGGGCTGATCGTCTGATGACCGCCGTCGCCGTCGGCGGGCTCGGGCGCAGTCCGAGCCGCGCTTTCTTCCGCCTGCTGCCGCTCGTTCCTGCGGTGCTGCTGCTGGCCGCTTTCATGCTCGGTCCGATCGTGTACTCGCTGTACGGATCGCTCACCGACCGGGCCCTCACCGGCCCGCGTGCGGCGAACCCGCAGTTCTTCGGACTCGACAACTACGTCGAGCTGCTGGGTTCCGCCGAGTTCTGGAACTCCCTCGTCCTGACCGTGGTCTTCGTCTTGGCATCCGCTGTCATCGGCCAGAACGTACTCGGAATGCTGCTGGCCGTGCTCATGCGCAGCTCGGCGCGGCCGGTACGATCCTTCGTCAGCGGGATCGTCGTGCTCGCCTGGGTGCTCCCCGAGATCGTGGCGGCCTTCGCGCTCTACGCCTTCTTCGCGAAGGACGGCACGCTCAACTCGGTGCTCGGATGGTTCGGCCTCGAGCAGACCGCGTGGCTCTACTATCTCCCGATGCTGTCGGTCATCGTCGCGAACATCTGGCGCGGGACGGCCTTCTCGATGCTGGTGTACAACGCGGCGCTCGCCGAGGTGCCGCCCGACCTCATCGAGGCGGCGACCATCGACGGCGCGTCGGCCTGGCAGCGGTTCATCCTGGTGACCCTGCCCGTGATCCGGCGTTCGATCTCCACGAATCTGCTCCTGACCACGCTCCAGACGCTCGGCGTGTTCACCCTCATCTGGGTCATGACCGGCGGCGGGCCAGGCACGGCGTCGGCGACGCTGCCAGTGCTCGCCTACCAGGAGGCCTTCAAATTCGCACAGGTCGGGTACGGCACGGCGATCGCCACCGTGACCCTCCTCATCGGTGCGGTGTTCTCCATCATCTACATCCGAGTGCTCAAGCCGGAGGTCGACTGAAATGGCCGCGCAGACCATGACCGAGACGCGCACGCTCGTCGTGCCAGGGCGGAAGTCACTGAGCGTGTCAGCCCCGCGCAAGCGCGCTCACACAGTGACGGCGTCCATCATCCTGAGCATCATCGGCGTGCTCTTCCTCGTGCCGCTCCTGTGGGTCGTGTTCGCGTCGTTCGATGCGAATGCCACCGTCTCGATGCGGATTCCGGAGTCGTGGACGCTCGACAACTACACGGGCGTCATGACCTGGGAACTCACGTGGCTGCCGCTGCTCAACTCGGTGCTGATCTCCCTCGGCACGGCGGTCATCACGGTCATCGTCTCGCTGCTGGCGGCCTACCCGCTTTCGCGATACGCAGCGCGTTACCAGAAGCCGTTCATGTACGCGATCCTTTTCGGTACCGGCCTGCCGATCACGGCCATGATGGTGCCGGTCTACTCCCTCTTCGTGTCGTTCGGGCTCCTCAATTCCACCTGGGGAGTCATCGTGTTCATGTCGGCGACATCGCTGCCGATGGCGATCTGGATGCTGAAGAACTTCATGGACTCCGTGCCGATCTCGCTCGAGGAGGCCGCCTGGGTCGACGGCGCGAGTTCGATGCAGGCTCTGGCGCGCATCGTGGTGCCTCTCATGCGACCGGGCATCGGCGTGGTGTTCATCTTCGTCTTCACTGGCGCGTGGGGGAACTTCTTCGTCCCGTTCGTCCTCCTGTTCACCTCGGATCGTTTTCCCGCGGCAGTGTCGATCTTCAACTTCTTCGGCCAGTACGGCACGATCGCCTACGGTCAGCTCGCGGCGTACTCGGTGCTCTACGCGGCGCCGATGGTCGTCCTGTACGTCATCGTCCAGAAACTCTCCGGCTCGTCCTTCGCGCTCGCCGGTTCCGTCAAGGGCTGACTCAGTCCCCTCATCTCCTGAAAGAGCCTGCTATGCACGACCGTTCCCGACTTGCCCTCCTCCGCGTCGACCGCTTCGTCCGCGAGCGACTGCAATCCCAGATCCACCGCGCGTCCGCGCCGGTCGCAGCCACGCGCTGGGACGCGGCAGGCGAACCCCTTTCGTTCGCGGAAGCGGCGGCCGGCGAGTACTCGCCGATCGCTCCCGGTGATCTGTGGGGGCGCCCGTGGGGGACGACCTGGTTCCGCCTGAATGGAGCCGTCCCCGCATCGTGGCGGGATGCTGACGGCGCGCTGCCCGCGCGCACACGAGCCGAGATCGTCGTCGATCTCGGCTTCACCCAGGGCCAGCCGGGCTTCCAGTGCGAGGCGATGGTGTGGGATGTTGCAGGCAGGCCCGTGCGTGGGATCGCCCCGCTCAACAACGCTGTCGCTGAAGCGGTGGACGAGGCGGGCGAGGTCGACGTCTACATCGAGGCGGCGTCCAACCCTGATGTCGGAAGCCTTTTCACATTCGATCCGACCCCTGTCGGCGATCTCGCGACCGTGGGCGGCGACCCCATCTACACACTGCGCCACCTCGACGTGCGCCTCCGCGACCTCGAGGTCGCGGATCTGCTCGCCGACACGCTCGCGCTGCGCGGCCTCGCGGAGGAACTGGACGATGGATCCCCGCGGCGCGCCGACATCCTCGTCGCGCTGGAGCGGATGATCGACGTCGTCGACCCTGACGACGTCGCCGGGACCGCGGCTGCCGGACGGGAGGTCCTCGCGCCAGTGCTGGCGAAGCCGGCATCCGCTTCCGCTCACACGCTGCACGCCGTCGGCCACGCGCACATCGACTCCGCATGGCTGTGGCCGGTGCGTGAGACTGTTCGCAAGGTGGCGCGTACCTTCTCGAACGTCCTGTCTCTCATGGACGAAGACCCCGACTTCGTCTTCGTCGCCTCCAGCGCGCAGCAGTACGCCTGGGTCAAGGAGTACTATCCCGACCTGTTCGAGCGAATCCGCGCACGTGTTGCCGAGGGCCGATTCATCCCGGTGGGGAGCATGTGGGTCGAATCCGACACGAACATGCCGGGGTCTGAGGCGATGGCGCGGCAGTTCGTCGCGGGCAAGTCGTTCTTCCTGCGTGAATTCGGAATCGACACGCCAGAGGCATGGCTGCCGGATTCCTTCGGGTATTCGGGCGCTCTGCCGCAGATCGCCAAGGCAGCCGGCACTCGCTGGTTCCTGACGCAGAAGATCTCGTGGAACGAGACGAACAAGTTCCCGCACCACACGTTCCAATGGGAGGGCATCGACGGCACGCGGCTGTTCACTCACTTCCCGCCCGTCGATACTTACAACTCGCGCGTGACCGCCGACGAGCTCGCCCATGCCGAGCGCAACTTCGCCGACAAGGGCCGTGCCACGGTCTCGCTCCTTCCCTACGGCTACGGCGACGGAGGCGGCGGGCCTACGCGCGAGATGACGGCAGCAGTCGCCCGTGCAGAATCGCTCGAAGGGTCGCCGCGCGTCGTGCACAGCTCTCCTCGGCAGTTCTTCGAGACCGCTGAGGCCGAGTACCCCCGGCCGGAGGTCTGGTCGGGTGAGCTGTACCTCGAGTTCCACCGGGGCACGTACACGAGTCAGCTCGCCACCAAGCAGGGCAACAGGCGCAGCGAGCATCTGCTGCGCGAGGCGGAACTCTGGGCCGCGACCGCGAGCGTACGCATCGGCACCCCCTATCCGGCAGAGCGGCTGCAGCGGGTCTGGGAGACCGTCCTGTTACAGCAGTTCCACGACATCCTGCCTGGATCCTCGATCGCATGGGTCTATCAGGACGCCGAACGCAACTACGCCTTCGTGGCGCGCGAGCTCGAGGAGCTCATCGGCGACAGTCTGCGGGCGCTCGCCGGTGAAGGCGCACTGGCGCTCGTCGCGAACGCATCCCCGCATGCCAGGGAGGGCCTCGTAGCGCTCGGTGCCGGCGTGGGGGACAGCGCGAGCGACGTCGAGCCTCGGCGCGATGGCGCCACTGGATGGGTGCTCGACAACGGCATCGTCCGCGCGACGGTGGACGATCGCGGCTTGGTCGTCTCGGCCGTCGATCTCCAGACTGGACGCGACGTCGTGGTGCCCGGCCGCCCCGCGGGTCTGCTGCAACTGCATCGGGACACTCCTACGCAGTGGGACGCCTGGGACGTGGATGTGCACTATCGCAACACCGTCACCGATCTGACCGAGGTCGCCTCGATCGGGGTCGACGGGTCGGCCGTCGTGGTCGAGCGCGGGTTCGGTGCGTCGACCGTCATCGAGCGGATCAGTCTCGGCGAGAACTCGCGCGTGCTGTCGTTCGCCCTCGAGCTGGACTGGCACGAGAAGCAGAAGATGCTCAAGCTCGCCTTCCCTCTCGACCTGCACACCGACCGCGCCGCGTCGGAGATCCAGTTCGGCCACATCGAGCGGCCGACGCACACGAACACCTCATGGGATGCCGCGCGGTTCGAGACAGTGGCCCACCGGTGGATTCGCGTCGCCGAGCCCGACTTCGGCGTCGCGATCGTCAACGATTCGACGTATGGTCACGACGTCACGCGAGAACAGCGCGATGAACGCGGCGGAACCATCACGATCGCGCGGCTGTCGCTCATCCGCTCGGCCTTGTTCCCCGACCCCGCGCAGGATCAGGGTCTTCACGAGCTACGGGTCGGCCTCGTGATCGGCGCGGATGTCGCCGAGACCGTCGCCGAGGGGTACCACATCAATCTCCCCGTTCGTCGTGTCGCGAACACCGCTGTCGACGCGATCGAGCCTCTGGTGATCGTCGACCATCCCGGTGTGGTCGTAGAGGCGGTCAAGCTCGCCGAGGACGGCAGCGGCGACGTCGTGGTGCGGCTCTACGAAGCCCTGGGGACCCGGGCTCAGGCAACGCTCGCGACCGGGTTCGCGTTCGCAGACGTGCGCCAGACCGATCTGCTCGAACGCGAGGTCGCCCTCGATGGCGTCACTGTCGACGGCGATGGCGTGCGGCTCGAATTGCGCCCGTTCCAGATCGTCACGATGCGCTTCAGCCGCGCCTGATGCGGCGTCAGGAGAGTCGGGCGAAGGCGAGCGAAACGCCTGCCAGCCCTACGGCGATCAGAGCCATGGCCGAATAGGAGCCGGTGGCGACCGCAAGAAGCGGCCCGAGCGCGGGACCGAAGGCGCCGACGAGAGTGATGGGTGCGGCGAAGACGCCGTTGATGGCCCCGTAGTTGCGCGTGCCCCAGCGGTCTGCGACGGCTGAGCCCTGCACGAGTGTCTGCGCGCCGCGGACGGCCCCGGCGGCGACGCCGACCGAGATGAGCAGCCACGGCGGGCCGGGGATGAGGGCGAGCAGGGCGAGGAAGACGACGCTCAGCCCGGCGGTGGCCGCGAGGGGAATCCAAGGGGCTGCGGTGTGGGGGATCGCGACATAGAGGAGTCGCCCGATCACCTGGCCCGCTCCGAGAAGTCCGAGCGCCCAGGCGGCGAGCTCGTAGCTCATGCCCTTCTCGGTGAAGAGGGGGATGAGGGCGAGGGTGACGCTGAAGAGGGCAGCCGCCAGGGCGAGCATGGAAAGCTCCAGCATCCAGAAGCGTCGGGTGCGGATGACCGTTCTCACGGTGTGCGCGTGCACGCTGTCGTCGTGAGCGACGGGTGTCCAGGCGCGCTCGAGGCTGAACCAGTGCAGCGGCACAGTGGTGATGAGCAGGAAGCCTGCGAGAAGGAAGAACGTCGTGCGCCAATCGGTGACGGTGAGGAGTCCAGCGACGATCGGAGCGAAGACTGTGGAGGCGAGGCCTCCGGCCAGTGTCAGGATCGTCATCGCGCCTCGACGACGGGTGCCGTACCGGCGAGCGATGACCGTGAACGCTGCCTGATAGAGCACGGCCGATTGTGCGATGCCGGCGATCACCCACCCGACCGTGAAGACCGCGAGGTTCGGTGCGAGCGCCACGACGACGAGTCCCGCTGGGCCGACGACGCTACCGAGGGTCATGATGAGGCGAGGACCGCGCGCGTCGAGCCATCGCCCGACGAACACCCCGGCCGCGGCGGAGGCGATCAGCCCGGAGGAGAACGACAACGTGACCAGGGCGACAGACCAACCGGTGTCATCCGCGATCGCGGGGGAGGCGACGATGAGGGCGTAGAACAGGATGCCCCAGCTGATGACCTGGCCCACCGAGAGCGCGGCGAGCCGACCACCCAGTCGAGGTGGCGCTTCCACGCTGGTCACGCCGAGCGGAGTGCGTCGGCGGCCGCGTCCAGCGCACCGTCGTTGAGAGCGAAGTACGCCCACTTGCCCCGTTGCTCCCGCGTGACCAGACCGGCATCGGCGAGGAGCTTCATGTGATGCGAGACGGTCCCCTGGGAGAGGCCCACAGGCTCGGTGAGGTCGCAGATGCAGGCTTCGCCGCCCTCGCCGGCGGCGATGAGCGACATGAGCCGCACTCGTGTCGGATCGCCGAGCGCCTTGAACACTTTGGCGACTCGTTCTGCATCCTCCGCAGTGAGCGAGGATGTGATGCGCGGCACGCAGCAGGCGGTCGCTTCGATGGTCGTCGGGAGGCTCACGTCGATAGTCTGTCACGTATTGACATTCTTCGATAGATGCGTGACAGTCTTCGTATTGAAGATTTTCGATCTGAGGAGACGTGATGTCTGAGCTTCCTGTCGTCGTCATCGGAGCCGGCCCCCAGGGTCTTGCTGCAGCGGCGCATCTATCCGAACGAAACGTGGATGTGCTGGTCGTCGAACGAGGGGATGGACCTGCGGCCGCAGTGTCGGAATGGGGTCATGTGCGCCTCTTCTCGGCATGGCCGGAGTTGACGGATGCGGCGGCCTGCCGCCTTCTCGAGCCGACAGGATGGAGGGCGCCGATCTCGGGCTATCCGACCGGGGCGGAATGGGTCAGCGAGTACCTCGCCCCGCTCGCCGTTGTTCTGGGCGAGAAGATGAGGTACGCCACGATCGTGACCGGCATCTCTCGCCAGGGTCGCGACAAGGTCGTCGATGCTGGGCGGAAGAATCAACCTTTCGTGGTGCACACGGTGGATCTCGCTGGCAACGAAGCCCGCCTGAGTGCAAGGGCGGTGATCGATGCGACCGGCACGTGGAGTCTTCCGAATCCGGCAGGCGCTGATGGGTTCCCGGCACTCGGGGAGACCCACGCATCGGACTCGATCTCGTACCGCATTCCGGATGACGTGTCCGCGCTCGCCGGGTCGCATGTCGTCGTCGTGGGCGCCGGCCACTCCGCAACGCACGCCGTTCTTCGGCTGAGTGAGCTGGCGCGCAGGTCGCCCGAAACGCGAGTGACCTGGATGCTGCGCCGCGGAAGTGCCGCGAACGCCTTCGGCGGAGGCGCGGGAGACGAACTTCCGGAACGCGCTGCGCTCGGATCTCGTGCCCGCAAAGCGATCGATGCCGGACTGGTGGACCTGTTGACCGGCTTCCGCGTGGCAGAGCTGCGTCGAGTAGGCGAGTCGTTGACCGTCGTCGCCGAGGACGGCCGCGAGGTCGCGGGCGTCGCTCACGTGTTCGCGCTCACCGGGTTCCGTCCCGACACCGAGATGCTGCGCGAGTTGCGCATCGACCTGGACCCGGCGCTCGAGGCCGCTGCGGGGATCGCCTCCGAGATCGACCCGAACATCCACTCCTGCGGGTCGGTGGCGGCAACCGGGGCCAGGGAGCTGGTGCAGCCTGAACAGGGTTTCCTTCATCGTCGGGGCCAAGTCCTATGGCCGGGCCCCGACGTTCCTCGCTATGACGGGCTACGAGCAGGTGCGCAGTGTCGCCGCGCACCTCGCCGGAGACCACGAGGCCGCCGCGCGCAACGAGCTCGTCCTCCCCGAGACCGGCGTGTGCGGTGGATCGGGTGAGTTCGACGACAACGCCGCTGGCTGCTGCGCTGCTCCGGCTGTCCTGCAGATCGGCCTGCGTCCGGTCGCCGTCGGCTAGCGGGACGGATTCGACTCGCCCCTTCGGGTTGCGCGTGCCGTTCAGCTGGCTCGTGACGCCGCCGACTGAATCACCTCGGCAAGATCCCCGGCACGGCTCCACATCGGCCAATGGCCCGTCGGCAGGTCGACGACGTCGAGAGTTTCGAGGTTCGCGACTTCGGCGAACATGGGGTGTCCTCCCCGGGCCAGATCCAGCACTTGCGCGCTCGTTATCGAACAGCACACCAGGGTAGTCGGTACCTTGCGGCGGGAGTCGTTCGTGAGTTCGACGGGCTGACGGAGCACGGGCCCTGGTTCAGGGACCGCCCTGGCGCGAAAACGCTCGAGGGTCTCTGCGCTCAGCCCCTCGAGGCTCGCCTGCTGCGCGACGACGTCGAACGGCGGCAGCGGAAGCTCCTCCACCTCCTCCGGAAGATCTGGAGCGAAGATGCTGCCCGTCGATACAGGGCCGGAGTCGACCCACACCACCCGCTGGACGAGTTCGGGATGCCGGTCGAGGAAGAGGCTGACGGGTGCGTTCGCCCCGCTGTGCGCGACGATCATCGCAGGGTGCTCCTCGGAGACCTCGAGTCGCGCGAGGATGTCGCCGATCGCTTCAGCTTGGTCGTCGAGCGTCCTGGTCGAACGCGCAGGGTCGTCGGGGTCGAGGCCCGGCAATGTGATCGCAGTTGCGCGGGAGTGGTCGGTATCCAGATGCTCGCGCACGTCATCCCATGCCCAAGCGCCCAGCCAGTGGCCGGCGATGAGAATGATGGTCGGGCCGCTCGAAGTGGTTGTCATGTCACAACTCTCGCAGCCCCTGCGGACAACGGTGTGTCACTATTTATGACATGAATTCACTCGGGCCTGAGCGGTGAAGCGAGCAGAACGACTCCATGCGCTCTCGGAGATGCTGCGCCGCAGCGGCGCGCGGGGTGTCTCCGCCGAACGGTTGGCGAGAGAGTTCGAGGTGTCCGTGCGCACGGTCAAAAGAGACCTCGATGCGTTGAACCGCAGCGGCGCGGCCGTCTGGTCGCGTCCAGGTCCCGGCGGCGGTTACGGGTTGGCGGCAGGTGCGTCCTTGCCGCCGGTCAGCCTGTCCGCAGCGCAGGCCGTGGCGATCATGGCTGCCGCGTCCGCTGCACCCGATGCCCCGTACTCCGATCTGGCAGCGGCGGGGATCCAGAAGATCATGGACGTCCTCGATCCCAGAACCCGCGCACGAGCCGATGAGCTGGCCCGTCGCGTGTGGGTCGACGCCCCCACCTCCGCGTCGCGCGCCATCAGGTCTGCACTGGAGGAGGCGATGGCCGAGCAGCGGGTGATTCGGATTCGCTACACCTCGAGGGATGGGGTCACGACCACCCGCGACATCGAGCCCGTGCTGTTCGCCTCAACGAACGGCCAGTGGTACCTCGTCGGATGGTGCCGCCTGCGCGACGCGATGCGATGGTTCGCGGTGTCGCGCATCGAACGGGCCAGCGTGACCAGGACGGCGTGCGGAGGCCACACCATTCACGAGGTCGGAAAGCCCCCGGCGAACGCCAGGCCGGTCCACGGCCGGGGCGGGTGAGTCCTGCGAACGTCCTCTCCGGCCGGTCGGCTCGTCGGTGCGATCGGCCACGGGTCAGCGGATGCTCACGAGGAACTCATCGACGTGGGGGAGATGAGAACGTGCGGTACGACGCGCATCGACGCTGATCGCCTCGACCTGAGCGCGGGAAGCTTCGGCCGAAACGGCGATGATGGCGTCGCCTTCCAGTCTGTGGCCGTTCCAGCGGAGACGAATGCGATCGACGTGGGTGATGCCGTCGACATGCTCCAGCACGTGCGTGACCCTGTCGACGAGGTCGGGCTCCACGCCGTCGAGCAGGCGGCGGCCGACGCTGCGGACGGTGCCGATGAGGAGCACGAAGATCGCGGCGGAGATGAGGAGCCCGACGATCGGGTCGGCGAGGGGGAACCCGAGGAGGACTCCGACGCCTCCGGCGACGACGGCGAGCGAAGTGAAACCGTCAGCGCGCGCGTGGACGCCGTCTGCGACCAGAGCCGCCGAGCCGATCCGCTGACCGACGCGAATGCGATAGATCGCCACCGCCTCGTTCCCGATGAACCCGATGACTCCTGCCGCGATCACCCAGGCGATGTTGCCGAGCGGCTGCGGATGCAGCATGCGGTCGATGGCCTGCCATGCCGCGACGATCGCCGAGAGTGCGACGACGAACACGATGAACAATCCCGCGAGGTCTTCGGCGCGACCCAGGCCGTAGGTGTATCTGCGCGAAGCGACCCGCCGCCCGAGCACGAACGCCACCCAGAGGGGAACCGCGGTCAGTGCGTCAGAGAAATTGTGGATGGTGTCGGCGAGGAGTGCGACAGATCCGCTGAAGAAGACGACGAAGGCCTGCAGCACCGTGGTCGCGAGCAGGATGAGAAGGCTGATCTTGAGCGCTCGTATGCCCGATGCGTTCGCTTCCATCGCGTCGTCGATCGAGTCGGCTGCGTCGTGCGAGTGGGGCACGAACAGCCCGTGGAGGAACCCTTTGATTCCGGTCGGATGAGCGTGGTCGTGGTCGTGGTCGTGGTCGTGGTCGTGATGGGCGTGATCCGCGTGGCTGTGCGGATGCTCGTGGTCCAGAGTCATTCGGCCAGGCGATCCGCGTGATGATGCCGGGGGACGCCGCCCAAGGAATGCTCGGCCTGGAAGATCGCGTCGGCGACGAGACGGGACGCGTGCTCATTCTCGAGTCGATAGAACACCTTCTGCCCTTCCTGGCGTGTGGACACGATGCGCGCGAGGCGGAGCTTGGCAAGATGCTGCGACACCGCCGCCGGCGACTTCCCGACCAACTCGGCGAGACTGTTGACGGCCAGTTCTTCGGAGTCTTGGAGTGCGAGGATGATCCGCACTCGCGTCGCATCCGCGAGCATCGCGAACACTTCTACGGCCAGCTCCACATACGAACTGTCCGGGCTGTACCCGCATACCTGCTTATCTGCACTCATACGCAGATACTAGCTCGATGAGTCGACGATCTGTCCTCTTGTGTTCTACATCGATGAATGTCAATATAGACGCATGTCGAATCAAGAGGTTGAGCTGATCATCATCGGTTCCGGACCTGCGGGGTACACCGCTGCGGTCTATGCCGCTCGTGCGGGGCTCGAGCCGGTGGTGCTTGCAGGGTCTGTGACCGCAGGCGGTGCGCTGATGACGACGACCGAGGTGGAGAACTTCCCCGGGTTCGTCGACGGCGTGCAAGGGCCTGAGCTGATGGAGTCGATGCGCGCCCAGGCCGAACGCTTCGGCGCACGCATCCTGCTCGACGATGCCGTCGGCGTAGACCTCGACGGTCCGATCAAGGTCATCGAGACCGGCGCCGGTGAAACGTTCCGCGCTCGCGCCGTCATCCTCACGATGGGGTCCGCGTACCGCAAGCTCGGACTGCCCGAAGAAGAGCGGTTGACCGGCCACGGGCTGTCGTGGTGTGCGACGTGCGATGGATTCTTCTTCCGCGAGCAGGAGATCGTCGTCGTCGGCGGCGGCGACTCCGCGATGGAGGAAGCGCTGTTCCTGACGCGCTTCGCATCGAAGGTCACCGTAGTGCATCGCCGCGACGAGTTCCGCGCCTCGAAGATCATGTCGCAGCGAGTGCTGGATCACCCGAAGATCGACGTCGCCTGGAACAGCGAGGTCGCCGAGGTCCTCGGCTCGGAGAAGGTGCACGCTGTCGCCCTCCGCGACACGGTCACCGGAGCTGAACGGGAGCTGCCGGCGACCGGCGTCTTCGTGGCCATTGGTCACGACCCGCGCTCCGAACTGGTCACCGGGATCGTCGACACGGATGCCGACGGATATGTGCTCGTCGAGCATCCTTCCACTCGCACCAACGTTCCGGGAGTTTTCGCGGCCGGCGACCTCGTCGATCACACCTACCGTCAGGCGATCACCGCTGCCGGTACAGGATGCGCGGCAGCGCAGGATGTTCAGCAGTTCCTCTCCGGCCTCGATGATTCCCACGTCGCGGCGCCCGCAGCGGAAGCTGTATTCGCATGAGCACCACCACTGTTCCCGCCCGATCCGCGACGCGTCGCCTGTCCACGCTGGACCGCTGGCTGCCGCTCTGGATCGGGATCGCCATGGTCGCCGGCATCCTGCTGGGGCGATTTATCCCCGGAGTCTCGTCGGTTCTCGCCCAGCTCGAAGTCGGCGGCATCTCGATCCCGATCGCGCTCGGCCTGCTGGTGATGATGTACCCGGTGCTCGCGAAGGTCCGTTATGACAAGATCGCGGCGGTCACCGGCGACAAGAGGCTGCTCATCTCCTCGCTCGTACTGAACTGGCTGATCGGCCCCGCGCTGATGTTCGCCCTGGCCTGGATGTTCCTGCCCGATCTGCCGGAGTACCGGACGGGTCTCATCATCGTCGGGCTCGCCCGATGCATCGCGATGGTCGTCATCTGGAACGATCTCGCCTGCGGCGACCGGGAAGCGGCGGCCGTGCTCGTCGCGATCAACTCGGTGTTCCAGGTCGTGGCCTTCTCACTGCTCGGCTGGTTCTACCTCAGCGTCCTGCCCGGATGGCTGGGACTGGACACGCAGGGGCTGGACTTCTCCGTCGGGGCGATCGCCCTCAACGTGCTCATCTTCCTCGGCGTTCCGCTGCTCGCAGGATTCGCATCCCGGTTCATCGGTGAACGTCGCAAGGGCCGTGAGTGGTACGAGGAGAAGTTCTTGCCGAAGATCGGCCCGTGGGCGCTCTACGGCCTGCTGTTCACCATCGTCTTGCTGTTCGCTCTGCAGGGTGAGCAGGTCACCTCGCGCCCGCTCGACGTCGCCAGGATCGCGCTGCCTCTGCTGGCGTACTTCGCGGTGATGTGGTTCATCGGGCTCTTCACCGGCAAGGCGCTCGGGCTCGGCTATGCACGCTCCTCGACGTTGGCGTTCACTGCTGCCGGCAACAACTTCGAACTCGCGATCGCGGTGGCCATCGGCACCTTCGGCGCAGCATCCGGCCAGGCACTGGCCGGTGTCGTCGGCCCTCTCATCGAGGTGCCGGTGCTCGTCGGCCTCGTCTACGTCTCGCTCTGGGCGGCCAGGCGCTGGTTCAACACTGATCCGTACGCTGCTGTTTCGCCCGCTGCCGAGAGGATGCCGTCATGAACGTCACGCTTACCGCTGACGAGGCCTGCAGTCCCGTCACCACGCACGCGATCGGACCGGATGCCGCGTCGTCAGTGGCTACGACGTTGAAGGCGCTCTCCGACCCGCTGCGCTTGCGCATGCTCTCCGCGATCGCCTCAGACCCGCGCGGGGAATCCTGCGTCTGCGACCTCGCCGAACTCGCCGAGGTGTCCCAGCCGACGGTGTCGCACCACCTCAAGGTTCTCAAGGACGTCGATGTGCTGACCTCTGAGCGACGCGGCACGTGGGTCTGGTACAAGATCAACCCCCAGCGTCGCCGCGCCGTCACCACGCTGCTGGACTCCTTCGCGCCGGCAACGGTCGCAGCGACTGCGTCGGACGGTGCTTCCGAAGAGTCGCTCCGGCCGGACTTCGACGCCCGTGTGACTCGTCTGGCCGACGAACTGTCCGCCGAGATTCCCGAGGTCGACGAGGCCGTCGTTCTCGGCATCGTCCGGGAGTCGTACACCGCCCTGGCGCGTACCGCCCGCGTGACTTCGGCCCTGATCCCGCTCGCAGAGCGATTCGCTCGGCAGAGGCTGAGCGATCTCACCCGCGACCGCGACACGTCCGTTCCGCAGGTGCTGTTCGTCTGCGTGGCCAATGCCGGACGCTCGCAGCTCGCCGCCGCACTCGTCAATCAGCTCGCCGCAGGCAAGGTCATCGCCCGCTCGGCGGGCTCCAGCCCCGCCGATGTCATCCACCCGCACGTGCGGTCACTGCTCGCCGAGATCGAGGGCGACGAAGCCGCCGAGAGGTTCCCGAAGCCGCTGACGGACGACGCCGTCAGGGCTGCGGATGTCGTCATCACGATGGGCTGCGGCGATGTCTGCCCGATCATCCCAGGAGTCCGCTACGACGACTGGGTAGTGGGCGACCCGGCACTCGCGTCCCGCGAAGGCGTCGAAGCCATCCGTGACGACATCGCCGCCCGCGTACGAATTCTTGTCCAGGAACTACTCGAGGAGACCTCATGACCGACTCTGCTTCAAAGCCATCCGTCCTCTTCGTCTGCGTGCACAACGCCGGCCGTTCCCAGATGGCGGCGGGATTCCTCCGCGACATCGCCGGCGACCGCATCGAGGTCCGCTCTGCCGGTTCCATGCCTGCTGACCAGATCAACCCCATCGCGGTCGACGCGATGGCCGAACTCGGCATCGACATCACGGCAGAGCAGCCCAAGGTGCTCACCACCGAAGCGGTGCAGGCCTCTGACGTCGTCATCACGATGGGCTGCGGCGACGCCTGCCCGTTCTTCCCCGGAAAGCGCTACGAGGACTGGAAGCTCGACGACCCAGCCGGGCAAGGCATCGAGTCGGTGCGCCCGATCCGCGATGACATCCGCGCGCGGATCGAGCAACTGGTGGGCGAACTGGTGTGACGAACGGTTTCCGAACCGTTCTTGTTGCCCCTGTACGATGTGTGCCGCGTGCAGCCCGTCGTCATTCCGCGGCGGAAATGCGGACTTAGGGAGTCATGATGGCGAAGACCACAAAAGCGGTGAAGGCGGCGAACGCCGCCCTGGATGCTGCAGCTGAGGCTGCGAAGGACGCGAAGCATCTGAGCAAGACGCTCCCCAAGAAGGACGCGAAGAAGCTCCGCGCGCTCGCCGACGATGCCAAGGACGTGTCGAAGGCCAAGAAGAAGAAGGTCGCGCGCAGCCCTCGAAAGGTCGAGAAGAAGGCTGTCGCCGCGATCGATCGCATCGAGAAGACTGCGGACAAGATCGAGAGCAAGCTCGCAGCGAAGGCCGAAGCCGCGAAGAAGGCTCAGTCTGAGGCAGTGAAGAAGGCCAAGAAGGTCACGTCCAAGAAGGTCAAGGCCGAGGAGATCAAGAGCGCGGCGAAGCAGGCGGCCAAGAAGGTCGAGAAGGCCTCCGCGCCCGACGCGCCGAAGGTCGCTGAACGGCCGGCCGTGGCGCCGGCCGCGAAGGCAGCAGTCAAGCCGGCCGCGAAGCCCGCGGCGAAGCGGGCCGCGACAACTCCGGCAGCGAAGTCTGCGGCCAAGCCGGCAGCGAAGCCCGCGGCATCCAAGCCCGCGGCCGCCACCGCCAAGCCTGCAGCGACCAAGCCTGCTGCGACCAAGCCTGCTGCGACCAAACCGGTCGCGAAGGCCACAGCTCCCGCAGCATCCGATCTGTCGACGCTCACCGTCGTGCAGCTGCGCGCACGCGCCGTCGCCGAGGGCCGCACAGGCATCTCGCGGCTCAACAAGGCGCAGTTGATCTCTCTGCTGTCGGCTTGACCCGGTCGATGCAGGAGTACCTCGACCGCTCCAGCGCGGCAACCGCTCCGCGCACGCTGATCGACATCCTCCGAGCATCTGCCACGCAGCATCCGCAGGCATCGGCACTCGAAGACGCTGATGGCGCGCTGAGCTATGCCGAACTGCTGGCTCTCGTCTGGCAGACCGCAGCCCGTCTTCGCGAGAACGGCGTGCAGACGGGGGATCGCGTCGGCGTGCGCATGCCGTCAGGCGACCGCGAGCTCTACATCGCGATCCTCGGGATCATGGCCGCTGGTGCCGCCTACGTGCCGGTCGATGCGGACGACCCTCAGGAGCGAGCGGATCTCGTCTTCGGAGAGGCCGGCGTCGCCGGCGTGATCACGGGAGCAGGCGTCTACGAACCGCGCGCAGGCGAATCGCGTTCACCGACGAGGGCGCTGTTCGAGGGAGAATCACCGCACCCGAGCTCGAGCGTGATCGTCACGGTCGAGATGCCCACGGTCGACGACGACGCCTGGATCATCTTCACATCCGGGTCGACGGGGGTGCCCAAAGGCGTAGCGGTCAGTCACCGATCCGCTGCGGCGTTCGTCGACGCCGAGGCGCGTCTCTTCTTGCAGGATGCACCGCTCGGCCCAGGAGACCGGGTTCTGGCCGGTCTGTCGGTCGCCTTCGACGCATCCTGCGAGGAGATGTGGCTCGCATGGCGCTACGGCGCATGTCTGGTTCCCGCACCGCGAGCGCTCGTTCGCTCGGGCGAAGACCTGGGTCCTTGGCTCCTCGGCCACGGGATCACGGTCGTCTCGACAGTGCCCACACTCGCGGCCCTTTGGCCGCAAGACGCCATCGAGAACGTCCGGCTGCTGATCTTCGGCGGCGAGGCGTGCCCTCCAGAGCTTGTCGCACGTCTCGTCTCCGAGGGGCGGGAGGTGTGGAACACCTACGGGCCGACCGAGGCGACGGTGGTGGCGTGTGCGGCATTGCTCGACGGTGAGGGACCCGTGCGCATCGGGCTGCCCTTGGACGGCTGGAATCTGGCCGTCGTGGACGCGGAGGGGAACCAGGTCGCAGACGGCGAAGTGGGCGAGCTGATCATCGGTGGCGTCGGACTGGCCAGGTACCTGGACCCGGCGAAAGACACCGAGAAGTACGCGCCGATGCCCACCCTCGGCTGGGAGCGCGCCTATCGCTCCGGTGACCTCGTGCGCGCCGATTCCGCGGGGCTGCTCTTCCAAGGCCGCGCGGACGATCAGGTGAAGGTGGGTGGGCGCCGCATAGAACTCGGCGAGGTCGAGTCTGCGCTGCAGGCGCTGACCGCGGTCTCGGCGGCGACAGTGGTCGTCCAGCGCTCGGAGGGCGGTGTGCAACTGCTCGTCGGCTACGTCGTACCCACTTCGGGCTTTGACCGGCAGACGGCGCGTGCCGAGCTGGCGGAGACGCTGCCGGCGCCGCTCATCCCGCTGCTCGCCGTGATGGACGAACTGCCGGTGCGTACCTCCGGCAAGGTCGACAAAGCTGCACTGCCCTGGCCGTTGGAAGACACCGATGCGTCGGATTCCTCGCTGTCCGGCACCGCCGCTTGGCTCGCGGAGCAGTGGCTGGCTGTGCTGGGGATCCGCCCTGCCGATGAGAAGGCTGACTTCTTCCAGCTCGGTGGCGGGTCGCTCGCCGCGGCCCAGCTCGTGTCCCGCATCCGTGTCCGTGCACCGGAATTCACGATGGCGGACGTCTACGATCTGCCGAAGCTCCGCCAGATGGCGGATGCCGTGGAAGAGGAATCTGCCGAGAATGTGGTGGCTGAGAGCTTCAGCACCGCTCATCCGACGCCGAAGATCATGCAGTGGGTGCAGAGCATCGCCAGCGTGCCGTTGTTCATCCTCACCGGCATCCGCTGGACGCTGTGGCTGCTCACCGGCAGCTGGATCCTGCAGCTCGTACCCGGATTCGAGTTCCTGCCCGACGCGCCATGGTGGGTGATCGCGATCGGCCTGCTGATCTTCGTGATTCCGTTCGGCCGTATGGCTGTGTCGGCGGGCCTGTCGCGACTTCTGCTCGCGGGGGTGCGACCCGGTGACCACCCACGCGGGGGAGGAGTGCACCTGCGGCTCTGGCTCGCCGAGCAGATCGCCCACCAGATCGACCCGGTGGGGCTCGCCGGTGCACCGTGGGTGAGCTATTACGCACGGGCTCTGGGGGCGAAGATCGGTCCGAACGTCGACCTGCACGCGCTGCCCCCTGTCACCGGAATGCTCGAGATCGCTGACGGTGCAGCGATCGAGCCGGAAGTGGACCTGAGCGGATACTGGATCGACGGCGACACTGTACGGATCGGCGGCATCCGCATCGGAGCGGGGGCCACGATCGGCGCCCGCAGCACACTCGCCCCCGGAACGAGGATCGGCCGCAACGCCGAGATCGCACCGGGCTCAGCCGTGTTCGGCAGAGTGCGCGCGGGCCAGCGATGGGCAGGTTCGCCCGCCGTGCGTGTGGGTGGAACGTCCAGCCCCCTCGCGCCGGAGCGCCCACCCGCCCCGCGGCGCTGGTTGTGGGTCTATGGGCTGTCATCCGCCGGTCTCGCACTGCTTCCGTTCATCGCGTACAGCGTCGGACTGCTCGTGATCGCCCAGGCGATCCGGGGATCGGACTCGATACTCGAAGCCCTTCCCGCCGTTGCTGCCTGGGTGGTGCCAGCGACGCTCGCGGCCGGTGTCACGCTCGCGGCTCTCGTCGTTGCGCTGACACGGCTGCTCGCGATCGGCCTGAGGGAAGGCATCCACCCTGTCCGTGGTCGTGTCGCCTGGCAGGCATGGTCGACCGAGCGACTGCTCGACTCTGCGCGCACGATCCTGTTCCCGATCTATTCGAGCCTGTTCACCCCGATCTGGCTCCGGATGCTGGGCGCCAAGGTCGGACGCGAGGTGGAAGCGTCGACAGTGCTGCTGATCCCGTCGATGACGACGATCGACGACGGTGCATTCCTCGCCGACGACACGATGGTCGCGGCGTACGAGCTCAAGGGCGGATGGATGCGTCTGGATCGCGCCCGCATCGGCAAGCGCGCCTTCCTCGGCAACTCGGGGATGGCCGGCCCCGGCCATCGGGTGCCGCGCGATGGCCTCGTCGCCGTGCTCTCAGTAGCACCGGAGAAGTCCAAGCCGGGATCGTCGTGGCTCGGCTCGCCGGCGATGCGACTTCGCCGTGTGGTGAACGACGCCGATCTCGAGCGCACCTACCGGCCTCGCGTCGGCCTCCGCGTCGCCCGCACACTGTGGGAGCTGTGCCGGTTCATCCCCGTCGTCGTCAGCTGTGCGCTGGGGCTCGCGGTCCTCTTCGCGCTCACCGCGATGATCGAGGCCTGGGGGCCGATCGTTGCCGTCGTGCTCTCCGGCGTCGTCGTCATGCTCGCGGGGCTGTTCGCGGCCCTCATCAGCACCGTCGCGAAATGGGTGATCGTGGGTCGCATCCGCCCCGGCGAGCATCCGCTATGGTCCAGCTTCGTCTGGCGCACCGAGGTCTCCGACACCTTCACCGAGATGGTCGCCGCGCCCTGGTTCGCCAACGCGGCAGCCGGCACGCCTGTCCTCGCGATGTGGCTGCGTTCGCTCGGCGCCAAGATCGGCCGCGGTGTCTGGACCGACAGTTATTGGCTGCCGGAGCCCGATCTAGTGACGCTCGGTGACGGGGCAACCGTGAACCGCGGTTGTGTGGTTCAGACTCATCTGTTCCATGATCGAGTGATGAGCACCGACACAGTGACACTCGAAGCGGGTGCGACCCTCGGCCCGCACAGCGTCATCCTCCCGGCTGCCTCGATCGGGGCGAATGCCACCGTCGGTCCGGCTTCCCTCGTCATGCGTGGTGAGACTGTTCCGGTGGGCAGCCGATGGAGTGGCAACCCGATCGGGCCGTGGCGCGCGGTCAAGGTCCGCGCGTATCAGTCTGCAGACGTATGAGCGGCGACCCGTACGTCGCGCAGAGCGGCGATTCGAACCTGAGCGTCGACCACTACGAGCTCGAGCTCGAGTACAAGGTGACGACGAATCGTCTCAGCGGCACAGCCATCGTGAGCGGGCACGTCCGCGCGGCGACCAGCGCGCTGTCGTTCGACCTCGTCGGGCTCCGCGCCTCACGAGTGCGCCTCGGCGCCGGGAAGTCAGTGCCCTTTCGCCAGAGCGATCGAAAACTCCGCGTCTCTCTCGGCACGCCACTCGCCGCCGGCGACGCGTTCGCGGTGACCATCGCCTATGCCGGCGCCCCGAGGCCCCGTCGATCGCGATGGGGGACGATCGGCTGGGAGGAACTGGAAGACGGCGTCATCACCGCGTCGCAGCCGACCGGTGCGCCGACGTGGTTCCCCTGCAACGATCTCCCGTCGGACAAGGCGACTTATCGGTTGACCTTCACCACCGATTCCGCGTACACGGTCATCGCCGGTGGAACCACGTCACGGTCGACCCGCGGCGGCAGGACGACATGGATCTTCGACCGTGACATCCCCACGGCCACGTATCTCGCGACCGTTCAGATCGGCCGCTATGTCCAGTCGCCGATCGAGTTCACCGGTGTGGTGGGTGAGCTTCACTACCCGCGCTCGCTGGAGGGCCGAGTGTTGGCGGACTTCGCCGACCTGCCCGCGATGATGAGGGTGTTCGAGGAGACGTTCGGGCCCTACCCGCTGCCGGACTACCGGGTCGTCGTCACCGAGGACGAGTTGGAGATTCCCCTGGAGGCGCAGGGCGTCGGCATCTTCGGTGCGAATCATGCCGACGGCGGCAGTGGGTCAGAGCGTCTCATCGCACACGAGCTCGCTCATCAGTGGTTCGGAAACAGCGTCGGGCTGTCGCAGTGGCATGACATCTGGCTGAACGAAGGATTCGCCTGCTACGCGGAATGGATCTGGTCGGAGCGCTCTGGCGGCCCCACAGCGCACGCTGAAGCAGTGGTACATCACCGTCGCCTGGGCGCCCTCGATCAGGACATCCTCCTCGGCGCGCCCGGCCCCGACCTGATGTTCGATGACCGGATCTACAAACGAGGTGCGCTCGCGCTCCACGCTGTGCGTCTGACGGTCGGCGACGAGGCGTTCTTCCGGTTGCTGCGCACCTGGACCGACCGCTTCCGCTGGGCGACGGCGACGACCGCCGACTTCATCGCGTTGGCCGAAGAAGTCACCGGATCTGCGCTCGCCGAGCTCTTCCACGCCTGGCTGGACGCGACGGCGCTCCCTGCGTTGCCTCGTTGACAGCAGCGACGACGGCGACGCTGACGATGTGGGCCGGCGGGCCCGGTACGGCGGCGACCTCGAAGCGATCTCGTCGGTCAGGGACGAGAACCCTCCGTCCCCCAGGAAGCAGCATTGCGGAGTGCTCGCCGAACCTGACAGCTGAGGGCGGGATGCGCAGACCACGGCCGTCCGCCTTGACGGCCGCTTCGATCTCGGTCCATTCGCGCAGTCCAGGCGGAGACCGGGGCGCGAACAGGCGTGTGAGCTCGTGCAGTGGGGCATCGTCGTTGCTCGCGCGGGGTTCGATGTCTATGCCCACCGCGGATGCCGATTCCAGCGCGACCGCGGCAGCGACGACCATGTCACCGGCGTAACTGAGGCTCACGGTGAACGGCGCTCCTTCGATGCGGGGGCAGCCATGGTCGCCCCCGCACTGATCGCAGACACTCGTGAGGCGGACCCCGTCTGCCGAGATCAGCTCGGGAATGAGCTCCGCGAGCAGCAGACGCCCAGCGGCGAACCGCTTGGCGCTGGGCTCATCCAGGCCCTGATGGCGGAGAAGCTGGGAGTCTCCGATTTGGCGCAGAGTTTCCTGCACCGCGAAAGCCGGGGGATCGATCGTGGCCCAGGCGATCCGCACGGGACCCAGCGAGAAGCTGTCGATCATCGTGTGCGCACTCGGCGACCTACCAGGGCTCGTTGCCGCGGGGGACCAGATCGAGCACGCTCGACAGTTCGGTGGGGAAGCAGGCGGCGAACAGCTCGTCGATCTCGGGATCCGTGCCGTAGTCGTCGACGATCCGCAATCCGATCATCGTGCTGATCAGCATCCCCTCTGCCATGAAGTTCCTGGCGCTCTCCGCATCGAACCCGGCTTCCTCACGGAAGAACCGCCAGACCGTTGTGAAACCCCGTCGCGCAGCAGGGCCGATCACGGGATGACTGCCGAGCAGGTAACTGTGCGCGAGCATCTGATGCATCCCTCGCACGTTGAGCAGATCGACATAGGCCCGACCGATGCGCTTCTCCGTCGACAGGCCGCTGTCGTCCGCGACGAGCGCAGCGCGGAAGGAGGACATCATCCGATCGAGTGATTCCTCCATCGCGGCGAGGAAGAGATTCTCCTTCGAACCGAACAGGCGTACGACGTAGGGCTGGCTCACTCCGGCCGCACGGGCAACCTCATCGGTGGTCGTGCCGACATAACCTCGGGCACCGAAGACCGCGACCGCCGCGAGCACGATCTGTTCGCGGCGTTCGCCCGATGACAGGCGGGGAGAGCTCATTCTTGACATGTTATCAGTCGATTACTACAGTAACTCAGGTCAAGTAATCATTCGATTACAACCTCTCCAAAAGGGAAGAACTCATGACCCCTCAGCTGACACCCACGCGACGACGCTCCTTCGGGCTGGTCATCGCCGCGGCAGCGCTCCCCATGTTCATGGCAACCCTGGACAACCTCGTCATGACGAACGCACTGCCTGTTCTCCACGCCGAGCTCGGCGCGAGCGTCGAAGAGCTGCAGTGGTTCGTCAACGCCTACACGCTGGCGTTCGCGAGCACGATCCTCATCGCCGCTGCCCTCGGCGATCGCTTCGGGAGGCGGACGGTGTTCCTGATCGGCATCGCCCTTTTCTCCGTCGGCTCGGTCGCCGCGGCACTCAGCTCGGATCCGACGCAGCTCATCACGGCACGCGCGGTGCAGGGCTTCGGTGGTGCGGGGGTACTGCCGCTGTCCCTCGCGCTCCTCTCCGGCGGTGTCGCTCCGGAGCGTCGGCCACTGGCCATCGGCATCTGGGGTGGGGTATCCGGTCTCGGTGTCGCCGTCGGCCCGCTGGTCGGCGGTGCGGTCATAGAAGGCTGGAACTGGCAGGCGATCTTCTGGCTCAACATCCCTGTGGCGATCGTCGCCATTCCGCTCGCGCTGTTCGTGTTGAACAACGACTTCGGAGCGAAGGCGCGCATCGACCTGGTCGGAGCCGTGTTCGCGGCCGGAAGCGTTCTCGCGCTCGTGCATGGCATCGTGCGCGGCAACGATGACGGATGGTCGTCTCTCGGGGTCGTCATGGAGCTTGCCGCCGGTGCCGTACTGCTCGTGGCCTTCCTGCTGTGGCAACGTCGCGCGGCCGCACCGCTCGTCCCGCTGCGGCTGTTCTCAGATCGTTCGTTCTCAGCCACGAACGTGGTGGGCTTCGCGTTCAGCTTCGGGACGTTCGGTGCCGTGTTCATCCTGATCCAGTACCTGCAGGTGGTGCAGGGGGCCTCACCCCTGGAGGCAGCAGTGCAGACGACGCCGTGGACCCTCGCGCCGATGTTCGTCGCACCTCTCGCCGGCATCTTCGCGCCACGCATCGGGACGCGCGCGCTCATGGTCGCCGGCCTCGTTCTTCAGGGCGCCGGCCTGCTGTGGATCGCGCTCATCATGTCGGAGACGACTGCCTATGCGGCCCTGGTCGCACCGTTCGTCATGGCGGGTGTCGGCATGGGGCTCGTGTTCGCACCCTCAGCGACCGCGCTGCTCGCGACGCTCGGTGTCATCGACCATGCCAAGGCCTCCGGGGTCAACTCCACGGTCAGAGAGATCGGAATCGCGCTCGGCACAGCCGTCATGACGGCGGTCTTCGTCGGGGCCGGCGGTGAGTTGCGGCCGGATATGTACGTGGAGGCGGCCCGGCCGGCGGTTCTCGTGGGCGCTGCAGTGCTCTTCGCGGCATCGATCGTCGGATTGTGGCTGCCGGCCGGTCGCTCCTCGACCACGCCGGCCAGTGACACCGGTGATGCGGAACCGCCGGTCCCGACGTCGGAGCCTGACGCGCTCGTGCGCACCTGAGCGCTGAGCGCGCCGGAGTCAGGGATCCGCGTGCGGATAACCCGCCTAGAATGAATACGTGGCGAGACTACTGATCGTCGGGGGCTTCCTTGCCCTCGTATTCTGGGTGTTCAGCATCGTCGACTGCGCAGTGCAGCCGGCGACGCGGCACCGTGGCGCCTCCAAGGCGGCCTGGATCGCGATCGTCGTCCTCATTCCCGTGCTCGGCGGCATCCTCTGGTTCGCTCTCGGCCGTCGGCGGCGCCGCGACCAGGAGAGCATCCGCAGGGCTGCGCCAGACGATGACCCTGAGTTCCTCCGCAGCCTCGGCAACACCGAACAGGACGACCGCATCCGCCGGCTCGAAGAGGAACTCGCACGCCTGGACGACGAGACAGACCCTCCGGCGGCCGAGCCTCGATCGTGACGGCATCGCCGGCATCGGATGCCGCGGCATCCCTCCTCGCCGACCTCATCGCGCACGGTGTGCGCGACATCGTGATCGCACCGGGTTCGCGCTCGCAGGCGCTCGCGCTCGCCGCCACCCGCTTCGCCCGGCAGGGAGCGGTGCGCGTGCACGTGCGCATCGATGAGCGCGTCGCCGGCTTCACCGCGCTGGGCCTCGCTCGCGAGACACGGGTACCCGCCGCCGTCATCTGCACATCCGGCACCGCGGCGGCGAACCTTCTTCCCGCCGCGATGGAGGCGTTTCATTCGGGCGTTCCCCTGCTGCTGCTCACCGCAGACCGCCCACCGGAGCTGCGCGGCATCGGCGCGAACCAGGCCACCGTCCAGCCCGGGCTCTTCGATCCGTTCGTGCGGCTGTCGGTCGATGCGCCGGTTCCCGGTGACGGCTCATGGCACGGTCTTGCCGAGCGAGCGGTCGGGGCTGCGATGGGAGTGGATGCTGCGCCCGCAGCCGTTCCTGGAGTCGCCGGCCCCGTGCATCTGAATCTGCCATCGCGAGAGCCGCTCTCCGCAGTGCTTCCGGAAGGCGCGACAGCGATTCCGGGGGAAGCTCCCGCAGCAGAATCGCGAGAGCCGCTTGTGCTCACGCGCGGCCTGCGCACCGTGGTGATCGCCGGTGCGGACGCGGGCCCGGAAGCGGAAGAGATCGCACACGCCGGCACCTGGCCACTCATCGCCGAGATCGTGAGCGGCGCTCGGTTCGGACGGTACGTCGTGCACGGCTATCGCGAGATGCTCCGCGACGACATCCTCGGCGGTCGGATTCAACGCGCCGTGGTGCTCGGCCATCCCACACTCAGCCGCGAGGTCACCGCGCTCCTGCGCCGCGACGACGTGCAGGTCATCGCGGTCCGCTCCGGTGGTGAGGCGCTGAATCTCAACGGGCGCACGGTGGCCGCAGCATCCGTCACCGTCGCTCCGGGTGAGGCCGACCGCTCCTGGTTGGGCGCGTGGATGGAGGCATCAGCCGCCTCCATCGTCGACCTCAGCGAAGACGCGCCTGATCAGGCGAGGCTCTGGTCGACCGACTCCGCCGCGAGACGAGACGCGATGCGCACGGAACTCGAGGCCGTGCGACGTCCACTCGATCGCGAACTGCTCGCCGACGCCGTGTGGCGCGCGACCTGGCCGCACGACCGACTGATGTTCGGATCGTCGCGGCTGGTGCGCGTCGCGGATGCTGTGCTCGGCGGCAAGAAGGTGCCGGTGCATGCCAACCGCGGCCTGGCTGGCATCGACGGCACGATCTCCACCGCCATGGGCATCGCCATCGCCAGCCAGGCCGAGGGCGCTGCCGGCGTGACGCGGGTGCTGCTGGGGGATCTTGCGTTCCTGCACGACGTCGGCGGACTGCTGCTGCCGCCCGACGAGCACGAACCGGGCATCCAGGTCATCGTCGGCAACGACGGCGGAGGCACGATCTTCGATGCGCTCGAGGTGGCGTCTTCCGCGCCGCGCGAGGACCTCGATCGCGCTTTCTACACACCGCATACGACACGACTCGAGCCCCTCGCGCTCGCCTACGGGTGGACGTACCAGCGGGTCACGACGCGCTCCGCACTCGACCAGGCGCTCAGCACACCGGTCGGCGGACGACAGCTCATCGAGGTGCCGCTGCCGCGTGAGTGAATCAGAAGCCGGCGCCGCGGAGCGCGATACGACGAGATTCAGTGCGTGGAGTGCGGAGCTGCGCAAGGTGCACGGCACGCTGCGCGACGCTCTGCGAGTGACCAGGCAAGCCGTCGCAGACGGCGACCCGGGGGTGACTGCCGCGCGCGACCTGCTGCTGTACTGCCACGGCTTCTGCGTAGCGCTCGACGGGCATCACCGCAGCGAAGACCATGTGCTCTTCCCCGCGATCGAATCGGCGCACCCCGAACTCGCCCCGGTGCTGCGCAAGCTGGAGCAGGACCACTCGATGATCGCGCATCTGCTGGGCGGACTGCAGTCGGCGGTCGACTCCCACGCCGCACCGGAGGAACTCGACCGGCATCTGGAGGGGGTGGCGGCGATCATGGAGAGCCACTTCCGCTACGAAGAGCGTCAGCTGTTGATCGTGCTGGAAGCGCTGGAGCTGGATGCTGCGCCGATGGAGGCGCTGGGTTCGTTCTGACGAAACCGTGTCGATCCCCGGCAGATCCGGGCAGGATGTACGCATGAGCACACGAGGCTGGTCAGGCGAAGCATCCGAGATCCTGCGAGTGGACAAGGGTTTCCGTCTGGCCGACGTCGACCCGGGCGACCGCCCCGGCTACGACGGCGACAAGAAGAGCGGCCAGAAGGATCTCGCCGTCGGCATCGAGTCGCTCGGACAACTGCAGGAGCGCCTGTTCGCGGAGAGCCGCACAGGTGACACGACGGACTCGGTGCTGCTGGTGCTGCAGGCGATGGACTCCGCAGGCAAGGGCGGCATCGTCAGGCACGTCGTCGGCGGCGTCGATCCGCAGGGGATCGCGCTGACCGCGTTCAAGGCGCCGACCGACGAGGAGCGTGCGCACGACTTCCTGTGGCGCGTCGAGCAACGGCTGCCTGAGCCGGGCTTCATCGGAGTCTTCGACCGCTCTCATTACGAGGACGTGCTGATCGGCAAGGTGCGCACGCTCGCTCCCGAGCAGGAGATCGAGCGGCGGTACGACGCGATCAACGAATTCGAGGCCCAGACCTCGGCATCCGGAATCCGCATCGTGAAGGTGATGCTGCACATCTCACCGGAGGAGCAGAAGGAGCGCTTGATGGAGCGCCTCGAGCGCCCGGACAAGCACTGGAAGTACAACCCCGGCGACGTCGACGAGCGGATGCTGTGGCCGCGGTACATGGATGCGTATCAGACGGTGTTCGACCGCACCTCGACGGAGGTCGCGCCCTGGCACGTCGTGCCGGCGAACAGCAAGTGGTATGCGCGGCTGGCTGTGCAGGAACTGCTGCTGAAGGCGCTGGAGGCCATCGACCCGCAGTGGCCCGCCGCGGATTACGACATCGAGGCGGAGAAGAAGCGCCTCGCGGCGAGCTGACCTACGCCAGCGCGTCGACCAGGGGCCGGAATTTCACCCTGGTCTCCAGCAGCTCGGTCTCGGGGTTGCTCGCGGCGACGATGCCCGCTCCCGCGTATGCCGTGACGCCGAGCGTGTCACCGTCGCCCGTGCCGCGCAGGGATCCGACCTCGAACTGGGCGCAGCGCAGCGCGATCGCCCATTCGCCGTTCCCGTTGCTGTCGACCCATCCGACCGGTCCTGCATAGCGGCCGCGATCGAACGGTTCGAGCTGGCTGATCGCGGCGATCGCCGCCTTCGTCGGGGTGCCGGCGACCGCGGCGGTCGGATGGAGCGCTCCGACCAGGTCGAGTGCGGACGCGCCGTCGGACAACTCGCCCTCCACATCGGTGGCGAGATGGAAGAGGTTCGGCAGCTTCAGCAGGAACGGCTGCTCGCTCGACGCCAGCGCCCTGGTGTGCGGGCGCAGCGAGACGAGCACGCTCTGCACGGCGTACTGGTGCTCGTCTATGTCCTTCACGCTGGACGACAGCGCTGCGGACGCGGTGTTGTCCTCATCGGCATCCGCCCCACGGCCGATCGTGCCCGCCAGCACGCGCGCGGTCACCGCGCCGTCCTGAACGGTGACCAGCGTCTCGGGGCTCGCTCCGATCAACCCGTCGACGGCGAAGGTCCAGGTGTCGGGATATCCGGTCGACAGCTCGCGCACGAGTCGGCGAAGGTCGCTGCCGCCGGGTACGGTCCCTGCAAGATCACGCGCGAGCACGACTTTGCTGATCTCGCCTGCCCCTATGCGGTCGAGGGCAGCACGGATGGATGCCTGGTAGCCCTCGGGACTCTGTCGTCCTGGCCCCAGTGTGCCGGCCCAGTGCGGGCCGTAAGGGCGCAGCTCGAGAGTGGCGTCCGGCTGGTCCTGCGGAAGGTCTTCGCCTGCGAGCGCGATCCGGGTGATCCATCCTCGACCCTTGCGCTTGCCGAGGATGACGGACGGCACGACGAGGATGCTGTCGGAGGAGGAGCCCTCGTCGAAGGTCAGCGCGCCGAAGCCGACCAGCCCGGTTCCGGGGAGGTTCACCGGGTCGTCGATCTCTGCCGCAGCAGCCAGCTCTCGCCAGGCGTCAGCCATCATCTCGGAGCGCACGGCCGCTGTGCCGGCGGGGATGCGGATGAAGGTCGGCATCGAGTCGCCGACCGCGACGAAGCCGTCGCCCCGACGGAGCCAGGCCAGGGGAGCAGAAGGGTGTGCGTACGCCAGAAGGTCTTCGACCGGGTCGATCTCACGGGTCTGCACGATCAGGCTTCTGCTCACCTTCCCAGAATAGTTGTCCGACTCGGTGCATAGAGTGAACCCCATGACTGCGCGACCTGAGCCCGGTTCCGAGATGGTGTTCCAATGGCGCAAGTGGAACGGGTCGCCGCACTGGCGGCACGAGTGCGTGTACCTCGGTGCCGACGAGTGGGGCGATTGGGTCGGGCAGCCGGTCGGCTGGCACAGCATCCGACCCGGAGCGGAGTTCTACGCCGCAGCGCCGAACGTGACGCTGGTGCCGCCGTCCGGTGACTTCGCCCTGACGGTGAATCGCGACCACCCGATCGGCATGCGCATCTACATCGATCTCGGCTGGGATGTGCGCTGGGCGGATGACCCGGTGCTGGCGACCGGCATCGATATGGATCTCGACGTCATCCGCTTCGAGCGGGATCGGGATCCTGCCGACGGCCCGAGCGGTACGTGGGTCGATGACCGCGACGAGTGGGCAGAGCACAGCATCCGATACGGCTACCCGGCAGACGTCATGACTCACCTCGAAGCGCTCACTCTCGACCTCGAGACGCGGGTGCGCGCGCAGAACGCCCCGTTCGACGATGCGACTGCGGACGCATGGCTCGACCGTCTGGATGCGCTGCAGCTGGGCCGACCTAGACTGGACGCGTGACTCAGTCCAAACGCGCCGACCTCGGCAAGGATCCCCAGCGCGTCAGCGGCATGTTCGACCAGGTCGCCGCAGGCTACGACCGAACCAACACCGCGATGACGTTCGGCAACGACGCGCTCTGGCGTGCGGCCACCACTCGCGCGGTCGCGCCCGAACGTGGCGAGCGGATCCTCGATCTCGCGGCAGGCACAGCATCCTCATCAGCATCCATCGCGATGAGCGGCGCTGACGTCGTCGCCGCCGACTTCTCACCTGGCATGCTCGCCGAGGGCAAGCGACGCCACGGCCACCTGAAGAATCTGTCGTTCGTCGAAGCGGACGCCATGAATCTGCCCTTCGCGGACGATGAGTTCGACGCCGTGACGATGTCGTACGGCCTCCGCAACGTGCAGCAGCCGAAGAAGGCGCTCGCCGAGCTGTTCCGCGTCACCAAGCCCGGCGGGCGACTCGTCGTCAACGAGTTCTCCACACCCCCTGGCAAGGCGTTCCGAAGCCTCTACCGCTTCTACAACGCCCAGGTGCTCCCGCGCGTCGCGCGGGTGGCCGGCACGAATGGCGATGCCTACGACTACCTGAACGAATCGATCAAGGACTGGCCGGATCAGCGGACGCTCTCTGCGTGGCTGCGTGAGGCGGGTTGGACGGACGTCGCCTACCGAAACCTCTCGTTCGGTATCGTGGCGCTGCATCGTGCGACCAAGCCGGTGAAGCCGGCCACGCCGAAGAAGCCGGCCACGCCGAAGAAGCCGACCACGCCGAAGAAGCCGACCAAGGCGACAAAGCAGGCATGAGCCCCAGGTAGGGTGGAACCGTGACTTCGAGCCCTGCCGCCCCGGGTTCGCGCCTCGCGAGCCGTCTCGGCTTCAGCGACCGCGTTTTCATCGGACGCGCCGCACGCCGTGTGGCCGACCAGATCGAAGCGGGACTCGATCTCGTCGAGAACGGCCTTGCCGAAGACCTGCGTGTCGCAGACTCCGTCGCGGATGCGGCAAGCCGCTACCTCTACGAGGCGGGTGGCAAACGCATCCGTCCCGTGTTGGCGCTGCTGACCGCGCAGCTCGGTGAAGGCAATATCCCGGCAGTGATCGACATCGCGAAGGCGTTGGAGATGACGCACCTCGGCTCGCTCTATCACGACGACGTCATGGACGGGGCAGACCGCCGACGCGGTGTCCCTGCCGCGCACGCCGTCTGGGGGAACAGCGTTGCGATCCTCACCGGAGACATCTTGTTCTCGCGGGCGAGTCAGCTGATGTCGCGCTACGGAGACCGCGCCATCCGCCTGCAGGCCGACACCTTCGAGCGCCTCGTGATGGGGCAGCTGCATGAGACCGTCGGCGCGCAGCCCGGTGACGATCCGATCGAGTTCTACATCAACGTGCTCGCTGACAAGACCGGTTCGCTGATCGCTGCGGCCACACAGGGCGGTGCGATCTTCTCCAACGCCCCGGCCGAGTATGTGGAGCCGCTTCGCCTCTACGGCGAGAAGGTCGGCGTCGCCTTCCAGCTGCTGGATGACGTGATCGATCTGTCGGCGAAGCCGGAGGAGACCGGCAAGGTGCCGGGCACCGATCTTCGCGCCGGGGTTCCGACCATGCCGTACCTGCTGCTGAAGACCGAGACGGATGCCGCATCTGCAGCTCTCGCCGTGCAGATCGACGAGGGCGTCGCGCGCATCGCTGATGGGGAGGATCCTGCGATCCTCGATCAGCCGCTGGCCGAGCTGCGCGACCACGTCGTGACGCAGAAGACGCTCGAGCTCGCGCGCACCTGGACACGTGACGCCATCGACGCACTGGCGCCGTTGCCCAAGGGCACGGTGCGCGAAGCGCTGACACGTTTCGCAGAATCACTCGCTGACCGCAGCAGCTGATCGAGAATCGATCGCCGCTGCATCCGAAAGGACACTCATGACCAAGCTCCGCCTGGCCATCGTCGGGGCAGGCCCCGCCGGCATCTACGCCGCAGACATCCTGCTCAAGACCGAGCGCTCCTTCGACGTGTCGATCGACCTGTTCGAGCAACTGCCTGCGCCCTACGGTCTCGTCCGTTACGGCGTCGCGCCAGACCACCCGCGCATCAAGGGCGTCATCAATGCCCTCCGCGATGTGCTCGATCGCGGTGACATCCGTATCTTCGGCAACGTGCGCTTCGGCGAGGACATCACGCTCGCCGACCTCAAGAAGCACTACAACGCGGTGATCTTCGCCACCGGCGCCATCCGCGATACGAAGCTCGACATCCCCGGGATCGATGCTGATGGTTCGTTCGGCGCAGCGGACTTCGTGAGCTGGTTCGACGGACACCCGGACGTGCCGCGGGAGTGGACATTGGATGCCGAGTCCGTCGCCGTACTCGGCAACGGCAATGTCGCGCTCGACGTCGCCCGCATCCTCGCCAAGCACGCAGAGGATCTGCTTCCGACCGAGATCTCCGAGAACGTTCACGCCGGCCTGGACGCATCGAAGGTCACTGACGTGCACGTGTTCGGTCGCCGGGGCCCTGCACAGGTGAAGTTCACGCCGCTCGAGCTGCGCGAACTCGGCGAGCTGCGCGACGTCGACCTGGTCGTCTACGACGAGGACTTCGACTACGACGACGCATCGCTGGCGGCGATCGCCAGCAACAAGCAGGTCAAGGTCATCGACCGCGTTCTGCAGCAGTGGCGCACGCGCCCTTCGGCGAACAACGCCGGGGGAGACGCCAGTCGCCGGCTGCACCTGCACTTCTGGGCGAAGCCCGTCGAGATCAAGACGGATGCCGAGGGCAGAGTCGCCGCGATCGTGTACGAGCGCACCGAGTCGGACGGCTCAGGCGGCGTGCGAAGCACCGGCGAGCTGCGCGAGATCGCCATCGGTCAGCTGTACCGCGCTGTCGGCTATTTCGGTTCCCCGCTCAGTGACGTGCCGTTCGACAAGAAGCACGGCGTGATCCCGAACCATGAAGGCCAGGTGCTCGCCAAGGATTCGAACCAGCGCGTGCCGGGCGTCTACGCCACCGGATGGATCAAGCGCGGGCCCGTCGGCCTGATCGGCCACACCAAGTCCGACGCCATGGAGACCGTGCAGCACCTGGTCAACGATCAAGGCTCGTGGTGGCAGCCGGAAGACCCGTCTGAGGCGGCGATTCCGGCGCTGCTCGCGGAGCGCGGCGTGAAGTGGACTGATCTCGAGGGCTGGCACCGCCTCGATCAGCACGAGGTCGCGCTCGGTGCGCCCCACGAGCGCGCACGTGTGAAAGTCGTTCCTCGCGACGAGATGGTGCGTATCTCGCGCGGAGAGTGACCTGGGCGGCGGTGACCTCACCGCCGCGCTCGGGACTCTATTTCGCCGGAGCGGTGACTTCGACGGTGAAGGTGACGGAATCGCCACTGCTCGAGTTGTCGAGCGTGACCTCGGTCTCGCCGACCTCGACAGCATCCAGGCCGGGGTTGAACTGCGCACTTCCATCGTCCTTCCCGGGGACGAACGTGACGACATCGGAGTTCTCGATTTCGGCGGTCCAGTCGAGGTACGTCTCGTCATCACCGGTCAGGTCGATGGTGTTGCCCTCGGCGACTTCGACGGTCGTCCCGTCGATCTCGTTGATGTCGACGATCACCGGCGGCAGCGTCTTGCCGTCCGGTTCGGGGGATGCGCAGCCGCTGACGGCCATGGCTGCGCCGAGTGCCAACAGGGCGGCGGTGGTGCGTAGTGCGCGTGAACGGCTCCGGTGTGACATGCGACCCTCCGAGGTTGTGCGCCCAGCCTAGGGGAGCGCACAGCGATATGGGGAGGCAAGGACGGTGCACTGAGTAGGGTGGCATCCATGACCGATTGGGTTCCGGATGTACTGGGCGATGAGTTCGCGCAGCGCACGCTGCCCCTCGGCGAGGATGACGAGGGCGCGATCGTCGCGACACTGGTACGCGCGTTGCCGGAACCGTACGTCCCTCAGCGAGCAGGCGGCTGGGAGCGGCTCGTCCGCAGGCTGCGCGGACTGTCTGATGATGCGCGGCCCTTGCTCGACGACGTCGACGTGCTCTATGTGCACGGCTGGTCGGACTACTTCTTCCAGAAGCGCCTGGCCCGTTTTTGGTCATCCAGGGGAGCACGTTTCTTCGCGCTCGATCTGCGCAAGTACGGACGCAGCCTCCGCGACGGCCAGACTCCGGGATACATCGCCGATCTCGCGACGTACGACGAAGACATCGCTGCCGCGCTCGAGGTGATGGCAGAGGACGCCGACACATCGCGCGGGCCGCGTCGTCTGGTGCTGCTGGGCCATTCGACCGGAGGCCTGGTGCTGAGCCTGTGGGCGGCACGGCATCAGGACGCCGCGGCCGCCGTCATCCTGAACTCGCCCTGGCTGGAATTCCAGCTCGCACCGCTGCGGGCCGCGATCGCGCCCGTCGTCGAGCTGCAGGCGCGGTTACGTCCTCTGGACGTGGCACCGCAGATCGATCTGGGGTTCTACGCGCGAGCGCAGGCAGAGGCCGCCGACCCGGATGACGTGGTGGAGACGAATCCGGCGTGGCGGCCCGTGCCGTCGATGCCGGTCCATGCCGGATGGCTGCACGCGATCCTGCGTGGGCACCGATCGGTCGACGACGGCCTCTCGATCTCGGTACCGGTGTGCGTGCTGCTCTCAGAGCGTTCCGCGGTGCCGAGCCGCTGGTCGGATGAGCTCACCGCGGCGGACACCGTGCTCGTGGTCGACGACATCGCGCGACGGGCTCTCAAGCTCGGGTCTTCAGTGACCGTCGAACGCATCGACGGCGCGCTTCACGATGTGTTCCTGTCGCGCAAAGCAGCGCGCGATGATGCCTACGCGAGGTTGGAGCGCTGGGTCACAGGCTGGGCGCGATCTAGCGGAAGTTGATGTACTGCAGGTCGACGTCGAGGTCAGAGCCCTTGAGCAGGGCGATGACCGACTGCAGGTCGTCGCGGCTCTTGGACTGCACGCGCAACTCGTCACCCTGGATCTGACTCTTCACGCTCTTCGGGCCCTCATCGCGGATGATCTTGCCGATCTTCTTCGCGTTCTCCGAGGAGATTCCGTCCTTGAGCGTGGAGACGATGCGGTACTCCTTGCCGCTCGCGAACGGGTCGCCCGACTCGAGGCTCTTCAGCGAGATGCCGCGCTTGATGAGTTTCGACTGGAACACATCGAGCACCGCCTTCGCCCGCTCCTCGGTGTTCGCCTTGATCAGGATGGACTCGCCGCTCCACTCGACCGACGAACCAGTGCCCTTGAAGTCGTAGCGCTGCTCGATCTCTTTACGCGCCTGGTTGAGTGCGTTCTCCGCCTCTTGGTGGTCGACCTTGCTGACGATGTCGAAGGATGAGTCTGCCATGGGTCCACTCTATCGATCCCGCTTCCTGAGCGTAGATCTGGAAGCGCTTCCACGTGTCGGGACGTCACCTTCCCAGTGTCACAGCTTGATATCGGCGCCGCTGTGCATTGCGCACTGAGGTGGATTCGTTGCATACTGTAAGCGCTTGCAGGTTTGCAGGCGCGAGCGGCCTGCACCGGTGCATCCACCGGCAGCGCCGGTCGGTCACGCACTGAGAGAGGCACACACCAATGAAGGTGAACATGAGGGGCATCGCCGCGTTCGGCGCGATCGCCGTCGTTTCAACGCTGACGCTGGCCGGTTGCGCCGCAGGCGGCACCGATGAGCCCGCAGACTCCGAAGGCGATGCTGGTTCGCTCGTCGTCTGGGTCGACGCAGAGCGCGTCGACGCTCTCAAGGGCGCGGCGGATGCGTACGAGGAGAAGACCGGTGTCGAGGTCGAGGTCGTCGCGAAGGACGTCGACACGATCAAGGACGACTTCATCCAGCAGGTCCCCACCGGCAAGGGCCCCGACATCACGATGGGTGCGCACGACTGGCTCGGCGAGCTCTCGACCAACGGCGTCGTCGCGCCGCTCGAACTCGGCGACAGTGCAGAGGACTATCTGCCCGTCGCGCTGCAGGCCGCGACCTACGACGGCACCGTCTACATGCTTCCCTACGCCGTCGAGAACATCGCGGTGCTGCGCAACGCAGATCTGATCCCCGCCGCCGCGACCGGCTTCGACGACATGATCGCGAAGGGCCAGGCGGCCGGGCTCGCCCAGCCGTTCGTCGTCGAGCAGGGCGCCGAGGGCAACCCGTACCACCTCTACCCGTTCCAGACTGCGTTCGGTGCACCGGTGTTCGGCACCGATGACAGCGGATCGTATGACGCCGCTGACCTGCAGCTCGGCGGGGAGGGCGGCACCGCGTTCGCCACCTGGCTCGGCGCGCAGGGTGCAGCGGGCACGCTGAACACCGACATCGACGGTGAGATCGCCAAGCAGCAGTTCCTCGACGGTCAGGCCGCGTTCTGGCTGACCGGGCCTTGGAACGTCGGTGCCGCCGTGGAGGCGGGCATCAATGTGGCGATCGACCCGATCCCCAGCCCGACGGCCGAGGTCGCCTCGCCGTTCGCCGGTGTCAAGGGCTTCTTCGTCAGCTCCGAGTCGGACAACAAGGTCGCCGCGAACGACTTCCTGGTGAACTACCTCGGCACCGAGGACGTTCAGCTGGCGCTGTTCGAGTCGGGCAACATCCTCCCGGCCCTCACCGCTGCAGCCGACACCGCAGCATCCGACCCGATCATCGCCGGCTTCCAGGCTGTCGGCGCAGACGCCGTGCCGATGCCCGCCATCCCGGCGATGGGCTCCGTCTGGGAGTTCTGGGGTGTCGCAGAGGCAGCGATCATCAACGGTGCAGACCCCGCGTCGACGTGGCAGAAGCTCGTCGATGACGTGACGGCAGCGATCAAGTAACACTGTTCCTTCTGCCGGGGTGAGGCATCCGCCTCGCCCCGGCAGAACGACGACGGGGCGAGAGATGACGGATACGACCACCACCACCGAGGCGGAGACGCCGCCGACGAGACGGCAGCGTCAGGCTGCGAGCATCGCCGAGGCTGCTTCCGGCCGGATCGGATGGATGCTGCTGAAGATCCTGCTGCTCGCCGTCGTCGATGCCGTCGCGCTGTACGCGGCGTTCGTGCTCTTCACCCACCAGGAGTGGCTCGTTCTCGGCGTGGTCGTCGTGGTCGCCATCCTGGTCAACTACATCTACTTCTCGCGCAAGCGCATCGCGGCGAAGTACCTCACACCCGGCATCATCTTCCTGATCCTGTTCCAGGTGTTCACTCTCCTGTACACCGGGTACATCGGCTTCACCAACTACGGCACCGGCCACAACGGCAGCAAGGACCAGGCCGTCTCCGCCCTGATGGCCTCCGCCCAGGAGCGCGTCGAAGACTCGCCGACCTTCCCCGTCACCGTCGTCGAACAGTTCGGCACACTGGGGCTTCTCGTCACCGATCCCGACGACGGCGATGTCTCGGTCGGCACGAACGAGCAGCCGCTGCAGGAGGTCGACGGCGCGACTATGGACGGCGATCGGGCAACCGCGATCGATGGCTGGGAATCACTGACCTTCGCCCAGGTGCTCGCACGTTCCAGCGAGGTCGAGAAGCTCTCGGTCGACTTCAGCGACGACCCCAACGACGGCGCGATCCGCACTCCAGACGGCCAGAGCGGTTTCCTGTACGTCTCCACGCTCGAGTACGACGAGGCAGCGGGCTCGATGACCGACGTGCGCTCCGGCACCGTCTACAGCGACAACGGGACCGGCGCGTTCACAGCCGATGACGGTGAACAGCTGCTGCCCGGCTGGCAGATCACCGTCGGCTTCGACAACTTCGTGCGGGCGGTCACCGACAGCTCGATCCGCGGACCGCTCATCTCCGTGACGATCTGGACGTTCGCGTTCGCCCTCATCTCGGTCACCACGACCTTCTTCCTCGGCCTGCTGCTCGCCATCGTGTTCAACAACACGAAGATGCGCTTCCGCAACGGCTACCGCATCCTGCTCATCCTTCCGTACGCGTTCCCGGCCTTCCTCTCGGCACTGGTCTGGGCGGGGATGATGAACGAGAGCTTCGGCTTCCTCAACCAGGTCGTCTTCGGCGGAGCGTCCATCCCGTGGCTCACCGACCCCGGGCTGGCGAAGGTCTCCGTGCTGATCGTGAATCTGTGGCTCGGGTTCCCGTACATGTTCCTTGTCTGCATGGGCGCGCTGCAGGGCATCCCGGAGGACGTCAACGAAGCGGCTGTGATGGACGGCGCGAACCCCTGGCAGATCTTCCGGCGCATCAAGCTGCCACTGCTGCTGGTCACAGTGGCGCCGCTGCTGATCTCGTCATTCGCGTTCAACTTCAACAACTTCAATCTGATCTACATGCTCACCAAGGGCGGCCCGCGCTTCGACGACGTGTCGATCCCGGTCGGGCACACCGACATCCTGATCTCGATGGTCTACAAGGTGGCCTTCACCGGGCAGACCCGTGACTACGGGCTCGCCTCCGCGTTCACGATCCTGATCTTCATCGTGGTCGCCGCGATCTCGATCATCAGCTTCCGCAAGACCAAGGCTCTCGAGGAGTTGAACTGAGATGACAATCGCTCCCGCTCCACTCGCCCGCCGTCGTCGCCGCTCGTTCGGTGCATGGTTCGCCGACACCGGCTGGCGCCACGTCGTCGCGATCGCGGTCAGCATCTTCGCGATCTTCCCGCTGCTGTACGTGCTCTCGGCGTCGCTGAATCCGCGCGGCACACTGACCGGCTCCAACCAGCTGTTCTCCGCGATCGGCATCGACAGCTACGTGCGCATCCTCACCGACCCGCAGAATCCCTACGGGCTGTGGTTCCTGAACACTCTCGTGATCGCGCTCGTCACGGGCTTCACGACTGTGTTCATCGGCGCCTGCGCGGCGTATGCCTTCTCGCGCATGCGTTTCGCCGGACGCCGCGTCGGCCTGGTAACGATCGTCGTCGTGCAGATGTTCCCCCAGTTGCTGGCCGTGGTCGCGATCTTCCTGCTGATGACGACGCTGGGGGACTGGTTCCCTGCCATCGGGCTCAACACCCACACGGGGCTGATCCTCGTCTACCTCGGCGGCGCGCTGGGCGTGAACACCTATCTGATGTACGGCTTCTTCAACACCATCCCGAAGGAACTCGACGAGGCTGCGCGCATAGATGGCGCCGGTCATGCCCGCATCTTCTTCACGATCATCCTGCGTCTGGTCGCGCCGATCCTCGCCGTGGTCGGACTGCTGTCGTTCATCGGCACGGTCAACGAGTACGTCGTGGCGAGTGTGATCCTGATCGATCCGGAACAGCAGACTCTGGTCGTGGGACTCACCAAGCTGGTCTCCAACCCGCGCTACGCGGACTGGTCGGCGTTCTCGGCCGGCGCCGTGATGGCCGCGATCCCGGTGATGATCCTGTTCCTGTTCCTGCAGAAGTACATCGTCGGCGGCCTGACCGCCGGCGCCACGAAGGGCTGAGTCCGGCCGCGGGAGCGGGAGCTTCATCTAACTTGCCACGCATGCTACCTTGTGATGCATGACAGTGGATGTCGGTGCGCAGATGCGCAAGGGAGTGGTCGAGTACTGCGTGCTCGGGCTCCTCGGACGCGAGCCGATGTATGGCTGGCAGCTGGCTGAGGCGCTGTCCGAGGCCGGCCTGATCGCCAGCATCGGAACCCTGTATCCGCTGTTGGGACGCCTGCGCGACAACGGCTGGGTCAGCACGTTCGACCTGCCATCGGAGAGCGGTCCGGTGCGCAAGTACTACCGGCTCACTGATGCCGGCACCGCTCAGCTCGCGCGGTTCCGCGCGCAGTGGACACCCTTCGCCCGTGTCGTCACGGGACTCGTGGGAGAGGAAAATGCATGACTGAATCGGATGCCGCCAGTCAGCGAGCCGACTTCCTGGAGCGGCTGGACGTCGCGCTGCGACACGTTCCGCACGGCCTCGCGACCGAGATCCGCAGCGGGATCGCCGAGGAACTCGAAGGGCTGGATGCTGCGACTGTGTCCGAACGAATCAGGCAGCTCGGTGATCCGGACCTGATCGCCAGGGAAGCACAGAGCGAGATCCGGAGGCCGGGAGTCATCGCCGCCGAACGCAAGGTGCCGTTGTCGCACCGTCGTGGATACGCGATCGCTGCGGCGCTCGTCTTCGCGTTCGGGGGATTCGTGGTTCCGGTGGTCGGCTGGATCGTCGGGGCGGTGATGGTCGCAGACGGCAAGCTCTGGCGCCGCTGGGAGAAGATCGTCGCGATCGTTCTGCCGTTCGCCGTCGGGATACTGATCACGGTCGTGTCGTGGATCGTCGCGCTCATCTCGTCGAGGGAGTCGGAAGGTCAGGAGCACAATCCGCTCGTTCCTTCGCCGGGCGGGCTCGGGCTCTGGCACGCCGGCATCCTGCTCGCCCTCATCCTCATCCCCGCCATCGGCGGTTGGCTCCTCTGGCGGCTCCGCCGGCGCTGAAGTCTCGGCGGGGCGGGCGAGCATCCGCGCGTGTCATCGAAGGCGGATGCGCCCCGCGGTCGTACCGTAGAAGCATGGCACCGGTGGGCGGACGCAATCGGGTGATGAGCTGGATCGCCGGTGTCTTCTGCGCCGGCGTCATCGCCGCGCTCCTCTGGTTCGCGTTGCCGATGGGTCCGATGCTGGTCGATTACGTCGGCGACACCCTCCGTGCGATCGATCCTGGCGAGAGCTGAACGGCCGCCTCTGCACGCCGGTCATGCGACACGTCGGCACGCCTCCGCGGCGGCCGGCCCGCGCGGCGATAACCTCGCACTGCACATATCCGACGAGAGGCGCACCCATGAGTGACCCCGAGGTTCCCCAGCCCGAGCGGCCGAAAGACGTGAACGACGTCGTCGACAGCGCGAACGAGGGACTTGCCGACGCCGCAGCGGCGGGCGCCGAGGTTCGTGGCGAGCATGACTCCGCCGCCGAGAACGCCGTCGACCAGAACGCCGTCGATCCCGACCTCGCCGCATTCCAAGAGGCCGAGAAGTCCCACCCGGGAACGTTCGCGACTCCTGAGCTCAACGAGCAGTCCGAATCCTTCGACGGCGGAGCCGATGACCGCTTCGGCGACCGCGTCAGCAGCAACGACCGGGCCGACGGATCCGCCGCTCCGACCGGCCTCTTCGCAGCCGACCGCACCTCGACGTCGGACACGGATGTCGCACGGGAAGACTCCATCGCAGATACCGCGTACCTGCCACCGGTGGCGGATGACGCTGAGACCAGGGTCGTCCCCTCCGAGCCGGCAGTCGTCGTCGCTCCGGTCGCTCAGCAGCAGCAGCCGATCTTCGTGCAGGCACCTGAGCCCCCGCGTGACCGTGGCAACCGTGGCACCGCTGCGGGAATCGGACTGCTTGCGACGATCGTGTTCGCGGTCCTTTACCTCGGTACCGCGCTCGGTCTCGGTGCCCTCGCCGGCGACGTCACCGGTGAGAACATCGGCGAGGCCGCGCTCACGCCGCTCACGACATGGGGCTTCTGGGTTCCGGTCGTCTTCTTCTTCATCGGGTTCTGGCTGCTCGGCGCCGTCATCAACCGCGGACGTTGGGGACTCTGGGTCGTATTCGGCATCATCGTCGGGCTGTTCGCCTATGCCGGCCACATCCTCGGCCAGCTCTTCGAGGCGCCGTTCTGGCTGATCTCGACGTCGGAGGGCAACGAGCTGGTAGGCAGTCAGCTGCTCGCCCCCCTCGCGATCGCCGCGTTCGTCTTCGGCCGCGAGCTCACCATCTGGTTCGGCGCATGGGTCGCTCGCAGCGGCGCACGCAAGACCGAGCTCAACATCGAGGCTCAGCGTGAGTACGAGCGCACGCTCGAGGCCGGCCCGACCCTTCCGAGGTAATCACGGACACTTCTTCGCCTGACCCCCGCGGCCCTGAGCCTGCGGGGGTTTCGGCTGTCCTGGCGACGGCTATGACGACGATCGGATTCTTCGCGATCGCGGTGTTCGGTCTGGGTGCGTTGAGCGTGGTGACGGATGCCGACATCATCACCGTGCCCGCAACGGGACAGGCACCGGGCATCGTCGGCATGATCGTCGCCGTCGCGGTGTTCGCGGGCCTCCTGTGGCTCGCGCTGCGCTTGGCACATCCGCGTTTCCGATCGGTGTGGGCGATCTCGATCGCGACCGCGCTCGCGCACCTTCTCGCTGCGGGAACCGGCGCGATCTTCGTCTCCGGCGAGTTCATCAACGCTCTTGCGGTCATGGGCGAGCTGGTCACGGGTGGCGCGAGCATCGTGATTCTCGTGACCGCGGCGATCGCCGCCTGGGCGGGTGTAGCGCTGCGGCGCACGCACGCGAAGCGTCCTCGATGGCCCTGGGAACGCGACGATCTCGACGAGAACTGATCGTCCAGTGCGGAAATCTCCAGTGCTGACGCGTATCGCCCTATTCTGGGGAATGTGGAGCGGTCGCTAGAGACGCAGGTCGACCAGGCCGTCGAGGCCTGGCTGCGCTGGGTGCCGCGCTGGGAGCCGGCCACTCATCGCGGGCGAGTCGCCCCGTGTCGGCGTTGCCTGGGCTCGCCCATCCTCTCCGCCGCCGGAATCGGCGGGAATGTTCCGCACGGCGTACAGCACGGTCTTTCGACACGCATCAAGACGATCGTGGATCATGCCGTCGCCGAGTACACCGCTCGCAACCTGCCGATGCTGCAGTCGGAGCTCGATCAGCAGGCGGCGCGCAATCGTGCGCGCAGCTATCGTCCGTCCGAGGACCTCGAGCCGGAGTTCGAAGGGCTCCCGCTCGATCCTGATCCAGTGCCGGGCGCGCCCTTCCTCTTCACGATCGCGGGGCTCGCGGATGACGAGATCGTCGAGCTGCCCCCGCTGCCCCCGCTGACGGACGAGGCCAAAGCCGCACTCCGGCAGGAGGTCGCTCTCGCCGACGAGTACGCGAACATGGTCGGCCGCGAGATCTGCGGCATCCTGCTGCGGCACCGGCTCAACGTGCAAGCTGCCATCTCGCAGCATGTCGAGCCTCAGATCGAGGCGCTGCTCGAGGAACTGACGTCCTCCCTGGATTCGCCCTTCGACCCCGAGGCCCCGTAAGTCACGTCAGCCGCCGACGAGACCGCGTTTGCAGCACGAGACAGTGCCGCGCGCACTCGGGCTCGTGCAGCGGAGTCGGTCTCGCGCGCCGCCGCCGCCGCGGGTCGTCGCCCTGCAGCCGTGGGTTTGCTGTGAGCGCGGGCACTGGCTTGAGTGGCGGACTCTCACGAGCTATCGTTTTTCGATAGATACCGGCCGCTTATCGATAGGCAGACTGATGCAATCCCGTGTGACCGCTGTGCTGAAGACCTTGATCGCCGTGATGATCGTGCTGCTGCTGGCGAGTCAGATCCTGGTGATCCCCGAAGTGGCGCGAATCACCGCGATCCGCAATCCCGACGTCGCGCAGCTCGAGATTCCCGGCATCATCGCCGCGATCCTCTTCCTCGCGCTCGTGCAGGTCACGCTCCTGTGCGTATGGCGGTTGCTGTCGCTGGTGCGCGCCGAGCGCATCTTCAGCAACGACGCCTTCCGCTACGTCGACATCATCCTCTGGGCGCTGGCCGCGGCGGGCGCGCTCATCGCCGTCTCGTACGTCGTGATCATCGCGAGCCGGGCAGTGTCGCTCTCGCTCACCCTGCTGGCGATCCTCGGCATCGTCGTCAGCGCGGCCCTCGCGCTCCTCGTCGTCGTGCTGCGCGGACTGCTGCGCAAGGCACTCGAGCTCGAGCAGGACATGTCCGAGGTCGTCTGATGCCCATCGTCATCGATCTCGACGTGCAATTGGCGCGAAGGAAGATGAGCGTCCAGGAATTCGCGGATGCCATCGGCATCACCCCGGCGAACGTCGCGGTGCTCAAGAACGGACGAGCCAAGGCGGTGCGCTTCACCACCCTCGATGCCATCTGCCAGGTGCTCGAATGCCAGCCCGGGGACATCCTCAGGTGGATACCTGACACGGACGCCCAGTCGGAACAGGGGGAGCGATGAGCACTGCGAACGAAACGATCAGCTGGGGCGAGAGCGCCGCCAGGCATCTGCTCGACACCACGGCCTGCCCGGTCTGCGGATCCGAACATCTGACCGACGGATGCTGCCCTCGCTGCGGCGCGGATCTTCGCGGTGCCATCGGTGCCGAGCTCTGGGATGCGTCAACGGCTGCGGCCGCCGCGCTGCGGGTCCGCGAGACGTTGCTGAACCAGGTGCCGCAGTTCGTGCACGTCCCGGCGACCGCCGGTGTCGTGCTCGCAGCCGGCACCGCACCGGCACTCTCGACTCCAGGTGCTCCGCCTCCAGGCACGCCGGCGTTCCCGCAGCCCCAGTCCGTGCCGCAGCCACCGCGCAGCAGCGCCACGGTGCAGTCCGTGCTCGCGATCGCCGGGGCCGGGCTCTTCGCCATCGCGGCGCTCATCTTCACCTTCCTGAATCCCGATCTCTCCGACCGTGCCCTTCGCAGCATGGTCGTCGGGCTCGTGACCCTCGTGTTCCTCGGCGGTGCATGGCTGCTGGCCCGTCGCGGACTGCAGTTCTCCGCGGAAGCAGTCGGAGCACTCGCGCTCGTGTTCGCGGGGCTCGACGTGTACGCCTTCGCGCAACTCGGCAGCACCGACTCCGCCGTCTGGTTGCTCGCTGCTCTCGCAACGGCCGCAGCAGGTGCCGTGATGCTCGCCGCAGGTCGCTTCTCGCAGATCCGCGTATGGCAGTGGGCCGCGCTGCTCGGCATCGCCATCGTGCCGGCGATGCTCGGTTACGCCGCCGGTTCGAGCTATGCATCCGCGCTCGGACACCTCGGCTCCGCCTTCATCGCTGCCGCCCTCCTCGAGGCATCGCCTCGGGTCGCGAAGCGCTCGCTCGTCGCGCTCCAGGCGATCGCGGTGCTGAGCGCCGTACCGTTGGCCGTATTCGGTGCCTCCTCCTTCAACGGCACGGTCGTGATGATGCTCGGCATCAGCCTGGTGTTCGCGCTCATCGCCGCGCATGCCGCCCTGGCGACGAGGCACCTGCTGCGGCACTGGTGGAGTTTCGTCGCCGGAGGTGCTGCGACGGCGGCGCTCGTGCTAGCGACCACCTCTCCGGTGGCGCAGTCGGCCGGTGAGTGGCTTCCCGCGGCGCTGCCGAGTGCCGCGGCGTTCGCATTCGCCCTGGTCGCGATGGCGCCAGGGGTTCGCACGATCGTGCGCACAACGCGTGCGGCGGGCGGCATCGTGGTGGTCGCGTTGATCGGAATGCTGTCACTGCTGCACGCCGCGATGACCGTCATCGATGCGCTCTCGGATGTCGTACGCGGCACCGGGGCCACGGTGCTCGCGCAGCCATCGGACTGGGCGCCGCTGCTCGGCATGGGAGGGCTCGCCGCAGGTCTCGCATTGTTCGGCGGTCTCGCCCGCGATCGCGACGCCCGCAGCACCGCCGATGCAGGCCACGTCGCCGATGCCCCCGGGACTGCGGATGCGAGTGGGGGACGTCAGTCCCTGCGCGCATTCGGCGCAGGCACTGACGTCGTCGCGATCGGCGCTGCGGCGCTCGCCATGCTCACTCTCGCGTGCAGTTCGCTCCTGCCGCTCGCGGCGCGCCTCATCATCGTGCTCGGCGTGGCCGCCGCCACGGCGATCGCGTTGAGCCGCGCACGGCGTAAGAGCGGCAGGCCCACGCCCCACCGCATCGTCTTGATCGTCGCAGTCCACGGCGCAGTCGCGGTCGGCATCCTCATCTCGTGGCTCGATCCTCTGACTGCGCCCCTCGCCGGTCTCGGCGTGATCGCGGTGCTGGCTCTTGCGAGCAGGACGCTGCCCCGCGGGATACGTTTTCTGCACGTCGGGGTGGGATTCGCCTACGCACTCGTGTGCCTCGGCCAGGCTCTCGCGCAGACGGATCTCGGGAGCATCGCAGTGCTGTGCCTGGTGACGTCGGCCGGACTGATCGGCGCGATCGTCGTCACGTTCGTGCCGCGTGTCATGGCACGGGACTGGTATGCCGTGCTGGCCGTCACGACGGTGCCGTTCGCGGCCGGCATCGTGCAGGTGATCTTCGAGCGCAGCGGCTGGACCGCGCTCTCGACCGCGCTCATGTTCGCTCTCGCCCTGTCGCTGGTGCTGACCAGACGCCCTGGTCTCAACATCGTGCTTCGGACGCTCGCGAGCGGGATGCTGGTACCCACCGTCGCGGTCGTCGTCGTGTGCCTCGGGGCTCAGCTCCTCGCGATCAGTGCCTCGCCTGTCACGCTGCCGGTGATCGCTGCGATCGTGGCTCTCGTGCTGCCGAGCACGACGTCTATCAGAGGCGCGTTGCGCCGCAATGGCCTGCCGGCGGATGCCGCGGCTGCCGCCCGCATCGCGATCGAGGCATCGGCGCTGCTGACCGGAGCGATCGCCACGGTCCTCGCCCTGGCCAGAGAGGCCGCGGGACTCGGCACCACGTTCCTCGTGCTCGTGATTCTCGGCGTCGGCGCTGCCGCCAGTGCGGTGTTCACGCGCCGCCGGTACGGGTGGTGGGTTGCCGGCGCCGCCTTCACCGGTGCCCTGTGGTGCGTGTGGACCATGAACGGCGTCGACCTGCTCGAGGCGTATCTGCTCCCGCCCGCGTTCGCCGCGGCGGCTGTCGCCGCGGTTCTCAGCGCGCGGGGGATGGACATGCGCGGGCTCTACGCGGCCGGACTCGGTGTCGCCGTGCTGCCCAGTCTTGCGCTGCTCGTCCTCGTCGAATCGGATGCGCGCACTGCCGTGGGAGTGCCGTGGCGAGCACTCGCGCTGCTCGCGGGCGGCGCGGCGTTGCTGGGCATCGCCGCGTGGTTCGCTCGCATCGGTCGGCGTGCGAACAGGGCGCGGATGCGCACGCTCGTGCAGCCGACCCTGATCGCCGGGGGAGTCGCGGCGATCGCCGGCCCCGTGCAGGGCGTGAGGATGGGCCTCGGCGCCGATCTCGCTTTCCTGAGTGGAGCAGCGCTGTTCATCGCCTGCATCTCGGTCTCCGCGGTGGCGGCGATCATCCTGGTGTGCGCTGGACGAGGCATCCGCGCGGCAGCGCGTGCGGACTCGCCATTGCGCGCGTCCCGCTGGATGTTCGCGCCCGCCGTGCTCGCGCTCGCCGTGGGCACCTGGTTCTCGATCGAGCGTGACTGGGCGTCGATCTGGATGATGTGGACGCTGATGATCGGCATCCTCACCGTCATGCTCACCGCCGCAGTACGCGCGGAGCGCACAGCGCTGCCTCCGGTGTGGTTCCTGTTCGCCGTCGCCTTCGTGACGGCTGTGGTCGCGTGGAGTCCACGTGACCTTCGGGTGGAGTGGTTCTCGTTGCCGCTCGGCGCCGTTCTGCTGCTCGCCGGCATCCATGCGCTGCGGCGCGGACCGACACGCACCGCGGGTGGGCTGAACGCCTGGCCGGCCGGACGCCTCGGCTCCTGGCCGCTGCTCGCGCCGGGCATCGTCACGATGATGAGCGCGTCGATCGCCGCGACGTTCACCGATCCGCTGACCTGGCGCGCGATCCTCGTCATGGTGCTCGCACTCGCTGCGATCATGGTCGGAGCGGGCAGACGGCTCGCTGCACCGTTCATCCTGGGTATGATCGTGCTGCCGATCGAGAACGTGCTCGTCTTCTCGGTGCAGATCGGTCGGGGGATCGAATCGATGCCGTGGTGGATCACACTTGCCGTGATCGGAGCCGTACTGCTCATCATCGCGGTCACGTACGAGCGGCGCAGCGGGGATGCTGACACCGTGGTCGCTCGCATCCGGGACCTGCGGTGAATCGCCTCGCTTCGGGTCTCTGCGCTCCGGAGGACTGCAGCATCCGCCGTCATTTGACCGCGAACGTTACGCGGCATTACACTTGATCAGGTGTGTGCACGTCTCGGCGTGCCTGCACACGGGCTCCGATCCATATCGGTCTGCCCCCACGGCATACCCATCACACCAAAAAGCACGTCGGTTCCGGCGTGCCGGTGGGTCATGATGTGAAACCCATCACGCTGTCACCGTGCAGCATTATGAGGAGAGAACGTGCCAACCATTCAGCAGTTGGTTCGCAAGGGTCGCTCGCCCAAGGTCACCAAGACCAAGGCGCCGGCGCTCAAGTCGAACCCGCAGCAGGCCGGGGTATGCACCCGCGTCTACACCACCACCCCGAAGAAGCCGAACTCGGCGATGCGCAAGGTCGCTCGCGTGAAGCTCCGCAACGGGGCCGAGGTCACCGCCTACATCCCCGGCGAGGGCCACAACCTGCAGGAGCACTCCCTGGTGCTCGTCCGCGGCGGTCGTGTCAAGGACCTCCCCGGTGTGCGTTACAAGATCGTCCGTGGCGCCCTGGACACCCAGGCAGTCAAGAACCGTAAGCAGGCTCGTTCCCGCTACGGTGCGAAGAAGGGTTGAGTTAGATGCCTCGTAAGGGTCCCGCCCCCAAGCGCCCCGTCGTCAACGACCCGGTATACGGCGCTCCGATCGTCACCTCGCTGGTGAACAAGATCCTCGTCGACGGCAAGAAGTCGCTGGCCGAGTCGATCGTCTACGGCGCCCTCCGCGGCGTCGAGGCGAAGAACAGCCAGGATGCCGTCGCCACCCTGAAGAAGGCGCTCGACAACGTGCGCCCCACCCTCGAGGTCCGCAGCCGCCGCGTCGGTGGCTCGACCTACCAGGTCCCGGTCGAGGTCAAGCCTCACCGTGCGAACACCCTCGCGCTGCGCTGGCTCGTCAGCTACGCCAAGGGTCGTCGTGAGAAGACCATGACCGAGCGCCTCCAGAACGAGATTCTGGATGCCTCGAACGGCCTGGGCGCTGCGGTCAAGCGCCGTGAGGACACTCACAAGATGGCCGAGTCGAACCGCGCGTTCGCTCACTACCGCTGGTAAACAGCTTCGCTCGGTCAGGGGCGGCCTCCGCCCCTGACCGAGCACCCTTCACCTCGTCGCTCAGCGACATCTCGAAGATAAGGACACTCCTGTGGCACAAGACGTGCTCACCGACCTGAGCAAGGTCCGCAACATCGGCATCATGGCGCACATCGATGCCGGCAAGACCACCACCACCGAGCGCATCCTGTTCTACACGGGCGTCAACCACAAGCTCGGCGAGACGCACGATGGCGCCTCGACCACCGACTGGATGGAGCAGGAGAAGGAACGCGGCATCACGATCACGTCTGCCGCCGTGACCTGCTACTGGGACAAGAACCAGATCAACATCATCGACACCCCCGGTCACGTGGACTTCACCGTCGAGGTGGAGCGCTCGCTCCGCGTTCTCGATGGCGCGGTTGCCGTCTTCGACGGCAAGGAGGGCGTCGAGCCCCAGTCCGAGACCGTGTGGCGTCAGGCTGACAAGTACAACGTTCCGCGCATCTGCTTCGTCAACAAGATGGACAAGCTCGGCGCTGACTTCTACTTCACCGTCGACACGATCATCAACCGCCTCGGTGCGAAGCCGCTGGTCATCCAGCTGCCCATCGGTGCGGAGAACGACTTCGTCGGCGTCGTCGACCTCGTCGAGATGCGTGCACTCGTCTGGGAGGGTGACTCCAAGGGCGACGTGACCATGGGCGCCAAGTACGAGATCCAGGAGATTCCTGCTGACCTCAAGGAGAAGGCTGCCGAGTACCGTCAGCTGCTCCTCGAGACCGTCGCCGAAACGGATGACGCGCTGCTCGAGAAGTTCTTCGGAGGCGAAGAGCTCTCCGTCGCCGAGATCAAGGGCGCGATCCGCAAGCTGACCGTTGCCTCGGAGATCTACCCGGTCCTGTGCGGCTCTGCGTTCAAGAACCGCGGCGTGCAGCCGATGCTGGACGCGGTCATCGATTACCTGCCGAACCCCCTCGACGTCGGTGCCATTCAGGCGCACGACCCGAAGGACTACGACACGATCATCGAGCGCCACCCCGATGCGAACGACCCGTTCGCGGCTCTTGCATTCAAGGTCGCAGTGCACCCGTTCTTCGGTCGCCTCACCTACGTGCGCGTCTACTCGGGTCACCTCGACTCCGGCTCCGCGGTCATCAACTCGACCAAGGGCAAGAAGGAGCGCATCGGGAAGATCTTCCAGATGCACGCCAACAAGGAGATCCCTGTTCCGTCGGTCACCGCCGGAAACATCTACGCGGTCATCGGTCTGAAGGACACCACCACCGGTGACACCCTGACCGACCCGACATCTCCGGTGGTCCTCGAGTCGATGACGTTCCCTGAGCCCGTCATCGAGGTCGCTATCGAGCCGAAGACCAAGGCCGACCAGGAGAAGCTGGGTGTCGCCATCCAGAAGCTCGCTGAAGAGGACCCGACCTTCCGCACGGAGCTCAACCCCGAGACCGGTCAGACGACCATCAAGGGCATGGGCGAGCTGCACCTCGACATCCTCGTCGATCGCATGAAGCGCGAGTTCAACGTCGAGGCGAACGTCGGCAAGCCGCAGGTTGCGTACCGCGAGACGATCAAGAAGGCCGTCGAGAAGTACGACTACACGCACAAGAAGCAGACCGGTGGATCGGGTCAGTTCGCAAAGATCCAGTTCAACATCGAGCCGCTGGATCTGGATGCCGAGAAGACTTACGAGTTCGTGAACGCCGTCACCGGTGGTCGCATCCCGCGTGAGTACATCGGTTCGATCGATGCCGGTTTCCAGGACGCCATGAACGTCGGTGTTCTCGCCGGCTTCCCGATCGTGGGCGTCAAGGCGACCATCGTCGATGGTGCAGCTCACGACGTCGACTCCTCGGAGATGGCGTTCAAGATCGCTGGATCCATGGGCTTCAAGGAAGCTCTCCGTCGTGCCAACCCCGTTCTTCTCGAACCGCTCATGGCCGTTGAGGTTCGTACTCCTGAGGAGTACATGGGTGACGTCATCGGTGACCTGAACTCGCGTCGTGGTCAGATCCAGTCGATGGAAGACGCCGCGGGCGTCAAGGTCGTTCGCGCACAGGTTCCGCTGTCCGAGATGTTCGGATACATCGGCGACCTGCGCTCGAAGACCTCTGGTCGCGCGGTTTACTCGATGGAGTTCCACTCCTACGCTGAGGTCCCCAGGGCCGTGGCCGACGAGATCGTCCAGAAGACCAAGGGCGAGTAAGCCCTTTCGTCCGGGCGGTCCATGGCCGCCCGGACAACACACAACTTCACAAAGCTCTCTCTACTAAACTGAGAATCAAACCCCGTAGGGAACCGGTCACAATCCAGTGCTCGGCAATCTCTACACGAACGTCCTGAGGAGGACCAAGTGGCCAAGGCCAAGTTCGAGCGCACCAAGCCGCACGTGAACATCGGAACGATCGGTCACGTCGACCACGGCAAGACGACGCTGTCGGCAGCCATCTCGAAGGTGCTCGCAGACAAGTACCCGTCCGACACCAACGTGCAGCGTGACTTCGCTTCCATCGACTCGGCGCCGGAAGAGCGCCAGCGTGGTATCACGATCAACATCTCGCACATCGAGTACGAGACCCCCAAGCGCCACTACGCGCACGTTGACGCCCCCGGCCACGCCGACTACGTCAAGAACATGATCACCGGTGCAGCCCAGATGGACGGTGCCATCCTCGTGGTCGCCGCCACTGACGGCCCGATGGCTCAGACCCGTGAGCACGTTCTGCTCGCCAAGCAGGTCGGCGTGCCGTACCTGCTCGTCGCGCTGAACAAGAGCGACATGGTCGACGACGAGGAGATCCTGGAGCTCGTCGAGCTCGAGGTCCGCGAGCTGCTCGCAGCTCAGGGCTTCGACGAGGACGCTCCGGTCGTTCAGGTCTCGGCGCTCAAGGCGCTCGAGGGCGACGAGAAGTGGGTCAACAAGATCGTCGAGCTCATGGAAGCCGTAGACAACAGCGTTCCGGACCCGGAGCGCGACCGTGACAAGCCCTTCCTCATGCCGATCGAGGACGTCTTCACGATCACCGGTCGTGGAACGGTCGTCACCGGCCGCGCCGAGCGTGGCACTCTCGCGATCAACTCCGAGGTCGAGATCGTCGGCATCCGCGCGACGCAGAAGACCACGGTCACCGGTATCGAGATGTTCCACAAGCAGCTCGACGAGGCATGGGCCGGCGAGAACTGTGGTCTGCTGCTTCGCGGCCTCAAGCGTGAGGACGTCGAGCGCGGCCAGGTCGTCGTGAAGCCGGGCTCGGTCACCCCTCACACGAACTTCGAGGGCACCGCGTACATCCTGTCGAAGGAAGAGGGCGGCCGTCACAACCCCTTCTACACGAACTACCGCCCGCAGTTCTACTTCCGCACCACCGACGTCACCGGCGTCATCTCGCTGCCCGAGGGCACCGAGATGGTCATGCCCGGCGACACCACCGACATGACGGTCGAGCTGATCCAGCCGATCGCTATGGAAGAGGGCCTCGGCTTCGCCATCCGTGAGGGTGGACGCACCGTGGGCGCTGGTACGGTCACGAGCATCATCAAGTAAGCATCTGCTTCCTCACAGAGGGGTCGGGCCTTCGGGCTCGGCCCCTCTGTCGTTGTTCCGTGGCGAAGCGGAGGGTTTCCTTTGTCGCGGTTGCCGTGCAGAATGAGAGTGTTCGGCAGACTCGGCCGACGTCACAACCTCAAGGGGGACCCGTAATGGGCATCGACGACATCGTCAACAAGAGCAAAGATCTGTACGAGCAGAACAAGGACAAGATCGCCGAGGCGGTCAAGAGCGAGCAGGCCGAGGACGTGAGCGACAAGGTTCTCGACGGCGTCGCCGACTTCGCCAAGAAGGTGGCACCGGGTGCTGCCGACAAGATCGACGAGATCCGCGATGGCGCAGACAAGGCCGTCGGCAACGAGTAGTAGACAGTCTTCTGGAAGGGACGGCGCACCTGGGTGCGTCGTCCCTTCCCGTGTAATATGAACACAGCCGCCTGGGGATCTTGCGGCTGAGTTCGTCGAAGGGGTTCGGCGAACTGTGAATGCGCAGCCAAGCTGCGCGTGAATCTGGGGAATGATTTTGGGGATCATCACGAGTCGTGCGCCGTCTGTGCGCCGATGCCCCGCCTCGCATCCGCGGCGGTCGAGCCGCCGCGCCCTTGACGAGGATTCCGGCGTCCCTCCGCGTCAGGATCCTCGTGTTCGGTGTGCCCCCTCGCACTGAACACTCCCCAAGGCGGGGTGGGGCATGGGGATGCCTCACCCCGTTCCCGGCTGTTCTGAAGGTGTGCAGAGCACTCGATCCGGTGCGCGACACGCCCGGGTTTGCGTAAGTGAAATCCGGCTGGCAGAATAGACAGGTTCCACATTCCGGCGGTGCACTTTGTGTGCCCATCGGATCACCACCAGGGCAGTGCATAGGCGGCGTCATCTCCCAGGAGATCGCGCGCAGGGACCTAGGCCGCGGGTGGCAGAACAGCAACCACCTCCTCACGGAGGTTCTGCCGTGCGTCGGGAGATGCGCGGGATGACAGAAGAACAGTGGTGCAGCAGATCGGCTCGCAAGAGTCTTTCGAGTGCCGAGGCGCGAACAGCGTCGACGTGCGTCCAATGCCCCTGGGTCACCCGGCCCAGGACGGTAAGACGCCTTATAGAGAGTGAACAGACAATGGCGGGACAGAAAATCCGCATACGCCTGAAGTCGTATGACCACGAGGTCATCGACTCGTCGGCGCGCAAGATCGTAGACACCGTGACCCGTGCGGGCGCGACTGTCGTCGGCCCGGTGCCGCTTCCGACCGAGAAGAACGTCGTGTGCGTCATCCGGTCGCCCCACAAGTACAAGGACAGCCGCGAGCACTTCGAGATGCGCACCCACAAGCGTCTGATCGACATCGTCGACCCGACGCCCAAGGCTGTCGACTCGCTGATGCGTCTCGACCTCCCGGCCGATGTCAACATCGAGATCAAGCTCTGAGGCTCGGCATGGTTGACATCAATTCAAAGATTTCCAAGGGAATGCTGGGCACGAAGCTCGGCATGACTCAGGTGTGGAACGCGGACGGCAAGCTCGTCCCCGTCACCGTCATCGAGCTGGCACCGAACGTGGTCACCCAGATCCGCACGCCCGAGAAGGACGGCTACAACGCTGTTCAGATCGCGGCCGGACAGATCGACCCGCGCAAGGTCAACCAGCCCCCCTTACGGCCCACTTCGAGGCTGCCGGCGTCACGCCGCGCCGCCACGTCACCGAGATCCGCACTGCGGATGCTGCTGACTATTCGCTTGGTCAGGAGCTCACGGTCGACGGTCTCTTCGAGGCAGGCCAGCTGGTCGACGTCGTCGGCACCAGCAAGGGCAAGGGCACCGCGGGTGTCATGAAGCGCCACAACTTCAAGGGCGTTTCGGCATCCCACGGTTCGCACCGCAACCACCGCAAGCCCGGCTCGATCGGCGCGTCCTCGACCCCGAGCCGCGTCTTCAAGGGAATGCGCATGGCCGGCCGTATGGGTGGCGAGCGCGTGACCGTTCTCAATCTGACGGTGCACGGCATCGACACCGACAAGGGACTGATGCTCGTCAAGGGCGCTGTTCCCGGTGCTCGTGGCCGCGTCGTCTACGTCCGCAACGCAGTGAAGGGGGCCTAGTCCATGGCTGACTCGTCTCTCGCGCTCGACGTCCTCAAGGCCGACGGCAAGAAGGCAGGCTCGATCGAGCTGCCCGCCTCGCTCTTCGACGTCAAGACGAACATTCCGCTCATCCACCAGGTCGTCGTCGCGCAGCTCGCGGCAGCTCGCCAGGGCACTCACTCGACCAAGCGTCGCGGTGAGGTCTCCGGTGCAGGCCGCAAGCCCTTCAAGCAGAAGGGCACGGGTAACGCCCGTCAGGGCTCGATCCGCGCGCCGCACATGACCGGTGGTGGCATCGTCCACGGCCCCAAGCCGCGTGACTACTCGCAGCGCACACCCAAGAAGATGATCGCCGCGGCCCTCCTGGGCTCGCTCAGCGACCGCTTCCGCGGTGACCGTCTGCACGCCATCGAGTCCTTCGGCATCGACGGTGCGCCCTCGACGAAGGCTGCCGTGAGCTTCCTCACGACGGTCGTCACGTCGAAGAACGTTCTCCTCGTGATCGAACGAGGCGACGACATCACCACGAAGAGCATTCGCAACCTTGCGAACATCCACGTGCTGACGTTCGACCAGCTCAACGCGTACGACGTACTCGTCTCTGACGACATCGTCTTCACCAAGGCCGCGCTCGAGGGCTTCATCGCCTCGAAGACCGGCACAACCGAGGAGGTCTCGGCATGACCGAGCAGGTAGGCGCCCTCCAGTCGGCGTTCAACAAGGACCCCCGCGACATCATCCTGAAGCCGGTCGTCTCTGAGAAGAGCTACTCGCTGATCGACGAAGGCAAGTACACCTTCCTCGTCGACCCGCGTGCTACGAAGACTGAGATCAAGCTCGCCATCGAGAAGATCTTCGGCGTCAAGGTTGCTTCGGTCAACACGATCAACCGCGTCGGCAAGGCCCGTCGCACCCGCTTCGGCACGGGAAAGCGCAAGGACACCAAGCGCGCCATCGTGAGCCTGAAGTCGGGCACCATCGACATCTTCACGGCAATCGGCTGATCCGGGGGATAAAGGACAATCATGGCTATTCGCAAGTACAAGCCCACGACCCCGGGTCGCCGCGGCTCGTCGGTGGCTGACTTCGCCGAGATCACACGATCGACGCCGGAGAAGTCGCTGCTGCGCCCGCTCTCGAAGACCGGTGGTCGCAACAACCAGGGCCGCATCACGACCCGTCACATCGGTGGTGGCCACAAGCGCCAGTACCGCGTCATCGACTTCCGTCGCAATGACAAGGACGGCGTCAACGCCAAGGTCGCTCACATCGAGTACGACCCCAACCGCACCGCGCGCATCGCGCTGCTGCACTACTTCGACGGCGAGAAGCGCTACATCATCGCGCCGAACAAGCTGAAGCAGGGCGACGTCGTCGAGTCGGGTGCATCGGCTGACATCAAGCCGGGCAACAACCTCCCGCTGAAGAACATCCCCACCGGTACCGTGATCCACGCGATCGAACTCCGCCCCGGCGGCGGTGCCAAGATGGCTCGTTCTGCCGGTGCATCGGTTCGTCTCGTCGCCAAGGAAGGCATCTACGCGCAGCTCCGTCTGCCGTCGGGTGAGATCCGCAACGTCGACGCACGCTGCCGCGCAACGATCGGCGAGGTCGGCAACGCCGAGCAGTCGAACATCAACTGGGGCAAGGCCGGCCGTAACCGCTGGAAGGGCATCCGCCCGACCGTGCGTGGTGTCGCCATGAACCCTGTCGATCACCCGCACGGTGGTGGTGAGGGTAAGACCTCCGGTGGACGTCACCCTGTCACCCCCTGGGGCCAGGCAGAGGGTCGTACCCGTCACGCCAACAAGGAAAGCGACAAGTACATCGTTCGTCGTCGCACCGCGTCTAAGAAGCGTAAGTAGGAGTAGAGAAGATGCCACGGAGTCTCAAGAAGGGCCCCTTCGTCGACGAGCACCTGCTTCGCAAGGTCGTCGTGCAGAACGAAGCCGGTTCCAAGAACGTCATCAAGACCTGGTCTCGCCGGTCCATGATCATCCCGGCCATGCTGGGTCACACGATCGCGGTCCACGATGGTCGCAAGCACATTCCTGTGTTTGTCACCGAGAGCATGGTCGGCCACAAGCTGGGCGAGTTCGCGCCCACCCGCACCTTCCGCGGCCACGAGAAGGACGACAAGAAGGGCCGTCGCCGCTGACGCGGGGACGATAGAGGAGAGAGAAATGGTGGAGTCCATCGCACGCGTGCGACACATCCGCGTGACCCCTCAGAAGGCTCGTCGTGTCGTCGCGCTCATCAAGGGCAAGCAGGCCCAGGAGGCTCTTGCGATCCTGAAGTTCGCAGCACAGAGCGCCAGTGAGCCGATCTACAAGCTTGTCGCGTCGGCCATGGCCAACGCGCAGGTGAAGGCGGATCGCGACGGCGAGTACCTCGACGAGCAGGACCTGTACGTGGTCAACGCGTACGTCGACGAGGGCACGACGCTCAAGCGTTTCCGCCCCCGCGCACAGGGTCGCGCTTTCCAGATCAAGAAGCGCACGAGCCACATCACGGTCGTGCTCTCGACGCCGGAGGCTGCTGTCGCAGCCGATGGCGAAAGCAAGAAGAAGGCGAGCAAGTAATGGGACAGAAGGTAAACCCGTACGGCTTCCGCCTCGGAATCACGACGGATCACGTCTCGCGTTGGTTCTCTGACTCGACGAAGCCTGGTCAGCGTTACGCCGACTACGTGGCTGAGGACATCAAGATCCGCAACCTGCTGAAGAAGCAGCTCGACCGCGCCGGTGTCTCGAACATCGAGATCGAGCGCACCCGTGACCGCGTCCGCGTCGACATCCACACCGCCCGTCCGGGCATCGTGATCGGTCGTCGTGGTGCTGAGGCCGAGCGGATCCGTGGCGACCTCGAGAAGCTCTCGGGCAAGCAGATCCAGCTGAACATCCTCGAGGTCAAGAACCCCGAGGCTGACGCTCAGCTCGTCGCGCAGGGCATTGCCGAGCAGCTCTCTGCTCGCGTGGCGTTCCGTCGTGCGATGCGCAAGGGTCTCCAGGGCGCGCAGCGCGCTGGTGCCAAGGGCATCCGCATCCAGGTCTCCGGCCGCCTCGGCGGCGCCGAGATGAGCCGGTCGGAGTTCTACCGCGAGGGTCGTGTGCCGCTGCACACGCTGCGCGCGAACATCGACTACGGCTTCTACGAGGCACGCACCACCTTCGGCCGTATCGGCGTGAAGGTCTGGATCTACAAGGGTGATCTCACCGCCAAGGAGCTTGCCCGCGAGCAGGCCAACCAGAAGCCTTCGCGCGACCGTGGCGGCGACCGTCGTCGTGGCCCGCGCAACGAGGCACCTGTTGCAGAAGGAGCGTCGGCATAATGCTCATCCCCCGTAAGGTCAAGTTCCGCAAGCAGCACCACCCGGGTCGTACCGGGCACGCTACCGGCGGCACGAAGGTCTCCTTCGGCGAGTACGGCATCCAGGCCCTCACGCCCGCTTACGTGACCAACCGTCAGATCGAGGCAGCTCGTATCGCGATGACGCGTCACATCAAGCGTGGCGGAAAGGTGTGGATCAACATCTACCCGGACCGTCCGCTCACGAAGAAGCCTGCTGAGACCCGCATGGGTTCCGGTAAGGGTTCGCCTGAGTGGTGGGTCTCGAACGTCAAGCCGGGTCGCGTCCTCTTCGAGGTCGCAGGCGTCAGCGAGGAACTCGCTCGCGAAGCTCTGACCCGAGCAATTCACAAGCTGCCTCTCAAGGCACGCATCATCAAGCGCGAGGAGGGCGACGCGTAATGGCGATCGGCACCAAGGAGCTCGCTCCGGCAGAGCTCGACACGTTCGAAGACCAGCGCCTCGTCGAGGAGCTGCGTAAGGCCAAGGAGGAGCTGTTCAACCTCCGTTTCCAGTCGGCCACCGGTCAGCTGGAGAGCCACGGCCGCATCCGCGCCGTCAAGCGCGACATCGCGCGCCTGTACACCGTGATCCGCGAACGCGAGCTGGGCATCCGTGCGACGCCTGCTCCCGTCGAGGCTCCGGCCAAGAAGGCGTCCAAGTCGAAGGCGAAGAAGTCCGAGGATGCCTCGGCTGACGCCGAAGGGAAGGCTGAGTAATGGCCACCAAGAAGGAAGCGGAAGTGGAAGCTCCCGTCTCGCACGATGTGCGTGACGAGAACGCCCGCGGCTACCGCAAGACGCAGCGCGGCTACGTCGTCAGCGACAAGATGGACAAGACCATCGTCGTCGAGGTCGAAGACCGCGTGAAGCACCCGCTCTACGGCAAGGTCATCCGCCGTACCGAGAAGCGCAAGGTGCACGACGAGACCAACTCGGCGGGCATCGGCGACCTCGTTGTCATCAGTGAGACCCGTCCGCTCAGCGCCACCAAGCGCTGGCGCCTGGTCGAGATCGTCGAAAAGGCCAAGTAAGCCTCCGGCTTGCTTAAGGAGTAATAGTGATTCAGCAGGAATCCCGCCTCAAGGTCGCCGACAACACCGGTGCGAAGGAGCTTCTCACGATCCGCGTTCTCGGTGGCTCACGCCGCCGTTACGCAGGTCTGGGTGACACCATCGTCGCCACTGTCAAGGACGCGATCCCGGGCGGCAACGTCAAGAAGGGCGACGTCGTCAAGGCGGTCATCGTCCGTACCAAGAAGGAAGTCCGTCGTCCGGACGGCTCCTACATCAAGTTCGACGAGAACGCCGCCGTCATCCTGAAGACTGACGGGGAGCCCCGTGGCACCCGCATCTTCGGACCGGTCGGTCGTGAGCTTCGCGACAAGAAGTTCATGAAGATCGTCTCGCTCGCGCCGGAGGTTATCTGATCATGGCGAAAATCAAGAAGGGTGACCTGGTTCAGGTCATCTCGGGTGCGAAGCCCGAGCGTGGCGGCGACCGCGGCAAGCAGGGCAAGGTCCTCGAGATCTTCGCCGAGCGCAACCGCGTCGTCGTCGAAGGCGTGAACTACGTCACCAAGCACACCCGCGTCGGCCAGACGCAGCGTGGCACCAAGACGGGTGGCATCGAGACAATCGAGGCCCCCATCCACATCTCGAACGTCGCGATCGTCGACCCCGAGACCAAGAAGCCGACTCGCGTCGGCCACCGGGTCGAGGAGCGGACAAAGGACGGCGTCAAGCGCACCGTCCGCGTGCGTTACGCGAAGAAGAGCGGTAAGGACCTCTGATGAGCACCGACACTGCCGCGCCGGCTGGCAAGATCCAGCCGCGCCTGAAGCAGAAGTACAAGGCCGAGATCCAGCAGAAGCTGCAGGACGAGTTCGGCTACAAGAACGTGATGCAGATTCCTGGTCTCGTCAAGGTCGTCGTCAACACCGGTGTCGGTGAGGCGGCTCGCGACAGCAAGGTGATCGATGGTGCGGTCGAGGACCTCACCAAGATCACCGGCCAGAAGCCGATCGTCACGAAGGCTCGCAAGTCCATCGCGCAGTTCAAGCTGCGTGAAGGTCAGGCCATCGGCGCGCACGTCACCCTCCGTGGCGACCGTGCGTGGGAGTTCGTCGACCGTCTGGTCTCGCTGGCGCTTCCCCGCATCCGCGACTTCCGCGGTCTGTCGGGCAAGCAGTTCGACGGCAACGGCAACTACACCTTCGGTCTCCAGGAGCAGAGCGTGTTCCACGAGATCGATCAGGACAAGATCGACCGTGTTCGTGGATTCGACATCACTGTCGTGACCACGGCGAAGACGGACGACGAGGGTCGTGCGCTGCTGCGTCACCTCGGCTTCCCGTTCGCGGCCGACGACGCCAAGGCGTGATGCTCAGGACCCCCGCCCCCTGTCGGGCGGGGGTCCCGCATGCGCTTACAATTGAAGATTGCGAATCATAGAAGGTCGTCTGTCGTGTAACGGCAGCCGAAACCTCATGAACAAAGGAACACACCCATGACAATGACAGACCCGGTCGCAGACTTGCTGACCCGTCTGCGCAACGCGAACTCGGCACACCACGACTCCGTGTCCCTGCCGTCGAGCAAGCTCAAGACGCACATCGCTGACATCCTCCAGCAGGAGGGCTACATCGCAGGCTACGAGGTCACCGACGCGCGCGTCGGCCAGAACCTCACGCTCACGCTGAAGTACGGCCCGAACCGCGAGCGTTCGATCGCGGGCATCAAGCGCGTGTCGAAGCCCGGCCTTCGTGTCTACGCGAAGTCGACCGAGCTCCCCACCGTTCTCGGCGGCCTCGGCGTGGCCATCCTGTCCACTTCCTCCGGTCTTCTCACTGACCGTCAGGCTGAGCAGAAGGGCGTGGGCGGAGAAGTTCTCGCCTACGTGTGGTAATTCGACATGTCGCGTATTGGACGACTTCCCATCTCGATCCCCTCGGACGTCACCATTTCGGTTGACGGCCGTGCGGTCGCGGTGAAGGGCCCCAAGGGTGAGCTCACCCTGAAGGTGGCCAGCCCCATCGAGGTCGCGATCGAGGACAACCAGGTGGTTGTCTCCCGTCCCGACGACGAGCGCGAGTCGCGGTCGCTTCACGGCCTGACCCGCACGCTCATCAACAACAACATCATCGGCGTGACCCAGGGCTACACCAAGGGTCTTGAGGTCGTCGGCACCGGTTACCGCGTGCAGCAGAAGGGCAGCTCGGTCGAGTTCGCTCTCGGCTTCTCGCACCCCGTGCTGGTCGACCCGCCCGCCGGCATCACTTTCACGGTCGAAGGCAACAACAAGGTCACCGTGAGTGGTATCGACAAGCAGGCTGTCGGTGAGGCAGCTGCCAACATCCGCAAGATCCGCAAGCCCGAGCCGTACAAGGGCAAGGGCGTGCGCTACGCCGGCGAGATCGTGCGTCGCAAGGCCGGAAAGAGTGGTAAGTAACCATGGCTCTCAAGTCAAAGTCTGACGCCCGCGCGCGTCGTCACGCCCGCCTTCGCAAGAAGGTCGTCGGCACAGAGGCGCGTCCGCGTCTGGTCGTCAACCGTTCGGCTCGCCACGTCTTCGTCCAGCTGGTCGACGACAGCAAGGGCCACACGGTCGCCTCGGCGTCCACGCTCGAGACCGAGCTGCGCTCGTTCGAGGGCGACAAGACCGCCAAGGCACGCAAGGTCGGCGAGCTCGTCGCTGAGCGTGCAAAGGCTGCCGGCTACACCGAGGTCGTCTTCGACCGTGGTGGCAACCGCTACGCGGGCCGCGTCGCGGCCATCGCCGACGGCGCCCGTGAAGGGGGGCTGGCACTGTGAGTGACAACAAGGAGAACGAAGTGACCGAAACGGCTGCTGCCGCTCCCGAGACGGCCCCTGCCGTCTCCGAGACGGCTGCCGGCACGACACAGGCAGAGCCCGCGCGCGAAGGTCGCCGCGGCGGCCGTGACCGCAACCAGGGTGGTCGTGACCGCAATTCGCGCGATCGCGGCGACAACCAGTTCCTGGAGCGCGTCGTCACCATCAACCGCGTCTCGAAGGTCGTGAAGGGTGGACGTCGGTTCAGCTTCACCGCTCTCGTGGTCGTCGGCGACGGCAACGGACTGGTCGGTGTCGGCTACGGCAAGGCCCGTGAGGTGCCCCTGGCCATCTCCAAGGGTGTCGAAGAGGCCAAGCGCAACTTCTTCCGCGTGCCCCGCGTCGGAACCACGGTTCCGCACCCGGTGCAGGGCGAAGCCGCTGCCGGCGTCGTACTGCTGCGTCCGGCTGCTGCCGGTACCGGTGTCATCGCCGGTGGTCCCGTCCGCGCCGTCCTCGAGTGCGCAGGCATCCATGATGTCCTCTCCAAGTCGCTCGGCTCGTCGAACACGATCAACATCGTGCACGCGACGGTCGCGGCCCTGAAGAGCCTCGAAGAGCCTCGTGCAGTCGCGGCTCGCCGCGGCCTCGAGTACGACGCCGTCGTTCCGGACATCATCATCCGTAACGAGGCCAAGGCCGCAGCTGCGGCTGCAGCGAAGGTAGGTGCCTGATGGCTCAGCGTCTCAAGGTGACCCAGATCAAGTCCAAGGTGAGCGAGAAGCAGTACCAGCGTGACACGCTGCGCAGCCTCGGTCTGAAGCGGATCGGCGACAGCACCGTCCGCCCCGACGACGCGCAGACGCGCGGTTACGTCAAGACCGTCGCACACCTCGTCAAGGTTGAGGAGATCGACTAATGGCTGAGAAGAACGACGCCGTCGAGGCCGAGAAGGCCCCGAAGAAGGCTGCAGCAGCCAAGGCTGCTCCGAAGAAGGCTGCTGCTCCCAAGGCCGCCGCCAAGGATGCTGCCGAGAAGAAGCCCGCCGCGAAGAAGGCACCGGCCAAGGCCGCAGCCTCCGACGCCAAGGCTGACTCTGCTGCGAAGAAGCCTGCTCCCAAGAGCAAGAAGGCTGCACCGAAGGCGGATGCCCCGGCATCCCGTCCCGGTGTGCTCAAGGTGCACCACCTGCGTCCGGTCCCCGGCGCCAACACTGCGAAGACCCGTGTCGGTCGTGGTGAGGGCTCCAAGGGCAAGACCGCTGGTCGTGGCACCAAGGGCACCAAGGCCCGCAATACCGTTCGCGTCGGCTTCGAGGGTGGGCAGATGCCTCTGCACATGCGCACCCCGAAGCTGCGCGGGTTCAAGAACCCGTTCCGCGTCGAGTACCAGGTCGTGAACCTGGAGAAGCTCGCGGAGCTGTACCCCAAGGGTGGCGACGTCACCGTGGGCGACCTGGTCGCCAAGGGTGCTGTTCGCAAGAACGAGAAGGTCAAGGTTCTCGGAAACGGCGACATCGCCGTGAAGCTCACTGTCTCGGTCGACAAGGTCTCGGGTTCTGCCGAGGAGAAGATCGTGGCCGCGGGCGGATCCGTCAAGTAACCACTGCGCAAGAGGGGTCGGAGATTCTCCGGCCCCTCTCGTGCGTTACCCTGGTCTTTCAGCCTTTCCTCCGCGGAACGGCAACCTTTCAGGAGGAACGCCTTTGTTTAGCGCTATCGCGCGGATCTTCCGCACGCCCGACCTGCGTCGGAAGATCGGTTTCACTCTGGCGATCATCGCCATCTACCGGCTCGGATCGCACGTGCCCGCCCCGTTCGTTCATTTCCCGAACGTCGAGGAGTGCCTGCGTCTGAACGCCGGTACCGAGGGCCTGCTCAGCCTGGTCAACCTGTTCTCCGGCGGCGCTCTGCTGCAGCTGTCGATCTTCGCGCTCGGCGTCATGCCGTACATCACCGCGACGATCATCACGCAGCTGCTGCGCGTGGTCATCCCGCACTTCGAGGCGCTGCACAAAGAGGGCCAGGCCGGCCAGGCCCGTCTGACCCAGTACACGCGCTACCTCACCATCGCTCTCGCACTCCTGCAGTCGACGACCCTCGTCACCGTGGCGCGCAGCGGACAGCTGTTCGGCACGACCGACATCGCCGCATGTCAGCAGCTTCTGACGAACGACGTCTGGTGGGCGCAGCTGCTCATCATCATCGCGATGACCGCCGGCACCGGTCTGATCATGTGGTTCGCAGAACTCGTCACCGAGCGTGGCATCGGCAACGGCATGTCGCTGCTGATCTTCACCTCGATCGCTGCGACCTTCCCGGCAGCGATGTGGGCGATCTTCGAGTCGAACGGCCTCGAAGTGTTCCTGCTTGTGCTCGCCGTCGGCATCGTCGTCACGGGCCTCGTCGTCTTCGTCGAGCAGTCGCAACGACGAATCCCTGTGCAGTACGCCAAGCGGATGGTCGGACGCCGCACGTACGGCGGCACGAACACCTACATCCCGATCAAGGTGAACATGGCGGGTGTGATCCCGATCATCTTCGCCTCGTCGCTGCTGTACATCCCAATGCTCATCGCGCAGTTCAACACTCCGCAGGACGGCTCTGAGCCGGCCGCATGGGTCGTGTGGATCTCGCAGAACTTCACCACAGGCGACCAGCCGCTCTACATGGCGGCGTACTTCCTGCTGATCATCGGCTTCACCTACTTCTACGTCGCGATCACGTTCAACCCCGTCGAGGTCGCCGACAACATGAAGAAGTACGGCGGGTTCATCCCCGGCATCCGTGCCGGTCGTCCCACCGCCGAGTACCTGGACTTCGTGCTCACCCGTATCACGTTCCCAGGTTCGATCTACCTCGGCCTGATCGCGCTCATCCCGCTGATCGCTCTGGCCACCGTCGGTGCCAATCAGAACTTCCCGTTCGGTGGTGCCTCGATCCTCATCATCGTGGGTGTGGGGCTGGAGACCGTCAAGCAGATCGACGCACAGCTCCAGCAGCGCCATTACGAAGGGCTTCTCCGTTGACAGCATCCGCTCGACTTCTCATCGTCGGCCCGCAGGGCTCCGGCAAGGGCACGCAAGGCGTGCGCATCGCCTCGGCGTTCGGCATCCCGGTGGTCTCCACCGGCGACATCTTCCGTGCGAACATCAAGGGCGGTACCGCCCTCGGTGCGCAGGTGAGCGAGATCACCGCTCGCGGTGACCTCGTACCGGACGAGCTGACGAGTGAGATCGTGCGCGACAGGCTTTCGCAGGACGACGCCTCTTCCGGCTTCCTGCTGGACGGCTACCCTCGCAACGCCGTGCAGGTCGGGCACCTCGACGAGTTCCTCGGCGCACGCGGCGATGCTCTCGACGCAGTGATCCTTCTCGATGTCCCTCGCGAGGAGAGCATCAAGCGCCTGAGCGTTCGCGCGAAGGAGGAGGGCCGTGGCGGATGACACCGAAGCGGGCATCTCGCATCGTCTGGACATCTACGAGAACGAGACGGCTCCGATCCTCGACGTCTACGGAGAGCGTGGCATCGTGGATCGGATCGACGGTGTCGGTTCGCTCAACGAGATCACGGAGCGCATCTTCGCTGCGCTGACCGCTCGCGGGCTCGTCGTCGCCGTCTGATCGTCGCCTTCGACATGTTCCGCCGTTCCATCTACAAGACACCGGCTCAGCTGCAGGCGATGGTCGAGCCGGGTCTCATCACGGCCGCCGCGCTCGATGCGGTGCGGCCGCTGATCCGCGCCGGCGTCACGACTCTTGAGCTCGACACGATCGCGAACCGTACGATCCGTGCCCATGGTGCCGATTCGAACTTTCAGCTCGTGCGCGGCTACCACCACACGATCTGCGTGTCGGTGAACCAAGAGGTCGTGCACGGCATCCCGGGCGATCGTGTGCTGCAGCCCGGCGATATCGTCTCGGTCGACTGCGGAGCACAGTTCCAGGGATGGAACGGTGACAGCGCGATCACCGTGGTCGTGCCCGATGAGACTCGTCCTTCTCTGGTCGCTGCGCGTGACGAGCTCTCGCGCGTGACCGAGGGGTCTATGTGGGCAGGTATCGCCGCGATGGCGACCGCCGGGAACATCGGCGAGATCGGCGCAGCCATTCAGGGGTACATCGAGGCGCAGGGCGTCTCCGAGGTGTCGGGGGAGACCTACGGCATCCTTCGCGAATACGTCGGCCACGGCATCGGCCGCAAGATGCACGAGGCCCCAAGCGTCTTCAACTACCGCACTCCGGACCCCGGTCCTGACGTCAAGTCCGGGCTGGTGCTGGCGATCGAGCCGATGGTCACGGCCGGTGGCGAGGAGACATACATCGAGGACGACGACTGGACCGTCTCGACAGTCGACGGCTCTGACGGCTCCCACTGGGAGCACAGCGTGGCACGGCATGCGGACGGCATCTGGGTCCTGACGGCCCCCGACGGCGGTGCCGCCGGCCTCGCCCCCTTCGGCGTGGTTCCCACGCCCGTCGCCTAGCCCGCGCGTCCCCCCGGGGGATTTCACCGAGACCGAGTTGGCGGCGTGAAGCCGAGTCGAGTGAACTCGGTCTCACGCCAGAGACTCGGTTTCGAAGACGAACTCGGCGCGGGCCACTCCGCCTGCACGCAATCGCCGGCGGGGGAGTTGTGCACAGGAGGTGGGTTTCCCGCCGGAGGCCGGGATGCTGCGCATTCAAAGTGTGCGTATGGCATACACCCTGTCCGGTCGTGCACAACTGCTCTCCCCGCTGCCGCTCTACACCCGTGAAGACGCGCGGGTGCTTGGTCTTCGACTGGAGGCTCCGCGATGGCTTCGCGTACGCAAGGGCGTGTACGTCGACAAGAAGCAGTACCTGGCGCTGCATGACTGGCAGAGGTACGCGGTCTGCGTGCATGCGTACCTTCGCCTCAACCCGCATGCCATCCTCTGCCTGGAATCGGCGGGAGTACTCCACGGTCTTCCGCAGTTCGGCGAGTGCAGGTTCATCCATGTCTACGACCCGCGCGCCAAGGCATCCCAGCGCTACGGCGACATCAGAGTGCACACCAGCCGAGACCCGCGCCGGGTGGTTCGGGTCGGTGCTGCCCTCGTCACATCGCTGCTCGACACCGTGGTCGACCTGGCGCGGGTGATGAACCCCTCGGATGCTCTAGCCGTCGCCGATGCGTCTATCTCGGCGGTGCAGGGCGGATCACTGCGGCTGGATGCCCTGATCGCACGCGGCCGGGAGCTTGACAATCCGCGGGGCCGCGCGAGGATGCGCTGGGTCTGGGACCACGCGAACGCCTTGTCGGAGTCACCCGCGGAGAGCATCAGCCGCGCCGTCATCATGTGGAGCGGGTATGAGATGCCCGAACTGCAGCGCGAGTTCCGCTACGAAGGCCACGTCGACCGCTGCGACTTCTACTTCCGATCGAACGGTGCGATCGGCGAAGCTGACGGGTGGGGCAAGTACGAGCTTGACGAGCCGGCCGAGGCTGCCCGGCGTCTCAGGGATGAGAAGCGGCGGGAAGATCGGCTGCGTCGCCATCAGCATCCATTCGGCCGCTGGGATCTCGGTGACGCGTGGAAGGTGAGACCTCTCTGTGCCGCGCTGGACGGCGCAGGCGTGCGCATGGTTCGGCCGCCCGTGCCAGCGATGCTGGCCACGCTCAGAACCCGCTCGCGGGCAAAGCCATGGCGGCCGCCGACGCGCGAGACCGACGCAACGGCATGAGACCGATGTGGCCTGGCTCGGTCTCATGCCGCGAACTCGGTCTCGTCGCTGGTCGGGGAGGCGGGGCGCGGCGGCGCTCACAACGGGTGCATAGACTTTGCAGGGACCATAGACATGTCCCCCCACAGCATTTTCCGCGCCCCAGGCGTCCAGCACCAGGAGAACGAACAGCAATGGCAGCAGCAAAGAGCAACACCAACTGGTTCGCGATCGGAATCTCGATCGCGGTCGGTCGTCGTTCTCGTCGTGCTCGGTGGCGTCGTGGTCTTCCTCAACAATCAGGCCACCGATCCAGGGACCGCACCGCAGAGCGCGATCATCAACGATGAGACCGGTGCGATCACCTTCGGCGACGGCGAGGACACCGTCGACACGTTCGTCGACTTCATGTGCCCGCTGTGCGGCGATTTCGAGAAGTCCTACGGCGAGCAACTGCAGGCCGCAGCCGCGAACGGCGACATCACGCTGAACATCCACCCGGTGTCGATCCTGAACCGTCTGTCGCAGAACACCGAATTCTCCACACGCGCCGGCAGCGCGATGTACTGCGTCGCAGCCGAGGCTCCGGACGCGGCACTGGATTACTTCAACGCGCTCTTCGCCAACCAGCCGGAGGAGAACTCCACAGGTCTCTCGGACGACGAGCTCGCCGCGCTGGCCGAGGAATCGGGAGCAGGCGCCGCCGCAGAGTGCATCGCCGACGGTACGTACATGGACTTCGTCGACTCTCAGACCGATGCGCACGAGATCGCAGGCACCCCGACCGTCGAGGTCAACGGCAAGCGCCTCGACCTGCAGAAGGGCGAGATCACCGAGATGGAGAAGCTGCTCGGCTGATCCTGCAGCACCCGAACCCGTCTCAAGTTGCCGGATGGCATCCGGACCGATAAGATAGACCGTTGGTGCGTTGCGCCGTGTTTCGGCATGTCCGTCCGGTGCGTCACCACATCACCCATCCACCGCAGATCGACCGATCTGCAGAAGCGTCAGCGAGGCTATGGCTAAGAAAGACGGTGTCATCGAGATCGAGGGCGTGATCTCCGAGGCTCTGCCCAACGCGATGTTCCGCGTTGAGCTCAGCAACGGACACAAGGTCCTTGCAACGATCTCCGGAAAGATGCGGCAGAACTACATCCGCATCATCCCCGAGGACCGCGTGGTCGTGGAGCTCAGCCCCTACGACTTGACCCGCGGCCGTATCGTCTACCGCTACCGCTGATCGGTCGAGAAGTAACGGCATGCCCTCACGAGAGGGCGTGCACGAAGACAGCGAACAGGAACAAAATGAAGGTCAAGCCCAGCGTCAAGCCCATGTGCGATCACTGCAAGGTGATTCGTCGTCACGGACGCGTCATGGTCATCTGCAAGAGCAACCCGCGCCACAAGCAGCGCCAGGGCTGATCTTTCGGATCTGACTCACAACTGAACACATAAGGCAGGATCAAGATCCCACGCGAGTGGGTGACACCTCGGGACAGAGGCCCGGGTCCATATCCTGCTCCACACCTCTACACATCCCAGGAGAACCGCATGGCACGTCTTGCCGGCGTTGACATCCCGCGCGACAAGCGCGTGGTGATCGCCCTTACCTACATCTACGGCGTCGGCCGTACCCGCTCCGTCGAGATCCTCAAGGCGACCGAGATCGACGAGTCGATCCGCGTCAAGGACCTCAGCGACGAGCAGCTGATCATCCTTCGCGACTACATCGAAGGCAACTACAAGGTGGAGGGTGACCTGCGCCGCGAGGTCACCGCAGACATCCGCCGCAAGGTCGAGATCGGCTCGTACGAGGGCATCCGCCACCGTCGTGGCCTGCCCGTCCGCGGACAGCGCACCAAGACCAACGCCCGTACCCGCAAGGGCCCGAAGCGCACCGTCGCCGGCAAGAAGAAGGCCCGCTAAGCAGCGGCCAGGGACTAGGAGAAGACTTTCATGGCTGCACCCAAGGCCGCCGCGCGCAAGCCGCGCCGCAAGGAAAAGAAGAACATCGCGCTGGGCCAGGCCCACATCAAGTCGACGTTCAACAACACGATCGTTTCGATCACCGACCCGTCCGGCGCTGTCATCAGCTGGGCATCCTCCGGTGGAGTGGGCTTCAAGGGCTCGCGCAAGTCGACCCCGTACGCCGCAGGTATGGCTGCCGAGTCGGCCGCCCGCCAGGCTCAGGAGCACGGCGTCAAGAAGGTCGACGTCTTCGTGAAGGGTCCGGGCTCCGGCCGCGAGACCGCGATCCGCTCGCTGACGGCCGCAGGCCTCGAGGTCGGATCGATCCAGGACGTCACCCCGCAGGCGCACAACGGATGCCGTCCGCCGAAGCGCCGCCGCGTCTGAACCCGGCTGTCGAGTCGCCCGCCTGAGGGCGGGCGACTCACCGCCCGTTCAGGGCATTGACTTCCACAACTCAAGACCTCACCCCACCACATGTCATATAGCGGGCATGTGATCGAAAGGAACACAGAGTGCTCATTGCACAGCGTCCCACACTGACCGAGGAAAAGATCGCCGAGGATCGCAGCCGATTCATCATCGAGCCGCTCGAGCCCGGCTTCGGCTACACCATCGGCAACGCGCTGCGTCGCAGCCTGCTCTCGTCGATTCCCGGCGCTGCTGTCACCAGCATCCGCCTCGACGGCGTGCTGCACGAGTTCAGCACCATCCCCGGCGTGAAGGAGGATGTCACCGAGATCATCCTCAACATCAAGCAGCTCGTCGTCTCGTCAGAGCGCGACGAGCCGATCACGGCGTACCTGCGCAAGACCGGCGCCGGCGAGGTGACCGCCGCTGACATCTCGGCTCCTGCCGGTGTCGAGGTGCACAACCCCGAGCTCGTCATCGCGACGCTCAACGACACCGCGAAGTTCGAGCTCGAGCTCACGATCGAGCGTGGCCGTGGCTACGTGTCGGCAACGCAGAACCGCAACGAGTACGCCGAGGCCGGTCAGATCCCCGTCGACTCGATCTACTCGCCGGTCCTCAAGGTCAGCTACCGCGTCGAGGCGACTCGTGCCGGTGAGCGCACCGACTTCGACAAGCTCATCCTCGATGTCGAGACCAAGAACAGCATGGTTCCGCGCGATGCTGTCGCATCGGCCGCGAAGACCCTGACCGAGCTGTTCGGTCTGGCCCGCGAGCTGAACGTCGAGGCTGAGGGCATCGAGATCGGCCCGGCACCTGTGGAGCCCGTGCTCTCCAGCGAGCTGTCGATGCCGATCGAGGACCTCGACCTGTCGGTACGCTCGTACAACTGCCTCAAGCGCGAGGGCATCAACACGGTGTCCGAGCTCGTCGCACTGTCTGAGACTCAGCTCATGAACATCCGCAACTTCGGCCAGAAGTCGGTCGACGAGGTGCGCGACAAGCTCATCTCGCTCGGTCTGTCGCTCAAGGATTCGGTGCCCGGTTTCGACGGCGCCCACTTCTACGGCGCAGGCGAAGACGAGTCCTTCTGACCTTCCCGAAATTCTGACCAGGAGTTAGATCAATATGCCTAA